>NZ_CP062121.1:5932500-6807500 GCF_014843395.1 Variovorax sp. 38R
TTTCGCATCCCGAATCTTTCGATTCAAGCTGCTGAAGTTGTTTTCAGCGGAGCCTTCGATTATGCACTGTTTTTTCAAACCGTGTCAACTTTCGGAGACTTTTTTCGCTTTCCACTTCTTCTTTCCTGCAACCCAAACCTTTCAGTTCAAGTCGCTGAAGTTGTTTCCAGCGAAGCCTTCGATTATGCACTGTTTTTTCAAACCGCGTCAACTTTCGAAGACTTTCTTCACCACCCACAACCAGCACTCCTGAGAGTCCCAGTCGCTTCGAACACCAGAGGTATTCAGTAGCGAAGCCCACGAGTATATGACAGATTTCGAGCCCTGCAAGCCAAGCCGAAAGAAACTTGAAGAAGGCCTTGATCGCCTCGCTCACCGCCAGCCTCAAGCCTCTTTCCTGGTTGTCAGCGCCTCTCCTGGATGACTCCAGACCCTCTCTATATAGAGAGCCACAAAGAAGCCCTCTCCCCTGGTCGCCAAGCGCCTTCACCCGCCCCTCCGATAATCCGTGCCACATGGCACTCATCACACTCCTCAACGCGCAGCTCGCGTTCGGTCACGTCCCGCTGCTGGATCATGCGGACTTCTCTCTTCTTGAATCGGAACGCATCGGCCTGATCGGCCGCAATGGCGCCGGCAAGTCGTCGATGCTCAAGATATTGGGCGGGCTGGAAAAGCCCGACGACGGCACGCTGCAGCTGCAGCAGAACCTGCGCGTCGCCTACGTGGCGCAGGAGCCCGCGCTGGACATGGATGCGGACGTCTTCACCGCCGCCAGCCAGGGCCTGGGCGAAGTCATCGCCATCCGTGACCTGTACCTCTCCGGCGCGGACGGGCTCGACCTGGACGCCCTGCAGTCCAAGATCGAAGCCTATGACGCCTGGAACTGGGAACAGCGCGTCGAAGAGACGCTGCACCGCCTCCACCTCGATCGCAACGCGCGCGTCGGCTCCCTCTCCGGCGGCACGCGCAAGCGGGTCGCCCTGGCCCAGGCCCTGGTGGCCGCGCCCGATGTGCTCTTATTAGATGAGCCGACCAACCACCTGGACCTCGACTCCATCGAGTGGCTGGAACAGCTGCTGATCGACTTCAAGGGCAGCGTCGTCACCATCACCCACGACCGCAGCTTCCTGAACCGCGTCGCCACCCGCATCGTGGAACTCGACCGGGGCAAGCTGGGTTCCTACCCCGGCAACTTCGAGCAGTACCTCCTCCAGAAGGAAGAGCAGCTCGCCCAGGAAGCCATCATCAGCGCGAAGGCCGACAAGCTGCTGGCGCAGGAAGAGATCTGGATCCGCAAGGG
Organism: Variovorax sp. 38R; assembly: GCF_014843395.1. Lineage (NCBI taxonomy): Bacteria > Pseudomonadati > Pseudomonadota > Betaproteobacteria > Burkholderiales > Comamonadaceae > Variovorax > Variovorax sp. 38R. The sequence goes on from NZ_CP062121.1 coordinate 5,933,804, forward strand.
CGTCGAAGCCCGCCGCACGCGCAGCCAGAGCCGCATCACGCGGCTGCAGGAACTGCGCGCCAGCCGCTCCGCGCGCCGCGAGGTGCAGGGCAGCGTCAACATGGACGTGGCGTCGGGCCAGTCCAGCGGCAAGATCGTGGCCGAGCTCACCGAGGCCACCAAGTCCTTCGGCGAGAAGACCGTGATCCGCAACTTCAGCGGCACCATCCTGCGCGGCGACAAGATCGGCCTGCTGGGCCCCAACGGCGCGGGCAAGACGACGCTGCTCAAGCTGATCCTCGGCGAGCTCGAACCCGACAGCGGCAAGATCCGCCGCGGCACCAACCTGCAGGTGGCGTACTTCGACCAGATGCGCGACAAGCTCGACCTCGACGCCACGCTCGAAGACTTCATCAGCCCCGGCAGCGAGTGGATCGAAATCGGCAGCCAGAAGAAGCACGTCAAAAGCTACCTCTCCGACTTCCTGTTCTCCCCCGCGCGCGCCAACTCCCCCGTGCGCTCGCTCAGCGGCGGCGAACGCAACCGCCTGCTGCTGGCGCGCCTGTTCGCGCGCCCGGCCAACGTGCTGGTGCTCGACGAGCCGACCAACGACCTCGACATCGACACGCTCGAACTGCTCGAAGGCCTGCTGCAGGACTACGACGGCACCGTGTTCCTCGTGAGCCACGACCGCACCTTCCTCGACAACGTGGTGACCAGCACGATCGCCTTCGAGGGCGACGGCCGCTGGCGCGAGTACGAGGGCAGCGTGGAAGACTGGCTGATCCAGTCGAAGCGCGCACGCGAGATCGCCGAGCAGCGCCTCGCGTCGGCACCGCCGGCTCCTGCTGCCGCACCGGCCCCGGCTCCCGCGGCTGCACCCTCCGCCGCTCCGGTGGGCGGCCCCCGCAAGAAGCTCTCTTACAAGGAGCAGCGCGAACTCGAAGCCCTTCCCACACAGATCGAAGCCCTCGAAACCGAACAGAAGCGCATCAGCGAAATGCTCGAACTCGACGGCGGCACCATCTACGCGAGCGACGCCTCGCGCGCGGTCGAACTGAGCGAGCGCCACGCGAAGATCGACGACGAATTGCTCGCCGCGCTGGAGCGCCAGGAAGAACTCGGCGCCGGGCGCTGAGCGCTGTCTTCCTGCGCCGGTTGGCCGCCCGTCCCACCCACGGCGGGCGCCAACTCGGCTATACATGCGGCACCGCCTTCCCCGGCTCCCGGAAAGATCCCGCCGCATGCCTTCTTCTTCCTTCCACGCGTTGGTCCGCCGCAGCGCCGCGCTGCTGGCGATCCTGGTGCTCGGCGCCTGCGCGCAGCTGCCGAAGGATGTGGACCGCCCCGTCTCGACCGCGCTCGCCTCGCCCGACGGCACGGCGCTGGCCACGCTGCTGAAAGAGCGGCGGCAGGCCGACAAGGCCCGCTTCGACTCGGGCTTCCTCTTGCTGGGCGGTCCGCAGGCCGCCTACGGCAGCCGGCTGGCGCTGATCGAGAGCGCACAGAAAACGCTGGACCTGCAGTACTACGCCATCCACGCCGACGCCAGCACCGGCCGACTCGTGCGCGGGCTGCAGGCGGCGGCCGAGCGCGGCGTGCGGGTGCGCATCCTGCTGGACGATTTCCACACCGTCGGCCGCGACGCGCTGGTGCTCGGCCTGGCCTTCATCCCGAACATCGAGATGCGCCTGTTCAACCCGCTCGCGGGCTCGCGCGGCACCGGCTTCAACCGCATGCTCAACGCCATCGGCGAGGTCTCGCGCATCCAGCAGCGCATGCACAACAAGCTGTTCCTGGCCGACAACGTGATGGGCGTGACCGGCGGGCGCAACCTGGGCGATGCCTACTTCGGCAATGCCACCACCGGCAACTTTGTGGACGTCGACGTGCTGGCGGCAGGCCCGATCGTGCAGGACCTCTCGCGCAGCTTCGACAGCTACTGGAACAACGAGCGCGCCTACCCCGTGCAGTCGCTGGTCTCGCGCGAGGAGTTCCAGCGCATCCGCGAGCGCGCCCAGCGCGTCGAGAAGGAACTCGGCGACGAAGCCGCCGAAGCCCGCAACCACCCGAAGCCACCCGACGGCGAGCCCCGCCCCGGCGCGGCCCCCACGGCCGAACAGCGCGCCCGCGCCTGGGACGAGAAACCGCTCGACCTGCGCAGCGCCGCCTTCGTCTGGGCGCCGGCCCTGATGCTGGCCGACGCGCCGGGCAAGATCCCGGCCGACCGCGGGCCCGGCGCGATGCGCAACCCCGACCTCGTGGTGAGCCGGCCCGAGTCGCCCTCGCGCAACGCCGCAGCGCTGGCCGACCTGGCGTCCAGCGGCGACACGGTGGTCGAAGGCCTGCTGCACCTGATCGGCCAGGCGCGCACCGACCTGCTGATCATCTCGCCCTACTTCGTGCCCGGCCCCGACATGCAGCAGGCCTTTGCCGCGGCGCGCACACGGGGCGTGCGCATCCGGGTGCTGACGAATTCACTCGCTTCGAACGATGCGCCCATCGCCCATGTCGGCTATGCGCGCCACCGCAAGGCGCTGCTGGCCGCGGGCGTCGAGCTGTACGAGCTGCGCAGCGAGCAGACCGACTTCGGCAATGTGTTCGGCTCCTCGGGCGGCAGCAGCGCGGGCAGCGCCAGCGGTGAATCGCGCGCGATGCTGCACTCCAAGGTGCTGGTGATGGACGGCCGGCTGCTGGTGGTCGGCTCCATGAACCTCGACCTGCGCTCGCAGCTGCAGAACACCGAGATCGCGCTGCTGATCCGCAGCAGCGAACTCTCGCGCGTGGCGGCCGAGCAGATCGAGCGCGGCATGCGCGAGCGCTCATGGCATGTCGAACTCGAGAAGGGCACGCTGGTGTGGCACGCGCCCGAAGGCAGCGGCCTGCAGGACACGGACACCGAGCCCGACGCGAGCGCCACGCTGCGCTTCCTGCTGCGGCTGTTCGGGCCGCTGGCGCCGGACCAGTTGCTCTGACGCTCCGGCGAGACCCCGACAGGGTCAGTGCTTGTGCTGGGAGTGCTGATGCGCACCGCCCGCCGCGGGCGCCGGCGTAGCAGCCGCGCCTTCCGGCGCACCGACCGGCAGCTTCAGCTCCAGCGTCGTCTTCGCGCCCTTGGCGTCCTCGAACTTCAGGGTCATGGGCACGGTCGCGCCCTTGGCCATCGCGCCCTTCAGGTCCATCAGCATCACGTGGTAGCCGCCGGGCTTGAGCTCTACGATCTTGCCGGCCGGCAGGTCGAGGCCGCCCGTCAGTTCGCGCATGCGCATGGTGTCGCCTTCCATCTTCATCTCGTGCACCTCGGCCACGCCGGCGGCGGGCGTCGAGATGCCGACCAGCTTCGTGCCCGTGGGCGCGGTGAGCTTCATGAAGGCGCCGGTGCCGCTCTGGCCCGGCACCGACTGGCGCACCCAGGCGTCGCGCACGTCGACCGTGGCCACGCCCTGCGCCACCACGTCGAGCTTGGGGGCGGGCTTCTTCAGGCCGGCGACGGCGCTGCCCGCGGCGGGAACTTCGGCCCAGTCGACGCTGCCGACGTCGCAGTCCTGGCGCACCTTGAACCACAGCGGGCCCGGCGTTGCGGGCACCTTGCCGCGCAGCACGAACTCGCCGCGCTCGCTGCCGGGCAGCGCGTTCTGCGGCGTCTCTGCGGTCCAGCGCACTTCGCCTTCGGCGCTGCCGGCCTTGGGCGCATCGAGCTTCCAGCCCTTGCGTGCCTGCGCATCGGTGAGCACGAAGCCCTTGGGCAGGCGCACGGCGAGGCCGGTGGTGGTCTTGGCGCCTTCGCAGGCGTGGCCGACGCGGAAGGCGGCGTTGTACTCGCTGCCCACGGTGGCGCCGCCCGGAGGCAGGCTCACGTGGGCGCCGGCGGCGCCGGCACCCGCCAGCAGGGCGCAGGCGGCGAGGATGTGGAAGGTGGGGGTCGAGAGCTTTGTCATGGCGTGTGTCCTTGGAGAGGAAAAGTGAGGGTCAAAGGTCGAACTTGAGTTCGGCCACGAAGGTGCGTTGCGGGTACGGGTGGAAGGCCCAGTAGGTCCGGTTGTTGAGGTTGTCGATGCCGACGGCGGCGCTCCACTGGCGGTCGATGCGGTAGCGGATGCGCGCATCGACCACGAAGAACTTCGAGAAGCCCATGAAGGCCATGCCGTTCGGGTCGCTGTTGTCGAGCGTGCCGTACTGCCGGCCGCTGTAGCGCGCGCCGACGGTGTAGCTCCACTTGGCGTCGGGCCGGTAGGTGGCGAGCAGCGAGGCGCGCACCTTGGGCACGCGCGGCTGGTCACGCCCGACGCTGGCCGGGAAGCCGCTGTTGGCGGTGATCTTCGAATCGGTCAGCGTGAGGCTGCCGCTGAGGTCCAGCCCCTGGATGCCTGCGTCGACCGTGTTCAACGCCACCTCCAGCCCGCGCGTGCGGATGGCGTCGACGTTCTGCACCGTGCTCACGAGGTTGGTGAGCGCCTGGGTGTAGAGCGCGTCTTTCGTGTGCTCGAAGAACAGCGTGGTGCGCAGCACGCCGTCGAGCCCCCAGCGCTTGAGGTCGCGCTCGGCGCTCAGCTCGGCGGTCCACGAACGCTCGGGGCGCAGGTTCGGGTTGGTGTTGACGATGCGGTTGCCTTCGATCGAGCCCTGGTAGAGCTCGCTCACGGTGGGCATGCGCACGGCGCGGCCGGTCGAGGCCTTGAAGAGCCAGTCGGGCGTGGCCTGCCAGGCGAGCGCGGCCTTGGGCGAGACGAAGCTGTTCTTGCGCGGCGCGAAGTCGAGCAGCTTCGCCGCGTTGCCGAGCTGGCCGCCGTACGCTTCCCAGCGCTCGTGGCGCAGGCCCAGCGTGGTCTTCCAGTCTTTGGCGAAGCGCCACGTGTCCTGCACGTAGAGCGAGCGCAGCCGCGTGTTGCCGTTGAAGGCGGAGAACGGCGACACGGCCGGCCCGCCGATCCAGTCGCGCGTGTTGCCGATGGCGCTGCGCAGCCGCGCGGTGTCTTGCTGGACACCGAAATCGACCACGTGCGCGCCCACGCCTTCGGCCGAGCCGGTAGGCCGCCAGGTGCCCGCGGCCTTGAAGGTGTGCCAGCCGGCGCCGCCCATGTCGGTGGTGCGGCCGGGGCCGCCGTAGAACGCGCCGGGCAGCGCCACGGTCGGCGTGCGCGAGGTGTCCTTGGCGTAGTCGAACAGGCTCGCCGCCACTTCCCAGTCGAACGCGCCGCCCGTGTGGCTCTTCACCGAAAGGCCGTGCATGTAGTGCGTGAGCGCCGTCTCGGTCGGTGCGAAGGCGGTGGCCGGCGCATCGAGGGTGTAGGTGCGCCCGCCGAGGTTCACGCGCCCGCCGTACACGGGCTGCCCGAGCGCGTCACGCAGGTAGGTGTCGGTGCTGCCGTGCGTGGTGTTGTGCCAGGCGCCCAGCGTGTAGGTGGCGCGCACCGTGGGCGAGAAGTCGTAGGCCAGCTTGAGCTTGGCCTGCTCCTGGGTCGTGTCGTAAGCGGTCGTGCCGCCGAGCAGCCACCACGGCTGGTTCGACGGGTTCAGCCCGAGCACCGCGCCAGTGACGGGCGTGCCCGCCGTGCCGACAGTGCCGGCGCTCACGAGCCGGTTGGCGAACGACAGCGCCTGCCCCTTGCTGTGGGTGCGCGAGGCGCCGAGCCACCACGACCAGTCGCCGCTGCGGCTGCCCAGCGACAGGTCGAGCTGCTGGCCGCCCGGCGACGAATGGCTCTTGTCCAGGTCGAAGTTCGAGGCGAAGCCGCTGAGCTTGACGTGCGCCTCGAGCTGCGTGGGCATGCGCGTCACGTAGTCGACCACGGCGCCCACCGAGTTGCCCGGGTAGGCCGCCGAGAACGGACCGTAGAGCACGTCGACGCGCTCGATCTCGTCGGGCGACACCATGCCCCAGCGCGGCGCGAAGGTGGCGCCGTTGCCCAGCGGGTTCGACAGCATGATGCCGTCGGCGTAGACCATCGCGCGCGCGCTGTTGCCCGTGCCCGAGGCGCGGGTGGCGAGCACCGCGTGGTTGAAGTCGCCGATGTAGCGCTTGCGCACCAGCAGGCTCGGCAGGTACTTGAGCGCGTCTTCGGCGTCGGTGGCGTTGACCGTCTCGGCGATCTGCTCGGCCGTCACGCCTTCGATGGTGGTCGGGATCTGCGTCGGCAGCGAGGTCGGGCGGCCACCGCTGATGGTGACGGTGCCGAGTGCGCGGCCCGGGGCGGCCGCAGCGCCGGCCTCGGGCGGATCAACGTCCGGCGGCGTTTGCTGCTGCGCCCACACCGGCGCGCTGAGAGGAAATGCCATGGCGATCGCCAGGGCGCGGGAGTGCTGCTTCATGGGGAACCGGCTCCACGAACTTCAAGCCAAAGGGACTGCCTGCGCGCACCCGGGGTGCACCGACAGGCAGCGCTGTTGCTGATCGCTCAGGCGGAACGCGGGGGCCCACGGGCCGGAAGCGGCGCAGCCGTGGCCGCGGCATGGCGCGCGGCGGGAATCGGTTGAAGCACGCGCCCCAGAGGCAGGGGCGCATCGAAAGCGGTTGCCAGCGGCGGCGGGGGCGGTGCGCCGGTCAGCACGCACAGCGGACAGTCCATGTGCGTGGCGCCCATGTCCTGCACGCCGTCTTCGGTGTGGACCACCACCTTGACGGTCCCGGCGCCGGAACACACCAGTTCCATCGCCTGCGGATGCACCACCGGCGACGCCACCGCCACGCCCAGCGACAGCACGAACCACAACAGCACCCACCGGCCGAGACGGCCGATCAGGCGGGGGTGGAGGCGCAGCGTGTGCATGGCGGTCGCGATTATCGGCGCACTTTGCTGTTGGTGGCCTTGGGGGTGGCCTTGCCGCTCTTGGGCGCGGCGGCCTTCGCAGCCGGCTTGGCGCCGCCCTTCGCGGCGGCCTTCTGGCTCTGGCCCTTGCTCGCCTTCTGTCCCTTGACGTTCTTGCCACCACGCACCGCCTTGCGGGCCGGCGGCTCGGGCGCCGCGAGCGGCGGCATCGGCAGCGCCATCTGTGCCTGCGCCTCGGTGAGCACCGGGGTCACGGTGAAGCCGCGCGCCGCCATCAGCGTGGGCAGCCCCTGCGCGCCGACCATGTGCAGCGCACCGACCGCGGCGAACGCGCTGCGCCCGCCCGCATGCAGGCGCTCGATGCCGTCGGCCAGGCCGGGGTTGCGGTCGTCGAGCAGGCGCTTCATGAGGCGTTGCTCGGCCGGCGTGTTCAGGCACTCGCACCACTCGGGGTACCGCGCCAGCCGGGCCGCGTCGCTGCGCGCCCAGATGTCGGCCAGCGTCTTGAGCTGGCCGCGCAGCCGACCCGACTCCAGCTCGTCGAGCATGGCGTCGATCTGCTCGGCCTCTTCGGCTTCGGAGCCGCCGGTGAGCCAGCGCAGCTGGTCGGCCGCGTTCTCGAGCGCGACGATCGGCTTGTTGCTGTTGCGGGCCGAGACGGCCAGCGTCTCGTCGACACCGAACTCCGCATACAGGCCGTCGGCGCGCGCCGCCAGCGCGGTCAACGTCGTGACTTGCAGGATCGGCGGCAGCCTGGCGGTCGAGCCCGGCGACACGCAGGCCTCGGCGTTCTGGCGCTCGAGCCGGCGGGCGCGTTCGCCGCTGAGCACGCGCGCCACGGCGGCCGGGTCGGCGGGCTGGCTCAGGGCGCGCACCGTGGCCTCGTCGCGCGAGTCGAGCTCGAGCGCGAGCGTGTCGCTCTGCGCCATCGCCTTCTGCACGGTCGGACCGGGTCGCACCCATTCGCCGCGCCCGAGGTGCAGGGTGCCGTAGAGCCACGAGGTGCGGCCGTCGCGCTCGATGCGCCACAGCAGCCCGCGGTCGACGCCGTTGCGCAGGCCGATGCCGGGCTTCTCGAGGCTCGCGATGGCCGAGGGTGGGCAGGCGGCGGCGTGCGCCGCGACCGCGATGAAACAACCACCGACAGCCGCGAAGGCCTGGCGGGTCAGACGTGCAAGAAGGCGCTGGGGCGCCGGCCGGTCAGTGCCGCGCGACAGCAGGCGCAGCGGTGCGACGAGGGCTCGGAGTATCCGCAAGGCGAGCTCCATGATTGAAAGAAAGTCCGGCATTCTCACAGCACCGCTGCCCATAATCCAAAACCATGCAAAGCATCTTTCACCTTGCCATTCACGTGCGCGACCTCGACGGCGCCCGCCGCTTCTACGGCGACGTGCTCGGCTGCGCCGAAGGCCGCAGCACCGACACCTGGGTCGACTTCGACTTCTTCGGCCACCAGATCTCGCTGCACCTCGGTGAACCCTTCGCCACCACCCGCACCGGCCGCGTCGGCGATGCGATGGTGCCCATGCCGCACTTCGGCATCGTGCTCGCGCTGCCCGACTGGCAGGCTCTGGCCGGGCGCCTCGAGGCCGCCGGCACCGAGTTCGTGCTGAAGCCGCAGGTGCGCTTCGAAGGCCAGCCGGGCGAGCAGTGGACGATGTTCTTCTGCGACCCCTTCGGCAACCCGATCGAGGTCAAGGGCTTCCGTTCGCTCGACACGCTCTACGACAAGTGACCCCGCGCCCGCCCGCCCCCGCTCTTCGGACGCCCCGGGCGGCCGCGTCCTTCTTCGGCCCGGCCGCGATCGCATGGGTCGCGCTGCTGGGTACCCCGGTGGTCCATGCGCAGCAGGAGTGCGAGCTCAACGGCCAGCGCGTGAGCCCGGCCGACGGCAACAGCACCGCCGGAAAAACCGGCCTGATGCGCTGCAAGGACCGCGGCAGCGGCGAACTCCAGCGCGAGCAGCAGGTGCAGAACGGCGTCTTCATGGGCCTGGTGCGCTTCTATGAAAAGGGCAAGCTCGCGCGCGAACATACCGTCAACGCCAAGGGCAACATGCAGGGCCGCGCGCGCGAGTTCGCGCCCGGCGGCCAGGTGCTGCGCGACGCCACGTACGACGACGGCCAGGAGCGCGGCCTCGTGCGCAGCTTCTACCCCGGCGGCCAGCTGCGGCGCGCCACCTTCCATCCCGACCGCGGCACCGAGCGCGCCATGGTCGAGTTCACCGAGCGCGGCCAGATGTCGATGCTGCGCTGCGCCGAGGCGCCCGTGCTGGCGCCGGTGGCCGACGATGCCAAGCTGTGCGGCTTCACGGGCGGGCCGTCGAACGTCGACCTGTTCGACGCGCGCGGCACGCTGCGCTCGAAGCTCTCGTACCAGGCGGGCAAGCGCGTGCGCACGCAGGAGTTCTACGACAACGGCAAGCCGTCGGTGCTCGACGAGACCAGTGGCAACCGGCGCGTGGAGCGCAGTTTTTCGTCAGAAGGCGTGAAGCGGCGTGAAACCGTGTGGCTGCTGGTCGGTCGCTCGTCGATCCGCCAGCGCGAGCAGGAGTTTTCCGACCGCGGATCGCTGGTGCGCGACCAGCGCTGGAACGCCTCGGGCGAGCCCCTGAGCGACGACAGCTTTCACCTCAACGGCCAGCCGCGCAGCAAGGCCGTCTACAGCGGCGCCGGCAGCGAGCGCACGGTCGACGTGACCGAGTTCTACGACAGCGGCCAGCGCGCTGCGCAAGGGCGCTACCTCGCACCGGGACGCAGCCGGCAGGTGCCCGTAGGCACGCACCAGCGCTTCAATGAAAAGGGCGAGCTGCTGGCCGAGTCGAGCTTCGACGACAAGGGCCGCGTGACGCGCGAACGCAGCTGGGACGAGAACGGCGAGCTGCAGCGCGACGACGAAGTCTTCGAAGACGGCTCCAGAAAAGCGTTCACCCGCTGAGGTGAACGCCCCCGGGCGGCATCAGTCCAGCTTGATGCCGGCCTGCTTGATGATCGGCCCCCAACGCTTCGATTCCGCGCGCGACAGCGCCGCGAACTGCGCCGGCGTGCCGGGCATCGCTTCCATGCCGAAGTCGTCGAAGCGCTTTTGCACGGCCGGCGTGCTGAAGGCCTTGTTCAGGTCGCTGTTGAGCTTGCTCACCACGGCGGCGGGCAGGCCGGCCGGGCCGAGGATGCCCTGGAACGCGAACACCTCGGTGTTGGGCACGCCCACTTCGGCCAGCGTCGGCACGTCGGGCAGGCGCTTGCTGCGCGCGCCCGAGCCGATGGCCAGCACACGCACCTTGTTGCCCTGCATGATCGGCAGGCCCGAGGCCAGGTCCAGGAACATGCACGGCACCTGACCGCCCATCACGTCGGCCATGGCCGGCGCCGCGCCGCGGTACGGAATGTGGGTGATGAAGGTGCCGGTGCGCGCCTTGAACATTTCCATCGCCAGGTGGTGCGGCGAGCCGTTGCCGGGCGAGGCGTAGTTGACCTTGCCGGGGTTGGCCTTCACGTAGGCCAGGAACTCCTTGAAGGTCTTGGCCGGGAAGTCCGGGTGCACGACCAGCGCGAGCGGAAACTTGCCGATGGCGCCGATGTAGGTGAAGTCTTTCTCGGGGTTGAACGGCAGCTTGCTGAACAGGTGCTCGTTGAAGGCCAGCACGGCGTTGTCGGCCGAGAGCACGGTGTAGCCGTCGGGCTTGCTCTTGGCGACCAGGTCGGCGCCGATGTTGGTCGACGCGCCGGGGCGGTTGTCGACCACGATCTGCTGGCCCAGCGTCTGGCGCATGGCCTCGGCCAGCACGCGTGCGATCACGTCGGTGCCGCCGCCCGCGGGGTACGGCACGACCCACTTGATGAGCTGCGCGGGGTAGTCCTGTGCGTGGGCGAAGGGAGCAGCGGCCACGGCGGCGCCGGAAGCGAGCGTGGCGAGAAGGGTGCGGCGATCCATGAGATCAATCTCCTGTTTGTTGTTCGAAAGCGGACAGCGATGGTACGGGCAGCGCGCGCAATGCGTCGGCCAGCGCGGCACGGCAGCGCGACTCGTCGCCGACCTGCTCGAACAGCAGCAGCGCGAGCCGCGCGAGGAACAGCGATTCGCGTTCGGCGCCGGCCTCGGTGATGGCGCGCGCGCACTCGGCGTACAGGCGGTCGCGGGCGTCGGGGTGGAGCGCAGGGGCGGCGGTCGTCATGCGGGAATGTCCTGTGAGTTGGCAACGGCCGCGCGGGCCAGCGCGGCGGGCAGTGCACCGGTCGGCAGGCGGTGCCAGCGCGCGGCCACGTGGCCGTCGGGGCGCAGCAGGTAAATGGCACCGTCTTGCGCGCCTAGCGCTGCGAAGACAGCGGTGGACGCCTGCGCATCGGCGCCTTCAGTGCCGACACTCGCGATGCTGCGAACCGCAAAAGGCAAGGCGCCCTGCTGCGCTCGCTCGATGTCGGCGGCGGGCGGCGAAGCCACATCCGGCCGCAACACCAGCAGCGTGAACACCGGCGCGATCCAGTCCGTGAGATAGCCCTGTTCGAGCGCCTGCTCCGGCATCACCTCGCCGGGCAACGGCCCCGCCGGCAATGCATCGCCTTCGCTCGACAGCGCCGAGTCGTCATAGCGCACGGCCTGCGTCTGGCGCGGGTTGATGAGCTGCGCGATGCCGCGGTGCGCCTCGGACAGCGACAGCGCCGCCTCGCGCAGCAGGTCGAAGCCGCGCGAGGGCGGCGACATGAACTCGGTGCTGCGCATCGCGGCCTCGGCGTTGATGTGGAAGGCCGCGATGCGCTCCTGCGAGTACGCATCGAGCAGCGCCGCGCCCGACAGGCCCTTCGCCACAAAGGCCAGCTTCCAGGCCAGGTTGTCGGCATCGTCGAAGCCCGAGTTAAGGCCGCGCACGCCGAAGATCGGCATCGCGTGCGCTGCGTTGCCCGCGAACACGACGCGGCCGTGGCGGTAGCTGTCGAGCGTCATCGCGCCGGCGCGGTAGACCGAGGTCCACACCGTCTTCCACGGCAGATGGCCTTCGCCGATCGCGTCGAGATGGCGCTGCACGAACTCGGCCACGGCCGCGGGCTGCAGCGCGTCTTCGGTGCTTTGCCCCGCGCGCAGCTGGTAGTCGATGCGCCAGATGTCGTCGGGCTGACGGTGCATCAGCACGGTCGAACCGGGGTTCCACGGCGGGTCGAACCACGCGCGGCGCTCGGTCGGGTGGCCGCTGTGCAGCTCGATGTCGATGATCACGTAGCGGCCTTCGTAGCCCGTGCCCTCGAGCGCCAGCCCGAGCGACTTGCGCACGAAGCTCTGGCCGCCGTCGCAGGCCGCGAGCCACTGGCCGCGCAGGCGGTAGGCGCCTTCGGCGTTGCGCACGTCGAGCGTCACGCCCCCGCCGTCCTCGTCCTGCGCGAGCGCGGTGAGCTCGGTGCCCCAGCGGATGTCCACGAGCCCCGGCGTCGCGGCGTTGCGGCGTTCGATTGCGTCCAGCAGGTACTGCTCGATGTAGTACTGCTCCAGGTTGATCATCGGCGGCAGCTTCTGCTGCGCGTCCTGCGGCATCTCGAAGCGGAACACCTCGGCCGTCTTGTAGAAGCTGCGCCCGACGCTCCACGGCAGGCCCTTGCCCAGGAAGGCCGGCAGCGCGCCCAGGCGCTCCACGATCTCCAGGCTGCGGCGCGAGATGCAGGCCGCGCGGCTGCCCACGCAGACCGTGTCGTCGGCCTCGAGCACCACGCTGCGCACGCCGTGGTTGGCGAGCCCCAGCGCGAGCGCCATGCCCACCGGGCCGCCGCCCGCGATCACGACGGGATGGCGGCCGGGCTCCATGCCGTCGGCACCGAGCGACGGCAGCCGGGGCGCGAAGCGCGTGTAGTGGAAGGCGCCGACCGAGGGCGGCAGCGCGGTCGCGGAGGACGGCGGCGGCACGGGGCCGGTGGCGGCGTCGGCGGTACGGGTGGTGGTCATGGAACGGGATTGTCCCGATGCAGCGCCCGCGCCAATGTCATAACTTCGTAGGAGGTATTTACCCTAGTCCTCCTTCGAAACCCCATGAAACGCTGGCGCCTCCACCCTGCCGCCGATGCGCAGCTGTCAGCGGCCGTCGTCGGCGACGTGCTGGCGGGCATCGGCACGCCGCACCTGGCGGCCAGCTGCCTCGCGGCGATGCACCGCGTGATGCCCGTCACCTTCTGCACCGTGTTCGGCGTCGATGCCACCGGCCGCATCGAGACCGTCTCGGCCGCGAGCAGCTACGGCCACACGGCCGAGCGCACCGCCGAGCGCTACGTGGCGCAGCGCTTCGACCTGCTCGACCCCAACATGGCGTGGCTGGCCGCGCGCAAGCTGCCGAAACGCGCACAGCTGTGGATGGGCCACCAGCACGGCGACGAAGTGGCCGACCCCGCCTACCGCGCCGCCTGTTACGGCGACGTGGGCATCCGCGAGCGCAGTTCGGTGCTGCTGCTGCGCCCGAGCGGCCAGCGCGTGGCGGTGAGCTTCTACCGCAGCCTGGCGCAGCCCGAGTTCGGCGAGACCGACTTCGCCGTCATCGCCGCCCACGCCACGCTGCTGGCCGACGCCGCCAGCGCCCACAGCCGCAGCGCGGCGGCCGTGCACGAAGCGGCCGCGCCCACCCTCACCTCGCGACTGCTGACGCTGAGCCTGCGCGAACGCGAGGTGATCGGCCACCTGATGGCCGGCCGCACCGCGAAGGACACGGCGCGCGCGCTGGGGGTGGAGCTGAGCACGGTGCGCACGCATCAGTACCGGGCGTTCCGGCGGTTGGGGATACGGACGCAGAAGGAGTTGCTGCGGGGCGGCGTGGTGGCTGCCGCCTGACCGGCGTCGCCGGTGGCGCTCAGCCGCCCAGCATCGACGCCACGTGGCGCACGTGCAGTTCGAACACCTGCGTCATCTTTTCAAGCACCCGCACCTCCGCCTCGACAGGCACATGCGCGCGGTCGATGGCGGCGCGGACTTTCTGCCATGCCGGCAACAGTGCACGCGCCATCTTGCGCAGCTCTTCGAGTGTTTCCACCGGACGAAAGCCGCAGTCCTGGCACAGCGCCTCCCAGGAGTGGCGGCCGACGGCGTCGAAGGTCTTGTCGTCGCCGATGAAAAGGGCCAGCCCGGTGTCGCCATAGGCGCGCACGCACAGCAGGTCGTAGAACGGCGCGAGGCGAAAGCCCTGGTCGTCGACGATCACCGACACGTTCTTCGCGTGCGCGTCGGCGTTGCCGATCAGGAAATTGAACATGACCCAGCGCTGGAACTGCAGCAGGTCGGCGCCCCGCACGCGCAGCCCGCGCAGCGCCTCGACCAGCAACGGCAAGCTCACGAGCCCGCCGCTTCGCTCGTACTTCCAGGCGGGTCCGTGTCCGAGCAGCTGACAGCCGTCGATCTGGTGCAGGCTCACGATGTTGCCCGCGACCAGCACGCGGTCGTAGCGCGCAACGACGTAAGCGGCTTCCGGGACGCGCAGCATCCAGACATCGGGCACCGGCAGCTTGAGCGCGCGCGCCAGCTGCATGCACGCCAGTTCATTGATGGCACTCGGCCGGTAGCGCGCCTGCCGGGTGTCGGGCTTGAGGATGTGCGTGGTCGGCGACGCGCCCACGCTGTCGCTGAGCCGCATCTGCTTCGCATCGAACCGCAGCCCGATCTTGTCCTGTGCGCCGGGCAGCGACATGGTCGCCTCGGCGTTCGACACCAGCAGCGGCGTGCGGTCGCGCTCCGCCAGCCGGTGGCTGAGCGCTTCGAACGTCAGCGGTCGGTACTCCTGCGCCGGTGCGGGCCGCGCATCGGCCGGCAACAGCGACAGCACCCCGGGCAGTTCAGCCCCCAGGCGCCCCAGCAGTTCGAAGGACGACGCGCCTCGCAGGTGGATGGCACTGACGATGTCCTCGAGCGCTTCGCCTTCCGGGAGCAGGTTCTCGAAAAAGACACGCACCACGTTGCCGGTGTACCGGTCGGCGCCCAGCGGAAACTGCGGCGCCAGCACGTGCCGGCCCGGCTGTTCGAGCCACTGCGCGTCGTATTCGAAGAAATAGTCAGCAGCGGCGTGGCCGAACCATCCCATGGGACGGGCGTTGGCCCAGACGCGCAACCGGATCATTCGGCGTTCCCGTCCGGCGACCCGGCGTCACCGCCGGGGTCGTCTCCCAGCCATCCGTCGAAACTCGCCTGCAGGCCCAGACCGGAGCCGAGAAGCAGCAGCTTCAGCAGGGAACAGCGTCCGGGGTCGCTTTCGGCATCGCGGATGAACGAGGTGCTGACACCGCAGACCGCGGCGGCTTGCGCACGGGACAGGCCTTGGCGCCTGCGCTCCGCCTTGAGGCGCAGGGCCAGTTCCGAAAGGCTGTCAGGGGTGAGCTTCATGAATTTGACCTCAAGAGAGCATATTAGCTCATAGAATAGGCAAATTCGTCAAATTTGATCTTTTGAGATCAAATTCCTCAAATGCAGGTTGCGCACCATTTATGCCCCCACAAGGGCATAAATGATTAAATATTCAGCAATTTCATAGAAATTGATCCCACGGGATCAATTTCTCAATCCCCAGCGGATTCCTCACCCGCCTTCACCAGACACCGGCGCCTCCACCGCCCGCCCCGCTGTCGACACGATCTCCTGATCGATCGCACCGAACAGCGAACGCCCGTCCAGCCCCTTCATCTCGATGCGAATCGTGTCGCCGAACTTCATGAAGTCGGTGGCGGGTGCGCCGTCCTGGATGGTTTCGATGCAGCGCTTCTCGGCGATGCACGAGTAGCCCTTGGGCCATTCCATGCGGCCGTTTTTCTCGACGCCCTTGTTGCTCACGGTGCCGCTGCCGACGATGCTGCCGGCGCGCACGTTGCGGGTCTTGGCGATGTGGGCGATGAGCTGGCCGAAGTGGAAGGTCATCTCGGGGCCGGCGTCGCACAGGCCGACCTTGCGGCCGTTCCAGGTGCTTTGCAGCGCTAGGTGCACGCGCCCGTCCTGCCAGGCCGCGCCGATCTCGTCGAGCGTGACGGCCACGGGGCTGAAGGCGGTGGCGGGCTTGCTCTGGAAGAAGCCGAAGCCCTTGGCCAATTCGGCCGGGATGAGGTTGCGCAGGCTCACGTCGTTGGCCAGCATCACGAGGCGGATGCCGTCGAGCGCCTGGTCGGGCGTGGACCCCATCTTGATGTCGCCGGTGACGACGGCGATCTCGGCCTCGAAGTCGATGCCCATGGCTTCGCTGGGCACGATCACGTCGTCGACCGGGCCCAGGAAATCGTCGCTGCCGCCCTGGTACATGAGCGGGTCGGTGTAGAAGCTCTCGGGCACTTCGGCGTTGCGCGCTTGGCGCACCAGCTCGACGTGGTTCAGGTAGGCCGAGCCGTCGGCCCACTGGTAGGCGCGCGGCAGCGGCGCCATGCACTGGGCGGGGTCGAACGGGAAGGCGTGGCGCGCGCGGCCCTGGTTGAGCGCGTCGTACAGGTCCTGCAGCTGCGGGCTCATGAAGCCCCAGTCGTCCAGCACCTGCTGCAGCCGGTGGGCGATGCCGGTGGCGTAGTGGGCGAGCGTGAGGTCGCGCGAGACGACGACCAACTGGCCGTCGCGCGAGCCGTCCTTCAGGGTGGCGAGTTTCATGATGCGGGCGTGAGCTAAGGGAGCAGGGGCGCAGCGCGGCGCCCACTAAACTGGTTGAACGGGCGGCAGTGTACCGAGTGGTCTTCGTGAACCTCGGCGCCGCGGCCCACTCCACACACCCATGTCGACGCACGTCGCGCCCCCACCGCTGTCCCTCGGCCTGCCCGGACGCCCGTCCTGGCGCGCGCTTGCGGGGCTGACGCTGCTGGTGGCGCTGGCGCACCTGCTGCTGCTCGGACTGGCGCCGATGGCCATCGGGCCGGAGCCCTCGCCGCTGGCCAGCAAGTTCATCACGCGCACGATCGTGATCGCGCCACCCGCGGCGGAAGCGCCCGCGGCACCGGCCGCCGCGCCGGTCGCGGCCAAGCCGCCGCCACCGGCCAAGCCCAAGCGCCCACGCGAGGCCTCGGTGCCCCGCACCAAGCCGGCCCCAGCCCCTGTGCCCGAAGCATCGACACAGACGCCGCCCCCCGAAACGCCCGACCAGACAGCGCAAGCCGCTACAGATTCAGGAGCAACAGCGCCGGCAACGCCCGCCAGCGCCCCGGCCGCCGCCACGGGCACCACGCCCGGTGGCACGCAGGGCGGCACGACCACGGCCGGCAGCGGCGCCTCGGGCACCATCGCCGGCACCCAGGCGCTGCGGATTCCAGGCTCGGTCACGCTCGATTTCGAGGCCACGGGCCAGAAGGGCGCCTCCCCGCAGCGCGGCGTGTTCGGCGAGCTGGTCTGGCTGCAGGACGGCAGCCGCTACGACGGGCGGCTATCGCTCAAGGCGGTGTTCTTCACCCTGCTGAACTGGCACAGCACCGGCAAGATCGGCCCCTCGGGCCTAGAACCCGAACGCTATTCGGAAAGCCGCAAAGCCGAGGTCGCCTCGCATTTCGTACGCGACCAGGGACAGATCGTCTTCAGCAACAACGCGCCGCCCGTGCCCCTGCAGCCCGGCGCGCAGGACCGCATGAGCGTCATGATGCAGCTGGGCGGCCTGCTGGCGGCCAGCCCGACGCGGTACCCCGCCGGCACGCGAATCTCGGTGCAGACCGTGGGCGTGCGCGACGGCGATGTGTGGGTCTTCGAGGTCGGCGACGAGGAGCAGCTGAGCCTCCCGGCCGGCGAATTCACCGCGCGCAAGCTCACCCGCACGCCGCGCAAGGAATTCGACCGGAAACTGGAACTCTGGCTGGCGCCGCAGTACGGTTATCTGCCCGTGCGCATCCGGCAAACCGAGGCAAATGGTGATTTTGCTGACGCCCAATTGCGCAAACCCCTACCCCAGCCGCCCGCGAATTGAGGCAAAAAGGTTCACATATCAACAGCGCGACGACAACTGTTCTTGAAACTGGCGCGTTGATTGCTATCTAAACTCCATGAACGCCATCGACATCCTCACAGGGCCCGCCATGAACATGCTTTACGACTCCGAGTCCTTCGTCGTCGTGCACGTCCAGCCGAACGACGGCGACGAGCCGAGCACGAAGCCCAACGGCCCCGTGCTGGAGCGTCACGGCTTCGAGATCGTGGACAAGCGCTCCGGCAAGGAGGTGTATCTCGACGGCTCCTGGGCCGAGCTGTTCCAGCAGCAGATCGCCGCGTGGCAGCTGAACACGCCCACGCAGGAAGAGGTCGAGGACACGCTCGAAGGCTACGCCGAGCTGGCGCACACGCCGGTGCTGGTGCACTGAGCGGCCTGCCCCTCCTGAACGAAACAAGCGCCCCGCGCAGTCTGTGTAAATAGTCATCGCTGAGTCCGCGAGAAGTGCCCTTCAGGCGTTTGTCTGAGGGGCATTTTTCGTTGGAGGCTGACCAATGGGACATCGATACGGACAGGCACGGGGACAGGCAACGTTGTTCCCACTGATGCTCGATGAGCTCGTGGGCCAGGACGCACTGGTTCGGGTGGTGGACGCCTGGGTGCAGGCGCTGGACCTGAAGGCGCTGGGCTTTGCCAAGGCGCAGGCGCAGCGACTGGGAACACCGCCCTACGACCCGGGCGATCTGCTGCGGCTGTACATCTGGGGCTACCTGAGCGCGATCCGTTCCTCGCGGGCCCTGGAGCGCGAGTGCCACCGCAACGTGGAGTGCATGTGGCTGCTGGGGCGCCTAGCCCCGGATCACAAGACCATCGCCGAGTTCAGGCGCCAGAACACGGCGGCCCTGGTGGCCAGTTGTGCGGCCTTCGTGCAGTTCGCGCGGGCCAGCCGGGTGATCCGCGGATCGACAGTGGCCATTGATGGCTCCAAGGTGCAGGCAGTGGCCTCGCGCAAGGCGGTGGTGGGCCAGCGTGAGCTGGCCGCACAGGCACAGCGCAATGCGCAGGAGATCGCGGCTTATCTGCGGTTGCTGGACAGCCGGGACGGCGAGGATGACCAGGGCGGTGATGGGCCCGGCGATGGTCCTGGTACGCCCGATGAAGTGCGCGCGGCCTTGGAACGACTGAAGGCCCAGGGGCGAGCCATCGCCAACCAAGCCCAGCAACTCCTGCGCAGCGACGCGAGCACCGTCGTGTGCGGTGAGCCCGAAGCACGCCCGATGCGTAGCCTGAACAGCCAGCCGGGCTACAACCTGCAAACGGCGGTGGAGACGCAAAGCCACCTGATCGTGGCGCATGAGGTGGTCTGCGAGGTGAACGATCAGCGCCAGTTGCAGCCCATGGCCGAGGCGGCCAGCCGGGTGCTGCAGCAGCCCTGCTCGGTGGTGGCCGATG
Source organism: Variovorax sp. 38R (assembly GCF_014843395.1). Lineage (NCBI taxonomy): Bacteria > Pseudomonadati > Pseudomonadota > Betaproteobacteria > Burkholderiales > Comamonadaceae > Variovorax > Variovorax sp. 38R. Next base: position 5,952,836 of record NZ_CP062121.1, read on the forward strand.
CGGGCTATGCCAATGGGGAGCACATTGCAGCCTTGGACGCCCAGGGCATCACCAGCTACGTGGCGGGCGAGCGTTCGGTGAACCACCAGGGCGGCGGCAGCCTGTACCAGCGCAGCGCCTTCGTCTATGACCCGGCCAGCGACAGCTTCACCTGCCCGGCGGGCAGTGCCCTAAAGCGCAAGCAGCTCTCGCGCAAGGACAAGATGGTGGTCTATGCAGCACAGCCGAGCGATTGCGCGGGCTGTGCCCAGAAACTCAAATGCACCACGGCGCGCCAGCGCTTCGTCTCGCGCCACCTGTACGAAGAGGCGCTCGAAGCCAATGCAAGCAGGCTGGCCGCTCAGCCCTGGATGATGGGGCTCAGGCGCCAGACGGTGGAACACCCCTTTGCCAGTATCAAACACCTCATTCTGGGCAATGCCCGGTTGCTGATGAGGCATACCAGTGGAGCGCGCGCGGAGTTCAGCTTGGCGGTGATGGCCTACAACCTCAAGCGGGTGTTCAACATGAAGGGAGCGCCCTGGATGCACCAGGCGCTCAGGGGCTGAGGCCCTTGGGCGTTTGCTCGCCCCAATGAAAAATGCCCCGCTCTCGCGGGGCATCTCGATCTAAGCGGCCAGCAGACTATTTACACAGCCTGTTCGGCGGGTTTTTTCTTTGCCTGTCTCCCGGGCCCTCAGCGCTCGGTCCACCGGTACATCGGCCCCACGATCAGCAGCACCGCCACCAGCCGGCACACCTGGAAGGCCGTGACCACCGGCACGCCCAGCTGCAGCACCTTGGCCGTGATCGACATCTCGGCGATGCCGCCGGGCGAGGTGCCCAGGATCATCGTGGCCGGATGCAGCCCGGTCGCCCACGCCAGCAGCCAGGCCGCGCCGCCGCACAGCACCAGCATGCCGACCGTGCCCAGCGCCACCGAACCGAGCCAGCGCGGCGCCGTGTGCAAAAACTCGCGGCTGAAGCGCACGCCGAGGCTCACGGCGATCACCAACTGCGCGGTGTTCGACAGCCAGGTCGGCACCGCCGACAGCGACTGCCCCGCGACCGTGAGCCCCATCGCCACCAGCAGCGGCCCCATGAACCATGGATTGGTGCGGCCCAGCGCCCGCATCACCAGCCCGCCGACGCCGGTGGCCAGCACCAGCAGGGCCAGCCCGGCCGGGTTCACCTCGCGCACGCCGGGCGGGTTGATCTCCAGGCCGTGCAGCCCGCTCCACTGCATCGCGAACGGGATCGTCACCGTCACCACCATCAGCCGCAGGCTGTGCGCAGCGGCCACCAGGTCGGTGCGCGCGCCCGCCGATTCAGCCAGCAGCGTCATCTCCGACGCACCGCCGATGGCGCCTGCGAAGTAAGTCGTGGCTCTCATGGATTTCGCTGGCACATGCGGCATGCGCGCTGCATGCACGCGGTGCAGCCAGCGCCCGAAGGCCCAGCCCAGCAGCAGCGCCCAACCGATGGCCAGCAAGATCGCCCACCACACGCCGGCCACCAGCGTCACCACCTGCGGCGTGAAATACAGGCCCAGTGCCATGCCGATGGCCCATTGCCCCATGTTGCGCAGCGGCGTGTGGCTGGCGGTCGGCAGGCCGGCGATCGAGGCCAGCGACACCGCGAACAGCGGGCCGATCATCCAGGGCAGCGGGGTGTGCAGCGCGACACACACGAGGGCGGCGGCCAGCGCCAGCAGCAGCGTGGCCAGCACGCGGAAGAGAAATCGGAACGACACGGGCAGGAACAAACGACGTCAAACGGCGGAAAAGGACGACAGCCCGGTGCAGGGCGCCGGGCATAGTATGGCTGGATGCTTCCTCGCCCTTCCCGCGCTTCCCGACTCCTTGCGCCGCTGATGGCAGCCGCCCTGCTCGCCGGCTGCGCCGCGCTGTCCGCCGAAGCGCCCGTCGCGCGCCGCGTGGCCGCCCTGCTGCCGGCCGATGCCCTGCTGCTCGGCGAACAGCACGACGCCCCCGAACACCACGCCCTCGAACGCGAGACCGTGCAGGCCCTGGCCGAGCGTGGCCAGCTCGCCGCGCTGGCGCTCGAGATGGCCGAGGAAGGCCGCAGCAGCGCCCGCCTGCCCGCCACCGCGACCGACGCGCAAGTGCAGACCGCTCTCGGCTGGAACGACAAGGCCTGGCCCTGGACGCGCTACGGCCCGTCCGTGATGGCGGCCGTGCGCGCCGGCGTGCCCGTGGTCGGCGCCAACCTGCCGCGTGCGCGCATGAAGGACGCGATGGCCGACGTGTCGCTCGACGTGCAGCTCAACGGCGAGGCCTACGCCATGCAGCAGGAGGCCGTGCGCGAGGGCCACTGCAAACTGCTGCCCGAATCGCAGATCGGCCCGATGACGCGCATCCAGGTCGGGCGCGACCGCGCCATGGCGCAGGCAGTGATGAAGGCCCGCCAACCAGGCAAGACGGTGCTGCTGATTGCGGGCGCGGGCCACGTCACCAAGGTGCTGGGCGTGCCGCAGCACCTGCCGACGGATGTGTCGGTGCAGACCGTCCACCTGCAGGCCGGCGGTTCGGCCGAAGACGACACCGCCGCCTACGACGCCACCTGGCGCACACCGGCGCTGCCGCCGGTGGACTACTGCGCGGGCGTGCTCAAGCGAACTTCTTGATCGAGTCCGCCAGCGTGTTGACCAGCGTGTCGATGTGCTGCTTTTCCACGATGTAGGGCGGCGCAATCACCAGCACGTCGCCCGCGGCACGCACCAGTGCGCCCTTGTGGAAGCAGTCGAGGAACACGTCGTAGGCCCGCTTGCCCGGTGAACCGGCGATGGGCGCCAGCTCCACCGCCGCGGCCAGCCCCAGGCTGCGGATGCCGATCACGTTCGGCAGGCCTTTGAAGGTGCTGTGGAAGGCATCGCCCAGCACCTTGCCCATTTCGCCGGCGCGCGCGAACAGGTTTTCTTCCTTGTAGAGATCGAGCGTGGCCACCGCCGCCGCGCAGGCCACCGGGTGGCCCGAGTAGGTGTAGCCGTGGAAGAACTCGACCACGTGTTCGGGCGCGTCGGTCTTCATCATCGCGTCGTAGAGCTTGTCGCGGCAGATCACGCCGCCCAGCGGAATCACGCCGTTGGTCACGCACTTGGCGAAGTTCAACATGTCGGGCACGACGCCGAAGAAGTCGGACGCAAAGTTGGTGCCCATGCGCCCGAAACCGGTGATGACCTCGTCGAAGATCAGCAGGATGCCGTGCTTGTCGCAGATCTCGCGCAGGCGCTTCAGGTAGCCCTGCGGCCCCAGGTACCAGCCGGCCGAACCGGCCACCGGCTCCACGATGATCGCGGCGATGTTGCTCGGGTCGTGCAGCGGCAGGATGCGGTTTTCAAGCTCGAGCAGCGGGTCTTCGGCCCACACCGGCTCCTGGTTGTGGATGTAGGCATGGTTCACCGGGTCATGGATGAAGCGCATGTGGTCCACGCGCGGCAAGAAGGCCGAACCGAACACCTTGCGGTTGCCCGGAATGCCGCCCACCGACATGCCGCCGAAGCCCACGCCGTGGTAGCCCTTCTCGCGGCCGATGAACACGTTGCGGTGGCCTTCGCCGCGCGCGCGGTGGTAGGCCAGCGCCACCTTCATCGAGGTGTCGGCGGCCTCGGAGCCCGAGTTGCAGAACAGCACCTTGTTCAGGTCGCCCGGGGCCAGCGCGGCGATCATCTCGGCCGCCTTGAAGGCCTTGTCGTTGCTGACCTGGAAGGCGGTGGCGTAGTCCAGCGTGTCCAGCTGCTTCTTGATCGCCTCGTTGATCGGCTTGCGGTTGTGGCCCGCGCCCACGCACCACAGCGACGAGATGCCGTCGACGACCTTCTTGCCGTCGTGCGTGGTGAACGTCATGCCGTCGGCCGCCACGAAAACCCGCGGGTCTTTCTTGAAATGGCGGTTGGGCGTGAAGGGCAACCACTGGTTGTCCATGTTGAAGTCCTGGAAGGCCATGTCTCGCTCCTGCGGTGATGTGGTCGAGCAAAATCGCGATTCTGGCACCCCTGCCACAATTACGCCCCTGATGACGACCCCAACGCCCGCCTACATCCTGAACCTCTCCTGTCCCGACCGGACGGGCATCGTGCACGCCGTTTCGGGCTTCCTGCTCGAGCGCGGCGCCAACATCGAAGAGGCCGCCCAATACAACGACCACGGCACCGGCCTGTTCTTCATGCGCGTGCGCTTCGCCTGCGGCGACCACAGCGAAGCCGTGCTGCGCGAAGAGTTGAAGACCTTCGCCACCGGCTTCGGCATGAGCCTGCAGCTGCACGCCGCCGCCCAGCCGATGAAGACCGTGATCCTGGTCAGCAAGGAAGGCCACTGCCTGAACGACCTGCTGTTCCGCTGGAAGAGCGGCCTGCTGTCGATCGACGTGCGCGCCATCATCTCGAACCACCGCGACTTCTACCAACTGGCCGCCAGCTACAACGTGCCCTTCCACCACATTCCGGTGACGGGCGCGACCAAGGCGCAGGCCGAAGCGAAGCAGCTGGAGATCATCGAGGCCGAGGGTGCCGAACTCGTGGTGCTCGCGCGCTACATGCAGATTTTGAGCAACGACCTGTGCAAGAGCCTGGCCGGCCGCGCGATCAACATCCACCACTCGTTCCTGCCCAGCTTCAAGGGCGCCAAGCCCTACTACCAGGCACACGACCGCGGCGTGAAGCTGATCGGCGCCACCGCCCACTACGTGACAGCCGACCTCGACGAAGGCCCGATCATCGAGCAGGACGTGGCCCGCGCCGACCACACCGACACGGTCGAAGACCTCACGGCCCGTGGCCGCGACACCGAGAGCCAGGTGCTGGCCCGCGCCGTGAAGTGGCACAGCGAACACCGCGTGCTGCTGAACGGCCACCGCACGGTCGTTTTCCGCTAACCAACCCAACCGCCGCTCCCAGATGCGCCTGCAGCTCTCGCTTTTTGCCCTCGCTGCCGCTCTGGCAGCGCCCGCCACTTTCGCCCAGGACGCACGCGCCGGCGGCGCCCCGCTGGCGCCCGACGCGCTGTTCGCGCGCGTCTCGCCCAGCGTCTGGGTCGTGCAGGCCAGCGACGCCCAGGGCAAGCTCCTGGCCACCGGCAGCGCGGTGGTCACCGGCCCGGGCACGGCCGTCACCAGTTGCAAGCTGCTGGCCAAGGCGAGTGCCGTGGTGCTGCGCCGCGACAACATGAGCTACGGCGCGGTGCTGGAGCTTCCCGATGTCGAACGCGACCTGTGCCAGCTGCGCATCGCGAACCTCGTGTCGCCGACGCTGGGCGTCGTGCCCGCGGGCGCGCTGCAGGTCGGCGCGCCGCTGTATGTCATCGGATCGCCGCGCGGCCGTGAGTTGACGCTCGGCATTTCCATGCTCGGCGGCGTGCGCCGCAATGCCGCGGGCGCGCTCGAATCGCTGCAACTGGCCACGCCGACCGAAGCAGGCCTGGCGGGTGCCGGCCTGTTCGATGCACAAGGTCGCCTCGTGGGACTCGTCGGCGGCTCGGCCCCGGCGACCCTCGCCCTGCCGGCCGCGTGGATCGCGGAACTGCCGACGCGCGGCCAACGCGCCCTCGATCGCCTGGCGGCACAGCCCGCGCCGACTTCGCTGCTGCGCCCGAACATCGTGGAGTACCAGCTGCACGACCGCCTCACCAACACGCATCGCAAGGTGATCTACCGTGCGGACGCGGCCACCACCACCGACGACCGTCTCAGCTTCAACAACGGCGGCTATGTCGAGAAGCCGGGCGGCGAGGTCGTCAGCGTCACGACAGCCGTGGCCGGCGAGTTCGACGCCGTCATGCCGCCGGGCGGCTGGGCCCGGCCGAGCCTGGAGCCCGACGCGGCCTGGGCCACGGAATACGACACCACCATGGGCGGCACGCGCATCAAGATGGACCTGCGCGCCAGCGTGGTGGACGACGCGGCCACGCTGCCGTTCGACGGCCGCGAACTCAAGGTGGTGAAGATCAACTACCGGGGCTACACCCAGCGCTTCGCGAACGCGGGCGCCTGGAGCGGCAACCAGTTCGGAACCTACCGCGCCAGCGTGTGGTTCTCGCCGGAAGTGGGCCGCGTCGTCCGCTTCGAGGTGCAGACGCGCGGCGGCGCGAGCGGCGGCGCGTTCCAGGTCAGCGAAGTGCTCGAGCTGGTGAGCCTGCGCTGACCGGGGCAGCGCGCCGCGCGCTGCCTGTCAATCAATTGCGGTACGGGTTGTCCGGACGCCGGTCATCGCGGTTCGGCACGCCATCGCCGTCACGGTCCCAGCGGCCGCGGTTGTATTCCCAGCGGCCATTGTTCTCGCGCCATTCCGGCGGACGGTAGGCATAGCCTGGGCGCGCACGCACGTACATGCCGCGCACCCACACATGGCGACCGCCGCGCCACTCGTAGTGACCCGGCGACCACACGTAGCCGCGACGCGGTGGCGGCATGCGCTCGTAGCGCGGCTCGGGCGGCGGCCCCTGGATGATCACTGCTTGTGCCTGCGCGGCCGTGGGAACGGTCAGGGCGCCCATGGACAGCAACGAGGCGGCACCGATGGAAAGAGCAACTGCAAGTGTTTTCATGAGAAAGCCCCATGGTTGTTGGAGGAGCTTTCATGCTGCCGGGGCCGTGTGAACCGCCTGTAAGCGGTGCGCGAAATCTTGTGTAGAGCTGTTTCTCGCCCGCGCGAGTGCTTTATTCCTGCAGTTCGCGCAGGTCGATGGCCGCGGCCATGGCCGCGTGGCCGGCGCGGTTGGGATGCAGGTGATCGCCGCTGTCGAATGTGGGATTCAGCTGACGCGGCGCGGTGGGGTCGCGCAGCACGGCGTCGAAGTCGATCACGCCGTCCACGTCCTGGCGGCTGCGCACCCAGCGGTTCACGGCCTCGCGCATGGCCTCGTTGGCCTCGGTCGCGTAGGGTGTGTTGCCAAACGGCGGCACAGTGCCCAGCAGCACCTTCACGCCCTTGGCGCGCGCCTGCTTCACGAGTTGGCCGAGGCCGTCGGTGATGCGCTCGGCAGTGGGAACTTCGTGCGGCGCCACTTCCACGCCGGGCAGCCCGCCGAACGCGGCGCGGCCGATGTCGTTGGTGCCCAGCAGCACGATCGCGTGCGTCACGCCGCTCTGGCCCAGCACGTCGCGCGCAAAACGCGACAGACCGTTGGGGCCGATGCTGTCGACCAGCAGGCGGTTGCCGCCGATGCCGGCGTTGATCACCGACACCTCGTGCGCCTGCGGGCTGTCGCGCAGCCGCGTGGCGAGCATGTCGGGGTAGGCGCCCGTGCCCGATTCGCCGCCGCCCGCGGTGATCGAATCGCCGAACGCGACCACGGTGCGCACCGGCTGCGTGGTGAGCACGTCGAGCCCGGTCACGATGTGGTTCATGGGCAGCGGTGCAGCCTTCGGCAGCTTGGGCGCCATGACCGCGTTGCCCTCGGCCAGCCAGCCGCCGCCGGCGCCCATCAGGTACATCGTGGCGAACGGCGTGGTGCGGTCCAGGTACAGGCTGACCGCCACCGACTGCCCGGCCTCGACCTTCAGCGCCACGCCGTCACTCCAGGCTTCGGCGCCCGGCGCGATGGTGGTGCTGGCGCGCCCGCCGAAGCGCAGCGTGCGCAGCGAGGCCGGCGAGACGGCGTCCGTCCCCGTGCCCAGCGCCACGCTGGCCGCGGCGATGCGCAGCGGCGTCTTGCCGAAGCGATTCGAAAAACGGATGCGCACGCGCTCGCCGTCGAGCGAAGGCTGCAGCACCTGGCGCAGCGTCTGCGCACGGAACGCGCGCGTGTCCGGCGCGCCGCCCATCGCTGCCATGAGCGGGTTCGCGGCCATCTCGCGAAAGTCGAGCACCGCCACGGCCCAGCCCGCCACCCAGCGCGCCTCGGCCGGCTGACGCGCCGCCTGCTCGGCCTGCTTCGCCCACACCGCCTGCACGCCCACGAGCAGCACCGCAAGGCCGAGAACGGCCATCCAGTGTGCAGGGGAGAGAGCGGCGTCGCGCAGACCGGCGCGCCAGCGGGCAAGGAGGTTCATGCGTGCAAAAGCGGCCCAGTGTACGGAGCCGCCTTGCCCGCGCCGGTGACGAGGTCTAACCCCCGGTTACCAAGTGTCGACGTACGCCAAGGCTGCCGCGGCGGGCCGCGTCGCCGAGGCCAGGCCGCGCACCAGCCAGCTGCGCGTGTCGGCCGGATCGATCACGGCATCGATCTCCAGCGTCTGCGCCATGTGGATCGCCTCGCCGTTCGCGTACTGCTGCGCCACCAATTGCTTGAACAGCGCATCGCGTTCCACGCCCTCGGGCACGGCCGCGAGTTCCTTGCGAAAGCCCAGTCGCACCGCGCCTTCGAGGCCCATGGCGCCGAATTCGCCGGTGGGCCAGGCCACGGTGAACACGGGCGCGTCGAAGCCGCCGGCGGTCATGGCCTGCGCGCCCAGGCCGTAGCCCTTGCGCAGCACCACCGCGAAGAAAGGCACGCGCAAATGCGAGGCCACCATGAACATGCGGCACACGTGGCGCACCTGCGCCTGCGCCTCGATCTCGGGCCCGACCATGAAGCCGGGCGTGTCGCACAACGACACGATCGGTAACCCGTGGGCATTGCACAGTTGCATGAAGCGCGCGGATTTGTCGGCCGCCTCCACGTCGATCGCGCCGCCCAGGTGGTGCGGGTTGTTCGCCATGAGGCCGACCGGCTTGCCCTCGATGCGCGCCAGCGCCGTGACGATGCCTGCGCCGAAGCCCGCGCGCAGTTCGAGCAGCGAGCCGGTGTCGGCCACGCCGCGCATCGCGGCGCGCACGTCGTACACGCGCAGCCGGTTCTCGGGCACCACGTGGCGCAGCGTGCGCGGGTCGGCGCACTGCCAGTCGCTCACCGGGCCCTGGAAGTACGAGAGGTATTGCTTGGCCGCAGCAACCGCGGCCGCTTCGTCTTCCACCAGGATGTCGATCACGCCGTTGCGCGACTGCACGCTGCTCGGCCCGATCTGCTCGGGCGCGAAGGTGCCCAGGCCGCCGCCTTCGATCATCGCGGGGCCGCTCATGCCGATGTTGCTGCCCTTGGTGGCGATGATCACGTCGGCGCAGCCCAGCAGCGCCGCGTTGCCCGCGAAGCAGCGGCCGTGCACGATGCCCACGACGGGCACCTTGCCCGACAGCGCCGCGAACTGGCTGAAGGTGTGGTTGTTCAGGCCCGCGACGATCGGCATGTCGGTGTCGCCCGGCCGCCCGCCCCCGCCTTCGGCGAACAGCACCACCGGCAGCCTGAGCTGGTGCGCCACCGCGAGCAGCCGGTCGGTCTTGTGGTGGTTGCGCATGCCCTGCGTGCCGGCCAGCACGGTGTAGTCGTACGCGAGCACGGCGCAGCGCGACTTCTCCGGGCCGAACTGCTTCGCGTTGATGCTGCCCAGCCCCGTCACCATGCCGTCGGCCGGCGTGTTGGCGATGAGGTCTTCGAGCGAGCGGCGGCGCGTCTGCGCGGCGATGGCGAGCGCGCCGTACTCGATGAAGCTGCCCGGGTCTTCGGCCGTGTCGCACAGGTCGGCGATGTTCTCTCGCGCGGTGCGCCCGCCCTGCGCATGGCGCTTGTCGACCGCAGCCTTGCGGTTGACGTCGAGCGTGGGCGCGTGGCGGTCGATGACCTTCTGCAGGTCGGGGCGGACCGCATCGAGGTCGTGCGCGATGCGCGCCTGCGCCTCGACGCCCTGCGCATCGACGGCCTCCAGCCGCACCAACGACTGGCCTTCGACGAGGTAGTCGCCGGGCGCGGCCAGCAGCGCGAGCACGCGGCCGGCCACGGGCGCATGCAGCAGGTGCTCCATCTTCATGGCTTCGAGCACGCCGAGCTGCGCGCCGGCGGGCAGCACGTCGCCCACCGCGACCTCGAACTGCACCAGCTTCGCAGGCATCGGCGCCTTGACGGTGAGGCCGTCGTCTTCGCCCTCTTCCTGCACCGGTGCGCTCGCCAATGCGGGTACGGCGGGCGCCGTCACCTTCTTCGTGTGCTTTTCAAACGCCTTCGCGTCGGCGAGCAGGTCGCCCAGGTGCGCTTCCACAAAACGCGTGTGCACCGCCTGCGTCGCGAACTCGGGCCGCGCGGCAATGGCGCACAGCAGCGGCAGGTTGGTGGCGATGCCGTCGATGTGGCATTCGTCGAGCGCGCGCAGCGAGCGGCGCAGCGCGTCCGCGAAACGTGGCGACGGCGAATGCACGATGAGCTTGGCCAGCAGCGTGTCGTAGTGCGGCGAAGGCGCCAGGCCCGCATAGCCGTGCGTGTCGACGCGCACGCCGGGGCCGGCCGGCAGGTCGAAGCGCGCGAGCGTGCCGCCCGCGGGGCGTGCGTTGCCTTGCGCATCGAGCGTCTCGGCGTTGATGCGCCACTGCACCGCGAAGCCGCGCTGCGGCGCCGTGCGATCGGCCTCCACGCCGAGGGTGCTCAAGGTGTCGCCCGAGGCGATGGCGAGCTGCAGCTGCACGAGGTCCAGCCCCGTCACCGCCTCGGTCACCGTGTGCTCGACCTGCAGGCGCGGGTTCGCTTCGATGAAGACGAAAGGCAAGGTGGCCGATGCGGCATCGACCAGAAATTCGAACGTGCCGAGCCCGCGATACCCCACGGCCTTGGCCATGCGCAATGCGGCCTGCGTGACCTGCGCGCGCAGCGGTTCGGGCAGCGACGGGCTGGGCGCGATTTCCACCAGCTTCTGGAAGCGGCGCTGCAGCGTGCACTCGCGCTCGCCGAGGCTGGCCACGGCGTGGCCGTCACTGAGCACCTGCACCTCGATGTGCCGCGCGTTGCGCATCAGGCGCTCGACGTACACGCCTTCGATGCCGAACGCCGCCTTGGCTTCAGACATGCAGCGTGCGTGCGCCTCGGGCAGTTCGTCGGCGGTGAGCACGGCACGCATGCCGCGCCCGCCACCGCCGCCGATCGCCTTGACCATCACCCCCGCGCCCTGCGCGTGCTGCTCGGCGAAGAAGGCTTGGGCCTGCGCGAGCGTCACCGCGCCTGCGCTGCCGGGCATCACGGGCACATCGCATTGCGCGGCCAGTTCACGCGCGCGGGCCTTGTCGCCGAACAGGCCCAGCTGCTCCGGCGTGGGGCCGATGAAGACCAGGCCCGCGTCGGCGCAGGCCTGTGCGAAGTCGGCGCGTTCGCTGAGGAAACCGTAGCCGGGATGCACTGCATCGCAGCCTTGCGCCTTCGCCACGGCGATCAACGCGGCCACGTCGAGGTAGGCCGAGGGGCCGGTCGCATCGAGCGCCACCGCCACGTCGGCCAGCTGCACATGGAGCGCGGTCGCGTCGTCGCGCGCATGCACCGCCACGCTGGCGATGCCCAGGTCGCGCAGCGCGCGCACCAGGCGCACGGCGATCTCGCCGCGGTTGGCAATCAGAACTTTGGAAAACACGCAGTCGGCCTTTCTTTCAGGTCTTGTCTTTGAGCAGGCGGCGCAGCACCTTGCCCGCGCCGGTGGTCGGCAGTGCGTCGATGAAGCTCACGGCGCGCGGCGCCTTGTAGCTCGCCATGTTCTCGCGCGCCCAGGCCACGAGCGCATCGGCCTCGAGCGTGGCGCCGGGCTTGCGCACGATGAAGGCCTTCACGACCTCGCCCTTCTCGGGATCGGGCTGCGCAATGACGGCCGCCTGCGCCACCGCCGGGTGCTTGATGAGGATGGTCTCGACCTCTTCGGGGAACACGCTGTAGCCCGAGACCTTGATCATTTCCTTGAAGCGGCCGATGAAGGTGAGGTAGCCGTCGGCGTCGAGCTTGCCCATGTCGCCCGTGTGCACCCAGCCGTTGCGCAAGGTGGCGGCCGTGGCCTCGGGCTTGTTCCAGTAGCCCTTGAACGAGCCGGCGCTGGTGAGCACGATCTCGCCGACTTCGCCCGTGGGCATGTCGGCCTGGGTCTCGGTGTCGATGATGCGGATGGTCACGCCCGGCACCGGCACGCCCTGCGTGCCCCAGCGCGGCGCTTCGTGCGGCGTGTAGGTGTCGCAGGTGTGGGTTTCGCTCAGGCCGTAAGCGGCCTCGAAGGAGCTGCAGTGGTTCGCGTGCGAGCGCCACTGCGCGGCCAGCGGTTCGGTGAAGGCGATGCCGAAGCTGGTCACCGGGTTCATCTTCAGGCTAGCCAGATCGAAGCGGGCGATGTCGGGCACCTGCATGCAGGCCACGTTCATCGGCGCGATGCTGTACCACCAGCTGACGTTGTAGGTGGCAATGGCCTGCAGCACGGTGCGCGGGTCGAAGCGGTGCAGCAGCACCGAGGCGGCGCCGCTGAGCACGGGCACGTTGACGCCCATGAGCATGCCGGCGATGTGATACAGCGGCGCGATCGACAGCAGCACGTCGTCCGGCCCCACGCCGTTGCAGTCGGCCGCGGCGCGCGTCTTGTAGAGCGCGTTGCCGTAGCTGAGCATCGCGCCCTTGGGCAGGCCAGTGGTGCCCGAGGTGTAGGTCATGAGCGCGATGTCCTCCATGTCGATGGCGACGGGCTGCGGCGTGGCGCTGCTGCGCATCACGGCGAAGAAGTCTTCGCAGCCTTCGGGCACGCTGCGTTCGGCCGTGCGCTCGGCGGCGAGTTCGGCCGGCAGGTCGAGCGTGGGCTCGGCGGGCAGCAGGTCGGCGTAGTGCACGACGAACACATGCGCGAGTGCGCTCTCGGCCTGCACCTTGCGCACCACCGGCAGGAGCGGCGCGGCCGCGACGATCACGCGCGCCTTCAGGTCGTTGACCTGGTAGGCCAGCTCGTGCTCCTTGTTGAGCGGCCCGCTCGGGCAGACGATGGCGCCGATCTTCTGGATGCCGAAGTGCGCCACGAGGTACTGCGGGCAGTTGTTGAGGAACAGCACCACGGGCTCGCCCTTGGCCACGCCCAGGGCCTGCAGGCGCGCGGCGAAGGCGTCGCTCGCGCGATCGAGCTCGGCCCAGCTCAGGGCCCGGCCGTACCAGAGGCAGGCGGCGGCGTCGCCGCGCGTGCGTGCGTGGTCGCGCAGGTAGGCGTGCAGCGGCTGCTGCACGCGAGGCGGCAGCTCTTTCAGACGTGCGGGGGTGGCGGGCGTTGTCTCCATGGCGTCACTTTCTCAGGGTTATCGATAGCCGCCTGCGCAGGGCCGGCGCTTGCCAATGCGGCATCGTGCACGAACAATCCTACCCATGGGTATAACTTCCGCGACACCGAACAAACCCTCTGCCACGCATGCAGCGCAACCGCATCTTCCGCAGGGCACGGGCCGCCAGCGCGCGGCCACGCAGGGCACCGACCTGCAGCGCGAGCGCATCCTGCAGGCGGCGGCGCAGCTCTTTGCGACGCAGGGCTACGCCAACACGACCATGGCGCAGATCGTGCGCGAGCTGGGCGTGACCAAGCCCTTCGTGTACTACTACTTCCGCGACAAGCAGGAGATCTTCGAGACGCTGTCGTGGCGCCCCGCGGTCGACTGTTTCACCGCGCTCGACTTCGCCGCCACCAACCCGCGCCGCGCGAGCGAGAAGGTGATGGAGGGCATCGAGGGGCTGATCCGCGCCACCATCGCGCACCACCCGGTGGCCTTCTTCGCGTACCGCGAGCCGCAGGTGTACCGGCCCGAATACCTCGAAGCGCAGAAGAAGCTCGCGCACCACTTCTACGACCTGCTGTGCCCGCTGCTCGAAGAAGCCCGGCGCGACGGCGACCTCGACTTCGACGAGACCAAGATCACCGCGCTCGCGGCCTGCAGCCTGCCGGGCTTTCTCTACAGCTGGTACCGCCCCGGCGGGCGCCTCTCGCCCGACGAGGTGGTGGCGCAGCTCACGAAGCTGGCCAGCCGCGTGATCGGGCTGCGCGCGACGCACTGATTCCGTCTTTCACACACCCTCCGGAGACACCTCATGAAGCTCACGCATGCGCCATTGGCGCGGATCGCCCTTGCCTCTTTGTTTGCCATCGCCGGCACGGCGGCGCAGGCGCAGGCCCAGCAGCCGACCTACAAGATCGCCTACATCGATCCGCTGTCGGGTCCGTTTGCCAACGTGGGCGAGCTGATGCTGATGCACACGCAGTACGCCATCGAGGACATCAACGCCAAGGGCGGCGTGCTCGGCGGCATGAAGCTGCAGCTGCTGCAATTCGACAGCAAGCTCTCGGCGCAGGAAAGCCAGAGCGCGCTGCAGGCGGCCATCGACCAGGGCGCGAAAGCGATCGTCACGGGCGGCTCGGGCTCGTCGGTGGTGACGGCGCTGGTGCTGGCCGTGGCGCGCTGGAACCAGCGCAACCCGGGCAAGGAACTGATCGTGCTGAACCACTCGTCGATCGACCCCGAGATGACCGGCAAGGGCTGCAGCTTCTGGCACTTCCAGACCGAGGCCAACACGGCGATGAAGATGAAGGCGCTGGCCAACTACATCAAGAAGACGCCGGACGTGAAGAAGGTCTACCTGCTGAACCAGGACTATGCCCACGGCAAGCAGTGGGCCAGCTACGGCCGCCAGCTGGTGGGCCTGGCGCGCCCCGACATCCAGTTCGTCGGCGAGACGCTGCACCCCATCGGCCGCGTGAAAGACTTCGCGCCCTACATCGCCAACATCAAGCAAAGCGGCGCCGACTCGGTCATCACCGGCAACTGGGGCCAGGACATGACGCTGCTGCAGAAGGCCGCAGGTGACGCGGGCTACAACCTGCGCTACTTCAACCACAGCGCGGGCTCGGTGCCCGGCACGGTCACCGCCGTGTCGCAGGCCAAGACGGGGCAGCTGACCTGGGTGGCCGAATGGCACCCGGGCCAGGCCGACACGCCGAAGGTCGATGCACTCGCCAAGGCCTACAAGGCCAAGACCGGCAAGGACTTCCTTGCGCCGCGCATCGACCTCACGCCGCGCCTGCTGGCCGCGGCCATCGCCAAGGCCGGCAGCGCCGACACGGTGAAGGTCGCGCGCGCCCTCGAAGACCTGAGCTTCGACTCGGTGGTGGGCCCGGTGCGCATGCGCGGCGAAGACCACCAGCTGCTGCTGCCGCAGGTGGTGAACACCATCGCGCCGGTCGACGGCAAGACGGTGAAAACGGGCTGGGAAGGCACCAACTACGGCTTCCGCACCGATGCGGTCTATACCGGGAACGAGCTGGCGCAGGGCACCGACTGCAAGATGGTCCGGCCCTGACCTCTTTGAGTGCTTTCGGGGGACGTGCCCAGGCCACCGGGTACGGGGCACGCTGCCGGTTCATGACCTCTCTGTGAATGGCGATCACGCTGCCTGTGTGAACGCCCTGCAGGCCTCCTAAGGGAAACCCCGTCCTGCCCGCCCCCTGTGCCGTCGGGATACTCCGGATTCGCATCCCGGACATCCGAAGCGGGTCCCTACGCAGGCACAAGAAGGCACACATGGCAGGAAAGAACTCGCTCCATCCGATCCCCCATCCGGCGAAGAAACCCTTCGTCGGCAATCTGCTGTCCATCGGCTCCGACTCGCCGGTGCTCGACATGTGGAAGATCGCGCAAGACCTCGGCGGCATCTACTGGCTCGACATGCCGGGCATGCCGGTGATCGTGGTGTCGTCGCCCGCGCTGGTCGACGAGCTCTGCGAAGAGCCGCGCTTCGACAAGAGCACGCGCGGTGCGCTGCGCCGGTTGCGGGCCGCGTCGCACGGCCTCTTCACGTCGGACACGCACGAGGAGACGTGGTCGAAGCCGCACAACATCCTCTTGGCCAACTTCAGCCAGCGCGCGATGCAGGCCTACCACCCGATGATGCTGGACATCGCGGGGCAGCTGGTCACCAAGTGGGAGCGCCTCAATTTCGATGAAGAGGTGGACGTGGTGCGCGACATGACCGCGCTCACGCTCGACACCATCGGCCTGTGCGGCTTCGGCTACCGCTTCAACTCGTTCTACCGCGAGGGTTTTCATCCCTTTGTCGATGCGATGGTGCGTACGCTGGAGACGGTGCAGAACCGGCGCGGCCTGCCGCTCGAGGAGCTGATGCTCAAGAAGGAGCTGGCGCAGCAGCGCAAGGACATCCGCTACATGCACAAGATGGTGGAAGACATCATCGAGGAGCGGCGCGCGAGCGGTTCCGACATCGCCACCAAGCCCGACCTGCTGAGCTACATGATCGCGGGCGTGGACAAGAAGAGCGGCGAGAAGCTCACCGACAAGATGATCCGCGACGAGTGCATCGAGTTCCTCATTGCGGGGCACGAGACCACCAGCGGCCTGTTGTCGTTCGCCATCTACTTCCTGCTGAACAACCCCGAGGCGATGGCCAAGGCGCAGGCCGAGGTCGACAGCGTGTTCGGCGGCGACACCACGCAAAAGCCCACCTACGCGCAGGTCAACCGGCTGCAGTACGTGATGCAGGTGCTGAAGGAATCGCTGCGCCTGTACCCGACCGCGCCGGCGATCTCGATGCGCGCGAAAGAAGACACGACGATCGGCGGCCAGTACACGATCAAGAAGAACAACATGGTCATCATGCATGCGCTGGCGCTGCACCGTGACAAGGGCATCTGGGGCGAGAACGCCGACCAGTTCAACCCCGACCACTTCAGCCGCGAGGCCGAGCGCGAGCGGCCCGTGAACGCCTTCAAGCCCTTCGGCAACGGACAGCGCGCCTGCATCGGGCGGCAGTTCGCGCTGCAGGAGGCGGTGCTCACGCTGGGCATGATCCTGCAGCGCTTCAACCTGGTCGATCACACGGGCTACAAGCTCAAGATCAAGGAAGCGCTGACGATCAAGCCCGAGAACTTCAAGATCAAGGCGCTGCTGCGCGACCCGGCCTCGCGCCCACGCAGCAACGGTGAAGCGGTGGCTGCACCCGCCACGCCGACGAAGCCCGCCGCGCGCAAGCCGCAGGCGGCGCGCCACGGCACCTCGCTGCTGGTGCTGCAGGGCTCCAACCTCGGCACGGCCGAAGACCTGGCGCGCCAGCTGGCCGAGGCCGGCGAGCTGCGCGGCTTCTCGACCCAGCTCGCCTCGCTCGACGACTATGCCGAGCGGCTGCCGGCCAGCGGCGCGGTGGCGATCGTCTGCGCCTCGTACAACGGCGTGGCGCCCGACAACGCGGCCGAGTTCCATCGCTGGCTCGACAAGGCCGACGACGCGCTCAACGGCGTGCGCTTCAGCGTGTTCGGCTGCGGCAACACCGACTGGGCCGCCACCTACCAGGCCGTGCCGCGCCGCATCGACGAACGGCTTGAAGCCCTGGGCGCCGACCGCGTGCACGCACGCGGCGAAGGCGATGCGCGCGAGGACATGGACGGCGCCTTCCAGGACTGGAGCGACGCGCTGTGGCCCGCGCTGGTGAAGGTCTTCGACATCAAGAACGGCGCTGACACGCCGGCCGAGGCCGAGCCGCTGTACACGCTCGAAGAGCTGCCACCGCCGCAGAAGAACGCGCTGGTCGATGCGCTCGGCGCGGTGCCGCTGCGCGTGATCGAGAACCGCGAGCTGCAAAGCGCCGGCGCCCACGGCGAGGCCGGGCGCTCCACGCGCCACGTGGAACTGACGCTGCCCGAGGGCGTGAACTACGTGCCCGGCGACCACCTGAGCGTGGTGCCGCGCAACAGCCCGGCGCAGGTCGAGCGTGCCATGGCCCGCTTCGGCTTCGACCGCTCGGCGCACGTGCGGCTGCAGGCCGTGCCGGGGCGCAAGGCGGCGCTGCCGGTCGATCAGGTGATCGCCGTCGATCGCCTGCTCGGCGACTACGTCGAGCTGCAGGACGTGGCCACGCGCAAGCAGATCGCCACGCTGGCCGCCTACACCGAATGCCCCTTCACCAAGCCGAAGCTTGTCGCGCTCTCGGGCAGCGACGAGGCCTCGCAGGCCGCGTACAAGGCCGAGGTGCTGCACAAGCGCAAGTCGCTGCTGGAGCTGCTCGAAGAGCATCGCGCCTGCCAGGTGCCGTTCGCGGTGTTCCTCGAAATGCTGTCGCCGCTGTCGCCGCGCTACTACTCGATCTCCTCGTCGCCGACGATGACGCCGGGGCGCTGCAGCGTGACGGTGGGCGTGGTGAGCGCGCCCGCGATGTCGGGCAACGGCACCTTCGAGGGCGTGTGCTCCAACTTCCTGGCGCGCGCCGAGGCCGGCGACACGGTGCACGGCGTGATCCGCGAGACCACGGCCGAAGGCTTCCGGCTGCCGGACGATGCGATGCGCCCGCTCATCATGGTCGGGCCGGGCACCGGCCTCGCGCCGTTCCGCGGCTTCCTGCAGGAGCGCGCGGCGCAAGTCGAACGCGGCGAGGCGCTGGGCGAGGCGATGCTGTTCTTCGGCTGCCGCCACCCCGAGCAGGACTTCATCTATGCCGAGGAGCTGCAGGCCTGGTCGCACCGCGGCCTCATGAAGCTGCACACGGCCTTCTCGCGCGCCGGCGACCGCAAGGTCTACGTGCAGGACCTGATCCGCGAACAGGGCGCTGCCGTGTGGAAGCTGCTTGAGGCCGGCGCCGTGGTCTACGTGTGCGGCGACGGCTCGCGCATGGAGCCCGACGTGCGCCGCACGCTCAGCGACCTCGCGCGCGAGCACGGGCAGGACAGTGCGGCGTGGATGGACCGGATGATTGCCGAGCAGCGCTATGTGCTCGACGTGTGGGCCGGGGCCTGAAAAACCCAGTCTGGAGCCCCAAAGAAGAAGACCGGCATTCGCCGGTCTTTTTTGTTGGAGAGTGCGCGCCTCGGTTCAGGCGTCGCGATCCGGGTCCGGGTACACCAGCGGCCCGAGCATGCCGCGGTTGAACGGCTTCCACGCGCCCTCGGGCTGCGCCAGCCGGTCGGCCACCGCATAGAGCACGGCGGGGTGCGCGCCGAGCCCCAGGTGACTTGCCACCACCTCGATGTTCTCGGACTGCGGGCCGGTCTTCTCGAGGCTGCAGCGCCATGCGACGACGCCGTCGGTGCGGCTGAAGATCGAGGTCGTGGGCACGGGCGGCGTGGGTTCGACGAACTTCATGCGGCGCGGGTCGTGCGAGCTCTGGCCGCTCACGCCTTCGTACACGCGCCAGGCGTTGGTGGCGCGCGGGCTGCCCGAGAACGGGCTGCCGAGCGTGATCACGTTGCGGATGAGGTCCTTCTGCGCCGAGGCCAGCAGCCGCGCATACACGCCGCCCAGGCTCCAGCCGATCACGCTGACCTTCTGGCCGCTCTTGTCGGCCAGGGTCTTGAGCAGATCGACCATGCCGTCTTCAACGCCGGCGCGCGGGCCCAGGTTGCGGCCCTGGCCCCAGCCGTGCGCGTCGTAGCCGCGGCTGCACAGGTAGCGGCGCAGCAGCAGCGTGGACACGTCGCTGGCGACCAGGCCGGGCAACACGAGCACGGGGTGCCCGTCGCCACGCGGCGCGAGCTGCAGCAAGGGCCACATGGCGAGGCCGGCGCCGGTTTCCCAGAGGGCGCGCGCTTCGGCCAGCAAGAGCAGACGCGACGGCGGTGCGATGGGTTCGCGGGTGGCGGTGGACATGATGGCGGCTTCCTTTCTGTTCTTTCTTCTGTAGGACGAAGATGGGGGTGCGAAGTTGCATCCCCCGTCAGACGACGACTTCATTTATCCGAGGTATTTGCCCCTCAGGTAATCAAGATAAGCCCTCGATTCGCTGGAAACATACGGAGAAACCAGCGTGAGTGTGTAGAAAGCCGCCAAACCGGGATCGGCTTGCGCCAGGGCGTCGCGTCCCGGCACCAGCCGCTCGAACGAGAGCCAGCAGGTGGTGGTGAAGACCATCTGCAGCGCGAGGATGCGCGCCTGCTCGGCGCTGGTCTCGATCACGCCCGACGCCACCAGCCCTTCGCACAGCGTCTGGGCGGCGAGCAGGTTCTGCGCGGTCATGGCCTGGGCGCGCTGTCCCAGGGGCGGGTACTCGCTGGCCAGGAAGGCCATGTCGCGGTAGATGAAGCGGTATTCGTCGATGGCCTCGAAGCGCAGGTGCAGCGCGAGCCACAGGTCGTCGATGGCGGCAATGGACGCCGAGGAGCCGTTGAGCACTTCGAGCCGCTGCTCGAAGCGCCGGAACAGCCATTCGACGATCAGCTGCTTGGCCTTGAAGTGGTAGTGCAGGTTGCCCGGGCTCATGCCGAGCTCGGCCGCGATCTTGTGCGTGGACACGGCCGGAAGGCCTTGTGCGTTGAACAGCGCGAGGCTGGTCTGCAGGATGCGATCGCGCGTGGTGTTGGAGCTGGCCACAAGCGGCGTGTTGCGTGCGTTGTGCGCCGCTCAGCGCTTGCCGCCGGAGCCGCCTGAACTGACGCGTGGGCCGGACGATTTCTCGAGTGTCGCGAGGCGTTCGCGCAACTGCGCCACCTCGTCGCGCAGCGCCTGCACCTCGTCGGCGCTGGGCATGCCCAGGCGTTGCAGGGCGGTGGCAACACGCTGGTCGAACACGTCCTCGAACTTGCGGATGCCGAAGGTGTCCAGGCTGGGGAAGCCGCGCGTCAGCGCCGCCTTGGCACCGGCCGCGTCGGCCTTGCCTTGCCCGATGCCGAGCAGGCCTTCGATCACGTTGGCCTGGCGCTTGGCGACATCGCTGCGCACGTTGTCCAGCGCCTTGAGGCCGGCGCGCAGCAGCGCTTCGGCCTTGTTGGTGCCCGGAGCAGTGTCTGCGGGCGGTGTTTTTGCAGCCGGCGCCGCCTTGCGGGGCGCGGCTTTCTTCTTCGCCGCCGGAGCCTTCTTGGCAGGCGCCGCCCTCTTCTTCAACTTTGCAGTGTCATCGGGACGGGTCGCCATGCGGTGGTGCTCCAGGGGCGGTAGAAATGAAAAGGGCGCGGTCAGCGCCCCGGGATCAGGCCGCCTTGCGGGCAGCGCGGCGAACCGGCTTCTTGGCCGCAGCGACCTTGGCCTTCACGGTGCGCACGGGAGCAGCGGCTTCTTCGGTGCCGCTCACACGGGCTTCGATCTGCTTGGTGCCGGCGACGATGCGGTCAGCGATTTGCACCGACACGGTGGCGAAGGGCTGGTTCACGGTCGACAGGGCGTTCAGCACGGTGGTGGCAGCGGGCGATTCGATCTGGGCGACGCGGTTGGCGACGGTTTCGATGCCGCTGGTGGTGCCGGCAGCGACGCGGTCCATCGCGTTCACGATGCGGCTGGTGTCGATGTCCAGGCGGTTCGACAGGAAACCATGCACCTTCTCTTGCGCGCCGATCAGGTTGGCCTTGATCTGCTCGCTCACCAGCGGAATCTGGCGGTTGCCCAGGAACTCGCTGTAACGCGAAGCGGCACCGCCCAGCAGGCGCTGCACGCCGGTGCGGTAGGCACCGACCAGGGTCTTGCCGGCGTCGTTGTACTGGCCGACGACGTGGATGGCGGCGGAAGCGATGTTGGTTTGCGTGGACATGTGAGATTTCCTTGAAGTTGAATGGCTCGCGGGGAATTGCGATGGGCCAATCATCTTCCGCAAGACCTAGGCCTGGAAAACTAGAACGGTCGGAAAACTAGTCCAACTGCCCCAATTTTTTGCCCAGGCCGGGCCCGCCTGTCGATCATGCCGCAGCGGCGCGGGGCGATGCGGCGGCCTTGCGGGCCGCAGGCCGGGGCGCCGCCTTCTTCGCTACAGCCTTCTTGGCCGGGGCTTTCTTCGCTGCCGCCTTCACCGGCGCGGCCTTGGCGGGCGCCTTCTTCTTGGCGGCGACGGCCTTCACCGGCGCCTTCTTGCGAGCGGCCGGCTTGCGGGCAGGAGCTGCGGCCTTGGTTTCTTCTTTCTCTTCCGGCGCAGGCGCGGCCACGGGCTTGGGCGCGGCCGTCGCGCCAGCAGCGGACGGGTGCTTCTCGGTGAGCGCCATCAGCAGCTTGTGCTCGGCCAGCAGGTAGTCGCCGATCTCGGTGATGTCGGGCACGGCGCGGCGGCAGGCAATGAGGCCGTAGTCCATGCGGCCGTTGTAGCTCTGCACGGTGACGTTGAGCGCGGTGCCGTGGCTGGCGATCGACACGGGGTAGTAGCAGGTGACCAGCGCGCCCGCGAAGTACATCGGGAACGGCGCGCCCGCCACGTTCGAGACGGCCACGTTGGCCGCCGGCGGCAGCAGATTGACGATGCCCGAGCGTCCCACCATCGACGCAATGCCCGACATCAGCCAGGGTGCGGCAAAGGTCGGGAAGTCGTCCAGGATCACGGCCTTGAAGCGGTTCATCGTCGACTTGGAGCTGTTCGACGAGGTGTTGATCGCCTTCAGCCGCTGCACCGGGTCGGTGATGTCGGTGGCCAGGCTCACGAGGATCATGCTGGCCTGGTTGTTGGCCGTCTGGTCGCCGGCCTCGCGCAGGCTCACCGGCACGCCGGCCACCAGCGGCTTGGCCGGCAGCTCGTTGTTGTCGGCCAGGTAGTGGCGCAGCGCGCCGGCCACGGTGCCCAGCACCACGTCGTTGAGCGTCACGCCGAAGTGCTTGGCGATGTACTTGGTCTCGGCCAGCGAGATGGTGCGGCCCGCGAAAGTGCGCTGGTTGGTGATCGACACGTTGAGCGAGGTGCGCGGCGCGAAGAGGTTGAACTTCTTCGGCGCGGCGGCCGCGGCCTTGTCGGCCGCCTTCTCGTCGGGCTTGGCCAGGCCACCGATGGCGCGCGCGATGGCCGGCGCCATCTTGAAGAGCTTGACGTACTGCTGCGCCGTGTTGCGCAGCGCGGCCGTGGCGAGTTCGGCCATGCCCAGCTGGTAGCCGCTGCTGCGCGGACGCGAGCGCGGCGGCTTGATCACGCGGCCCGTGGCCTCCAGGTCGAAGATGGCCTTGCCCACTTCCACGCCGGCCTGCCCGTCGATGCCCGCATGGTGCACCTTGGTGTACAGCGCCACCTGGCCGCTCTGCAGGCCGTCGATGATGAAGAACTCCCACATCGGGCGGCTGCGGTCGATGAGCGTGGAATGCAGCCGCGCCACGTACTGCTGGAGCTGGCGGTTGGTGCCGGGCTTGGGCAGCGTGATGTGGCGCACGTGGTAGTCGATGTCGATGTCGTCGTCGTCCACCCAGACGGGGTTGGACATGTCGAAGGGCATCAGCGCGAGCTTGCGCGTGAACACGTCGGCCAGGTGGATGCGGCTGGCCATGAACGCCTTGGCGTCTTCGTAGAAGTCGCCCTTGTAGCCCTTGGGCAGATCCAGCACGTTGAGCGAGCCCACGTGCATCGGCATCTCGGGGGTTTCCAGGTGCAGGAAGGTGGCATCAAGACCGCTCAGGTGTTTCATGTGTGGTTCTCCTCGTTGGGGCAAGCGCCGTTCGGCAGGATACCGTGGGCATGGCGTTCGTGGGCCTTCGCTTCTTCAGTGTTTCCACCGGGGGAAGGCACGCGCGAGACAGGGGTTTGTCCCAAGCTTTGCGGGGACGCGCGTCCACTTGTAATGAAAAAATTGACGTGCTTCGCAGGCCGCAACACCTGCTCACAGGCGGGTGCGGTCACGGGGGCTTCGTACACTGTGCCGCATGACCTCTGCGCACGACAACGACGACAACCTCTGGCTCGAAGACATCGACGGCGAAGCCGCTCTGGACTGGGCTCGCCAGCAGAATGCACGCACCGTTCACACCCATGCGCAGTCGCCCGACTTCCAGGCGATCGAACAGGGCCTGCTCGAGGTGCTCGACTCGGACGCGCGCATTCCGATGGTCAGCAAGATCGGTGCGCTGTACTACAACTTCTGGCGCGACAAGGCGCACCCCAAGGGCCTGTGGCGCCGCACCACGCTCGCCGAATACCGCACGCCCGAACCCGACTGGGAGACCGTGCTCGACCTCGACGCACTGGCCGCACAAGACGGCGAGAACTGGGTCTGGCACGGCGCCGACTGCCTGGAGCCCGCCTACGAACGCTGCCTGATCTCGCTGTCGCGCGGCGGCGCCGATGCCGACGTGGTGCGCGAGTTCGACCTGGTGAACATGACCTTCGTCGAAGGCGGCTTCACGCTGCCCGAGGCGAAGAACCACGTCACCTGGAAAGACATCGATCACCTCTACGTGGGCACCGATTTCGGCCCCGGCTCCATGACCAGCTCGAGCTACCCGCGCCTGGTGAAGCAATGGCAACGCGGTACGCCGCTGGCCGAGGCCGTCACCGTGTACGAGGGTGCGCACGAAGACATGTCGGTGAGCGCCTGGAGCGACCACACGCCCGGCTTCGAGCGCGACTTCGTCTCGCGCCAGATCGACTTCTACGACAGCGAAACCTGGCTGCGTGCGCCCGACGGCACGCTCGCCAAGCTCGACGTGCCCGACGACGCCAACACCGGCGTCACGCGCGAGTGGCTGCTGATCGAGCCGCGCGAAGACTGGACCGTGGCCGGCCGCACCTACACCGCCGGCTCGCTGCTGGCCGCGCGCTTCGACGACTACATGGCCGGCGCGCGCGAACTCACGCTGCTGTTCGAACCCGACGACACGACCGCGCTCGACGACTACTCGTGGACGCGGCATCACCTCATCCTCAACGTGATGCACGACGTGGTGAACCGGCTCGAAGTGCTCACGCCGCCGGCGGACGGCCTGGGCGACTGGGCCCGCGACAGCCTGGGCGGCGCGCCCGCGCTCTCGTGCGTGGCGGCCGGCGGCATCGACGAGACCGAGAACGACGACTACTTCCTGACCGTGAGCGGTTTCCTGCAGCCGACCACGCTGTACATCGGCACCCTCGGCCAGGGCGAGCCGCAGCCGCTGAAGCACAGCCCCGGCTTCTTCGATGCCTCGCGCTTTCGCGTGAGCCAACATTTCGCGACCTCGGCGGACGGCACGCGCGTGCCCTACTTCGAGATCGCCGCCAAGGACCTCGTGGCCGACGGCACGAATCCCACGCTGCAGTACGCCTACGGCGGCTTCGAGATCTCGCTGGAGCCGAGCTACAGCGGCGGCATCGGCCGCTCCTGGCTCGAACGTGGCGGTGTGTACGTGGTGGCCAACATCCGCGGCGGCGGTGAGTACGGCCCGCGCTGGCACCAGGCCGCGCTGCAGGAGAACCGCCTGCGCACCTGCGAGGACTTCGCGGCCGTGTCGCAAGACCTGTTCGCACGCGGCATCACCTCGCCCGCGCACCTGGGCGCCATGGGTGGCAGCAACGGCGGCCTGCTCATGGGCAACATGCTCACGCTGTACCCGCAGCTGTACGGCGCCATCGTGAGCGAGGTGGCGCTGCTCGACATGAAGCGCTACACGCAGCTGTCGGCCGGCGCCTCGTGGATCGCGGAGTACGGCGACCCGGAACAGCCCGACGAATGGGAGTTCATCCAGACCTTCTCGCCCTACGAGAACGCCAAGGCCGGCACGCCCTACCCGCCGGCGCTTTTCACCACCTCCACGCGCGACGATCGCGTCGGGCCCGTGCATGCGCGCAAGATGCACGCGAAGCTGCTTGCACAAGGGCACGACAGCAGCTTCTACGAAAACATGGAAGGCGGCCACAGCGCCGCTGCGGACAACAAGGCCTCCGCCTTCATGGATGCGCTCGGCTACGCCTACCTCTGGCACCACATCGGGAGACCGACATGAACAGCAGCAGCACCGCCGTCACCGTCACCACCACCCTCGAACTGATCGGCGCGCCGACCGACATCGGCGCCAGCGTGCGCGGCGCGGGCATGGGCCCCGACGCGCTGCGCGTGGCGGGCCTGGCCGAGGCACTGGCGGGCCAGGGCTTCACGGTGCTCGACCGCGGCAACCTTGCGGGCCCGGCCACGCCGTGGGCGCCGCCCGCCAACGGGCTGCGCCACCTCACCGAAGTGATCGCGTGGAACCGCTCGGTTTACGCCGCCGTCGACACCGCGCTGGGCGCCGGCCACGTGCCGGTGATGCTGGGCGGCGACCACTGCCTGGCGATCGGCTCAATCAGCGCCGTGGCCTGGCACGCACGCCAGCGCGGCAAGAAGCTGCGGGTGTTGTGGCTCGATGCGCACTCCGACGTCAACACCGAGACCACGAGCCCCAGCGGCAACCTGCACGGCATGCCCGTGTCGTGCCTGCTGGGCCACGGACCGGCAGACCTCACGGGCTGGAGCGGCGAGCCCGCGGCGCTGGCGCACGACGCGATCCGCTTCATCGGCATCCGCAGCGTGGACGATGACGAGAAGAAAGCGATTCGCACGCTCGACCTGACGGTGTTCGACATGCGCCACATCGACGAGAACGGCATGCGCACCACCATGACCGAGGCGCTGCAGGACGTGGACGAAGACACCCACCTGCACGTGAGCTTCGACCTCGACTGCCTCGACCCGGCCGACGCGCCTGGCGTGGGCACGGGCGTGCGCGGCGGGCCGACCTACCGCGAGATGCAGCTGTGCATGGAAATGATCGCCGACACCGGGCGGCTCGGCTCGGTCGACGTGGTGGAACTCAACCCCGCGCTCGACGTGCGCAACCAGACGGCCGAGGTGGCGGTGGAGTTGATCGAGAGCCTGTTCGGCAAGTCGACGCTGGTGCGCTGAGCGCGCCGCCGGTTCAGCCGCGGTTCGGCGACGGCGATACGGGGAAGGTGGTGGCAGCGGGGCGCGCAGACGGCTTCGGCGCGTCGTCGGCGTCGGCCGGTGCGGCATCGGCTGGCATGTCGGGGCCGCCGCCCTGCAGGAAGCGCTCGACCAGCGTGAAGAAGCGGTCGTAGAAACGCTCGTCAGTGAGCGTCTGGCTCGCCACCTTGACCATCGCCTCGTTGCTACCGCCGAAAGGCAGCGAGAGCGAGCCGATGGCGCCCACGCCCAGGCTGGCCGAGTTGCTGCCCTTCTTCAGGCCGTAGCGGTCTTGCAGCGCAGTCGCGAAGGCCACGGTGCTGCGTCCGGACGAGGCACTGCCCGCACCCAATTCGCGTGCGCAGACCACGCGGAACTCGACCTCGACGTGCGTCTCGGCCGCGGGCTGGAAGCTCTTGCGCGCGGTCACCAGGTCGGCGTTGGCGGCCGTGACCATGTAGCCCTGGCTCAGCAGCGCGCGGCGCGCGGCCTCGCAGGTCTGCGCCTCGCTGGCGGCGTAGTTGCGCGTGTGGGTGGTAGTGGAGTCGAAGTCTTCAGGCTCGTAGGCCTGGCGCGTGCCCAAGGTGCCGCAACCGGCCAGCACGAGCACCGACAGCAGGCTCGGGAACAGAAACGCCGGCACGCGGGCCGGCGAAGAGAAGAAGAAAGCAGCAGAAGAGGTGGGGGGCATGGCAGGGCGGGAAGGACACCGGATGCTAACCACCCGGCGGCTTCGCTTCGAGCCCCCGGCAGGCCGGGGGTTCCCGAAGGGCCCTGAAAGCCCCTGCGCCGACTTCAGGGCGTCAGGGGTAGAGGCCGCGTTCCTGGCGCGCCATCAGGATGCGCTCGCAGGCCACCGCATACGTGGCCGTGCGCAGCGAGATCTTGTGCTTGTCGGCCGTGTCCCAGATCTGGTTGAGCGCGTTCATCATGATGCGGTCGAGGCGCACGTTGATCTCGTCCTCGTCCCAGAAGAAGGACGAGAAGTCCTGCACCCATTCGAAGTACGAGACCGTCACGCCGCCGGCGTTGCAGATCACGTCGGGCACGACCAGCACGCCGCGCTCGGCCAGGATGTCGTCGGCCTCGGGCACCGTCGGGCCGTTGGCGCCTTCGAGCACCAGCTTGGCGGTGGTCTTCTTGGCGCGCTCGGCGGTGATCTGGCCTTCGAGGGCAGCCGGGATCAGGATGTCGCAGGCGACGTCCCAGAAGTCTTCGTTCGGCACGATGTCGCCGCCGGCCTTGAAGCCGACCACGCCGTCGGTGCGCGAGATGGGCACGAGCTGGGCCAGGTCGAGGCCGTTGGTGTTCACGATGGTGCCGGTGTGGTCCTGCACCGCGACGATCTTGGCGCCGGCCTCCACGAAGAGTTCGGCCGCGACCGAGCCCACGTTGCCGAAGCCCTGCACCGCGATGCGCGCGCCGCGCAGGTCCAGGCCCAGGCGGCGGGCCGCTTCACGGCCGGTGACGAACACGCCGCGGCCGGTGGCCTTCACGCGGCCCAGCGAACCGCCCAGGTGCAGCGGCTTGCCCGTGACCACGCCGGTGGCAGTGCCGCCGGTGTTCATCGAGTAGGTGTCCATCATCCACGCCATGATCTGCGCGTTGGTGTTCACGTCGGGCGCGGGGATGTCGGTGTGCGGGCCGATGATGATGCCGATCTCGCTGGTGTAGCGGCGCGTGACCTTCTCGAGCTCTTGCAGCGACAGCTTCTTCGGGTCGACGCGGATGCCGCCCTTGGCACCGCCGTACGGCAGGTTGACGGCCGCGGTCTTGATGGTCATCCAGGCCGACAGCGCCATCACTTCTTCGAGCGTGACGTCGGGGTGGAAGCGCACGCCGCCCTTGCCCGGGCCGCGGCTCATGTTGTGCTGCACGCGGTAGCCCTCGAAGTGGGCGATGGTGCCGTTGTCCATCTCGATCGGCACGTCGACGATCAGTGCGCGCTTGGGGCGCTTGAGGGTTTCGACCCAGCGCGCCAGCGGGCCGAGGTACGGCACGACACGATCGACCTGCGACAGGTAGGTGCCCCAGGGGCTGTTGGCCGTCGGATTGACGAAGGAGAGTTTCTCGTTCATGAAAGATCCCTTGGTTGGAATGGATGGGCGCAACGATATGCCGACTGCGGGCGGTGCGCCATGGCTTATGCATGCCGCGATGGCGGTTATGCAAGAGAAGTTGGAAGGCCCCTTGCGCTGCCGCAAGACGCGGCCCGAAGCAGGTGGATACGCACATGACAAAACCGTCATCCAGACGTTATCGACCGCGTGGATGCGCTTCGTACAGTCGTTCTCACCAACCAAGCAACCACCTCAAGGAGTGAACGAACATGAAGCTGTCTTCCACCACCCGCCTGCTGAACACCGCCGCCGTTGCCGCCCTGCTCGGCCTCGTGGCCGCGCCGAGCTTTGCCGGCAACTACGCCGAAGGCGATCCGCGTCCCGCGCCCTTCGCGTCGTCGACGACGCGCGCCGCCGTGACGGCCGACGCCCAGCAATGGCTGAAGACCGCCCCCACCCAGGGCTACAACGAAAACATGGGCCAGGAGCCCGTCGTCGTCTCGGCCAACAGCCGCGCCGCCGTGGCCGCCGACACGCAACTGTGGATCCGCTCCGGTCTCGCTGCCCAGCAGTCGGGCGAAGCCGGCGCCGACATGTCGCGCCCCGGCTACCGCGAAGCCCAGGCCGCCTACACCAAGCTGCGCGAGGGCCCGGCCTACGGCGCGCTGGTCGACCAGCTCTCGGGCCGCCAGGCTGCCGCACCCGGCGCGCCCACGGTGCGCTGAATGCGGTGACCCACGGCTTTCGGTAGTCCAAACGACTGCGAAAGGGTAGTCCAACGGCATTTCCTTGGTTCTATCTCCTATGGCCGTGGCAAATAGGCCGCATTTTTTGCAGTCGATCGATGTGTGCGCCGGATAATTCTCGAATGCTTGATCTGGACCGCATCGATCTGCGCCTGCTGAAGATCCTTCAGGAAGACGGGCGCATCACCAACCTCAAGCTGGCGGAGGCCGTCGCGCTCTCCCCCACGGCCGTGCTGGCGCGCGTGCAGCGCCTCACGCGCGACGGCTTCATCCTGGGCTACGAGGCCCGCCTCGACCCCTACAAGCTGGGGCGCGGCTTCACCGTCTTCGTCGAGGTACTGCTCGACCGCACCACCGCCAACGTGTTCGACCAGTTCAAGGCCGCCGTGCAGGTGCGCGACGAGATCATGGAATGCCACATGGTCGCCGGCGGCTTCGACTACCTCCTCAAGACCCGCATGGCCGATATGGCCGCCTACCGCGAGTTCGCCGGCACCGTGCTGTGGCAACTGCCCGGGGTGCGCGAGACGCGCACGTATGCGGTGATGGAAGAGGTGAAGAGCAGCGCGCGGTTGCCGCTCGGGGTCTGAGCCGGCCCTAGGCGGGCTTGCGCGCCCTGCCGCCGAAGATCGCGGTCCCCACTCTGACCATCGTGCTGCCGGCACTGACCGCCGCTTCGAGGTCCCCACTCATACCCAGCGACAGCGTGTCCAGCGCGATGCCCGCGGCGCGGATCGACTCGAACACCGCATGCGCGCGCAGGCACAACGCGCGCTGCGCCGCGAAATCCGCCGCCGGTTCGGGGATCGCCATGAGCCCGCGCAGCTGCAGCTGTGGCAAGGCCGCCACAGCGCGCGCGAGCGCCAAAGCGTCTTCCGGCGGCACGCCGGACTTGTTCGCGCCGCCGTCCACATTGACCTGCAGGCACACCTGCAGCGGCGGCAGATGGGCCGGCCGCTGGGCCGACAGGCGCTCGGCGATCTTCAGGCGGTCGATGCTGTGGACCCAGTCGAACTGCTCGGCCACGGGCCGCGTCTTGTTGCTCTGCAGAGGGCCGATGCAGTGCCATTCGAGCCCCGCGCGCAGATCGGCCAGCGCGGCGATCTTGTCCAGACCCTCCTGCACGTAGTTCTCGCCGAACGCCGCCTGGCCGGCCGCGTGCGCCTCGCGCACCGCCTCCGGCCCGAAGGTCTTGGACACCGCCAGCAGGCGCACCGCCGACGGGTCGCGCCCGGCGTCTGCACAGGCCTGGTCGATCCGGGCCCTTACTTGCTGGAGGTCGTCGCCAATCATCGTCATAATCTTCCGAATTCGTATCAAAACGTCACTAAAGCCTGCCCGAGGAGCCCCGTGGACATCACCCAACTGCTGGCATTCAGCGTCAAGAACAAAGCCTCCGACCTGCACCTGTCGGCCGGCCTGCCGCCGATGATCCGCGTGAACGGCGACGTGCGCCGCATCAACGTCGATGCGCTGGACCACAAGGCGGTGCATGCCATGGTGTACGACATCATGAGCGACACGCACCGCAAGCATTACGAAGAATTCCTGGAGGTCGACTTCTCGTTCGAGATCGACGGCCTCGCGCGCTTTCGCGTGAACGCCTTCAACCAGGCGCGCGGCGCGGCTGCGGTGTTTCGGACCATTCCCTCGAAGATCCTCACGCTCGAGCAGCTCAACGCCCCGAAGATTTTCGGCGAACTCGCGCTCAAGCCGCGCGGGCTGGTGCTGGTGACGGGCCCCACGGGCTCGGGCAAGTCGACCACGCTGGCGGCGATGGTGAACTACCTCAACGAAAACGAGTACGGCCACATCCTCACGGTGGAAGACCCGATCGAGTTCGTGCACGAGTCGAAGAAGTGCCTGATCAACCAGCGCGAGGTGGGGCCGATGACGCTGTCGTTCTCGAACGCACTGCGCTCCGCCCTGCGCGAAGACCCGGACGCCATTCTGGTGGGCGAGTTGCGCGACCTCGAAACCATCCGCCTCGCGATGACCGCGGCCGAAACCGGTCACCTGGTGTTCGGCACGCTGCACACCTCGTCGGCCGCCAAGACCATCGACCGGATCATCGACGTGTTCCCGGGCGAAGAAAAAGAAATGATCCGCGCCATGCTGTCTGAGTCTTTGCAAGCCGTGATCTCGCAGACGCTGTGCAAGACCAAGGACGGCCAGGGCCGCGTGGCGGCGCACGAGATCATGCTGGGCACGCCGGCCATCCGCAACCTGATCCGCGAGGCCAAGGTCGCGCAGATGTACTCCACCATCCAGACCGGCCAGGGCTCGGGCATGCAGACGCTCGACCAGAACCTGACAGAGCTGGTGCGCCGCAATACGATCTCTGCCGCCGAAGCGCGCGGCAAGGCCAAGATCCCAGAAAACTTCCCCGGCTGATTCGAACAGCCACCCGGAGCACAGACATCATGGAACGCGATCAAGCCAGCCAGTTCATCAACGACCTGCTCAAGCTCATGGTGAGCCGCAACGGCAGCGACCTTTTCATCACCGCCGACTTCCCGCCGGCCATCAAGGTCGACGGCAAGGTCACCAAGGTGTCGCAGCAGGCGCTGGGTGCGCAGCACACGCTGGCGCTCACGCGCTCGATCATGAACGACCGCCAGACGGCCGAGTTCGAGCGCACCAAGGAGTGCAACTTCGCGATCTCGCCGACCGGCATCGGCCGCTTCCGCGTGAACGCCTTCGTGCAGCAGGGCAAGGTCGGCATGGTGCTGCGGACCATTCCCGCCAAGCTGCCGACCATCGACGGGCTGGGCATGCCGCAGGTGCTCAAGGACGTGGCGATGACCAAGCGCGGCCTCACCATCCTGGTGGGCGCCACGGGCTCGGGCAAGTCGACCACGCTGGCCGCGATGGTCGATTGGCGCAACGAAAACTCGTACGGCCACATCGTCACGGTGGAAGACCCGGTCGAGTTCGTGCACCCGCACAAGAACTGCGTGGTGACGCAGCGCGAAGTGGGCATCGACACCGACAGCTGGGAAGCGGCGCTGAAGAACACGCTGCGCCAGGCGCCCGACGTGATCCTGATGGGCGAAATTCGCGACCGCGAAACGATGGAACATGCCGTGGCCTTCGCCGAAACCGGCCACCTGTGCATGGCCACGCTGCACGCCAACAGCGCCAACCAGGCGCTCGACCGCATCATCAACTTCTTCCCCGAAGAGCGCCGCGCGCAACTGCTGATGGACCTGTCGCTGAACCTGCGCTCGCTGGTGTCGCAACGGCTGGTGCCCACCGAAGACGGCCAGGGCCGCGTGGCGGCGGTCGAGATCCTGCTGAACACGCCGCTGATCTCCGACCTGATCTTCAAGGGCGAAGTCGGCGAGATCAAGGAGATCATGAAGAAGAGCCGCAACCTGGGCATGCAGACCTTCGACCAGGCGCTGTTCGACCTGTTCGAGGGCAACGCCATCAACTTCGAAGAAGCGATCCGCAACGCCGATTCGGCCAACGATCTGCGCCTGCAGATCAAGCTCAACAGCCAGCGCGCGCGCAGCACCGACCTGGCGGCCGGCACCGAGCACTTCGCGATCGTCTAAAAAGCCGCTGCGCCGGCGCACCGCGGGGCGCGCCGGCTTTCTTTCTTTGGCTTTAAGCTGTCGGCCATGAGCAGCATCAACCCCCGCACCTACGAATCCGTTCCCGCCCAGACGGTGGCCTTTCTCGGCCTCGGCGTCATGGGCGGGCCCATGGCCGGGCACCTGGCCAAGGCCGGCCACACAGTCACGGTCTACAACCGCACACTCGCCAAGTCGCAAGCCTGGGTCGCCGAGTTCGGCGCACCGGGCCACCACGCCCCCACGCCGCGCGAAGCGGCAGCCGACGCGGACATCGTGTTCTGCTGCGTCGGCAACGACGACGACCTGCGCTCGGTGGTGCTCGGCGACGACGGCGCGCTGGCCGGCATGAAGCCCGGCGCCGTGCTGGTCGACCACACCACGGCCTCGGCCGACGTGGCGCGCGAGCTCTCGAAGGCGGCGCTGGCGCGCGGCCTGCACTTCATCGATGCGCCCGTGTCGGGCGGCCAGGCGGGCGCGCAGAACGGCGCGCTCACGGTGATGTGCGGCGGCGATGCGGCGGTGTTCGAACGCATCAAGCCGGTCGCCATGGCCTTCTCGCGCGCGGTCACGCTGCTGGGCGAGAGCGGCGCGGGCCAGCTCGCGAAGATGGTCAACCAGATCGCCATCGCGGGGCTGGTGCAGGGCCTGTCGGAAGCCATCGCTTTCGGCCAGCGCGCCGGTCTCGACATGGAAGCCGTGCTCGGCGTCATCAGCAAGGGCGCGGCCCAGAGCTGGCAGATGGAGAACCGCGGCAAGACCATGATCGCCGGCAAGTTCGACTACGGCTTTGCGGTCGACTGGATGCGCAAGGACCTGGGCCTGGTGCTCGACGAAGCCAAGCGCAACGGCGCGCGCGTGCCGGTGACGGCGCTGGTCGACCAGTTCTATGCCGACGTGCAGCAGGCCGGCGGCAGGCGATGGGACACGTCGAGCCTGATCATTCGGCTCAAATGAAAAAAGCCCGCGGAAGCGGGCTTTTGTATTTCAGCGGACCGGCGTGGTGGTTGCCCCACCGGCCGGTGCGGGCAGCGGCTCCATCGGCGGCAGCGGCACGCGCGAACCCGAGGAAGCAGCTGGCGCCGAAGGTGTTGCGTTGCTGACCGGCGCGGGGCCCGTGCCGCCGCGCTGCGCGCCGGACTGGTTGGCCGCCTGGCTCGCCGCGAGGTCGGCCTCGCTCACCACCTCGACCACGCGCACGACCTTCGCCACGCCGGTCACGCCGCGCGTGATCTCGGTGGCACGGTCGGTCTCGCGCCGGGTGGCGATGCCCATCAGGTAGACCGTGCTGCGCTCGGTCACGACCTTGAAGGAGTTGGCGAAGATGTCCTTGGCGTCGAGCAGCGAGGCCTTCACCTTGCCGGTGATGTACAGGTCGTTCGAGCGGTCCTGGAAGGTGCTCGGGGCGCCGATGGTGAGTTCATTGACCACCGAGCGCACGTTGACGACGCGGCTCACCTCGTCCTCGACGCGGCGGCGGTCGGCGTCGTTGCCGACGGCGCCGGTCAGCAGCACCTGGCGGTTGAAGCTGGTGACGCTCACGTACATGTTGTCGTTGGCGATGTCGCGCACGCGGGCCGCGGCGCGCAGTTCGATGCCCTGGTCGTCGAGCTGGGCGCCCGAGCTGCGGCGGTCGGTCGCCACCATGCCCACGCCCACCATCGCCGCGCCGCCCACGACGAGCGGCACGCAGGCGGACAGGCCGGCCACCAGAGCGGCGCCGAGGGTGAGCGCCAGAGCGAAACGTTGGGTCGATGCCTTGGTCATGGTCATGAGGAAACTTCCTGTTCTCCGAGTAACTGGGCATCCACGCCGTCGCACAGGCAATGCAGCGCGAGCAGGTGGATTTCGTGAATGCGCGCCGCACGCTCGTGCGGCACGCTGATCTGGACATCGGTTTCGCGCAGCGCGCGGCCGATCGTGCCGCCTGTGCCGCCCGTGGCTGCGGCACCTGGCGCGGCCGCCGCCAAGCCGGTCGCGGCGTTGCCGAGCAGCGCCACCACCGTCATGTCGCGCTCATGCGCGGCAAGCACGGCGGCCAGCACCGCGGACGAATGCCCGCTGGCGCTGAGCACCAGCAGCACGTCGCCGGCCTGCCCGAGCGCGCGCACCTGGCGCGCGAAGCGGTCGGCATCGGCGGCCTGAGCGCTGTCAGCCGCCGGGTCGGTGGTGTCGCCGGGCAGCGCGATGGCGCCCAGCTCGGGCCGCTCGCGTTCGAAGCGGCCCACGAAATTGGAAGCGAACTGCGCGGCCAGCAAGCCCGACACGCCGGCCCCGCAGGCCAGCACCTTGCCGCCGCTGGTCACACAGGCCAGCAAGGCCTGCATCGCTTGAGAGATGGGTTTGCTGAGGACCGGGCCGGTCTGGTATTTGAGGTCGGCACTGTCAATGAAGTGCTGCTGAATCCGTTGCTCGAGCATGGGGCGCGATGATAACTGGGGGTCGTGAAACAAGACGTGAGTGGTGGAGCCTTCAGGAAGGCTTCAGTTCCCTGGCGGGTGCGTCAGCCGGCATCGAAGGCGGCCTTCAGCCAGGTGATTTTCCCCTCGATCAGCACCACGTCGAAACGGCATGGCGGCAGCGACCGCAACCGGCCCAGGTAATGCCGCGCGGCCAGCACGATGCGCCGCTGCTTGCCCGCCGTGATGCTTCCGCCCGCACCGCCGTGCGAGGCCGCGCTGCGCTGGCGCACCTCGACGAACACCAGCGTGCCGTCGCGCGGATCGCGCATGATCAGGTCGACCTCGCCGCCGCCGCGCCCCGGCGTTCGATAATTGCGCGCGACCGGCACGAGGCCGGCCCGGCGCAGGTGGTCGAGCGCGGCGTCTTCCGCCGCATCGCCGCGATGCTTCGTCGTCGTGGTGCTTGTCGTCATGGCTCCCTGCCCTGTTTTTTGTTTTCGCTGCCCTACGGAGAAACCTCTTGGCTTCACTCGCCCCTGCTTCCTTCGGCGCCGCCCTGCCGGCCGCGCACGACGCCGCGGGCGCGCAGCATTATCCGCAGGGCACGCTGTATGTCGTCGCCACGCCGATCGGCAACCTGGCCGACATCACGCTGCGCGCGCTGCATGTGCTGCAGCTGGTGGACGTGATCGCCTGCGAGGACACGCGCCACACGCAGACGCTGCTGCGCGCCTACGGCATCGACCGTCCCGGCGCTCGGCTGCTGGCGGTGCATCAGCACAACGAGGCCGAGGCCGCACAGGCCGTGGTCGCGCGGCTCGCGCAGGGCGAGCGCATCGCCTACGTGAGCGACGCCGGCACGCCCGGCGTGAGCGACCCCGGCGCGCGCTTGGCCGCCGCCGTGCGCGCGGCCGGCCAGCGCGTGCTGCCGCTGCCGGGCGCCAGCAGCGTCGTCACGCTCGTGAGCGCCGCCGGGCTCGTGGCCGACGGCGGCGAGAGCAACGCACACAACAGCAGCGCTTTCGTGTTCGCAGGCTTCCTGCCGACCAAAGCCGGCGAGCGCGACACCGCCGTGCAGGCGCTCGCGCAGGAGCCGCGCGCCGTGGTGCTGCTGGAAGCGCCGCACCGCATCGAAACCCTGGCCCGTGCACTGGCCGTGCTGCGCGAACGCCGCATCACCGTGGGCCGCGAGCTCACCAAGCAGTTCGAAGAGATCGCCACCGTGGCTGCCAGCGCGCTGCCCGACTGGTTCAGCGCCGACCGCGACCGCACGCGCGGCGAGTTCGCGATGGTGCTGCACCCCGTGGCGGTGAGCGGCGACGGCGGCGCGGAAGGCGAACGCGTGCTGCGCCTGCTGCTGGCGGAACTGCCGGTGAAGACGGCTGTGAAGCTGGCCGCAGAGATCAGCGGCGCGCCGCGCAATACGCTGTACGAGCTGGCGCTGCGCATCCGCAACGAAGCCGGCAGCGACGACGACACCGACGGCGCGTAGCCCTCAGCCGTCCAGCTCCGCATAGCGCCGAAAGATCCCGTCCTCGTTGAACGCAATACGGCGCGGGCTCTGCAGATAGTCGTGCATACGCTGGCGCCGCCGGATGTTGGCGTGCAGCTTCACGACCGCAGGCGTGTCGGCCAGCGCCCGCGCGGCGGCTTTCGGAAAGGCGTACTGCAGGCCGTCGACCAGCTGGAACAGCGACAGGTCGGCATAGGACCGGTTACGAGGGTGTCAGATCAGGCGACGAAAGCGCGCGGCCGGCTCACCAGAACTTCCACCACGGGCGCGGCGGCTGGCGCAGGGCCAGGGGGCGGGTGTCCAGGTCGGCGCTCTGGCTCGGGGGAATCGAATCGCCGAAGCGGCGGCGCATCTCGGCCTCCAGGGCATGTGCAATGCCGCGGGCCTGTTTCTCGCCGCGCAGCGCGCGCCGACGCCATTCGGCGGCGTGTGCTGCGAGGCTGGTTTCGTCCAGTTCGGAGAGCTCCATATGCGGGGAATTTTTACATGCATGCGTCCGTGTGACGGGGTGCAACGGCGTGTCACTGCCCGGTCGCGCGGATCTCCGGATCGGCCTTGTCTTGCAAGGCCAGGCCGGGTCGGGGAAGAAGTGAAAAAACCGGAAGCCCTTGCGGAATTTCCGGTCTTGAAGGTGGTCCCGCCGCCAGGAATCGAACCTGGATCTCAGCCTTCGGAGGGCCGAATTCTATCCGTTGAAATACAGCGAGAGGGGTGCTCCGGAATGCACCGGAGCCACACATTATGGCCTATCAGGCGGGGGCGGTTTCTGCGTCCTGCGCCGTCGGGACGCCACCGGCCGGCGTGCGCGGGAAACCCAGCCCGGCCAGGTAGACGCGGAAGGTGCGCCGGCCAGTGGGCACAAGGTCGAAGGCCGTGGGGTCGAGCAGCCAGTTCTGGATCAGCCCGCCGATGAGCGCGTGCATGCCCTGCGCGGCCATCGCGCCGGGCATCGGCAGCTTGATGCGGGCGCGCCGCGCGGCCAGCCGCAGGGCCTTTTCGAAATCGACCACGCAGGCGTTGCGGGCGTCGAGGTGGCGCTGCTGCACCGAGGCCATGTCATGCGTGTATTCGACCTTGTGGGTCGCGATGTCGAACACGCGCCGCACCTGCAGGTCGGTGACCATGAGCGTCAGCGCGTGGACCATGCCTTCTTCGATCTCGGCCAGCGGGTCGTCGCTGCCGCCGGGCGCCTCACTCTTGGGCGGCGTTTCCAGAGGCAGGATCACGCGCTCCATCATGGCGTTGAACAGGTCAGCCTTGTCCTTGAAGTGCCAATAGATGGCACCCCGGGTCGCGCCGGCCTGCTGCGCAATCTGCTGCAGCGTGGTCTGCGACACACCTTGCGCCTGAAACAACAGCTCCGCGGCATCGAGCAATCGATGCCGCGTTGCCAGTGCTTCTTCCTTCGTACGACGTGCCACCAAGTCTCCTGATTTGTAAAGCGAACGGCCTTTGCGTATCGTGGGGCCATTGCATGGCTGTCACTATACATCCATGAATGTATGTAAACTAGCGCGCTTCTCGGATGGCCCACCTGCCCGTGCTGGTTTACGGATCTCTCCCGCAAAAGCGCCATCTCCCGTCTTCGCATCAAAGGAATCACATGCCTCTTCTGCATGTCTCGCGTCAACCGTCCTTGTCGTTTTCGCCGCGTCTCGCGACCGTGGCCTTCGTCTCCCTCCTGTTCCTGGCCGCCTGCGGCAAGAGCGAAGCCCCGGCCGGACCGGGTGGTGGCGGCGGCGGTGCCCGTCCGGCGCCTGAGGTCGGCGTGGTGGTGGTCAAGCCCACCGACGTGGGCCTCGTGACCGAGCTGCCCGGCCGCCTCGAAGCCTCGCGCATCGCCCAGGTGCGCGCCCGCACCCCCGGCATCCTGCTCAAGCGCGAATTCCGCGAAGGCAGCGACGTGAAGGCCGGCCAGCTGCTGTTCCGCATCGACCCGGCACCGCTGGTGGCCGCCACGCAGAACGCCCAGGCCGCCCTGGCCCGCGCCGAAGCCAACGCCGTGCAGGCCAAGGCACTGGCCGACCGCTACAAGCCGCTGGTCGAGGCCAACGCCGTGAGCAAGCAGGAATACGCGACGGCCGTGGCCTCCGCCAAGACGGCCGAAGCCGACGTGGCCGCCAACCGCGCGCTGCTGCAGACCGCCAAGATCAACCAGGGCTACGCCGATGTCACGTCGCCCATCGCGGGCCGCATCGGCCGCGCGCTGGTCACCGAAGGCGCACTGGTCGGCCAGGGCGACGCCACCGAGCTGGCCGTGGTGCAGCAGATCAACCCGCTGTACGTGAACTTCACGCAGTCGGCCTCCGACGTGCTCAAGCTGCGCCGCGCTGTGGCCGCCGGCCAGTACAAGCGTGCGAGCGGCGAAGAAGCCGCGAGCATCCGCGTGGTGCTCGAAGACGGCACCGACTACGGCCAGGACGGCAAGCTGCTGTTCTCCGACCTCACGGTCGACCCGACCACGGGCCAGGTCACGCTGCGCGCCGAAATTCCGAATCCCAAGGGCGAGCTGCTGCCCGGCCTGTACGTGCGCGTGAAGCTCGAGCAGGCCCAGGTGACCAACGCCATCACGGTGCCGCAACAGGCCGTCACGCGCACCCAGCAGGGTGACCACGTGACGGTGGTCGCTGCCGACGGCAAGCTGAGCCAGCGCACCGTGAAGATCAGCGCCGCCAAGGACAACCAGTGGGTGGTGCTCGACGGCCTGAAGGCCGGCGAACAGGTGATGGTCGACGGCTTCCAGCGCCTGCAGATGATGCCGCCCGGCACGCCCGTGAAGGCGGTGCCGTGGCAGAAGCCGGCGCCGAACGGCGCGGCCGCCCCCGCGGCTGCTGCACCCGCGGCACCGGCAGCGTCTGCTGCCGCGGCACCCGCCGCCAGCCCGGCTTCGGCCCCGGCTGACAAGAAGTAATCAGGAGCGCCTCGCATGGCCAAATTCTTTATCGACCGACCGATCTTCGCGTGGGTGATCGCACTGTTCATCATCGTGATGGGCAGCGTCGCCGTCACACAACTGCCGATCTCGCAGTACCCGCCAGTGGCGCCCCCGGCCATCGTGATCAACGTCGCCTACCCCGGTGCGTCCGCGCAAACGCTCGAGGACAGCGTGCTGTCCGTGATCGAGCGCGAAATGAACGGCTCGCCCGGCCTGATCTACATGGAATCGGTGGCCCAGGCCGACGGCACCGGCGCCATCACCATCAGCTTCGAGGCCGGTACCAACGAAGACCTCGCGCAGGTGGACGTGCAGAACCGGCTGGCGCGCGCCACGCCGCGGCTGCCCTCCGCGGTGACGCAGCAAGGCGTGCGCGTCGACAAGTCGCGCAACAACTTCCTGCTGTTCGCGATGCTGTCCTCGGACAACCCCGACTTCGATCCGGTGGCGCTCGGTGACTATGCCGCGCGCAACATCGTGCCGGAACTGCAGCGGATCGACGGTGTGGGCCAGGCCCAGCTGTTCGGCTCCGAGAACGCGATGCGCATCTGGATCGACCCGGCGAAGCTGCAAGGCTTCAACCTGTCGGCCAGCGACGTCAACGCTGCGATCCGCGCGCAGAACGCCCAGGTGGCTTCGGGCACGCTCGGCGACCTGCCGAACATTCCCGGCCAGGCGATCTCCGCCACGGTGACGGTGAACGGCCAGCTCAACAGCGTCGAGCAGTTCCAGAACATCGTGCTGCGCGCCAACACCGACGGCTCGACCGTGCGCCTCAAAGACGTGGCGCGCGTCGAACTCGGCGGCCAGAACTACGCCACCTCCGCGCGCCTGAACGGCGTGCCGGCGGTCGGTATCGGTGTGCAGCCCACGCCGACCGGCAACGCGCTGAAGTCGGCCAAGGCCGTGCGCGCCAAGATGGCCGAGCTGGAGCGCTACTTCCCCAAGGGCGTGAAGTGGGACATTCCGTACGACAGCTCGCGCTTCGTGCAGATCTCGATCACCGAAGTGGTGAAGACGCTGTTCGAAGCCATCGCGCTGGTGTTCCTGGTGATGTTCCTGTTCCTGCAGAACTGGCGCTACACGATCATCCCGACGATCGTGGTGCCGATCGCGCTGCTGGGCACCTTTGCCACGCTGCTCGCGCTGGGCTTCTCGATCAACGTGCTCACCATGTTCGGCATGGTGCTGGTGATCGGTATCGTGGTGGACGACGCCATCGTGGTGGTGGAGAACGTCGAGCGCATCATGAGCGAAGAGGGGCTCTCGCCGCTCGAGGCCACACGCAAGGCCATGCAGCAGATCTCGGGCGCCATCATCGGCGTGACCGTGGTGCTGATCTCGGTGTTCGTGCCGCTGGCCTTCTTCGCGGGCTCGACCGGCAACATCTACCGCCAGTTCTCGGCGGTGATGGTGGCCTCGATCGGCTTCTCGGCCTTCCTGGCGCTGTCGCTCACGCCAGCGCTGTGCGCCACGCTGCTCAAGCCGGTGGAAGCGGGCCATCACCACGAGAAGCGCGGCTTCTTCGGCTGGTTCAACCGCGGCTTCTCGCGCACGGCCAAGGGCTACGAAGGCGTGGTCGCGCGCATCCTGCGCCGCAGCGCGCGCTACCTCGTGATCTATGCCGCGATCATCGGCGCCGTCGCGTACCTGTATTCGCACCTGCCGAGCTCGTTCCTGCCGCAGGAAGACCAGGGCAACATCATCGTGAACGTGCAGTTGCCCCCGGGCGCGACGCAAGAGCGTTCGCTGTCGGTGATGCAGCAGGTCGAAGGCTTCATCCTGAAGCAGCCTGAAGTGCAGAGCATCGTGAGCGTGATGGGTTTCAGCTTCTCGGGACAAGGCCAGAACGCGGGCCTCGCCTTCGTGACGCTGAAGGACTGGGACGAGCGCAAGGATCCGGCGAACTCTGCCGACGCACTCGCCGGCCGGGCCTTCGGCGCACTCTCAGGCATCCGCGACGCCTTCATCTACCCGCTGAGCCCGCCACCGATTCCCGAACTGGGCAACGCCAGCGGCTTCAGCTTCCGGCTGCAGGACCGCTCGGGCGCAGGCCACGAGGCGCTGATCAACGCGCGCAACCAGCTGCTGGGCATGGCCGGGCAGAGCAAGATCCTCGCGCAGGTGCGCCCCGACGGCCTGGAAGACGCGCCGCAGCTGGAGATCGACATCGACCGCGACAAGGCGAACGCACTGGGCGTGACCTTCGATGCGATCAACGCCACGCTGTCGACCGCATTGGGTTCGAGCTACATCAACGACTTCCCGAACCGTGGCCGCCTGCAGCGTGTGGTCGTGCAGGCTGACGCACCGGCACGGATGCAGCCTGACGATCTGCTCAAGCTCAACGCAAGCAACGCGCAAGGCAAGCCCGTGCCGTTCGGCGCCTTCGCGACCACCAAGTGGGTCTCTGGCGCCACGCAGACGGTGCGCTACAACGGCTACCCCGCCATCCGCATCAGCGGCGACGCGGCGCCGGGCCAAAGCACGGGTGCCGCCATGGCCGAGATGGAAAAGCTCGCCAGCCAGCTGCCGCAAGGCTTCGGCTTCGAGTGGACCGGCCAGTCGCGCGAAGAAAAGCTCGCCGGCTCGCAGGCCATGATCCTGTACGGCTTCGCGATCCTGGCGGTGTTCCTCTGCCTGGCCGCGCTGTACGAGAGCTGGTCGATCCCGCTGTCGGTGATCCTGGTGGTGCCGCTGGGCGTGCTGGGCGTACTCGTGGCGACGATGCTGCGCGCCTATTCCAACGACGTGTACTTCCAGGTGGGCCTGATCACGATCATCGGCTTGTCCGCGAAGAACGCGATTCTGATCATCGAGTTCGCGAAAGACCTGCAGGCGCAGGGCCGCGGCGCGATCGAGGCCGCACTCGAGGCTGCGCACCTGCGGTTCCGTCCCATCATCATGACCTCGCTGGCCTTCGGCCTGGGCGTGGTACCGCTGGTCACGGCGTCGGGCGCAGGCTCGGCCAGCCAGCGCGCCATCGGCACCGGCGTGCTGGGCGGCATGGTGACCGGTACGGTCCTGGCCGTGATCTTCGTGCCTGTGTTCTTCGTGGTGATCCGCACCCTGTTCAAGGGCAGCGCGCGCCAGCACGAAGCCGACAAGCGGCACGCGACCGCGGCCGGCATCACGGGAGACCAAACACATGACTAAGAAACCTCTGATTCCTACCGTGCTGGCGGCGGCGATGCTGCTGGCAGGCTGCTCGCTGATCCCGACCTACGAGCGCCCCGCGGCGCCGGTGCCGACCACCTTCCCGGGTGACCCGGCGCAGCCGTCGGGCCAGGCCGCGGCCGCCCTGCCCTGGCAGGACTTCTTCACCGACCCGCGCCTGTCGGGCCTCATCCAGACGGCGCTGGCGAACAACCGCGACCTGCGCGTGTCGGTGCTCAACATCGAGCAGGCACGTGCGCAGTTCCAGATCGAACGCTCGGCGCTGTTCCCGGCGCTCGGCCTCACGGGATCGGGCTCGCGCTCGAGCCCCAACGCCTACCAGGCAATCGATCCGACGCAGGGCAGCGTGTCCTCGCAGTACAGCGTCAACTTCGGCTTCACCGCGTGGGAGCTCGACTTCTTCGGCCGCATCCGCGCGCTGAAAGACCAGGCGCTGTCGCAGTACCTGGCCACCGAAGAGTCGCGCAAGGCTGCGCAGATCAGCCTGATCGCGGCCGTGGCCAGCGGCTGGCTCACGCTGCTGGCCGACGACGAGCTGCTCGAGATCACGCGCCAGACCATGGTCACGCGCGACGAGTCGGTGCGCCTGACCAAGCTGCGCTTCGACAACGGCGTGTCGTCCGAGATCGACTTCCAGGCCGCGAACTCGCAGGCCGAGACCGCACGCGCCGCCTATGCGCAGCAGCAGCGCGCCCGCCTGCAGGACGAGAACGCGCTCGCGCTGTTGCTCGGTGCGCCGGTGCCGGCCGAGGCCACCGCCGGTGGCGCCAAGGGACTCGCGGGCATCCGCCCGATGCCCGACGTGCCGGCCGGCCTGCCCTCCGACCTGCTGACCGAGCGGCCCGACATCCGCGCGGCCGAACAGCAGCTGATTGCGGCCAACGCCAACATCGGTGCAGCGCGCGCGAACTTCTTCCCGCGCGTGTCGTTGACGAGTTCCATCGGCACCGCGAGCAGCGAGTTCTCGAACCTGTTCGACCGCGGCACCAAGGCCTGGAGCTTCGCGCCCACAGTCACGCTGCCGATCTTCGATGCGGGCCGCAACATCGCGGGGCTCAACTCGGCCAAGGCCGGGCGCGAGATTGCCGTGGCGCAGTACGAGAAGTCGGTCCAGACCGCCTTCCGCGAAGTGGCCGATGCACTCGCAGGCCGCGCCACGCTGGGCGAGCAGGCACGCGCGCAAACCGCGCAGGCCGACGCCGAAGCGGTGCGCTACAAGCTCTCCGACCTGCGCTACCGCAACGGCATCGCCAGCGCGCTCGACCTGCTCGACGCACAGCGTTCGCTGTTCACGGCGCAGCAATCGGCAGTGGCCACGCGCCTGCTGCAGCTGCAGAACCAGGTCACGCTGTACAAGACGCTGGGTGGCGGCTGGGCCACACGCAACAACGGTTGAGACACCTGCGCGTCCGATATGGAGAGGTCAATTGCCCGGACGGGCAAAGGGCCTCTCTATAATCGCCGGTTGGTTAGAAAAAGCCCCCGACGAGCCCCCCGTTATTGAGGACGCCATGAGCGCAGACCCGCACAACCAGGCCACAGAAGAAGCCCATACCGGCCCGATCAAGAACCCGAAGCAACTGCTGCTCGCGGTATTTTTCTCTTTCATCATTCCGATCCTGATCATCGTGGGCCTCGTGTCCTATGTGGTCTCGGGCACCAAGCCCGCCGGTACCGCAGAGGGCGACAGCATGTCGCTCTACGGCGTGACCAAGGAATCGCGCGATCGTGAAGTGGCCGAGCGACTGAAGAAGGTCGGCTCCATCGAGATCCGTGACGCCAACCGGCCGCTGGCCGCTGGCGACGCCGTGTTCAAGGCCCAGTGCGTGGCCTGCCACGGCGCACCCGGCATCCCCGGCGCCCCGCACCTGAACGACGCAGCAGCCTGGGGCCCGCGCATCGGCCAGGGCTACGCAACGCTGCTCGAGCACGCGCTCAAGGGCAAGGGCGCGATGCCCGCCCAGGGCGGCGGCGACTTCGAAGACATCGAAATCG
Source organism: Variovorax sp. 38R (assembly GCF_014843395.1). NCBI lineage: Bacteria > Pseudomonadati > Pseudomonadota > Betaproteobacteria > Burkholderiales > Comamonadaceae > Variovorax > Variovorax sp. 38R. Next base: position 5,997,564 of record NZ_CP062121.1, read on the forward strand.
GCCGTGCCGTGGTCTACCTGGCGAACGCCGGTGGCGCCAAGTTCCCGGTGCCGGACCGTCCGGCAGCGGCTGCCGCGCCGGCCGAAGGTGCTTCGGCTGCGGCCAGCGCACCTGCCAAGTAAGCGATCGACGGCGCCCTGCGCCCATGAAAAAACCGGCCTGCAAGCCGGTTTTTTTACGCCCGGACGATCCGGAATGCTATCTTTTCAATAGCTACGCAGCCGCGCCGTCATGGCGCTCCGCCGGGCTCAGCACATGGCCGAAGCGCCCCGGCAGGTCGGCCGCCTGCACCGGCTCCGGCGTCCAGAGTCCTTGCTCGATCGCTTCGGCGGCGATGCCCACGTCCTGCGTGTGCACCAGCCCGAGCCCCGCCGGCGCGACCAGATAGAGCCGGCCCTCCTCGTCGAGCAGGCAACCGGTCACCTCGGCCGGCGCGCTCGTGTGGGCCGCGACCGAGAAGCCGCCGGCCGCCTCTTGCGCCACGCGCCACACCAGCGGCGCCGCCTCCAGCTCGACATACACGCGCTGCGGTCCGTTCTGGAAGAACCACTGGCCGTCGGCGTCGTGCTCGTAGTTGCGGTGAATGAAGTCGATCAGCTTGTCGTGACGCAGCATCGAGCCCTTGGCGCTGCGGAACGGGCCCTGCGCCTGCGTGCGGTCGTCGCGCATGTACCAGTTGCCGCGCGCGTCCAGGCCCAGCCAGCCGTAGCAGTGCGGCACGTTCGGCCACTTGGCCAAGGCTTGTTTGACGATGTCATCCATGGGCCGTATTTTGCGCGCGCACCGACGAGAGGTGGTAGGCCAACCACCCGCCGACGCTCTCGGGCATCCCACCCACATGCCCCGGCGGCAGGCCGAGCGGAAAACCCACATGCCCGCCGCCCGCGGGCTGCCACAGCGTGACGTGCGATCCCACCTCGTTCGGCCCCGGCAGGCTGCGGGCCGGAATGAACGGATCGTTGCGGGCGTTCACCACCAGCGCGGGCACACGGATCGCACCCAGCAGCGGCTTGGACGAGCCGCGCGCCCAGTAGTCGTCGGTGTTGCGAAAGCCGTGCAGCGGCGCCGTGAACACGTCGTCGAAATCGTAGAGATCGCGCGCCGCCATCAGCCGGTCGCGGTCGAACAGGCCCGGGAACTGCGCCAGCTTGGCCAGCGCCTTGGGCTTCATGGTCGCGAGGAACATGCGCGTGTAGACCAGCCGGTTGAAGCCGCGCCCGATCGCCTCGCCGCCCGCCGCGAGGTCGAGCGGCGCGCACACCGACGCCACCGCATCGACCGAGGCGCGCGCGGTCTCGCCTGCCTCGCAGGCCCAGCGCAGCAGCGCATTGCCGCCCAGCGAGACGCCCGCCGCCAGCACTGGCCCGCCGCCGCCCTGCACCACGTGCTGTGCGTGCATGCGTCGCAGGATCCAGTCGATCTCCTCGTAATCGCCCGAGTGGTAGGCGCGCGGCGCGAGGTTCAGCTCGCCGCTGCAGCCGCGAAAGTGCGGCACCGCGAAGGCCATGCCGCGCGACGCGGCAAAGGCCGCGAAGGCCTCGGCGTAATGGCTGCGCGACGAACCCTCGAGCCCGTGGAACAGCACCAGCAGCGGCTGCGGACCGGGCTGCGGCGCATCGGCGAAGTCGACGTCGACAAAATCGCCGTCCGGCGCGGTCCAGCGCTCACGGCGGTACACCGGCGCCGGCCCGTCGAAGCGGCGCGCCCCGAGCGCGGCCCAGATGGTCTGCAGGTTGCCGCCGGGCAGCCAGCGCGGCGCGGTGTAGCCCATCGCTTCGTGCACGTCGTGCGCAGTGGGCGACGCAGAAGTCGGTGAAAAAGAGGAAGAAGGAAAGGGAGAGGCCATCGCTCAGAGGGCTTCAGTGCAGAACCTGCGGCGGATCGTTCGCGTCGTCCGGCTCGCGCGCGCTGCCCGGGCTCGCGTGGTGCGCCACCATGCGCCAGCCCTGCGCGGTCTTGTGATAGACGTTGGTGGCCAGCACGAAGGCATGGCGCGGGCCCTCGGCCGTGAGCACCTCGATGCGCTCCAGCACGTTGTGCACGGCACTCGCGAGCGACTCGATCTTGCGCACGCGCGCCGGCGTCGCATGGATGGCGCCGTTGCCGAACATCTGCTCAAAGGCCGCGCGGATCGCCACCGCGCCCACCAGCCGCGGGCCGCCGGGGTGGACGCAGAACACCTCGTCCTCGTCGGCCCAGCAGGCCATCAGCGCATCGACATCGCCGCGTTGCAGCGCTTCGTAGAAAGCGGCCTCGACATCGTCGGCAGTGCCGCCGATGGCCGCGGCGGCGCGGAAAGGGGTCTTGGGCATGGCGGTGAAGGGCGAGAGCGAAGGGGGTAGACCGGATTTTGCCCTGCCCATGTCACGGCCATGTGGCAGCGGGTGATGGGGCAGTGGGTACCTCGGGGGCCGACGCGGGAATGAGCCACGCGCGCGCCGCCGCCTCGGTGGCGCCCTGCGCGGCCTGCCAGACCATCTCGGGCGCGGCCACGTGCACACCGGGCGGCGCCACGCGCAGCGCGAGGTCGACCAGCTCGGCCATCTTGGACGCGCGCACCGGCTGCTCGTTGGCCGGCACCATGAACCGCATGATCGACAGCATCCAGGCCGCCAGCCGCTCGCCCATGTTGGCCAGGCGCACGGCGGTGGGCTTGCGCGCCGAGCGCAGCAGGATCACGCGCTCGAAGCCGCAGGCGACCACGGCCTGCTCGTCGAGGCTGGCCAGCCCGCGCTTGAGCGCCTCGGGCAGCCGGCCGCGGTCGTGCGGCTGCACGATGGCCAGCGTGCGCACGCCGCTGGCGCGCAGCCAGCGCGCCAGTTCGGGCAGGTCGGCGGGCTCGGGGTGCCACAGCGCGCGCTCGCGGCCGTGGTACAGGCGCGGTGGGTCGAAGGCGACCACCGCAACATCGGCCGCCACCGGCGGCCACTGCGCGATCGGCAGCGCCGGGCACTGCACGGTCTCGACGCCGGGCAGCCCGTCGTGCATCGGTTCGCGCGCCAGCACGCGCGTGCGGCGAAAGCGGTGGCGGCCCGCGAGCCGGTGCAGCAACTCCTGCCCGAGCGCGCCGGTCGCGCCCGCAATCAGCAGCGTGCCGACGGGCGGCGCGGCAACGGTCGGCACCGCGCGGTTCGCGGCTTGCAGGGCGTGGAGCGGATCGAGGGCCATGACCCCGTCTATGCTAACTTCGGCCTTCTTCTGCGGAGGTAATGCAAATGATGATGAAGCGCTGGTTCCTGATTCTCGCGGCCGTCCTGTCCCTCAGCGGATGCGGCTACAACGACTTCCAATCCCTCGACGAGGCCAGCAAGTCGGCCTGGAGCGAAGTCCTCAACCAGTACCAGCGGCGTGCCGACCTCGTGCCGAACATCGTCGCCACCGTGAAGGGCGAGGCCAGCTTCGAGCAGGACACGCTCACCAAGGTGATCGAGGCGCGCGCCAAAGCCACCTCGATCCAGGTGACGCCCGAGACGCTCAACAACCCCGAGGCCTTCAACAAGTTCCAGCAGGCGCAGGGCGAGCTCTCGTCGGCGCTGTCGCGCCTGATGGTGGTGGCCGAACGCTACCCCGACCTCAAGGCCAACCAGGCTTTCCGCGACCTGCGCGTGACGCTCGAGGGCACCGAGAACCGCATCACCGTGGCGCGCAACCGCTACATCGAGAGCGTGCAGGAGTACAACGTGCTCGCGCGCAGCTTTCCGACCAACCTCACGGCCATGGTCTTCAGCTACAAGCCCAAGGCAAACTTCTCGGTGCAGAACGAAGCCCAGATCTCGACGCCGCCCACGGTCGATTTCGGCACGCCGAAGAAGTAAGAAGCGGCGCCGATGGCCGCTGCCCTGATCCGCCGCGCACTGGCTGCACTCTTCGTCGCGGCCCTTGCATGGGCCGGCCTGCCCGCGCTGGCGCAAAGCCTGCTGCCGATCCCCGCGCTCACCGCGCGCGTGATCGACCAGACCACCACGCTCGACGCCGCGCAGCGCTCGGGCCTCGAGACCAAGCTCGCGGCCTTCGAGCAGCGCAAGGGCTCGCAGATCGTGGTGCTGATGGTGCCGAGCACGGCGCCCGAAGACATCGCGAGCTACACGCAGCGCGTGGGCGACACCTGGAAAATCGGTCGCAAGGGCGTGGGCGACGGCCTCCTCGTGATCGTCGCCAAGGACGATCGCAAGATGCGCATCGCCACCGCCAAGACGCTCGAAGGCGTGGTGCCCGACCTCGCGGCCGTGCGCATCATCGACGAGGAGATGAAGCCGCGCTTTCGCAACAACGACTTCGCGGGCGGCCTCAACGCGGCGGTCGACCGGCTCATCGGGCTGGTCGACGGCGAGCCGCTGCCCGAGCCTTCACGCAGCAGCAGCAGCAGCGGCTCAAGCAGCAACGACGGCTTCGACTGGGAGAACCTCGCGATCTTCCTGTTCGTCGGTGTCTTCGTCGGCGCGCCGATCGCGCGCGCCATCCTGGGCAAGACCATGGGCTCGGTCGCCATGGGCGGCGGCATCGGCGTGGTCGCGTTCTTTCTCACGACCAGCACGGTCATCGCGGTGATTGCCGGGATGGTCGCACTCATGGTGTCGCTGTTCTCCGGCCTCGCCGGGTTTGGTCCCGGCCGCGGCGGCAGAGGTGGCGGCGGCAGAGGTGGCGGCGGCGGGGGTGGCTGGAGCGGCGGTGGTGGAGGCGGTGGCTGGGGCGGAGGCGGCGGGGGTGGCGGCGGAGGTTTCAGCTCCGGCGGCGGTGGCAATTTCGGCGGCGGCGGCGCTTCGGGAGACTGGTGAGAAACATGGCAACTGCAGATCCCACGTTCTTCTCGAAGCTGGGCCGCATCTGGCGGCATCTCTGGACCGACGAAGCCGCGGTGCGCCGCGTGCTGCCGACCGACGCAATGGAGCGCCTGGCCGGCCGCGTGGCGGCGAGCGAGCGGCGCCACAGCGGCGAGGTCCGCATCTGCGTCGAAGCCGGCCTGCCGATGTCGTATCTGTGGCGCCACGCGTCGCCCCGCGAGCGCGCCGTCGCGATGTTCGGCAAGCTGCGCGTGTGGGACACCGCACACAACAACGGCGTGCTGATCTACCTGCTGCTGGCCGAGCACGCCATCGAGATCGTGGCCGACCGCGGCATCGACGCGCACGTGGGCAGCGCCGAATGGGCCGCCATGACGCTGCGCATGGGCGTGGCCTTCCGCGAAGGCCGCTTCGAAGACGGCATCACGCTGGCGCTGGAAGAGGTGTCGGCACTGCTGATGACCCACTTCCCGCTGGCCGACGACCAGCCCGACACCAACGAGTTGCCCGACGCGCCCGTGGTGCTCTGAGGCCCGGCGCCCTGCGCGCCCGTGCCTTGCAATTCGCGCACACGGCCCCTATTTTTCGGGCATGACCGAATCCGAATCGCTGCACATCGTCTGCCCGCACTGCCACACGACCAACCGGGTGCGCACGGTGCAACTGGGCAGCGCGCCCGACTGCGGCAGCTGCCACCGCCCGCTATTCACCGGCCATTCCACCGCGCTGCCCGACGTGGCCACCTTCGACCGCCACATCGCGCGCAACGAGATTCCGGTGCTGGTCGATTTCTGGGCGCCCTGGTGCGGCCCGTGCCGCCAGATGGCGCCGGCCTACGAGCAGGCGGCGGCCCAGCTCGAACCGCAGGTGCGGCTGGCCAAGGTCGACACCGAGGCGGTGCAGGCGCTGGGCGCGCGCTTCAACATCCGCAGCATTCCGACGCTGGCGCTGTTCAAGGGCGGCCGCGAGGTCGCGCGGCAGGCCGGCGCGATGGGCGCGGCCGACATCGTGCGCTGGGTCAAGGCCAACGGCGCGGGCTGATCCGACAACCGGCGGCGCTCACTTGCGCGGCGGCATCTTCGCCATCGCGTCGAGCATGTTCATCTTCATGCCGTTGCCCATGACCATGTCGCCCGGCTTCTGGCCCGGCTTGCAGGGGCCGACCCATTTGGCGTCGATCACGCTCGTGCCTTCGGTGCGGCCCATCAGCGGCGGGCTGTAGGTCGACTTGCTTTCCACGCGGTAGGCGCTGCTGAAGTCGCCGCTCATCACGGCGCGCGAGGTCGCGGTGGTCGGGCCGATCTTGCAGACCGAGTCGATGACCAGCTTCACGCCTTCGAGGCGCAGGTCCTGCTTGGAGCACATGTCCTTGCCCATGCCCTGGCCCATTTCGCGCATCGCCCTGTCGGTGGCCGCGTCGATGCATTGCTGGATCGTCTGGCCCGGCGTCTTGGCCGCGGCCGCGCCGCCCTCGCCGGTCTGGATTTCCCACAGGCCCGCCTTGCGCGCGGGGTAGTCGATGGCGAACGCGGGGCCGGCCAGGAGGCAGGCTGCGGTAGCGGCGGCGATGAAGCGCAGGCGGAAGGTCATGGCGGGCTCGGTGAACGGCGATGCCGCTTTGTACCGTCGGCGCCTGCGCGGCGGAATACCGCGATCGGTCTACGCCGCGACCGGCGCCAGGGCTGCCGATGGGCGCTCGCGCAACGCGAAGCCCATCGCCAGGCCGAGCCCGAGGCCGCCGAGCACATCGATCAGCACATGCTGGCGCACGGCCATCGTCGAGTACACGATGGCCACGGCCCAGATGACATTGAGCAGCCGCAGCCAGCCCGGCGCGCCGGCCTCGCGCAGCTGCCGCACCAGCACAAGGCAGGCGAACACCGAGAACGACACGTGCAATGACGGAAAGGCGTTGCCCGCCGCATCGAAGGTCTTGAGAAAATGCAGCGACGAGCCCGGCACCGCATCGATCACGAAGTTCGGGATCGCCGTGGGCATCCACCAGAACACGGCCAATGCGATCGCCGTCATCACGGCGCAGCCGATCGCGATGGTGTTCAGCTCGCGCCGGTCCTTGGCCAGCAGCACCGGCAGCGCGATGTAGGCCCACAGCGTGAGGTACACCGGCAGCATCGCCGGCCAGAACGCGATCAGCCGGTCGATGGCCGTGAGCGGCAACACCCACGCCGGCCCGGCGTGGTGCATGACCCAGAAGTACAGCGGAAAGAAGCCCAGCGTGGCGACGGTGTTGCCGGCCAGCTTGAGCAGCCACAGCGTCCGGCAGCGCTGCCAGAGGGCGCGCGGCCATGGCAGTGGCGAAGAGGCGTCGAAAGATGAGGAGGAGTGCGTCATGGTGGCCGCTGGTGCCACGCCTTGCCCCGCATGGATCAACGGGGCCTGTGCGCAGCTACCAGGGCGTCCACTTTAATTCGCTGGCGGCCGATGCCACCGTGCGTTCGATGAAACGCACGCCGCGCGCACCGTCTTCCACGCGCGGATAGTCCGCCGCGAGCGGATCGGCCATCTGGCCTGCAAGCCGCGCGCGGATGTCCGCTGCCACGCCCGCATAGACGTTCGCAAATGCCTCGATGAAACCTTCGGGATGGCCGGCCGGCAGGCGACTGGCGCGCCGTGCCGACTCGCACAGCCAGGGCGCGCCGCGCGTGAGCAGGCGCCGGGGCCCGTCGTGCGGCAGGTGCACGAGCTGGCTCGGCTGTTCCTGGCGCCATTCGAGCGTGCCCAGCGTGCCGGAGACGCGCAGGCGCAGGTCGTTCTCCAGCCCGGTGTTGATCTGCGAGGCCACCAGCACGCCGCGCGCGCCGCCCTGGAAGCGCAGCAGCAGGCTGCCGTCGTCGTCGAGCATGCGGCCCGGCACCAGCGCGCTGAGGTCGGCGCACAGGCTTTCGATGTCGAGGCCGGTGACGGTGGCGACGAGGTTCTCGGCATGCGAGCCGATGTCGCCGATGGCGCCGGCCGCGCCGCTGCGTGCGGGGTCGGTGCGCCAGTCGGCCTGCTTGTTGCCGCCCGCGGCTTCCACATGGCTGGCGAGCCAGCCCTGGTTGTATTCGACGACGACCTTGCGGACCTCGCCGATCTCGCCCGAGCGCACCATCTCGCGCGCCTGCCGCACCATCGGGTAGCCGGTGTAGTTGTAGGTGACGCCGAACACCGTGCCCTGCTTCGCCACGGTGGTGACCAGCGCGTCAGCCTGGTCGCGCGTGTGCACCAGCGGCTTGTCGCACACCACGTGAAAGCCGGCTTCCGCGAAGGCTTGCGCCACGGGGTAGTGCACGTGGTTGGGCGTGACGATCGAGACGAAATCGATGCGCTCACCGGCCGGGCGCTCGAGCTCGTCGGCCAGCAGCGCCTGCCAGTCGCCGTGGTTGCGGTCGTCGGCCAGGCCGAGGTCGCGGCCCGAGGCGCGCGCCTTGTCCGGGCTCGACGACAGCGCGCCGGCGACCAGCGCGATCTGGCCGTCGAGCGCCATGGCCTTGCGGTGCACGGCGCCGATGAAGGCGTCGCGACCGCCGCCGACCATGGCGCAGCGCAGGGGACGTGAAGCGATCTCGGTCACCTTAGAACGGCGAGTTGGGGTGGTAGAAGTCCTTCGCGTTTTCCTTCGTGATCAGCACCGACGGAATGATCGTCGTCGCCGGCAGCTTCTCGCCCTTCAGGCGCGCTTCGGCCGTGAGCTTGATCGCGTCGTAGATGAACTTGGGCGAGTAGCTCACGTCGGCACCGATGCGCTTGTCCTTGCCGTCCATGATGGTCTTGACCATGTCCTTGGCGCCGGCGCCGCCGAACACGATCTTGATGTCGTCGCGCTTGGCCTGCGAGATGGCCTTGAGCACGCCCACGGCCATGTCGTCGTCGGCGGCCCAGATGGCGTCGATCTGCTTGAAGCGCGTCAGGTAGTCCTGCGTGACCTTGAAGGCGTCGTCGCGGTTCCAGTTGGCGTACTTGGCGTCGAGCAGCTTGATGTCGGGGCTGCCCTTGAGCACCGCGTTGAAGGCGTCCATGCGTTCGTTGTCGAGCGTGGTCGCGATGCCGCGCAGCGCCACCACATTGCCCTTGCCGCCGAGCTGCTTCACGATGTACTCGGCCGGGATCTTGCCGAAGGCCGTGTTGTCGCCCGCCACGTAAGCGTCTTGCGCGCTGGTGTCGGTGAGGCCGCGGTCGACCACGGTGACGTACGCGCCCTTGGCCTTGACCTGCGCGACCGGCTTGGTCAGTGCGGCCGATTCAAAGGGGAACACGACGAGCGCGTTGATCTTGGTGACCGTCGACAGGTCTTGCAGCTGGTTGGCCTGCTCGGGCGCGTTGGCTGCGGTCTTGATCGTGATCTTCAGGTCCTTGTGCTGCTTCTCGAGGTCCTTCTTCGCCTGGTTGGCCCAGTAGTTGATGCCGCCCATGAAGCTGTGCGTGGCCGCGGGAATCGACACGCCGAGGTTGACCTTTTCCGCGGCAAGCGCGGGCAGGCTGGCGGCGAACGCTGCGGTGGCAACCGCCGTGAGCGCGAGGCGTCGGGTGAAAGTCGTCATGCTGGATGTCTCCTCTTTGGTGGGTGGAACGGGAACGGAACGAACGAACAACGAAAAACTAGCGGCGTCCGCGTTGAAGGAACGCGACGACGATGATCACGAAGCCTTGGACAGCAGCGTTCAGGTACACGCTGATGATGCTGGTGAGGTTCAGGATGTTGCTGATGACCGAGAGCAGGATCGCGCCCACCACCGTGCCGGTGATGCTGCCCGCGCCGCCCTTGAGCGCGGTGCCGCCGACGATCACCGCGGCGATCGCTTCGAGCTCCCACAGCAGGCCCGTGGTCGGCGAGGCCGAGCCCAGGCGCGGCACGTACAGCAGCGTCGCGATGCCCACGCACACGCCGAGCAGCACGTAGGTGAGGATCTTCACGCGGTCGACGTCCACGGCCGCATAGCGCGCCACCTGCTCGTTGGAACCGATGGCCTGCACGTAGCGTCCGTAGGCCGTGCGGTTCAGGATGACGCCGCCGATGATCGCGACGATCACAAACACCCACACCGGCACCGGGATGCCTGCGAGGCTCGCGTAGTACACGGGCGCATAGAGGTCCGACAGCTCGTTGTCGAGCGTGAGCGCACCGCCATCGGCAAAGTACGTGAGGTAGGCGCGGAAGATGCCGAGCGTGCCCAGCGTCACGATGAAGGGCTCGATGCGCCCCTTGGTGATGAGCAGGCCGTGTGCCAGGCCGAACAGCGCGCCGAGCACCACGGCGAGCACCGCGCCCATCATCACTGCCATCAGCGGCGAGCCCGAGGCGGGACCGGCCCAGTTGATGAACATGATCACGCTGCCCGCGATGAGCGCGGCCATCGAACCCACCGACAGGTCGATGCCGCCCGAGATGATCACGAAGCACATGCCCACCGCGATGATGCCGATGAAGGCCGTGCGCGTGAGCACGTTCATCGCGTTGTCGACGGTGGCGAAGTCGCTGTTGAGCAGCGTGCCTGCGATGCACAGCAGCACGAGGCCGATGACCGGACCGAGGCCGTGCAGGCGCTCGGTCCAGCGCGGCTTGGCCTCGCTGCGATGCGCTGCTGCAGCAGTTGCTGCGGCCGCTTCAGGCTGCGGCGGAGGTGTCTGCGGTTCCGGTGGCATGAGCGATGAGCTCCTCTTCAGTCAGGTGGGTCGCGTCCAGCGTGGCAACGAGCCGGCCCGCGCGCATCACCGCGACGCGGTGGCACAGGCCGATCAGTTCCATCAGCTCGGACGAGACGACGATCACCGCGAGGCCTTCGCGGGCGAGTCGCTGGATCAGGAAATAGATGTCGCGCTTGGCGCCCACGTCGACGCCGCGCGTGGGCTCGTCGAGCACCACCACTTTCGGCTGCGGCTGCAGCACCTTGGCGAGCGCGAGCTTCTGCTGGTTGCCGCCCGACAGCGACGAGGCGCGCACGTCGAGCGAGCCGGTGCGGATGCCGTAGTCCTTCACCGCCTCGGCGAGCGCAATGCGTTCCGCGTCGGGCTTCAGCCAGGGCTGCGCATAGCGCTCCAGCGCCATCAGCGTGAGGTTCTGGCGCAGGCCGAAGTGCACGTGCAGGCCCTTGCCCTTGCGGTCTTCGCTGAGGTAGGTGAGGCCATGCTTGGCGGCATCGCGCGGGTTGCGCCAGCCCTTGCCGTGCGGCACGGGCTCGCCGCGCATCTCGACCGTGCCGCTCGCGGGGCGCAGCCCGAGCAGGCCTTCGAACAGTTCGGTGCGGCCCGCGCCGACAAGGCCCGCGAAGCCGAGGATCTCGCCGGGGCGCACCTCGAAGCTCGCGTCCTGCGCCCAGCCGGGCACGCTGAAGTTGCGCACGCGCAGGGCGGGTGCGTCGGCCGCCACGACGAGGTCGCGCGGCGGGTACAGGTCGGCCAGCTCGCGGCCCACCATGAGGTTGGCCATCTGCTGGCGCGAGACTTCGGGCGTGGGCGCGCGTGCCACGAAACGGCCGTCGCGCATCACGATCACCTCGTCGGTGACCTGCTCCACCTCGTCGAGCTTGTGCGAGATGTAGACGATGGTCACGCCGTCGGCGCGCAGCTGCGCGATGAGCTTGAACAGGCGCTCGGTCTCGCCGGGCGTGAGCGTGGCGGTGGGCTCGTCCATGACGAGCAGGCGCGCGCGGCGGGCGATGGCCTTCGCGATCTCGACGAGCTGCTTCTCGGCGACGATGAGCCGGCGCACCTTGGTGCGCGGGTCGATGGCCAGGCCGACGGCGGCGAGCGCGGCGCCGGCATCGCGTTCCATCGCGGCGTCGTCGAGCAGGAACCCCTTCTTTTTCTCGTGGCCGAGGAAGATGTTCTGCGCGACGCTGAGGTCTTCGGCGAGGTTGAACTCCTGGTGGATCAGCACGATGCCGAGCGCCTCGGCATCGCGCGAGCTCGTGAAGGTTTGCGGCTGGCCGTTGATGCGCAACGTGCCGCTGGTCAGCGACTCGTAGCCCGACAGGATCTTCATCAGCGTGGACTTGCCCGCGCCGTTCTCACCGAGCAGGCCGTACACGCGGCCCGGCGCGAGCGCGAAGCTCACGCCGTGCAGCACCTGCACGGGGCCGAAAGCCTTCACCACGGCATCGAACTCGACGGCCACGCTGCCCTTGTTGGTTTCCACGGCGGTCATGGAGCCACTCCTCGGGCCTTGAGCGTTTCCTGCATCGCCAGCACGCCCGCGCCGACGAGGCCGCCCTGCGTGCCCAGCGGCGTGTATTGAATCTCGAGGTGCCGCGTCGACAGCGCGAGCGAGCGTTGGTACACGCTCTGGCGCACCGCCGCGAGAAACAGCGGGCCGATGCGCGTGATGCCGCCGCCGATGAACACGTGCGACGGATTGAAGAAGTTGACGACCGACGCGAGCATCTGCCCGATGAGGCTGCCCGCGCGCTGGATGATGGCGTTGGCCGCCGGGTCGCCGCCGCGGCTGGCCTGCCCCACATCGAAGGCGTCGATGCGCCCGCGCGTGCGCAGGCATTCGGCGAGTGTTTCGCTTTCACCGGCTTCGGCCGCCTGCATCGCCATGCGCGTGATCGCAGGGCCGGCCGCCATCGCCTCGACGCAGCCGAGGTTGCCGCAATGGCAGCGCGGACCTTCCTGGTCGACGCAGATGTGGCCCACGTCGCCGGCCGAACCGGCGGCGCCGCGGTACACCTCGCCGTGGCAGACGATGCCGCAGCCAATGCCGGTGCCGATCTTGATCACGAGGAAATTCGAGAGCGAGCGACGCAGCCGCCACAGTTCGCCGAGCGCCATCAGGTTGACGTCGTTGTCGACGAACACCGGCGCGGCATAGTCCTCGCGCAGGTAGTCGCGGATCGAGAAGCTGTCCCACGCCGGCATGAGCGGCGGGTTCACGAGCTGGCCGATCTCGAAGTTGACCGGGCCGGGCACGCCGATGCCGATGCCCATGACGTTCCTGGCGCCCTGCCCGCAACGCGCGAGCAGTTCGCGCATGAGCACGCGCACACGGGCCAGCACCACGGCCGGGCCTTCGCGCACGTCGGCGGCTTCTTCATGCTGGGCCAGCACCGTGAGGTCGGGGCGCAGCACCGCGACGTCTAGGCTGGTGGCGCCGATGTCGATGCCGACGAGCACGCCGAGTTCGCCATTGAGCTGGAGGTTTTCGGCGCGCCGACCGCCCGAGGAGCGCTGCAGGCCGGCTTCGGCAAGCAGGCCTTGGTCGACGAGGCCGGCGATCAGGCCGTTGGCCTTGCTCTTGGAGAAGCCGAGCTGTTCGGCCATGGCATGGCGCGAGCCGCCGGCCGACCAGAAGGTCGATTCCAGCAACCGCATTTCGTCGGTCGTGATGCCGCTCCAGGGTGCCACGCGTTTGTCTCCGCTCTTTTTTGGAAAGGCGCCGGTCGAACGATCAGACGATCGGCCGCCGGGCGAAGGCGAATACTAGGAGCGCATCTTCAGCCGGGCAAGGCTTAACTTCGACCTATTTCAAACTAAACTCGCACACGATCTGGCGATCTGGAAAAGCCGGACGAAAAAAAGCCGCCCGGAGGCGGCTTTCTCTTGGCACCTGCCCGAAGGCAGCGGCTTGGATTTACTTCTTCTGGCGGTACTTGCGCAGCGCAGCGATCTGCGCAGCCATCACGGCCAGTTCCGACTGCGCCATCGCGATGTCGATGTCGCTCTTGGCGTTCTTCAGCGCTTCCTCGGCGGCCGCCTTGGCCTGGTTGGCCTTCTCGTCGTCGAGGTCCTTGCCGCGGATTGCGGTGTCGGACAGCACGGTGACGGCATCAGGCTGCACTTCGAGAATGCCGCCGGCCACGAAGACGAACTCTTCGCCGCCGTCGGCCGTTTCGATGCGCACGGCACCGGGGCGGATGCGCGTGATCAGCGGCGTGTGACGCGGATAGATGCCGAGCTCACCGGCTTCACCGGGCAGCGCGACGAACGTGGCTTCGCCCGAGAAGATCGACTCTTCCGCGCTGACCACGTCGACGTGAATGGTGTTGGCCATCTGAGTTCCCATGCCGCCTTAGGCGACCTTCTTGGCTTTTTCGAACGCTTCGTCGATCGTGCCCACCATGTAGAACGCTTGTTCCGGCAGGTGGTCGGCTTCGCCGTTGACGATCATCTTGAAACCACGGATGGTTTCGGCCAGTGACACGTACTTGCCGGGCGAACCGGTGAACACTTCGGCCACGTGGAACGGCTGCGACAGGAAACGCTGGATCTTGCGGGCGCGGGCCACGGCGAGCTTGTCGTCGGGGGCCAGTTCGTCCATGCCCAGAATCGCGATGATGTCGCGCAGTTCCTTGTAGCGCTGCAGGATGCCCTGCACGGCGCGGGCCACGTTGTAGTGCTCTTCACCGACCACGTTCGGGTCGAGCTGGCGCGAGGTCGAGTCCAGCGGGTCCACGGCGGGGTAGATACCGAGCGAAGCGATGTCACGCGACAGCACCACGGTCGAGTCCAAGTGGGCGAAGGTCGTGGCGGGCGACGGGTCGGTCAAGTCGTCGGCAGGAACGTAGACGGCCTGGATCGAGGTGATCGAGCCGACCTTGGTCGACGTGATCCGCTCTTGCAGACGGCCCATTTCCTCGGCCAGCGTCGGCTGGTAGCCCACGGCGGAAGGCATACGACCCAGCAGTGCCGACACTTCGGTACCGGCCAGCGTGTAACGGTAGATGTTGTCCACGAAGAACAGCACGTCACGGCCTTCGTCGCGGAACGACTCGGCGATGGTCAGGCCGGTCAGGGCCACGCGCAGACGGTTGCCCGGGGGCTCGTTCATCTGGCCGTAGACCATGGCGACCTTGGAGTCTTCGAGCTTCTCGAGGTTCACGACGCCGGAGTCGGCCATCTCGTGATAGAAGTCGTTGCCTTCACGGGTACGTTCGCCCACACCAGCGAACACCGACAGACCCGAGTGAGCCTTGGCGATGTTGTTGATGAGTTCCATCATGTTCACGGTCTTGCCCACGCCGGCACCACCGAACAGGCCCACCTTGCCGCCCTTGGCGAACGGGCACACCAGGTCGATCACCTTGATGCCGGTTTCCAGCAGGTCTTGCGACGGCGACAGTTCGTCGTACGCGGGAGCCTTGCGGTGGATGGAGGCGGTCAGCGTCTGGTCGACCGGACCACGCTCGTCGATGGGCGCGCCCAGCACGTCCATGATGCGGCCCAGCGTCGCCTTGCCCACGGGCACGGTGATGGGGGCTTGCGTGTTGGTCACGATCAGGCCGCGGCGCAGGCCGTCGGAAGAACCCAGCGCAATCGTGCGGACCACGCCGTCGCCGAGCTGCTGCTGGACTTCGAGCGTCAGTGCGCTGCCTTCGAACTTGAGGGCGTCGTAGATCTTGGGCATCTTGTCGCGCGGGAATTCCACGTCGACCACAGCGCCAATACACTGAACGATCTTGCCTTGAACTGCTTCTGCTTGAGCCATGTCTGCTCCGATAAAAATTTAAATCTGTTGAGGTCCGAAGGGCTCAGACACCGGCGGCCGCCGCAGCGCCCGAAACGATTTCCGAGAGCTCCTTGGTGATGCCGGCCTGGCGGGTCTTGTTGTAGACCAGCTTCAGCTCGCTGATCACATTGCCTGCGTTGTCGGTGGCAGCCTTCATGGCCACCATCCGCGCCGAATGCTCGGACGCCATGTTCTCTGCCACGGCCTGATAGACCAGCGACTCCACATAGCGGACCAGCAGCTCGTCGATCACGCTTTGCGCATCGGGCTCGTAGATGTAATCCCACGAATGCTGGCCTTCCTCGACTTTCAGCGAGTCTTCGGCCAGCGGCAGCAGCTGCTCGACGAGCGGCTCCTGCTTGATCGTGTTGATGAACTTCGTGTAGCACAGGTACACGGCCGAGAGCTTGCCTTCCGCGTAAGCGTCGAGCAGCGTCTTGACCGGGCCGATGAGCTTGTCCAGGTGCGGCGTGTCACCCAGGTGGGTGACATGCGCGACCACGCGGGCGCCGATGCGGTTCAGGAAGCCTAGGCCCTTGCTGCCGATGGCGACCGACTCGATCGCCACGCCTGCAGCCTGCGCTTCGCGCAGCTTGGCCGTCACGGCGCGCAGCAGGTTGGTGTTCAAGCCACCGCACAGGCCCTTGTCGCTCGTCACGATGATGAAGCCGATCGCCTTGGCGTCGTTCTTCTTCATGAAGGCGTGCGTGTACTCGGGATTCGCCTTGCCAAGGTTCGCCGCAATGTTGCGGATCTTCTCGCTGTAGGGGCGGGCGGCACGCATGCGCTCTTGCGCCTTGCGCATCTTGGAAACCGAGACCATTTCCATGGCCTTGGTGATCTTCTTGGTGTTTTCCACCGATTTGATCTTGCCGCGGATTTCCTTACCAGCTGCCATATGAACTCCTTCTTGCGTCGGTCAAGGGGTCGATCAGGCGAACGACTTCTTGAACGAGGTGGCGGCGGCCAGCAGTTCGGCTTCGGCGTCCTGGCAAACCTTCTTGAAAGCCTGCTTTTCTGCGCTGTCGTCCGGCTTGGCGGGCTTGACGTCCCACTTGGCACCATTCTTTTCCATGGTCTCGAGCAGGGCGGCGTGGCTCGTCTTCAGCAGCTGATGGAAACCGTGTTCGAACGGGAGCACCTTCTTGACGTCGATGTCGTCCATGAAGCCCTTGTTCACTGCGAACAGCGTGGCATTCATCAGCGAGATCGGCAGCGGGCTGTACTGGGTCTGCTTGAGCAGTTCCGTCACGCGCGCACCGCGGTCGAGTTGCTTGCGGGTCGCTTCGTCGAGGTCGGAAGCGAACTGCGCGAACGCGGCCAGTTCACGGTACTGGGCCAGGTCGGTACGGATACCGCCCGACTGGTTCTTGATCAGGTTGGTCTGCGCCGACGAACCCACGCGCGACACCGAGATACCGGCGTTGATGGCGGGGCGGATGCCGGCGTTGAACAGGCTGGTTTCCAGGAAGATCTGGCCGTCGGTGATCGAGATCACGTTGGTCGGAACGAAGGCGGACACGTCGCCAGCTTGCGTTTCGATGATCGGCAGTGCGGTCAGCGAGCCGGTCTTGCCCTTGACTTCACCCTTGGTGAAGGCTTCGACGTAGTCGGCGTTCACGCGGGCTGCGCGCTCGAGCAGACGGCTGTGGAGATAGAACACGTCGCCGGGGTAGGCTTCGCGGCCTGGCGGGCGG
This sequence comes from Variovorax sp. 38R, assembly GCF_014843395.1. Classification (NCBI taxonomy): domain Bacteria; kingdom Pseudomonadati; phylum Pseudomonadota; class Betaproteobacteria; order Burkholderiales; family Comamonadaceae; genus Variovorax; species Variovorax sp. 38R. The sequence goes on from NZ_CP062121.1 coordinate 6,014,486, forward strand.
CGCAGCAGCAGCGACACCTGACGGTAGGCCACGGCTTGCTTGGACAGGTCGTCATAGACGATCAGGGCGTCCTGGCCGCGGTCGCGGAAGTACTCGCCCATCGTGCAGCCCGAATAGGCCGACACGTACTGCATGGCAGCCGATTCGGAGGCCGATGCGGCCACGACGATGGTGTAGTCCATCGCGCCGGCTTGTTCCAGCGAGCGCACCACGTTCTTGATCGACGAAGCCTTCTGGCCGATCGCAACGTAGACGCAGGTCATGTTCTGACCCTTCTGGTTGATGATCGCGTCGATCGCCACGGCGGTCTTGCCGGTCTGGCGGTCGCCGATGATCAGCTCGCGCTGGCCACGGCCGACGGGCACCATGGAGTCGATCGACTTCAGGCCGGTCTGCATCGGCTGGTCGACGGACTTCCGTGCGATCACGCCGGGAGCGACCTTTTCGATCACGTCGGTCATCTTGGCGTTGATCGGACCCTTGCCGTCGATCGGCTGGCCCAGTGCGTTCACCACGCGGCCGATGAGCTCGGGGCCCACGGGCACTTCCAGGATGCGGCCCGTGCACTTCACGGTGTCGCCTTCGGAGATGTGCTCGTACTCGCCCAGAATCACGGCGCCGACCGAGTCGCGCTCGAGGTTCAGCGCCAGGCCGAACGACGGCGTGCCGTCAGCCGTGGGCGGGAACTCGAGCATTTCGCCCTGCATCGCGTCCGACAGGCCGTGCACGCGCACGATGCCGTCGGTCACCGAGACCACGGTGCCCTGGTTGCGGATGTCGGCGCTGACGCCAAGGCCTTCGATACGGCTCTTGATCAGTTCGGAAATTTCTGCGGGATTGAGTTGCATGACTCTTTCCTTCTTTCAATAAATAGGGCCAACCGCGGCTCGCCGCCTCAGGCGGTGAGCGCTGCTTTCATTTGTTCGAGACGCGCCTTGACGGAGGTGTCGAGGACTTCGTCCCCCACCACCACACGGATGCCGCCGATCAGCGAAGGATCGGATTCCACACGCGTGTTCAGCGGACGACCGAAACGGCGCTGCAGCGCCGCGCCGACTTCGGCGAGACTCGCCGCGTCGATCGGGAAGGCGCTGTAGATCACCGCGTCGGACGTGCCGCCCTTGGCGTTCTTGAGCTCGCGGTACTGGGCCGCGACTTCGGGCAATGCAGCGAGCCGGCCGTTGTCGATCACCGTGCGCAGGAAGTTCTTGCCGGCGTTCGGCAAGGCTTGCGGCAGGAGGCCGGAAATCAGGTCGAAGACCTGTTCCTGCGACACCTTCGGGTCGGCAGCGAACTGCAGGAGCTGGGGATCGGCAGCGAGGGCGGCCAGCTGGCCGATCCAGCCGGCCGTGCCTTCGAGGTCGCTCGAAGTAGCCTCGAAGAGCGCGTCCGCGTAGGGGCGGGCAATGGTCGCAAGTTCGGCCATATCGTCCTCAGAGCTCGGTCTTCAGGCGCTGGAGCAGGTCGGCGTGGACACCGGCATTGACTTCCTTGCGGAGAATCTGCTCGGCACCCTTGACGGCCAGTGCTGCAACCTGCTCACGCAGGGCTTCACGGGCACGCACGGACTGCTGTTCGGCTTCGGCGTGCGCGTCGGCCACGATCTTGTTGGCCTCCACAGTTGCACGGCCCTTGGCCTCTTCGATGATCTGCTGGGCGCGGCGCTCGGCATCGGCCAGGCGGCTGGTGGTCTCGTTGCGAGACTGAACCAGTTCCTGCTCGACGCGCTGGTTGGCGGAAGCGAGTTCAGCCTTGGCCTTCTCGGCGGCCGCCAGGCCCGCAGCGATCTTTTGTGCGCGTTCATCCAAGGCCTTTGCGATGGGCGGCCACACGAATTTCATCGTGAACAGCACCAGCAGCAAGAAGACGATGGCCTGAACGAACAGGGTCGCGTTGATACTCACGGCAACACCTTTCTGGAGTGGCGTTGAACCGGCTTACTTGGGCAGGTTGGCCAGCAGGGTCGCGGCGAACGGGTTGGCGAAGGCGAACAGCAGAGCGATGGCCACGCCGATCAGGAAAGCCGCGTCGATCAGACCCGCCAAGATGAACATCTTGGTCTGCAGGTCGTTCATCAGCTCAGGTTGACGGGCCGACGATTCCAGGAACTTGCCACCCATCAGCGCGATGCCGATGGAAGCACCGATGGCGCCGAGACCGACGATCAGACCACAAGCGAGAGCGACGAGACCGAGAATGTTTTCCATGATGATGACTCCTTAGAACAGATTTAAAGCAAACGAAAAGAAAAAGGGAAACTCAATGCGCCTCATGCGCCTGGCCCAGATAGATCAGGGTCAGCATCATGAAGATGAAAGCCTGCAGCGTGATCACCAGGATGTGGAAGATCGCCCAGACAGTGCCGGCAATGATGTGCCCGATGGGCAGCAACACACCGGAGAACGAGGCCGCCATGGCACCGCCCATGAGGGCGATGAGCATGAAGACGAGCTCGCCTGCATACATGTTGCCGAACAACCGCATGCCGTGTGAAACCGTCTTGGCCAGGTACTCGATGACCTGCATCAGCAGGTTGATGGGCCACAGCAGCGGGTGGGCACCGAAGGGCGCAGTGATCAGCTCGTGGCCCCAGCCGCCCAGGCCCTTGACCTTGACGCTGTAGAACAGGCACAGGAGCAGCACGGAAGTCGAAAGACCGAGCGTGGTCGAGAGGTCGGCGGTCGGCACGGCACGCATGTAGGCGTGGTGCGGATCGTGGCCCATGGCCGAATACACCTGGGTCCAGATGGCCGGCAGCAGGTCGACCGGCAGCATGTCCATCGCGTTCAGCAGGAAGATCCAGACGAACACGGTGAGCGCCAGCGGGGCAATGAACTTGCGGCTCGCGGCGTTGTGGATGTTGGCCTTGGCCTGGTTGTCGACCATCTCGACCAGGATTTCGACCGCCGCCTGGAAACGGCCAGGCACGCCGGGCGTTGCCTTGCGGGCAGCCAGCCACAGCACGAAGCAGCCCAATGCGCCAACGATCAGCGCGTAGAGCACCGAGTCGAGGTTGATGACGTTGAAGTCAACAATGGCGGATTGAACGACGGGCTTGAGGCTCCAGTCGACTTGCCAGTGCTGGAGGTGGTGAACGATGTATTCACTCGCGGTCGGGGCGTGTCCTTCGGCGGCCATCTTTCAGCGTCTCTCTTCCAAAACAGTCAAATCCGGTTCAAAAATTTGGGCCGCACCAACAGTGCCACCCAGTACATCTTCATGGCGACCACCACGCCAGCCACCATGGCCAGCCAGACGAGCCCCCCGATCAGCCACGGCGCCGCGGCCAGCAAGGCTACGGTCAACGCGATCTTGATCATCTCCCATACAAAAAACCTCAACATGACAGCCTGCGACGGCATGCCCGGCTTGCGCCGGACACCGCGGACAAACAAGGCCGCGGGGATCGCTACTGTCATGGCTCCGTAAAACGCCGAGATTGCAGCCTCGGATCGCGCCGTCCAGATCCACGCCAGGCAAGCCACCACCACACCTGCAGCCACTTGGGCTGCGATCACCCACCAGGGTGACAGCTCGGGGTTTTGCTCGCGCAACTTCTGGGCCTCTTCGGCCGTCAGTGGCTTGAAATCGGATTCTTCGGCGTCAACCTCAGGGACAGGGGCGTTGGTTGTCATTCGAATGCACCCCGTGTTTGTCCCCGGAGAATTTTACAAAGCCATTGATTATAAGTAAAACCTAGCGGGGTCCCGACATAACGTGACACTTCGTCCACAGTTCTGCACCGAGTGTGGCGTCCGCCCATAATTTGCGGATGCAAGACATCACCTCGGCACTGCCCGACACGCCGTGTTTTCTCAACGGCGAATTCACCCCGCTGCGCGACGCGAAGATCAGCGTCCTCGACCGCGGCTTCATCTTCGGCGACGGCATCTACGAAGTCATCCCTGTGTACTTCGGAGTGCCCTTCTGCTTCGACGAGCACATCGCGCGCCTCGAGCGTTCGCTGGCTGAGTTGCAGATCGACAACCCCTACTCGCGCGACGAATGGCGCGCCATTGCGGTGCAGCTCACGGCACCGCTGGGCCATGCACCGCAGGCGATCTACTTCCAGGTCTCGCGCGGTGTCGCACCGCGCGATCACGTGATGGTGCGCGGCCTGCGCCCCACGGTGTTCGCGATGGTGAACCCCCTGCCGCCGGTGGCCGATGCGGTGCGCGCCAAGGGCGTGACCTGCGTCACGACCGACGATTTCCGCTGGCAGAAGGCCCACATCAAGAGCACCAGCCTGCTGGGCGCGGTGCTCGCACGGCAGATCAGCGTCGAGGCCGGCGCGACCGAAACCGTGATGTTCCGAGGCGACTCGCTCAGCGAGGCCTCGTCGAGCAATGTGTGGATCGTCAAGGACGGCACGCTCATCGGCCCACCGAAAGACAACCTCGTGCTGACCGGCATCCGCTACGGCCTGCTCGAGCGCCTGTGCCAGGACAGCGGCATTCCCTTTGCGCTGCGGCGCGTGTCGCGTGACGAAGTGTTCGGCGCCGATGAGCTGCTGCTGTCCTCAGCCACCAAAGAGGTGCTGCCCGTCACCACGCTCGACGGCCAGACCATTGGCAATGGCCGTCCCGGCCCCATCTACCAGAGCTTGTATGCCGCCTACCAACAGGCCAAGCAACGCAACGCTGAGAGGCCAGGAGCCCTTGCATGACCGACAACACCACGCCCCCGACCAACACCAACGACACCACCGACGACACGACCCCGATCCCCGACCCGCGCAAGGAGTCGCTGATCGAGTACCCCTCGCAGTTCCCGATCAAGGTCATGGGTGCCAAGACCGACGGCCTGGTGCACGCCATCACGCAGATCGCCGAACGCTTCGACCCGAACTTCGACGCCACCACCGTCGAGCTGCGCGACAGCAAGGCCGGCAACTACCTGGGCGTGACCATCACCGTCACGGCCACCAGCCGCGAACAGCTCGACGACCTGTACCGCGCCCTGTCGTCGCACCCGTCGGTCAAGGTCGTTCTTTGACCATCGAAGCGCAGTCGCTCGGCCGGGCCGACTACCTCGCCACCTATGCGGCGATGCAGCGCTTCACGCAGGAGCGCACGCCCGAGAGCCCCGACGCGCTATGGATTTGCGAGCACGACCCGGTATTCACCCAAGGGCTGGCGGGCAAGACTGACCACATCCTGGCCCCCGGCCCGATCCCGGTCGTGCAGACCGACCGCGGCGGGCAGGTCACCTTCCACGGCCCCGGCCAGGTGGTGGCCTACCCGCTCATCGACCTGCGGCGCGCCGGCTACTACGTCAAGGAATACGTCTACCGCATCGAGGAATCGGTGCTGCGCACGCTCGCCCATTTCGGCGTGACCGGCCACCGCGTGCCCGGCGCCCCGGGCATCTACGTGCGCCTGGACGACCCGTTCTCGCACGCAGCACTCACCGGCCCGATGCCCGGCGCCGACCCGTTCCGGGGCCTGGGCAAGATCGCCGCGCTGGGCATCAAGGTGAGCCGTCACGCCACTTACCACGGTGTGTCGCTCAATGTCGCGATGGACCTCGAACCCTTCTCGCGCATCAACCCTTGCGGCTACGCGGGGCTGAAAACGGTCGACCTTTCTACAATCGGCGTCCAAACCACATGGGAAGAAGCTGCCGGCGTGCTGGGCCAGAAGCTCATCACCTTCCTGGCACCTTAGCAATCCAATGAGCACCACCGAAGTCGTCCCGTCCCCCGTAGTGAGAGAGGCCCAGAGCGCCGAAAACTACAACCCCCTGGCCAAGCAGAAGGCCGCGGCCAAGCTGTCGCGCATCCCCGTCAAGGTGGTGCAGACCGGCGAAGTGCTCAAGAAGCCCGAGTGGATCCGCGTCAAGGCCGGCAGCCCCACCACGCGCTTCTACGAAATCAAGCAGATCCTGCGTGAAAGCAACCTGCACACGGTCTGCGAAGAAGCCTCGTGCCCGAACATCGGCGAATGCTTCGGCAACGGCACGGCCACCTTCATGATCATGGGCGACAAGTGCACGCGCCGCTGCCCGTTCTGCGACGTGGGCCACGGCCGCCCCGACCCGCTGGACAAGGACGAGCCGCTCAACCTGGCCAAGACCATCGCCAAGCTGCGCCTGAAGTACGTGGTGATCACCAGCGTCGACCGCGACGACCTGCGCGACGGCGGCAGCCAGCACTTCGTCGACTGCATCACGAACATCCGCGAGCTCTCGCCGATGACGCAGATCGAGATCCTCGTGCCCGACTTCCGCGGCCGCGACGACCGCGCCCTCGAGATCCTCAAGGCCGCGCCGCCGGACGTGATGAACCACAACCTCGAGACCGCGCCGCGCCTGTACAAGGAAGCGCGTCCGGGCAGCGACTACCAGTTCAGCCTGAACCTGCTGAAGAAGTTCAAGGCGCTGCACCCGAAGGTGCCGACCAAGAGCGGCATCATGGTCGGCCTGGGCGAGACCGACGAAGAGATCCTGCAGGTGATGCGCGACATGCGCGCCCACGACATCGACATGCTGACCATCGGCCAGTACCTGTCGCCGTCGGGCTCGCACCTGCCGGTGCGCCGCTACGTGCACCCCGACACCTTCAAGATGTTCGAGGAAGAGGCCTACAAGATGGGCTTCAGCCACGCGGCCGTGGGCGCCATGGTGCGCTCCAGCTACCACGCCGACCAGCAGGCGCACGCCGCCGGCGTCTGACGACGCCCCGCCCGACCGCCCGCCACGCACGGGCCTCGGCGCACTCCCTCTCTCCCTGACCTCGTACCGCAGCCGTTTCCGAACGGCCGCGGCGACGGTCCTGCGCGCCCGCCGCACCATCCAAAAAACTGATTAGAACCTCCGAGGGGGCGTTGTTGCATAACCCTGCCGGAGTGGCCTCCGATCGTGGTTAGGCTAGGCTAGACAGATGAGCAAGCCACCGCGGGCGAAGTACCGCACGACGAACTGGAGTGAGTACAACGCGGCGCTCAAGCGCAGGGGATCATTGATGGTTTGGCTCGATGCCGACCTTCAATGGCAGGCTCCTGCCAGTGGTCGCTCAGGCCGGCCCGCTGTGTTCAGCGATGCTGCGATCCAGTTCTGCCTGACCTTGAAGTGCATGTTCGGGCTGGGCCTGCGCCAGGCGACGGGCCTGGCCGAGAGCCTGATCAAGTTGGCCCACTTGGACTGGGCCGTGCCCGACTACAGCACCTTGTCGCGGCGTCAGAAGACATTGAGTGTGGCCATTGCCACGCGCCGCAGCAGCGCGGGCCTACACCTGCTGATCGACAGCACCGGCGTGAAGATGCTGGGCGAAGGCGAATGGAAGACGAAGAAGCACGGTGCCGACTACCGCCGGCAGTGGCGCAAGGTGCACCTGGGCATTGATGCACAGACGCTGGAGATCCGCGCCATCGAGATCACGGACAACGCCATTGGCGATGCGCCGATGCTGCCGCAGTTGCTGGCGCAGATTCCTGCGGACGAACAACTGCATTCGGTGAGCGCCGATGGTGCCTATGACACCAAAGCGTGCCACGAGGCAATCGCCAGTCGGCAGGCTGCGGCGATCATCCCCACACGCAAGAACGCCAAGCCTTGGGCGGATGGCAAAGCTGGGGCGCAGGCAAGAAACGAAATCCTGAGGGCGACACGCAAGCTTGGTCGTTCAATCTGGAAGAAGTGCAGCGGCTATCACCGCCGCAGCCTGGTGCAGACCAAGATGGGGTGCTTCAAGAGACTGGGCGAGCGCGTGATGGCACGGGACTTCCAGAGGCAGGTGACCGAGCTACAGGTACGGGCATCGATCCTCAACAGGTTCACCAGTCTGGGAACGCCTGAGACTGTGCGCGTGGCATAGCTGCGTCTTGGGTAAGGGGAGGCTCGCCCTGAATTCGGGTTATGCAACAGCGCCGTGGCGCGGGCGTCGAGCGGCTGGTGCTCACCGCGTCGGGTGGGCCGTTCCTGCACCGTCCGCTCGAAGCGCTGGACCGGGTCACGCCCGACGAGGCCTGCGCGCATCCCACCTGGCGCATGGGCCGCAAGATCTCGGTCGATTCAGCGACGATGATGAACAAGGGGCTCGAAACCATCGAGGCACGCTGGCTGTTCGCGATGCCGCCCGAGCGCATCGAAGTGGTGATCCACCCGCAGAGCGTGATCCATTCGATGGTGGCCTATGCCGACCAGTCGGTGCTGGCACAGCTGGGGCGCCCCGACATGCGAACGCCGATCGCGCATGCGCTGGCGTGGCCCGAGCGCATCGACTCGGGCGTGGCGCCGTTGGACTTCCTGCAGCTCGCCCATCTGAGCTTCGCAGCACCCGAGCTGAAACACTTTCCCTGCCTGCGCCTGGCGCTGGAGGTGCTGCGCAGCGGCTGTGCGGCGAGCGTCACGCTCAATGCGGCGAACGAAGCGGCGGTCGATGCGTTCCTGAACGGGCGCCTGCGCTACACCGACATTGCGCACGTGGTGGAAGACTGCCTGCAGCACGCGCCCTCGTCTGCGCTCGAGAGCCTCGACGACATCCTCGCGGCCGACGCGCAGGCGCGCGTGCTGGCGGCTCAGGCGATCCAGCGTGCGGCGGTGCGATCTGCATCGCCTGTGGTTGCGCTGTCCGTGTCGACCACCTTGGACGAAGGCATTGGCGCGCGGCTGTAGCGCGACAGCCACTTGGCCGCCACGGCCAGCGCCATGGGCGGTGGGGTCTCACGCACGGCGCGCGACGCGCCATGCGCCTCGTGCGCCGCGCCGGTCACCATGGCAGCGAGTAGGTCTTGGTGTTGGTGAAACTCTTCATGGCTTCGAGCACGCCCTCCTTGTAGCCCAGGCCCGAGTCCTTGATGCCGCCGAAGGGCGTGAGCTCCAGGCGGTAGCCCGGCACCTCGCGCACATTGACACTGCCCACGTTCAGCTCGCGGATGAAACGCGTGATGTAGTCCAGCCGGTTGGTGCAGATCGATGACGACAGGCCGTAGGCCGTGCCGTTCGAGATGCGGATCGCCTCGTCGATGTTCTTGAAGCGGATCACCGGCGACACGGGGCCGAAGGTCTCCTGCTTGGCGACGGTCATCTCGGGATCGACGTGGTCGAGCACGGTGGGCGAGTACAGCGCACCGCGGCGTTCGTTGCCGTACAGGAGCTTGGCGCCGGCTGCGATGGCTTCGTTGACCACGGCCTCGAATTGCTTCGCAGCCGCTTCGTCGATCACGGTGCCCATGTCAGTGTCCGGGTCCATCGGGTCACCGTACTTCAGCGCGCGGGTCTTCTCGACCAGCAGCTCGACAAAGCGATCGGCCACCGACTCGTGCACCAGCATGCGTTTGACTGCCGTGCAACGCTGGCCCGAGTTCTTGTAAGAACCATTGGCAGCGAGCGTGGCCGCCTCCTCAATGTCCGCGTCTTCCATCACGATGATCGGGTCGTTGCCGCCCAGCTCCAGAATCTGGCGCTTGTAGGTGGCCTTGCCCGCGATGTACTTGCCGATGGGCACGCCGCCCGTGAAGGTGACGAGGTCGACTTCGGCATTGGTCAGCAGCTCGTCGGCGATCTCCTTGGGGTCGCCCGTGAGCACCGACAGCATCTGCGGCGGCAGTCCTGCTTCGTACAGGATGTCGGCCAGCAGGAAGGCCGTGAGCGGCGTCTTCTCGCTGGGTTTCAGCACGATGCGGTTGTTGGTCGCAATGGCCGGCGCCACCTTGTGGATCACCTGGTTCAGCGGATGGTTGAACGGCGTGATGGCGGTGATGGCGCCCAACAGCGGCTCGCGCATCGTGTAGACCTTGCGGCTCTTGCCGTGGTGCGTGAGGTCGCACGAGAACACCTGGCCGTCGTCGACCAGCGCCTGGTTGGCGGCGAACAGCAGCACGTCGGAGGCGCGGCCCACTTCGTACAGCGAGTCCTTGCGCGACAGGCCCGATTCGAGCGTGATGGTGCGCGACATTTCATCCAGGCGCGAAGCGATGATCTCGCCGGCGCGCATGAGGATCTTGTAGCGCTCGTAGCGCGTGAGCGTGGGCTTGTAGTCGCGGGCGATGCGCAAGGCGTTGCGCACGTCGTCCAGCGTGGCCTTGGGCACGGTGGCGATCACCTCGCCGGTGTACGGGTAGGTGACGTCGATGGTGCGGTCGCGGTGGACTTTCTCGCCGGCGATGCGCAGCGCTTCGCGGTACACGGTGCCGGGCTTCAGGGCGGAATGGTCAGACTTGCTCATGGAATGCTCCGTCAAAAGGGGTCAGGCGGCGGCCAACAGCGGGCCTTGGGCGTGGTTCAGTGCGAGGTCGAGTGCATCGAAGTTGCGCAGCCGGCGCGTGCTCGCGATGCCCGCGACGGGGCGGTTGCAGATCAGGGGCACCTTCTGCTCCGACACGCCACCGTGCGAGCGCAGCGGCACTTCGAGCGCCGACAGGTCGTGGCGCGTGGCCGAGGTGCCGATGACGGTGCTTTGCTCGCTGACCACCACGATGTCGCCGATGCGGTCCGGCGGCAGCTCGAAGCGCTGCGCAGCGTCCTTGCGCGAGAGCACGAACTGCATGCCGGGGATGCGCTGGATGCGGTCGATCCAGCCGGGCACCTGGTTCTCGTCCGGCACGTACACGGTGGCGAAGGAGCCGAGCGCACCGTGGTGCACGACGTAGGGGTCGGTGATCGGCAGGATCACGCGCGCGCGGCCCGGGCCGTACCAGTCATCGAGCACGTCCTGCAGGTAGATGACGTTGGGCGAACCGTCGGCGCCGTGCTTGTCGTTCATGCCATGGTCGGCCGTGAGCACGATGGTGGCGCCGAGCGCATCGAGCTGCGCGAGGTAGCCGTCCATCATGGCGTAGAAGGCATTCGCTGCGGGGCTGCCGGGCGCGGCCTTGTGCTGCACGTAGTCGGTGGTCGACAGGTACATCAGGTCGGGGCGCTGCGATTCCATCAGCTTGACGCCGGCGGCGAACACGAACTCCGACAGTTCCGCGCTGTACACCGAAGGCACCGGCATGCCGACCATGTCGAGCACGTTGTCGATGCCGTTCTCTTCCATCGTCACCTGGTCCGACTTCTCCGACGAGAAGCAGATGCCCTTCATCTTGTGACCCAGCAGCTTGCGCAGCTTGTCCTTGGCGGTGATCACTGCGAGCTTGGCGCCTGCATCGGCAAACGCAGCCAGCACGGTGCCGGCGCGCAGGTACTTGGGGTCGTTCATCATCACTTCCTGGCCCAGCTCGCGGTCGAAGAAGTAGTTGCCGCAGATGCCGTGCACGGCCGGCGGTGCGCCCGTCACGATCGACAGGTTGTTGGGGTTGGTGAACGAGGGCACGACGCAGTCGGCGAGCAGGTCGGCGCCGCCCTTGCGCATGGTGTCGAGGTAGGGTGCGACGCCGGCGGCAATGGCCGCATCGAGGTAGGCCGGCTCGCAGCCGTCGACGCAGACGACGACGACCGGGCGGACCATCCAGCGGTAGCTGCGGCCGTTCACTTCGAGGGAATCGGATTTCATGAAGGGGTACTCCTTGGCAAGTTGTGTGTAGGGGTGCGACGGCTTCAGCGGCGGATGAACAGCGCGATGAAGGCGCTGATGAGGCAGCTGCCCGCGACGATGGGGAACACCACCGAGGTGGTGCCCGAGACGTCCAGCATCCGGCCGATCAGCGGTTCGCCCAGGCCGGCCAGCAGGTACGAGAAGAAGTTCATGACACCGGTGGCGGTGCCGGCGCGCTTGGCACCCACGAGGTCGGGGCACAGGGCCCAGAACGACGAGGCCGGGCCGTAGACGAAGAAGCCTGCGAGGAACAGCAGCCCCAGGCCGAAGATGCTGGTGGGCAGCAGGTACATGCCCATCGAGGCGACGGCGCCCAGCAGCATGTACAGCACGATGGCCTTGTAGCGCTTGGAGCCGAACACCTTGTCGGAGATCCAGCCGTTGGTGAGCGCGCCGAAGGCCATGCCGACCGGCAGTGCCACCGAGATCCAGGCCGGGTCGATCATGCCGTCGGCGGCCTTGGCCCAGTCCTTGCCCAGGAAGTGCACCGGCACCCAGACGATGAGGCCGTAGCGTGCGGCGTTCTGGAAGCCGATGGCCAGCGCGGCGATCATCAGCTTGGGGTTGCTGAGCACGGCCTTGTAGCGCGACCACGAGCTTTCTTGCGGCTCGCCGTCGGCCACGGCGACCTGGGCTTCCTGCGGGTTGTTGTTGGCCACGCCGGTGTCGGGCGACTTGAAGCCCATGTCTTCGGGCCGTTCACGGGCGATCAGGTAGAAGGCGATGCCGCCCACCAGCATCAGCAGCACGGGGAGCCGGAAGATCCAGCGCCAGTCGAGGTGCAGCACGTTGACGACGATGATCGAGGTCACGAACGACAGCACCGAGGCGCAGCCGGCGGCGAACACATAGAAGCCGTAGACCTTGCCGCGCTCGCCCGCGCCCCACCAGTTCGACAGCAGCCGGCTGCCCGGTGCCCAGCCCAGGGCCTGGAAGTAGCCGTTGATGCCCCACGGAATCGCCAGGCTCTTGAAGCCGACCGCGAAGCTCACGACCCAGTTGGCGGCGCACGAGAGGATGGCGCCGGCCGTCATCACGCGGCGTCCGCCGAACTTGTCGCCCAGGTTGCCGTTGATGGCCTGCCCGACGGCATAGCACCACAGCAGCGAGGTCGAGGCCCAGCCCAGCATTTCCTTCGAGAGGCCGAACTCCTTCTGGATGCCGGGGATGGCGAAGCCGAAGGTCTGCCGCCCCGTGTAGAAGAAGAAGTAGCAGAACATGGCCGCGAGCAGCATCCGCCACTGCGCCTTGCGGAATGAATTGTCGAGGGGAGGCACGTAGGTGCCCGCCTGCAGGATGGGATTGGCCGCTTGCATGGTATGTCTCCTTGTCTTGACGGGCGTGGGGCCCGTGGGGCCGGCTCGAAATGGCCGGCATCGCTGTCTGTCTTGCCTAACTGACTCTCTTGTCTCGCTGCGCAGTCCCTGCCTGTCAGGCCAACGCCGCCGCGCCGATGAAGTTCTTGCCGCGCGCGCCGTCCATGGCACGCGCGATCATGGCCGCCGCTTCGCTGTCCGCCACGCCATAGTCGGCAAACTCGGTCTTCACGCCAAGCCCCTGCAGGAATGCCCGCAGGCGCTGTGTGGCGGTCGCCAGGTCGGGGCCGAAGATCAGCTGCAGCGTCTGGTCGCGGTCGGGTGAGCGGGCCCAGGCTTTCTCCAGCACGAGCGGCAGCGTGAACGAGCACGCGATGCCGTGGGCCAGGCCGTGGCGCAGCGTCATCTCGTAAGAGATGGAATGCGCCAGCGCCGTCTTGGTGTTGGAAAACGCCATGCCGGCCTTCAGCGCGGCCAGCGCCATGCGCTCGCGCAGGTCGAGGTTGCCCAGGTCTTTGAGCAGCGCCGGCAGGCAGTCGAAGATGTCGCGCACGGCCGAGACGGCGAAGGTGTCGGAGACCGGGTTGGCGTTGACGTTCCAGATCGCTTCGAGCGCGTGCGAGAGCGCGTCGAGCCCCGTCGACACCGTGGTGCCCGCCGGCACCGAGAGCATGAGCTCGGGGTCGACGATGGCGGCCTCGGGCCAGGTGGCGTCCAGGTGCAGCGAGTATTTCTTCTGGTTGCCGGCATCCCAGATGGTGGCCCAGGGCGTCACCTCGCTGCCGGTGCCCGCCGTGGTCGGCACGGCGATCAGCGGCTTGACGCTGGCGGGCACGAAGGGCTTGCCGGTGGCCAGCAGCGCGACGAGCTCGTCGAACTGCCCGTTGGCCGTGCCCACCATCAGGGCCTTGGCCGTGTCGATGGCGCTGCCGCCGCCCACCGCCACGATGGCGTCGCAGGATGCGTCCGATTGCCAGAAGCGGTTGTACAGGTCGCGCAGGTGGGCGACATCGGGGTTGGGGCGCACGTCGTCGATGACGGTGACGAGGGCGTCGCCCAGCAGCGCCTGCAGGCGGTCGACCAGGCCGAGCCCGCGGGCCTCGGGGAAGGTGACGAGCGCGACGCGGCGGCCCGCCAGGAGCGAGGGCAGCCGTTCGAGGCTGCCTCGCCCGGAATGAATGGACACGGGGTTGCGGTAAGCGTGGGGCATGTTTTTTGTCTCCGGTTTCTGTCTGGGCCGCAGTGTCGAAGCGGCGCACCGGGGCGTCCAATCGCATTTCGCGCGTGCAACCGGTCCAAAACCGATGGATGCCTTGGGGAAAGCCTGCATAGGCGCGGGCGCCGAATCTGAGAGAGGCTCGGCGCACGCCCCCGGCACCGACGCCCCTCACGATCGCCCCATGTTTCACCAGTACTACAAGTGGATCCGCTGCTTCCACGCCGTCGCCAAGACCGGCGGCTTCACCACGGCCGCGCGCTACCTGCACATCGGCCAGCCCACCGTGACCGACCAGGTCAAGGCGCTCGAGGAGCGCTTCAACGTCGAGCTGTTTTTGCGCAGCGGGCGCGCCGTGCGGCTCACGGCCGCGGGCGAGCAGCTGTATGCGATCACGCAGGGCCTGTTCGGGCAGGAAGAAGAAGCGATGCAGTTCCTGCAGCGCGCCCACAAGCTGCGCACGGGGCTGGTGCGCGTGGGCGCGGTGTCGCCGCCCATTGCGCTGGAGCTGGCGCGCAGCTTCAAGCGCAGCCACGCCGGGCTCGACCTCACGGTGTCGATCGGCTCCGAAGCTTCCACGCTCAGCGGGCTGCAGGACTTCGACATCGACGTCGGCATCCTCGTCGAGCCGCCCGAGATCGAAGGCCTGTACCAGGTGCCGTACCGCGTGGAGCGCATCGTGGCCGTGGTGCCCGCGAAGCACCCGTGGGCGAAGAAGCGCACCATCGCCACGCGCGACATCGCCGGCGAGCCGGTGATCCTGCGTGAGCCCGGCTCCAAGACGCGCCACCGCGTCGAGCGCGCCTGCGCGCAGCAGGGCGTGCAGATGAACTGCGTGATGGAGATCAACAGCCGCGAGGCCATCCTGCACGCCGTGGCCAACGGCATGGGCGTGGGCTTCGTGACGCAGATCGAGTGCATTCCGCTGCCCGGCCTGAAGGTGGTGGAGATCGACGACGACGAGCTCTCGATCAGCTACTCGCTGTGCTGCCTGGCGGTGCGCAAGGACCGGCCGCTGATCCGCGCGCTGTTCGACGTGGCGCAGCAGGGCGACGACACGGCGACCGACTGAGCGGGGTTTCGTCACGGGCGGCACACCCCGCGGCGGGCTTCTTCGCTATCCTGCCGTCTGGCCTCAGACGAAGGATCGACCTTGAACTTGCACCCCGCCCTCCAGGACGCCGCCGCGCGCGATTTCGGCACCCTTGCCGACCTGGTCCGCCTCCACGCCCAGCACACGCCCGATCGCCCCGCGCTGGCCGATGCGCAGCAGACGCTGGACTACCGCGCGCTCGACGCGCTCATGGACCGCATCGCCGCCGCCCTGCAGCGCGACGGCCTGCGCGCCGGCGACGCCATCGCGGTCTGCGCCGCCTCGTCGGTGCCCTATGCCGCCGTGTTCCTCGGCGCGCTGCGCGCGGGCGTCGCGGTGGCCCCGCTGGCCCCCGGCTCGGCGCCCGCCAGCCTGGCCCGGATGATCAGCGACGCCGACGCGCGCCTGCTGTTCACCGACGCCTCGGCCGCCGAGGTGGTGGGCGCCGCACAGGCCAACGGCCTGCCGCACATCGCGCTCGACGGCTCCGACGTCGGCCGTGCCCTCGACGACTGGCTCGCAGCACCCGGCACGAAGCCGGAGCCCGTCGACGCGCAGCCCGGCTGGGCCTTCAACATCATCTATTCGTCGGGCACCACCGGCGAGCCCAAGGGCATCGTGCAGGGGCACGGCATGCGCTGGTCGCACATCCAGCGCGGCGCCAAGTACGAGTACGGCCCCGAGACGGTCACGCTGCTGTCGACGCCGCTGTACTCCAACACCACGCTGGTGGTGTTCTTCCCCACGATCGCCTTCGGTGGCTGCGTGGTGCTGATGCCAAAGTTCGACGCGCTGGGCTACCTGCAGCTGGCCGAGCAACACCGCGTGACGCACACCATGCTCGTGCCGGTGCAGTACCAGCGCCTGATGGCGCACCCGCGCTTAGACGCGCACGACCTCTCGACCTTCCGCCACAAGTTCAGCACCAGCGCGCCCTTCAACGCGGCGCTCAAGGCCGACGTGCTCAAGCGCTGGCCCGGCGGGCTGGTCGAGTTCTACGGCATGACCGAAGGCGGCGGCACCTGCATCCTCGAGGCGCACCTGAACCCGACCAAGCTGCACACCGTGGGCCAGCCCGCGCCGGGCAGCGACATCCGCCTGATCGACGAAGAAGGCAACCAGCTGCCGCGCGGCGACACCGACGTGGCCGGCGAGGTGGTGGGCCACTCGGCCGGCATGATGACCGGCTACCACCGCCAGCCCGAGAAGACGCGCGAGGCCGAATGGTTCGACGCCACCGGCAAGCGCTTCATCCGCACCGGCGACGTGGGCCGCTTCGACGCCGACGGCTTCCTCACGCTGTTCGACCGCAAGAAGGACATGATCATCAGCGGCGGCTTCAACATCTACCCGAGCGACCTCGAAGGCGTGCTGCGCGGCCATGCGGCGGTGGCCGACGTGGCGGTGGTCGGCGTGCCGTCCGAGCAGTGGGGCGAGACGCCCGTGGCCTTCGTGGTGCGCCGGGAAGGCGACGCCACCACCGAAGACGCGCTGCTGCAGTGGGCCAACGCGCAGGTCGGCAAGACGCAGCGGCTGGCGCGCCTGCGCTTCATCGACGAGCTGCCGCGCAGCGCGATCGGCAAGGTGCTCAAGCGCGAGCTGCGCGACCTGAGTGCCTGAGTGCCTGAGTGAGCGCATCCCCGATCGCTGACACCGCCGCCCCGCCCGAACAGGGCGGCGGCAACGGCCTGCTGTGGGTGCTGGTGGCCGTCGCCGTCGTGTTCGCCTTCGTGCGCCCGCGCGCGCCGATGGACTGGCTGCAGCTGGTCGACTGGCAGACCGTGGGCGCGCTCGCGGGCCTGCTGGCCATCACGCAGGGCGTCGAGAAGAGCGGCATGCTGCAGGCCGCCGCGCGGCGCCTGCTGGCCCACACGCACAGCGAGCGCGGCCTGGCCATGGCGCTCACGGCCACGGCCGCGCTGCTGTCCGCACTGGTCACCAACGACGTGAGCCTGTTCCTGCTGGTGCCGCTCACGCGCGTGCTGGCCGTGCAGGCGCACCTGCCGCTGGCGCGGCTGGTGGTGCTGCAGGCGCTGGCCGTCAACGCGGGCTCGGCGCTCACGCCCATCGGCAACCCGCAGAACCTGTACCTGTGGCACCGCTCGGGCGAGAGCTTCTTCGGCTTCATGGCCATGATGGGCCCGACCGTGGCGATCATGGGGTTCTGGCTGTTCGTCGCCGTGTGGTGGCTGGTGCCGCGCACGCCGATCGCGCTGCGCGAGGAGGAGACCGAAGCCGCGCCCGTGCAGCCGCGCCTGCTGGCGCTGGCCGGCGTGCTGTTCGTCGGCTTCGTGGTCGCGCTCGACCGCCACTGGCTGCTGCCCGGCCTGGGCGTGGTGTTCGGCGTGCTGCTGCTCACCTACCCGCGCGTGCTGCGCGGCATCGACTGGGCGCTGCTGGCGATCATTGCGCTGATGTTCGTCGACCTGCGCCAGGCCGCCGAGCTGCCCGCCGTGGCGGCGCTGCTGGGTCACTGGCCCATCGGCGAAGGCTGGCGCGCCTACCTCGCGGCCATTGCCGCCTCGCAGGTCATCAGCAACGTGCCAGCGGCGATCCTGCTCGACCACTACGTGCACGACCTGCCCGCGCTGGCGGCCGGCGTGAGCGTGGGCGGCTTCGGCTGCGTGCTGGGCTCGCTGGCCAACCTCATCGCGCTGCGGCTGGCCAAGCTGCCGCACGGGCTGCGCGAGTTCCACCGCATCAGCATTCCGTTTTTGCTGGTGTGCGCGGCCTCGGCGCTGCTGCTGCGGCTGGGGTGATGACAGGCGGCGGGGCGGCGCGGACAATCGCTCCCGCCATGCACACGCCCGCCCCCGTCCTCTCATTGCGCGACTACACCCAGTCGCGCGGCAGCCATGCGCACGACCACTTCCAGGTGCTGCTCGGGCTCGACGGCGTGCTCGAGATCGAAGTCGAAGGCCGCGGCTCGGGCATCGGCACGGGCCAGGCCCAGGTGGTCGCGCCCGGCGACCGTCACGACTTCGAGGCCCGGCGCGGCGGCAGCGTCTGCCTCGTGCTCGACACGCCGCATGCCCCGTGGGCGCGCTGCGTCGAACAGCCGCCGTCCGATGCGCCCCGGTTGCATGCGCTGGCCCGCTACCTCGCGCACTGCCTGCAGCAGCCGCAGCACGCGGCCCTCGCCCTGCAGCACGGCCCGGCCCTGCTGCTCGAAGCCTGGGGCGTCGCCCCGTCGGTCGCAGACACGCGCCGCCGCCGCATCGACTGGCCGGCCCTCGCGGCCTGGGCGCAGGCGAATTGGCACCGCCCGCTGGGCGTCGCCGACCTGGCCGAGGTCGCCTGCCTGAGCCCCAGCCAGTTCGCGCAGCGCTGCCGCGAAGAGCTGGGCCAGAGCGCGATGCTCTGGCTGCGCACGCTGCGGCTGGCCCATGCGCGCGCGCTGCGGCTCGAAGGCCTGAGCGTGGCCGAGACGGCGCGCCGCACGGGCTACCGGTCGCCGTCGGCGCTGACCGCCGCACTGCGCCGCTGACTTTGTCTTTGCATGTCTCCCTCCCCCGCTGGGGGAGGGCAGGGGTGGGGGCACGACGGCCTCCGAAAAAAGCGCGGCGCCTCATCGAAGGCCTGCCCCCATCCCCACCTTCCCCCAGCGGGGGAAGGTGTAACACCAGACCGTCGTTGCGCGACGACGCACCGCCATCGCGCGACGACCGCCTCACGTAGCCTCGGCTCCATGCCCGCCACCTTCTACGCCCTGCTCGCCATCGCGCTGTGGGCCACGCTCGCCGCCTTCGGCACCGCGCTGTCGCACCTGCCGCCGTTCTTGCTGACCGGGCTGGCGCTGATCATCGGCAGCGTGCCGAGCTGGCCGCTGGTGCTGCGCGACCGCCGCGCCTGGCGCGTGCCGCCGCGCACGCTGGCGCTCGGGGTGTACGGCCTCTTCGGTTTCCACTTCCTGCTGTTCATCGCGCTGCGGCATGCGCCGCCGGTCGAGGCCAACCTCGTCAACTACCTCTGGCCGCTGCTCATGGTGGTGTTGGCGCCGGTGCTGCTGCCGGGCGTGTCGCTGCGCCCATTGCACGTGGTGGCGGCGCTGCTGGGCTTCGCAGGCGCGGCCATCGCGATCCTCGGTGCGCGCAGCGGTGGCGCTGCGCTGCCGGGTGCGCCCGCCACGTACTGGGGCTTCCTGCCCGCGGCCGGCTCGGCCTTCATCTGGGCCAGCTACTCGCTGTGGACGAAGCGCGTCACGCCCTTCCCGACCTCGGCCATCGGCCTGTTCGGCCTGGTGTCGGGCATGCTCTCGCTGGCCTGCCATGCACTGCTGGAGCCGTCGGTCGCGTTGTCGGCGAAAGACGGGCTGCTGGTCGCGCTGTGCGGCCTCGGCCCCTTGGGCGCGGCGTTCTTCGTGTGGGACATGGCACTCAAGCGCGGCGACGCGCGGCAGATCGGCATCCTCAGCTACCTCACGCCGCTGGCCTCCACCGCGCTGCTGCTGGCCGTGACCGGCCGGGCGCTCACGGCCAGCATCGCGCTGGCGGCGGCGCTCATCATCTCGGCCGCGGTGATGGGCACGCGTGCGAAATGAGACAAATCAGGGCGATGCCCGACAGAGCTTGTCGTTTTTTGTGGCTAGAGTGGAGGCTCAGGAAAAAGGAGTCACCCCCATGGATCAGAAGAACAAAAAGACCGAGGATTTCGAGATCACGCCCAAGCTGGTGTTCGACATGAACCTGGCGCTGTACCTCGACCTGGTGGCCGCGCTGGAGGGCGCGGGCGCCGTCACCTACCGGCAGATGGCGGCGCGGGTCCTGAACATCAGCATGGACGCCCGCACCGACGGCGACACCAACCTGTCGACCGTGCTCGAAGGCATCGCCCAGGGCTTTGCCGGCCACGGCGACGGCCTCTCGATCGAACTGCTGAAGGCCGCGCGCGGGCTGCGGGAGGACGATGCGATGGGGGATATTCCGATGCGGCCTGTCGACGATTGAGGTTCGGGGCGCCACGGCGCCCCTTTCAGTTACTCCTCGGCGACCTGGAGGACCAGCTTGCCGAAGTTCTCCCCCGCGAACAGCTTGTTCAGCGACTCGGGGAAGGTGTCGAGCCCCTTCACGATGTCTTCCTTGCTCTTCATGCGGCCGTCCTTCAGGTAGCCGGCCATCTCGGCGATGGCAATCGGGTAACGGTCGGCGTAGTCGAACACCACGATGCCTTCCATGCGCGCGCGGTTCACGAGCAGGCTCAGGTAGTTCTTCGGGCCGGCGGCCGGCATGCTGTTGGCGTTGTTGTACTGGCTGATGGCGCCGCAGATGATCACGCGGGCCTTGCGCGCCAGGCGTGCCAGCACCGCATCCAGAATCTCGCCGCCGACGTTGTCGAAGTAGATGTCCACGCCCTTCGGGCAGTGGGCCTTGAGGCCTTCGCGCACGGCGCCCGCGCCGGCCTTGTAGTCGATGCAGGCATCGAAGCCCAGCTCCTTCACCACCCAGTCGCACTTGGCGGCGCCGCCAGCGATGCCGACCACGCGGCAGCCCTTGATCTTGGCCAGCTGGCCGACGGTCTGGCCCACGGCGCCAGCTGCGCCCGAGACGACGACGGTTTCGCCTGCCTGGGGCATGCCCACGTCCATCAGGCCGAAGTAGCCGGTCATGCCGGGCATGCCCAGCACGTTGAGCCACTGGGTGATGGTGCCCACGCGCAGGTCGATCTTCACGAGGCCGTTGCGCTTGATCTGGTCTTGCGGCACGAGCATGTATTCCTGCACACCGAGCGTGCCGTACACGGTGTCGCCGACGGCGAACTGCGGGTTCTTCGAGGCGATCACGCGGCCGATGCCGCCGGCGCGCATGACCTCGTCGATGGCGACAGGCGGGATGTAGCTCTTGGCGTCGTTGAGCCAGCCGCGCATGGCGGGGTCGAGCGACAGCGACAGCGTCTTGACCAGCACGCCGCCCTCGTCGGGCTGGGCCACGGGCTCGGTGCTGAAGCGCCAGTGCTCGCGCGTGGCCGTCCCCTCGGGGCGCTTGGCAAGACGGACCTGGTGGTTGGTGAGGGGGCTGCTCATGGTGTCTGTCTCCTTGACGTGGATGTGCCGGGCGTCGGCGATGCAGGCGCATCGTAGTCGCGGGGCAAGGCCCCGCGCGTAGCGCAGGCGACAGCCCGCCCTGCCCCTTTTGCGCCTTCTGCGGCCCTGCTATGGAAGCAGGAGCAGCCCGTACACCGCCGCCGTGGCGACGCCCAGCACGGAGGCCACGGCGCCGATGCGCCGCGCCCAGGCGGGCCGGTAGCTCACGAGGCCGACCACCACGAGCGCGGCGGCCGTGAGCGCGCCCAGCCACAGCACCCAGCCCATGGCCGGCCCGCGCAGGCGCAGGGCGGCGACCAGCGAGAGAAGAAGCAGCACCGCGCCGCCCAGCTGCTGCCAGGGCCGCGACGGGCCCGGCGTGCGGCCGCGCCCGTGGGCGTCTTCGTAGTGCCGGTCCATCGCCAGGCTCAGCGTGACGAAGCCGCCGAGCGCGGACGCGAACAGGGCGCACACCAGCGCGAAGGTGCTCATTGCAAGCCCCCCCGCGCCGGAAGCCCCGCCCTCACCGGACGACGAAGCTCAGCGTGGCGACGTGGCGCGTCTGCGTGTAGGGCTTGCCGTCCCAGCTGCCCTTGCCGTCCTTGTCGGTGTGGTTCACCTCGACCACGTATTGGCCGGGCCAAGGCGTCTGCAGCGTGACCTTGCCGGCGTCGTCGGTGGTGAACTTCTTCTCCCACTTCGGCGGGCCGAACACGACCACCTCGGCCTTGGGCAGCGGCTTGCCTGCGAGCAGCAGCGTGAAGCTGTTGCTGTTGGCGGCCTGCGGCACGAGCTCGAGCGTGTGGCGCGCGACGGTCTCGGTGCGGCCGGTGCGTGCCTGGTAGAGGCTCGCCACGCCCTTGTCGCTGACGTAGGCGCCCACGAGGCGCGCGTCGCCGCTGGCGTCGGCCTTGACCACGAAGTGGTCGGCATGGCGCGTGGCGGGCGTCTCCTTGCCGTCGGCGGCGATGCCGCGCGGCGCGCTGACCAGCTTCAGGTGGCCGGACTCGGTCTCGCGCAGGTCGTCGGCCCATTCACCGAAATAGGCCTTGGCCTCGCCGCCCGCGGCGGGCTCGAGCCAGACGAAGTGGGCGTGCGCGGCGCCCGAGAAAACGAACGCGGCCGCCGCGAGGGTGGCAAGGGAGAACAGGGGTTTCTTCATGGTCGATGCTCCTAGGTTGGTTGATGGCATGGTTGAGACGGAATGGAAGGCGGGGTGTTCAGAACTTGGCGCGCAGGGTCACGCTCACGTTGCGCGGCTCACCCCAGAACACGGAGTCGTAGAAGCCCACGTTGCGGTAGTACTTCTTGTCGAAGACGTTGCGGATGTTCAGCTGCGCCGTGAGGTTCTTGTGGATCTCGTAGCTGGCCATGAGGCTGAAGACCGCGTACGACTTCTGCGAGATGCGCGGCAGCGGGTCCTTCATGCTGAACAGCGGCGGCTGGCCGTACCACGACTCGCCGTAGATGCCGCTTTGCGCCGTCATGTCGCCGCCGACCTTCAGGCCGCGCCAGGCGCCGCTGAAGCGGTAGGCGGTCGCAAAGCGCAGCAGGTGCTTGGGCTGGTTGGGCACGGCGCGCGCGCCCTTGGCGGTCTTCGCGTCCAGGTAGGTGTAGCCGGCGGTCACATTCCAGTCGGGTGTGATCTGGCCCGACACGTCGAACTCGAGGCCGCGCGCGGTCACGCCGTCGCCGCTGGCCACGTAGGCCTGGCCGCCGTCGGGCAGGCGGAAGCCGGCGGACACGCTGCGGTCGAGCTCGGCCAGGTTCTTCTTCTTGACCTGGAACACGGCGGCCGACGCATTGAGCGCGCCGCCGAAGTACTCGCCCTTCAGGCCCAGCTCGGCGCTGGTGCCGGTCTCGGGCGTGAGGTACTGGTCGTTGCGGTCTTTCTGGGTCTGCGGGCGGAACAGCGTGGTGTAGCTGCCATACAGCGAATGGTGCTTGTCCAGGTCGTAGACCACGCCGACATACGGCGTGACCTCGTCCTTCGATTCCGACCTGCCCGTCGTGCGCGTGTACTGCTGCGCCGTGTTGTAGGCGTGCGTGTAGCTGCGGTAGTTGCTCACGCGCGCGCCGACGATCACGCTCAGCGGGTCGGTGAGGCTGAAGCGGCCCGCCACGTAGCCGCCGTTGAGCTGCGTGAAGCCCACGCTCTTCGAGCCGTCGGCCAGGAAGATCGGGCGCGGGATGTTGCCGGTCCAGGTGCGGTAGTCGGGAATCGACAGCGAGAACGGCACGATCGAGCGCCCGCCCTGCGTGGTGTAGGTCTGGTTGCCTCCGTTCCATCCGGCGATGAAGGTGTGGCGCCGCCCGAACAGGTTGAAGGGGCCGGTGGCATAGAGGTCGAAGTTGTCGTTGACGTACTTGCCTTCGCCGTAGTTGCCGCTCCACAGCGACATCCCTGCGCCGGTGAAGCGGTTGGGGTAGCCGCCACCGCCATAAGCCACGGTGGTGTTGTTGGCGCTGGTGGTGCGCGCATAGCCCAGGTGCACCTTCCAGTCGTTGTCGAAGCGGTGCTGCAGCGAGACAAAAGTCGTGTGCTGCTTGTTGGCCCAGGTGCTCCACGGTGTGCTGAGGCTGGTGTTGCGCGGCAGATTGGCCAGCGTGCCGTCGTGGTTCCAGTACGGCACGGCGCCCCAGGTCGCGCCCGTGGGCTTGTTGTCCTGGAAGTCGATGCCGGCGGTGAGCAGCGTGGAGCGCGTGAGGTCGGCCTCGACGATCACCATGCCCACGGTTTTGCGCTCGTGGTACATGTCCATGTAGGAGTCGCGGTCCTGCCAGGCCAGCGCGGTGCGCGCGCGGATGCGGCCGTCGGCGGTGAGTGGCACCGACAGGTCGACCTCGGCGCGCTTATGGTTCCAGCGCCCATAGGTGAGCGAGGCGCTGCCCTGGAATTCGCGCGTGGGGCGCTTGCGCACCGAGTTGATGGTGGCCGACGGATCGCCCGTGCCGCCCATGAGGCCGGTGGCGCCGCGGATGACCTCGATGCGGTCGTACAGCACGGTGTCGGACAGCGGCGAATTCGGGCCGCGCGGCATGCCGTCGATCTGGAAGTTGTTGATCGAGAAGCCGCGCGCCGCGTAGTTCACGCGCTCGCTGTCGGCCTGCCCGACCATGATGCCGGTGGTCTGGCCCAGCACGTCGTCGATGCGGGCACTGCCCAGGTCGTCCATGCGCTCGCGCGTGATCACGGTCACCGACTGCGGCGTCTCGCGGATCGACAGGTCCATGCGGGTCGCGGTGGAGGCCTGCTCGGCGGTGTAGGAGCGGCTGCCCTCGGTGCGGCCGCTGCGGTCGCCCGACACGGTGACCTCGGACAGTGCCGCACCGCTGGCGGCCTGTTGTTGTTGCTGCTGCGCGCTGACAACGCCGCAGCAAAGCAGGGCGACGAGGGCCACGGGAGACCGCCGGAAGCGGGCGCGTGAAAACGAATGCTGGTTCATGGCATGAAGAAAGGGGGCGGCCCGACCCGTGAGATCGGCAACGCCCGTTGGCAGGAGATGGCTAGCGACGCACACCCGGCCGCGAAGGGGCCGGCAGCGACCTGGCTGCGGAGAAAGAAACTCGGTGCGTCAGTAGGTGCCGCGCAAGGTCACGAGCAGGTGGCGCGGGGCGCCGTAGAAGCTGGTGCTGGTGCTGGTGCGGTAGCGCGTGTCGAAGACGTTGTTCAGCGCCACCGACACGGCGAGGTGCTTGTTGATCGGGTAGCGCGCCATGAGGTCGAGCGTGGTGTAGGCCTGCTGCGTGAAGCGCGCGTGGCCCGAAGGGCCGAGGCCGGTGCTGTAGGTGTCGCTCTGCCAGTTCAGGCCGCCGCCCACCGTGAGGCCGTTGCCGATGCCGGCGATGCGGTAGCTGGTGAAGAGCTTCAGCAGGTTCTTCGGCACCTGCGTGTTCAGGCGTTGGCCGGCCGCGTCGCGCGCCACGCTGTGCGCAAAGCCGCCGCCGACCTGCCAACCGGGCAGCAGCTCGCCGGCAATCTCGAATTCGTAGCCGCGCGTGGTCGTGCCCTTGGCGGCGCGGTAGGCGGCCGAGCCGTCGGGCGCGAATTCGTTGTCCAGGCGCACGGCGAGGTTGTCCTGCTTCACCTGGAACACGGCGGCGCTGAGGTTGAGCCGGTCGTTGTAGAAGGCGCCCTTCACGCCCGCTTCGTAGGCGTGGCCTTCGAGCGGATCGAGGTAGGTGCCACTGCGGTCCTTGCTGGCCTGCGGCTTGAAGATGCTGGTGTAGCTGGCGTAGGCCGACCAGTGCTTGTCGAGATCGAACACCACGCCCGCGTACGGCGTGACGACGCCCTTCTCGCTGCGCGCGGTGACGGTGGCGGCGCGCTGCAGAGGGAAGCTGCGCGTCACGTCCTTCCAGTCGCTCACGCGTGCGCCGAGGATGACCGAGAGCGCATCGGTGGGCCGCAGCCGCACCGTGGCATAGGCGCCGGTCTGGCGTGTGGCGGTTTGCTGCCGGCCGGTCACGGGCTGATGCGGTTGGGCCGGCAGGTCGCCGGTCCAGCTGTTGAAGTTCGCCAGCCACGGGTCGAAGCCCGCCACGTTCCAGCCCGCGTACAGCGGCGCGTCGCTGTGTGTGCGCGAGGCGTTGTAGCCCAGCACCAGTTCGTGGCGCCGGCCGAAGAGTTCGAAGGGGCCGCTGGCGTACAGGTCGAACGCGTTCTGCACCGGCACCGCGTTCCAGCGGTTGGTCCACAGGCCGAGCCCCGCACCGGTGGCGCGGCTCATATAGCCGCGCAACGCGTAGCCGATGACATCGTCGTAGGCGCGGCGCGAGCGGTTGAACGCGGCGTGCACGGCCCAGCCGTTGTCGAAGCGATGGTCGAGCGCGGCGAAGTACTGGCGCTGGTCCTGGTACGAACGGGCCCAGCGCGCAGCGCCGCTGCGCGAGCGGCCGTAGTCGGCCTCGGTGCCGTCGCTGAAGTACAGCGGCAGGCCGGCGCGCGCCACGCCGTCGTTGTCGTGGCGCTGCAGTTCGAAGCCGGCGCTCAGGCGCGTGCTGCGCGCGAGGTCGGCTTCGACGATGCCGTAGAACAGGCGCTTGTTCTCGTGGTGGCGCTCGATCCACGAGTCGCCGTCCTGCACGGCCGCGACCACGCGCGCACGCACGCGGCCGTCGGCGGTGACGGGCCCGCCGATGTCGAGCTCGGCGCGCTGCCGGTTCCAGGTGCCGGCGCTGAACGAGGCGCTGGCCTGCAGCGTGTTGCCCGGGCGCTTGCGCACGAGGTTGACGGTGGCCGCCGGCGTGCCCACGCCGTTGAGCAGACCCGTGGCGCCGCGCACCACCTCGACGCGGTCGTAGAAGGCCAGGTCGCCGGTCTGCAGCAGCCAGGTGCCGGCCTGCGGGATGCCGTCGACCTGGTAGTTCTCGACCTCGAAGCCGCGCGAGTAGACGGCGTTGGCGTCGGTGCCGGCGTTGCCGCTCTGCACGAAGCTCAGGCCGGGCGCCTGGCGCAGCACGTCGCTGATCTGGCTCAGGCCCTGGTCGTCGATGCGCTCGCGCGTGAGCACGCTGACCGATTGCGGTGTCTCGCGCAACGTGAGCTCGAGCCGCGTCGCGGTGCCGAGCACACCGTCGGTGGTGTAGGAGCCCGTGCCTTCGGTGACGGTGCCGGTGTCGCGCCCGCCGGTGACCGTGACCTCGCTGAGCGCGCCGCCTGCCGCAGGGGCTTCAGCCTGCGGCTTCGGGCCCGATGGTCGCTGTGCCGCGACGCGCAGTGCATAGCCACCGGACGCACCACGCACCGCTTCAAGGCCGCTGCCTTCGAGCAGCTGCAGCAGCGCCTCGCGCGCCGTGTAGCGGCCCTGCAGCGCGGGCGCGCGCTTGCCGCGCACGACCTCTGCATCGACGCCGAGCAGCAGCCCCGTGCGCACGGCGAGCGCGGTCAGCGCACCGCTCAGCGGCTGCGCGGGCTGGTGCCACTCGAAGGCCGCATCGGCAGTGGGCGCTTGCGCGGCAGCCGGCACGGCGAGCAGCACCAGGCTCGCCAGCGCGAAGGCACGGCGCAGGCGATGCCAGCGCTGCACGCCAGCATGCGCGGTCTCGGTCGGGTCTGCTGCAGGTCCTGTCATGGTGTGGTGAATCTCTCTTCACCACCTATGACAAGCGGGCACGGGAAACGGGTAGCGGTGTGCGCGAAAAAGTTCAGCCGCCCGGTCACCGCGGCGCCGTGGTGGTCACTCGCACAAGCCACGGCGACAGCGTCGAGACCCGCAAGCTCGGCAGTGCGCTGGCGAGCAGCGCGAGCGCGGCGTCGCTCTGCTGAATGGGCAGCACGCCGGTGAAGCGCAGCGCGCCCAGGGCCTCGTCGTCGGCCAGCAGCAGGCCGGGCCGGTGCTGGCCGAGTTGGCGCAGCACCTCGGCCACCGGCGCGTCGTCGAACACCAGCCGGCCCTGCGGCCAGGCCAGGCCGCCGGGCGCGGCGGGCACGGTGTCGGTGGTGACGCCGCGGCGGTCGAAGCGCACCTGCTGCCCCGCCTGCACATCGACCCAGCGGTCGTCGCCGCCATCGAGCGGCTGCACGCGCACGCGCGATTCGGTGACGGTGACGAGGGTGTCGTCCGCCTCGCGCCGCACGGCGTAGCGCGTGCCCAGCGCCTGCGCGGTGCCGTCGCGGTCGACCACGGCAAAAGGCTTGTCGCCGTGCGCGACCTCGACGAAGACCTCGCCGCGCAGCAGCTGCACGCGGCGCACGCTGCCGGAGAAATCGATGTCGATGGCCGAGTCGCTGTTCAGCGCGACACGGCTGCCGTCCTCGAGCCGCAGGTGGCGGATCTCGCCGACGCCGGTGCGCTCGTCGGCCAGCCAGGCCTGCCACGGCATCGCGGCGCCCGCCACGAGCAGGCAGGGCAGCAGCACGAGCGCGCCCAGCATCTGGCGCGACGGGCCGCGGCGCGCGGGCTGCGGCGCAGGCGTGTCGGGCGTCACCGATTCCCACATGCGGCGCATCTCGGCCAAGAGCCGCGCATGGCGTTCGTCGAGCGCGCACCAGGCGTCGCAGGCGGCGCGCGTGGCGTCGTCCACCGCGTCGTCGGCGAGGGTCACGGCCCAGAGCGCCGCCTCCTGGCGAATGCGCTCGGCAGCCGCGTCAGGCATGGGCCGGGGCTTCGGAAGTTTCCGGTTCCGGCGCGACCGCCGCCATGCGGCCGTGGCAATGCGCCAGCACCTTCGCGAGGTACTGCTTCACGCGCGTCTCCGACACGCCCAGCTCGGCCGCGATCTCGCGGTACGAGCGCCCTTCGACGCGCGCCATCAGGAACGCGGTGCGGCTCTTCACGTCGAGTTCGGTCGCCAGCAATGCGAGCACCTGGCCCAGCAGCTCGCGCGCGCAGGCCCTGTCTTCGGCGCTCGGCGCGCAGGCGTCCTCGGCCATCAGCGCGACGGTGCGCAGCACCTCGGCCTCGACCTGCATGCGGCGAAAGCGATTGATCATCAAACGGCTCGCCACCACCTGCAGGAACGCGCGCGGCTGGCGCAGCACCGGCTGCTGAGGCAGCTCGATGAGGTTGAGAAAGGTGTCGTGCGTGAGATCGGCCGCGGTGAAGCCGCAGCGCAGGCGGCCCAGCAACCAGCTGCGCAGCCAGCCCTGGTGGTCGACATACAGCTGCCGGACTTCCGGATGGGACATGGTGTGAAGGGGCATCGCGGGCAGCGACGCAATTGAGAGTTATTCTCATTATAGATTTGTAAAGTTTGTCCTGTCCCCCGAAACGTCTCATTCCGCAGGAGGCGTGCCGCGCGGGCTACCCGTTTCCGCGTCTCGCACGTCTTAGCAGCATGACCCTCGTTTTCTTCCGCAAGGGCGCCCGGTGACGGCGCCCGCTTCCCGTTCGCGCGCCGGCTCGCGCCTGCGCATCGCCGCCTTCGCGGCGCTGGCCCTGGCCGCTGCTGCCGTGGCCTATGTCTGGGCGAGCCCGCGCGACCCCGGCTGGGAAACCGCCGTGCTGCGCCGTGGCGACATCGAAAGCAGCGTGACCGCCATCGGCACGCTGCAGCCGCGCCGTTACGTGGACGTGGGCGCGCAGGTGTCGGGCCAGATCCTGCGGCTGCACGTGCAGCCCGGCGACCCGGTGAAGAAGGGCCAGCTGATGGTGGAGATCGACCCCAGCGTGCAGCAGGCCACGGTGGACGCCGGCCGCGCCTCGCTCGCGGGCCTGCGCGCGCAACTGGCCGACCAGCACGCGCAGCACCGCCTGGCACGCCAGCAGTTCGCGCGCCAGCAGCAGATGGCCGCCGAGGGCGCCACGCGCGCCGAAGACGTGCAGACCGCCGAAGCCACGCTGGCCTCGGCCGCCGCGAAGATCGCGCACCTCGAAGCCCAGATCGCCCAGACCCAGGCCACGCTGAAGGCCGACGAGGCGCGCCTGGGCTACACGCGCATCTACGCGCCGATGGCCGGCAGCGTGGTCTCGGTGCAGGCGCGCGAGGGCCAGACGCTCAACGCCACCTACCAGACGCCCGACATCCTGCGCGTGGCCGACCTGTCGAGCATGACGGTGTGGACCGAGGTCTCCGAAGCCGACGTGCGCCGCGTGAAGCGCGACATGGCCGTGTACTTCACCACGCTCGGCGCCGACCGCCGCCGCTGGGAGGGCACCGTGCGCCAGGTGCTGCCCTCGCCGCCCGTGCCCGCGGGCAAGGGCGGCGGCGATGCGCCGCAGGCACCGGCCGCCAGCAAGGTCGTGCTCTACACCGTGCTGTTCGACGTCGACAACGCCGACGGCGAGCTCATGCCGCAGATGACCGCGCAGGTGAACTTCGTCGCCGCCTCGGCGCGCGACGTGGTGGTGGCGCCGCTGCCCGCGCTCACGGCCGTGAAGGGCCAGAGCGGACGCTTCACCGCGCGCGTGCTCGGCCCCGACGGCCAGCCCGCGCCGCGCGAGGTGCGCATCGGCGTGCGCGACCGGCTCTCGGGCGAGGTGCTCGAAGGCCTCGCCGAAGGCGAGCGCCTCATCACCGGCGAGCGCGCGGCCGGCGGCGGCACGCGGAAGTTCCAGCTGTGAGTGCAGCCGAGACGAAGACGACCCCGCTGATCGCGCTGCACGACCTGCGCAAGTCCTACGGCGGCCATGACGGCGCGCCGGCCGTCGAGGTGCTGCGCGGCATCACGCTCGAACTGCATGCGGGCGAGTTCGTCGCCATCGTCGGCAGCTCGGGCTCGGGCAAGTCGACGCTGATGAACCTGCTCGGCTGCCTCGACCGGCCGACGCAGGGGCGCTACCTGTTCGCCGGCCAGGACGTGGCCGGCATGGACGCCGACGCGCTCGCGCGGCTGCGGCGCGAGGCCTTCGGCTTCGTGTTCCAGGGCTACCACCTGATCTCCACCGAGTCGGCGCAGGAGAACGTCGAGATGCCCGCCATCTACGCCGGCGTGTCGCCCGCCGAGCGCGCCTCGCGCGCACGCGGGCTGCTCACGCGCCTGGGCCTGGGCGATCGGCTGGGCCACCGGCCGTACCAGCTCTCGGGCGGCCAGCAGCAGCGCGTGTCGATCGCGCGTGCGCTCATGAACGGCGGGCGCATCGTGCTGGCCGACGAGCCCACCGGCGCGCTCGACTCGCGCAGCGGCGAAGAGGTGATGGCGCTGCTCGACGAGATGGCCGCCGCCGGCCACACCGTGATCCTCATCACGCACGACCGCGAGGTGGCGCAGCGCGCGCGCCGCGTAATCGAGATCCGCGACGGCTGCATCGTCTCCGACAGCGGGCGTGCACCCACCGAAGCGCTGCCAGAGCCGCGTCCCTTGCCTTCGCCCGCGAACACAGTCGATGCCGCCGACACCCCGCGCGCCCTGCTCTCCGAGCTGCACGAGGCGCTGCGCGCGGCCTGGCGCGTGATGTGGATCCACCGCTTTCGCACCGGCCTCACCTTGCTGGGCATCGTGATCGGCGTGGCCTCGGTCATCGTAATGCTCGCGGTCGGCACCGGCTCGCAAGAAGCGGTGATGAAGCAGATCTCGCTGTTCGGCGCCGACAAGATGTACGTGGCCGCCATTCCCGACAGCGCGCGCGGGCGCGGCGGCAAGCTCACGCTGGCCGACGTCGACACCCTCCGCCGCCTGCCCAACGTGCGCGTGGCCATGCCCTACATCGAAGGCTTCGTGGTGGCGCGGCGCGGCAACGTGGACCACCGCACCGAGGGCGGCGGCGCCACCACCGACTTCGAGCAGGCGCTGAAGTGGCCGACCGCGCGCGGCATCTTCTTCGACGAGAGCGACGAGCAGAGCCTGGCCAAGGTCGCGGTGATCGGCGAGCGCGTGCAGGCCGCGCTGTTCGCCGACGGCACCGACCCGGTGGGCCAGCGCATCCTCTTGGACAACGTGCCCTTCGACGTGCTGGGCGTGCTCGCCGCCAAGGGCGCGGGCGGCGGCCAGGCCAGCGAGGACGAGCGCGTGATCGTGCCCTTCTCCACCGCCGCCGCGCGGCTGTACGGCAGCAACCACCCGACCTGGGTGGCGGTGGCCGTGCACGACGTCGACAAGGCCTCCGAGACGGCGGCAGAAATCGTCGAGGTACTGGCCGCGCAGCGCCACGTGCGCGACGTGCAGGTGTTCAACCAGACCGAGTCGATCAAGGCGCGCGCGCAGACCCAGCGCACCATGACCGTGATGCTCGGGCTGATCGCGGCGGTGTCGCTGGTGGTCGGCGGCATCGGCGTGATGAACGTGATGCTCATGACCGTGCGCGAGCGCACGCGCGAGATCGGCATCCGCATGGCCACGGGCGCACGCCAGCGCGACATCCTGCGGCAGTTCCTCGTCGAGGCGGTGCTGGTCACGGTGACCGGCGGCGTCGCGGGCGTGGTGGGCGGGCTGCTGTTCGGCGCCGCGCTCATGGTGGCGGACGTGCCGGTGATCTTTTCCCTCACGGCCATCGCGGGCGCCTTCGGCTGCGCCGTGCTCACCGGCCTGGTGTTCGGCTTCATGCCGGCCCGCAAGGCCGCCGCGCTCGATCCGGTCGCGGCCCTGTCTTCCGAATGATGAATGCCATGACGCGCCTTTTTTCTCCCGCCGCGCTGGCCCTGGCGGCGCTGCTGCTCGCGGGCTGCGCGACGCCGCCAACCGATGCGCCTGCGCGCACACCGCCCGTCGCCGATCCGTGGTGGACGGGCTTCGGCAGCACCGAGCTGCCGGCCTTCGTCGCCGCGGTCGATGCCGGCAACCCCGACGGCGACGCCGCCGAAGCCCGCCTGCGCCAGGCCGAAGCGCAGGAGCGCATCACCGGTGCCTCGGCCTGGCCCGAACTGTCGGCGACCGCCGATGTGCAACGCCAGGGCCGGCTCGGCGGCGATGCGAACGTGAGCGGCAGCCGGCGCGCGCTCGGGCTCGATGCACGCTACGAGGTCGACCTGTGGGGCCGCCTGCGCGCGCAGCGCGACAGCGCCGGCGCTTCGCGACAGGCCAGCGCCTTCGACCGCGACGCGGTGCGGCTCGCGCTGCGCGCGGGCGCGGGTGCGGCCTGGCTCGAAGCGCTGGGCCTGCGCGAGCGCACGGCCATCGCGCGGCGCAGCCTGGACGACACCGAACGCCTGCTGCAGCTGGTCGAGGCCCGTGCGCGCGCGGGCGCGGCCTCGCCGCTCGAACTCGCGCAGCAGCGCGGCATCGTCGCGTCGCAGCGGCGCACGGCCGCCACGCTGCGCCAGCAGTCGCGCGCGGCGGACGTCCGCATGGCACGTTGGCTCGGCCAGGCGGGCAGCGAGGTGCCGATTGCCATCGCCAGCCTGCAGCAGCTCGCACTGCCCTCGGTCGAAGCCGGCCTGCCGGCCGATCTGCTCGCGCGCCGGCCCGACATCGCACGCGCCGAAGCTGCGCTGGCCGCGGCCGATGCGGACGTGGCGGCGGCGCGCGCGGCGATGTTCCCGACGCTCACGCTGAGCGCCGGCCTCGCGGCGGCGGGCCCGCGCTTCGGCACGCTGTTCGACCATCCGGTGTACAGCCTGGCGGCGGCGCTCGCGGCGCCGATCTTCGACGGCGGTCGGCGCGCGGCGGCGCGCGACCTGTCGGCCGCGCGGCGCGAGGAACTGCTCGCGAACTACCGCGCCGCCACCGTGGCCGCCTTCACCGATGCGCTGACCGCGCTCGAGGCCGTGGCCGCGCTCGACACGCAGCGGGTCGCACAAGACGAGGAACTGGCGCAGGCCGAGCGCGCGCGCACGCTCGCCGAGTCGCGCTACCGCGCGGGCGCCGAGACCTTGCTCACGCTGCTCGATGCGCAGCGCACGCTGTTCGCCGCGCAGGACGCGCGCGCCCAGTTGCTGCAGGCGCGGTTGCAGGCCAGCGTGGCGCTGCACCACGCGCTCGGCGGCGGCTGGTCTGCCGAAGCGACCACGCGCCTCAGCCGAACCGCACGCTGATCTGCAGGCCCGGGTGCGCGTTGCGCACCGTGAGCCGGCCGCCGTGGGCTTCGGCGATGAGCCGGCACAAGTACATGCCGAGGCCGACACCGCCGGTGGCGCGCGCGCGTGCGCCGTCGGTGCGATAGAAAGGCTCGGTCAGGCGTTCGAGCTGCGCGTCGTCCACGCCGGGACCGAAGTCGCGCACCTCCAGCTCGGCACCGCCGTCGGCCGGCGCGCGCAGGGTCACGGTCGGCGGCTGCGGTGCGCCGGCGCTGTAGCGCAGCGCGTTGTCCAGCAGGTTGCGCACCATCAGGCGCACGCGCATGCGGTCGACGGCCTGCGGCACCAGGCCGTCCGCGAGGTCGAGCTGTACGCCCTGCGCACCGGGCATCTCGGCCACGGTCTCGCGCACCAGCGCCGCCAGGTCGACCGGCTCGCGCTGCAACGCGGCATGCGGGCTCGCGAGGCGTTCGCTTTCGAGCAGGTCGCTGATCAGGTCGCGCATCTCGTTGAGGTCGCGCAGCAGCGCCTCGCGCTCGGCCTCGCCTTCGGGCGTGGCGGGCAGCAGCTCGGCATTGAGCCGGGCCCTTGTGAGCGGCGAGCGCAGCTCGTGGCTCAGCGCCAGCAGCAGGCCGCGCTTGGCGTCGAGCATGGCCTGGATGTCGCTGGCCATGGTGTTGACGCGCTGCGCGAGGTCGCCCAGGTCGTCGTTGCGGCGGATCGGAATGGGCTGCGTGAACTCGCCGCGGCCGAAGCGCTGCGCGCCCTCGCGGATGTCGATCAGCGGACGCAGCAGCCGGCTCACCAGCCCGTAGGCCACCACCACGAGCAGCAGCAGCACGCCCAGCGTGGTCCAGCCCGCCGCGCGCGGTGCGAGCTGCCACAGCCGGGGCGCCCAGCCGAAGATGACCTTATGCCCGTCGGCCGTGGGCCGCACGAACCAGCGCTCGGTGGAGAACATCGACTCCTCGCGGTCGCGGTCGCGGAACCAGCCACCGCGCGCGTGCATGTCGTCGCCGGGGTTCGACTCCCAGTTCACAGTCGGCCCGGTGATGCGGATGGTGATCGGCAGCCGGTCGACCAGCGCCTGCGCGCGCGCCGTGTCGGGCGGCGTGCCGAGTTCGGTGACCAGCCGGTCGGCGTAGTCCGTCAGCATCGGCTGCGCGGCCTCGGCCCAGGTGCTGGAGAACGAGCGCTTCATGCCGCCCACGAACACCGCGGCCATCACGAGCGCGAGCACCACGAACATCATCACGATGCGCACGCGCACCGAGCTGCGCCAGCGCTGCTGCATCTGCGCGTGCATGCGCGCGTGCCAGTGCCGGCGCCGCTCCTTGCCAGGGCACAGGCCCTCGCCGTCGGCGGGCACGGCGCCTGCGCGCCTGCGGGAAAACTTCATGAAGAAGACTCGCCGGGTGCCACGGCCAGCGCGTAGCCGGCGTTGCGCAGCGTCTTGATGCAATCGAGTGGCTCGAGCTTCTTGCGCAGCCGGCTCACCACGATGTCGACCGCGCGCGTGAAGAGCTCGGCCTCGTGGCCGCGCAGCCGGTTGAGGATGTCGTCGCGGCTGAACACCTTGCCGGGCTCGCCGGCCAGCAGCGCGAGCAGGTCGAACTCGGTGCCGGTGAGCTCCACGCGCTCGCCGTGGCGCATGACCTGGCGCCGGTCGAGGTCGATCAAGAGGCCGTCGAACACGCGCAGCTGGGCGTTGGCAGCAGCGGCGGCCGGCGCGCTGCGCTGGCGGCGCAGGATGGTCTGCACGCGCGCCACGAGTTCGCGCGGCTCGAAGGGCTTGGGCACGTAGTCGTCGGCGCCGAGTTCGAGGCCGACCACGCGGTCCATCACCTCGCCGCGCGCGGTGAGCATCACGATGGGGATGTCGCTTTCCTTGCGGATCTCGCGGCACAGTTCGAAGCCGTCCATCTCGGGCAGCATGACGTCGAGGATGGCCGCGTCGTAGTGCCCCGCACGCAGCTTGGCAATGCCTTCGCTCGGGCGCTTGGCGCTGTCGAGCGTGCAGCCGAAGCGTGCGAAATAGGTGGTCAGCGGCGCGGCGAGGTGTTCGTCGTCGTCGATCAGCAGGATGCGCGGCATGGCGGGATTGTGCCTCCTGGCAAAGAGAGCGCGAATGGCAAAGCTGGCAATCAGTCCAGACGGCATGGCACCGCCCGGGGCGTGCCCGCCGTCTGAAAAAGCCACACGGTCGCGATCACCATGGATCGGCGCGGCCGATGCGGCCGAGGTGGGTGGACGCAAAACCGGTCGCGTACTTGAGACCGAAGCCCAGCGCATGGTCGAGCCCGACGCGGGCCAGCCAGATCAGGCCGCCGGCCACCGCCCACGGCTGCGCCGCGAACACGCCGAAGGCCAGCAGCAGCACCGGCCCGATCAGCGCATGCGCCGCGTTGTACAGCGCCGCACCGACGCGCGGACCGGCGAGGTAACCCAGCAGCGAGAGGTCGGGCGCGAGCAGCCAGAGCGCGAACACGCCCCAGCCCATGCCGAACTGGGCGTAGCCGACCAGTGCGACCGCGAGCACCACCGCGCCTTCGAAGCGCAGCACGGTGCGCACACCGTCCACGGCCGGCGCTGCCGGTTCGCGGGACACCTCGGCGGCGACGTGGTGCTGCGGCTCCCGAAGCGCGGGGCGGTGCAGCGACACGAAACGCGCGAAGCCCGGGGGCGAGCCCATGTCAGCCATGACGATTCCAACGGCGGCCGCCGCGGTCCATGAAGTCGCGCACCTTCTGTTGCTGGGCGGCATTCAGGTGATCGAAGAAATCGGCAGCGGCGGCGATGACCTCGGGGCTGCCGGTGCGCACCACGGCGGTCTTCTCTTCGATCAGGCGCGCGGCGCCTGTCTGGTCGAGCGTGTTGCCCGCGAACAGTGCCTTGAACTGCGAGCGCGGATCGCCCGCGCCGCCCGCACCGCCTGCACCACGCATGGCCTGGCGCTGCGCCTGCAGCTTCTCGGCGAGCACGGTGAGCTTCTGCTTCTGTGCGGCGTCGAGTTCGAGCTTGCTGCCGACACGCTCGACCATCTTGGTGCGGAACTCGGCGCTGTCGCCGCCCCAGCCGTGGCGGTGACCGGCACAGCCGGCGATGCTGCCGGCCACGACGGCCAGGCCCGCGAATCCGAACAGGGTTCGTTTGATCCAGTGCTTCATAGGGGTGCTCCTTCATGCGCCCCTGCGCGGGGCTGCTTCAGTGATGGACGAGGCGACGGCGGCGACGAATACGCCGCAGTGGCTCAGAGGCGGTTGCCGCTGTCGCGCGCGGCGGCGGCACGCGCGTCGACGGGGTTCTGCATGGTCGAGATGACCTTGCTGTTCACGCGCGAGCCGGAGGTCACGTTCTGGTCGGGTGCGGCGGCGGTGCGCACGGCTTCGGCGACGACGCGTGCGCGGTCGGTCGACACGGCCACGGTCTCGGGGCCGCGCGAACCACGCACGACGTTCTGATCAGGGGCGGCGGCCGTGCGCACGGCTTCGGCGCTGACGTCGGCGCGGCTCATGGCCGACACGGGGGCGTGAACGCCTTGATAGGTTTCAGCCTTGGCGCCAGCGGCGGCGAGCATGGCGAAGGAACCGACAGCGACGAGCTGGGCGAGGGAAAAAGACGACTTGACGATCATGATGCAGGCCTTTCTTTCAGGGGTTGGAAGAGGAGACCTGATGGTGCGCGTCACGGTGCGGCGAGTCCTTTCACGCCCGTATCGCCGTATTTCGGTTTGTTTCACCAGACCTGGCTCGCCCCCAGGCTGCGCGCACTTCCTGTCGCCTCGCCAACCCCCTACCGGGGGCAACACCGACGGCCCGGCAAAGCCGGTTCCGTGGTGTTCCTGGTACTTGGGTCCCGCCGCGAAGGGCGGGGTTGCGGGCTCAGCCCGCGAGTGCAGCGGCGGGATCGTCCGCGTCGAGCACGCCCTGCGCCCAGGGCTCGAGCTTGCCGGTGTCGGCACGCAGCACTTCCTGCTTCACGGCGAGGATGCGCGATGGGTGCATCGAGAAGCTGCGCAGGCCCAGGCCCAGCAGCAGGCGCGTGAAGGCCACGTCGCCCGCCATCTCTCCGCACACCGACACGCCCTTGCCCTGTCGGCGGCACTCGGTGATGGTGTCGGCCACGAGCTTGAGCACCGCGGGGTGCGCGGGGTCGTAGAGGTGGGCGACGGCTTCGTCGGCGCGGTCGATGGCCAGCGTGTACTGGATCAGGTCGTTGGTGCCGATCGACAGGAAGTCGAAGTGCTTCAGGAAGGTCTTGAGCGTGAGCGCGGCGGCCGGGATCTCGATCATGGCGCCGAGCTTGACCGGGCCGTACACCGCGCCGCGGTTGTCGAGTTCGGCGCGCGCGAAGTCGATGAGCGACAGCGTCTGGCGGATCTCGCTGGCATGCGCGAGCATCGGAATGAGCAGGTGGATCTCGCCGTGCGCCGCCGCACGCAGGATGGCGCGCAGCTGCGTGAGGAACATCGCCGGATCGGCCAGGCTCCAGCGGATGGCGCGCAGCCCGAGCGCGGGGTTCAGGTGCTCCTGCTTGCTGGCCGACTTGCCGTCGAGCGGCTTGTCGGCGCCGACGTCGATGGTGCGGATGGTGACGGGCATGCCCTGCATGCCCTCGACCGCGCGCTTGTAGGCCTGGTACTGCTCTTCTTCATCGGGCAGGCG
Organism: Variovorax sp. 38R; assembly: GCF_014843395.1. NCBI lineage: Bacteria > Pseudomonadati > Pseudomonadota > Betaproteobacteria > Burkholderiales > Comamonadaceae > Variovorax > Variovorax sp. 38R. Next base: position 6,052,603 of record NZ_CP062121.1, read on the forward strand.
CGTCTGGCGCGCGGAGTTCTCGCGGCCCATGAAGAGGAATTCGCTGCGGAACAGGCCCACGCCCACGGCGCCGGCCTTGACCGCGCCCACCGTGTCTTCGGGCATCTCGATGTTGGCGAGCAGATCGACGCGCTGGCCGTCGAGCGTGACGGCGGGCTTGTGGCGCAGCCGCGCGAGCCGGCCGCGCTCGAGGTCGCCCTGGCGCTGCTTGAAGCCGTACTCGGCCAGGATGATCGGCGAAGGGTCGACGATCATCACGCCGGCCTCGCCGTCGATGATGACCCAGTCGTCCTGGCGCACCAGCTGGCTCGCGGAGCGAGCGCCGACGATGGCCGGGATGTCCATGCTGCGCGCCACGATGGCCGTGTGCGAGGTGCGCCCGCCCACGTCGGTCACGAAGCCCGCGAACACGCTCTTCTTGAACTGCAGCATGTCGGCCGGCGAGAGGTCGTGCGCAATGAGCACCAGCGGCACGTCGAAGCCGTCGCCCGCGGTGGGGTCGTCGTCTTCGTCGTCATGGTCGTGATGGGCGGCGGCGCGCTTGCGGCGCGGCGGGCTCGGCGCGAGCACGGCGGCCGTGCCCTTCATGCGATGCAGCATGCGCTCGACCACCTGTTCGAGGTCGGCCTTGCGCTCGCGCAGGTACGGGTCCTCCATCTCGTCGAACTGGCGCGCGATGATTTCGAGCTGCGTAGTCAGCGCCCATTCGGCGTTGTACAGCCGCTCGCTGATCCAGTGCTTTACGCCGCCGCTGAGCACGTCGTCCTGCAGCAGCATCTGGTGCACCTCGAGCAGCGCCGCGAGTTCGTGCGGCGCGTCGTTGGGGCCCATCTGCGCCACGCTGGCCTGCAGCTTGGTGAGTTCGTCGGACACCGCATTGCGCGCGGTGCGCACGCGGTCGATTTCGGTCTCGATCTCGTCGGGCTTGATGAAGTAGTGCGCCACGTCGATGCGGCTGGACACCACCAGCACCGCGCGGCCGATGGCAATGCCACGGGCGACAGGGAGACCGTGGACTGCGAAGGTCATGCGCGTGGACCGAAGGTCATCGGCCGCCGCCGGGCCGCCCCAAGGCGGCCGAGCCCCCTCGGGGGGCAGCGACGACACGCAGTGCGGAGCGTGGGGGCCACAGTCATTCGCCTTCGCCGAACTTGTCGTCCATGAGGTGGACGATGGCGTTCATGGCTTCTTCTTCCTGGGCGCCGTTGGTCTCGAGCTCGACGGTCACGCCGAGGCCGGCGGCCAGCATCATGACGCCCATGATGCTCTTGGCATTGATGCGGCGGTCGCCGCGCGACAGCCACACCTCGCAGGGGTAGCTGCCCGCGAGCTTGGTCAGCTTGGCCGACGCGCGTGCGTGCAGGCCCAGCTTATTGCTGATGGTCACGGATTTCTTGATCACTGTGCTTTCTTTTCGCCTGGTTCTGGGGAGCCGCCACCGCCACCTGCATCACGCCGGCGGTGCCGCCCGCGAGGGCGCGCTGCACCAGCGTGTCGAGCGGTTCGTGGCGGTAGGTGACGGCGCGCAGCAGCATCGGCAGGTTGACACCGGCCACGAGCCGCGAGCGCACGCCGTCCACCAGCTTCTGCGCGACGTTGCAAGGCGTGGCGCCGAACACGTCGGCCAGCACCAGCACCTGCGAACGCGGGGCATGCAGTTGCTGCGCGAGCGTGATGCGCGCGGCGGCCAGCGTTTCTTCGGGCGACACGTTGGGCAGCACGTCGAGTGCCACGACCGCCTGTTCGCAGTCGGGGAACACATGCAGCGCGCACTGCCGCAGCGCCTGTGCGAACGGAGAGTGGGCAATGATGAGGATGCTGTTCATGCGGCTCGGAGGACGACGCGTCGATTATGCGGGGGCGCCCAAAGGAAGTAGAGACATGGAGGACACAACGCGCCAGCCGGGGAAGGCGGCCATTGGCGCCGCGGCAACAGCTACAAAAACGATAGCTGCGCCTCGGGGCCCGAACTCAGGGCAGGCGCAGGCCCTCGAAGAAGGTCTTGGCCGCCTCGGGCGAGGACGGATGGCCGAGAACGGTGGCCTGGTAGAGCGACACGCTGCCGTCTTTCTGCGACTGCGCGAACCAGAGCACCTGGACCGGCGCCACGCCCTGCTGCGCCGATTGCCCGTCGAGCCGCCACGGTGCGGGAACGGCCGTGGCGCGCGGCAATGTGGCCGGTCCCTGGATCACCTGCGCCACGCCCAGCTGGCCGTGCGTGGCCGTGCGCCAGGCCGTGAGCCAGGCCTCGGCCTGCGCCGGGCTGGTGGCGGCGGCATGGGCCACGGCGAAGGTCGCGCCGCCGGCTTCGCAGCCGGTCATGTCGACCTGCACCGACTCGGCGCCCAGCGGCAGCGCGCGCTGGGCGCGGTCGGCCTTGCAGGGCAGCAGCGCGACCAGGCCGGCGTCGGCGATCGGCACCTCGCGCCAGTTGAAGGTGGGGCTGCAAGCGCCCAGTGCGGCGGCCAGGGCCAGCACGGGCCAGGAGGGGGAAGGAAGCGATGGCATCGAGGGCGATTATCGAACGGCCGTCGGAAGGGAAAAGGCCGGAGATGGCCCCACCGGCGCGATCCGGCACGCGGAACTAAAATCGCCGCGCCTCTCTCTTTCAGGTGCCCATGAAAAAATACATCGCTGCCGCCGCCGTCGTGATCGCCCTGGCCGCCGGCGTGGGCGTGTACCTCGGCTCAGGCAGCACGGCCGCCCCGGCCTCGACCTTCGTGCTGCTCGACGGCACCACCAAGAGCACGGCCGACCTGAAGGGCAAGGTCACGCTGGTCAACTTCTGGGCCACGAGCTGCGTGACCTGCGTGGCCGAGATGCCCAAGGTGATCTCGACCTACAACAAGTACAAGGCCAAGGGCTACGACACGCTGGCCGTCGCCATGAGCTACGACCCGCCGAGCTACGTCGTCAACTTTGCCGAAACCCGCAAGCTGCCGTTCAAGGTGGCGATCGACAACACCGGCAGCGTGGCGCAGGCCTGGGGCGACGTGAAGCTCACGCCGACCACCTTCATCGTCAACAAGAAGGGCGAGATCGTGAAGCGCTATGTGGGCGAGCCCGATTTCGCCGAGCTGCACAAGCTGATCGAAAAGCTGCTGGCGGAAGCTTGACTCGCCCCCAGGCTGCGCGCACTTCGTGTCGCTTCGCCAACCCCCTACCGGGGGCGATACCAGCGGCCCGGCAAAGCCGGTTCCGCGGTATCCCTGGAACGAAAAAGGCGCTCCTTGCGGAGCGCCTTTTTCATTGCGAAAGCCCGCGGCTTACTGGTTGCGGAAGCTGTCGTGGCAGGCCTTGCAGCTCGCGCCGGTCGCGCCGAACTGGGCCTTGAGCGCGTCGATGTTGCCGGCCTTGGCGGCAACCACCAGCTTGCCGGTCTCGGCGATCACCTTGTCCTGGTGTTCCTTGAACTTCGCGGCTTCCTTCCAGACCTCGGGCTTGGCCTTGCCGCCCTCGGTGCCGGCGCCGAAGCCAGCCCAGGGGAGCTTGGCCATGTCGGCCACCACCTCGGCGTTGGCGGCAGCGGCAGCTGCGTCGTAGGGCACGCGGCCGTTGGCCATGGCGCCCAGGCGGCCGAAGTGCTGGCCCATCACGAACAGCGCGCTCTGGCGGTACTTGATGGCGTCCTCGGGCTTGGCGAACTGTGCCGCGGCGGGCAGGGACATCGCAGCGCAGGCGGCTGCAAGGGCGAACGAAGCGAAACGGATCATCGGAGGACCTTCCTTGTGTGTGGGGGTTTGGGCACCGTCGAACGCGGCGCTGCAGGCAGTGTAGGGGCTGCCTGTGTCGGGTGCATAGCAACAACCCGGTGCAACGACCGGCCCGGACTTTGCTAATCTGCGCCTTCCGCAGCCTTGCGCCCCCGGCGCCTTTTTCGATGACCGACACCCTCTCGGTGGCCCGCACACGCGTCTGGGACCTGCCGACCCGCCTCTTTCACTGGGCGCTCGCCTTCGCCGTGATCGGCCTGATCGTGACGGGCCTGAACGGCATCATGGAATGGCATTTCCGCCTCGGCTACACCGTGCTGGCGCTGCTGCTGTTCCGCCTGGTCTGGGGTTTCGTGGGCGGGCGCTGGTCGCGCTTTGGGGCCTTCATCTACGCGCCGGGCTCGGTCATCGCCTACCTGCGCGGCAAGTCGCACCCCGACCACCTGATCGGCCACACGCCGCTGGGCGCGTTGTCGGTGTTCGCGGTGCTGGCGCTGCTGATCCTGCAGGTCGCCACGGGGCTGATGGCCGATGACGAGATTTCCGCTTCCGGGCCGCTGACCCGCTTTGTCTCGGGCGCCATGGTGAGCCTGGCGACCGGCTGGCACAAGGCACAGGGCAAGTGGATCGTGATCGGCCTCGTGAGCCTGCATGTGCTGGCGGTGCTGTTCTATGTGCTGGTCAAGCGGCACCGGCTGGTCGGGCCGATGCTGTCGGGCGACAAGCTTGTGATTGCGGGTGCGGCCCCCAACGGGAACGGGAATGGCAACGGCGTGCCCCCGAGCCGCGACGATGCGGTGTCGCGCACGCTGGCGCTGGTGCTGTTCGCGCTGTGCGCGGGCGTGGCATTCTGGGTGGCGTCGTTGCGCGTATGAGCGGCTTTTCCGTCTCCCGCCCGCTGCCGCTGTCGGACGTGCCGGCCGTGGTGCTCCTCACGCCCGACGAACCGCATGAAGTCGACGCCGTGCGCGCCATCTTCCGCGACTACGCGGGCTCGCTGGCCATCGACCTCGCGTTTCAGGATTTCGACGGCGAGCTGGCCGGCCTGCCCGGCGAGTACGCCGAGCCGCGCGGCACCCTGCTGCTGGCGCTGGTCGATCCCGCCCATGTGAATGAAGACGCCGGCCGCGCCGCGCCCACGCTGAAACGCGCCGACGGCACGCTCGCCCATGTGGCGGGCTGTTGCGCGCTGCGTCCGATCGACAGCACGGACTACGCGAACGCGGCGGAAATGAAACGCCTGTATGTGCGCCCCGGGTTCCGGGGCCTCGGGCTCGGGCGGCAGCTGGCCGAGGCCATCCTGGATGCCGCGCGCAGCGCAGGCTATGCCTGCGTGCTGCTCGACACCCTCGACGACATGGAGTCGGCGCGCGCCCTCTACGAAGACCTGGGCTTCGCGGAGGTGCCGCCCTACTATCACAACCCCGTTGCCGGGGCTCATTACCTCAAGGTAGACCTCTAGGCTCGCCCCCAGGCTGCGCGCACTTCGTGTCGCTTCGCCAACCCTACCGGGGGCGGGCCGGCCGCTTCGGGCGGCCGTGCGCGGCGGCCCCCACGAAGGATCCAGGTTTATTAGCCGCGGGCTTGTGCGAGAAGCGTGTCGGCGTCGCTCACTTCAAACTTGCCCGGGCCTTCGACGTTCAGCGTCGCGACCTTGCCGTCCTTCACGAGCATCGAGTAGCGGTTGCTGCGCAGGCCCATGCCGCGGCCGGTCAGGTCGAGCGTGAGGCCGGTGGCTTTCGCGAAGTCAGCGCTGCCGTCGGCCAGCATGCGCACCTTGGCGCCGGTCTTCTGGTCGCGCGCCCAGGCGCCCATCACGAAGGCGTCGTTCACGCTCACGCACCAGATCTCGTCCACGCCAGCGGCCTTGAAGTCGTCGAAGTGCTGCACGTAGCCCGGCACATGCTTGGCCGAGCAGGTGGGCGTGAAGGCGCCCGGCAGCGCGAACAGCGCAATGGTCTTGCCAGCCGTGGCCTTGGTCACGTCGACCGGGTTCGGGCCGATGCTGCAGCCTTCGCCCTCGACTTCGGAATATTCCTGCAGGGTGGCCGAAGGAAGGGTGTCGCCGACTTTGATCATGTAATTTGCTCCTGAAAAAGAAAAACGGCCCACATTGTGGGCCGTTTTCGGATGGGTTGCCTCGAGGGCGACCGAGTGCTTGATCAGACCAGAGCGGCCTTCTCGACCAGACGGGTCACAACCCAGTTCTTGGTCTTCGAGATCGGACGGCTTTCCGTGATCTCGATGGTGTCGCCCAGCTTGTACTCGCCCTTTTCGTCATGGGCGTGGTACTTGCTCGTCTTGGCCACGATCTTGCCGTAGAGCTCGTGCTTCACACGGCGCTCGACCAGCACGGTCACGGTCTTGGCACGCTTGTCGCTGACCACCTTGCCGATCAAGGTGCGCTTGAGGGATTTTTTAGCTTCCGTCATGTTCACTCCTTACTTGGCGGCTTGGGTCTCTTGCTCTTTCTGAGCAAGAATGGTCTTGGCGCGAGCGATGTCGCGACGCGTCACGCGCAGCGTCGTGGTGTTCGACAGCTGTTGCGTGGCTTTCTGCATGCGCAGGCCGAAGTGGGCCTTCTGCAGATCTTTGATTTCAGCGGTCAAGCCTGCGACGTCCTTCGTGCGCAGGGTTGCAGCCTTCGTCACCTTGGCCGAAGCCGCGGTTTCTTTCTTCTTACGTGTTGCCATGGGTGTTCTCCTCTCAGGCGCCGAGCTGGCGAGCGACGAACGTCGTACGCAGCGGAAGCTTGGCGGCGGCCAGGCGGAACGCTTCGCGGGCGAGTTCTTCGGGCACGCCGACGATCTCGAACACGATCTTGCCAGGCTGAATTTCAGCGACGTAGTACTCGGGGTTGCCCTTACCGTTACCCATCCGCACTTCAGCGGGCTTGGTAGAGATTGGCTTGTCCGGGAACACGCGGATCCAGATACGGCCACCGCGCTTCACGTGACGCGAAATCGCGCGACGAGCGGCTTCGATCTGGCGCGCCGTGAGGCGGCCGCGGTCGGTGCATTTGAGACCGAAATCACCGAACGCAACCGAGTTACCCGTGGTTGCGATGCCGGTGTTGCGGCCCTTTTGTTCCTTGCGGAACTTTCTTCGTGCAGGTTGCAGCATGTTTTGTTACTCCGTGAGGGCCCCAGGCACTTGCGTGCCCGGGAGCGACCGATTACTCGGTCTTGGCACCGTCCGCTGCTGCAGCGGGCGCGGCTTTGCGGACGCGCTTAACGGCGGGTTTCGAGTCTGCACCGGCACCGCCGGTTGCTTCTGCGGGCTTGTCGCTGCCATCGGCCGGAGCGGTGTTGCCACCGATCGGACCACGGGCACCGGCACGGGGGCCGGGACCACGACGGTCGCCACCCGGACGGTCGCCAGGGCGACCATCACGGCGGGGACCACGCGGGCGGCGCTCTTCGTCCGGACGCGGCGTTTCGACGGCCGGCAGGTCGTTACGACCCAGCGTGTCGCCCTTGTAGACCCAGACCTTGACGCCGATGACGCCGTACGTGGTCTTGGCTTCCGAGGTGCCGTAGTCGATGTCGGCGCGCAACGTGTGGAGGGGTACGCGACCTTCGCGGTACCACTCGCAACGAGCGATTTCGATGCCGTTCAGGCGGCCCGACGACATGATCTTGATGCCTAGGGCACCCAGACGCATGGCGTTTTGCATGGCGCGCTTCATGGCACGGCGGAACATGATCCGCTTTTCGAGCTGCTGCGTGATGCTGTCGGCGATCAGCTGCGCATCGATTTCGGGCTTGCGCACTTCTTCGATGTTCACTGCAACCGGCACGCCGAGCTGCTTGCCCAGTTCGCGCTTGAGGTTCTCGATGTCTTCGCCCTTCTTGCCGATCACGACGCCCGGACGAGCCGAGTAGATCGTGATGCGTGCGTTCTTGGCGGGACGCTCGATCATGACGCGCGACACCGAAGCGTTCTTCAGCTTCTTCTTCAGGTATTCGCGAACCTTGATGTCTTCGGCCAGCATGCCCGCGAAATCGCGGTCGCTTGCGTACCAACGGCTGGACCAGTTACGGGTCACCGCAAGGCGGAACCCGGTTGGGTGGATTTTCTGTCCCATATTTCTTCCAGGCCTTCTTAGTTGCCAACCGTCACGTACACATGGCACGTGGGCTTGCTGATGCGATTGCCGCGACCCTTGGCGCGCGCCGTGAAGCGCTTGAGCGTTGCACCTTGCTCGACGTAGATGGTCTTGACCTTCAGCTCGTCGATGTCGGCACCGTCGTTGTGCTCTGCGTTGGCAATTGCCGACTCGAGCACCTTCTTGATGATCACAGCGGCCTTCTTCTGCGTGAATTGCAGAACGTTGAGCGCTTGATCGACCTTCTTGCCGCGGATCAGGTCCGCGACCAGACGGCCCTTGTCGACCGACAGGCGGACACCGCGGAGGACTGCACGTGTTTCAGACATGGTCGTTCCTTACTTCTTCTGGACTTTTTTGTCCGCGGGGTGCCCCTTGAACGTGCGCGTGAGCGCAAATTCGCCGAGCTTGTGGCCGACCATCTGGTCGGTGATGTACACGGGCACGTGTTGCTTGCCGTTGTGCACAGCGATGGTCAGACCGATGAACTCGGGCAGAACCATCGAGCGGCGCGACCAGGTCTTGATCGGCTTCTTGTCCTTGTTCGTCACAGCCTTGTCGGCCTTGGCCACCAGGTGGTGGTCGACGAAAGGACCCTTTTTGAGAGAGCGAGTCATTGGCTATCCCTTACTTCTTGCGACGCGACACGATGAAGACCTGCGTGCGCTTGTTGTTACGGGTGCGATAGCCCTTGGTCAGGTTGCCCCATGGGTCGACAGGATGGCGGCCTTCGCCAGTCTTGCCTTCGCCACCACCGTGCGGGTGGTCGACCGGGTTCATCACCACGCCGCGAACGGTCGGGCGGATACCCATGTGACGCTTCACACCGGCCTTGCCGAGCTGGCGCAGGCTGTGCTCTTCGTTCGCCACTTCACCGATGGTCGCGCGGCATTCGATGTGAATGCGGCGGACTTCGCCCGAACGCATGCGGACCTGGGCGTAAACGCCTTCACGGGCCAGCAGTGTGGCCGAGGTACCGGCCGAACGAGCGATCTGCGCACCCTTGCCGGGTTGCAGTTCGATGCAGTGGATCGTCGAACCCACGGGGATGTTGCGGATCGGCAGGGTGTTGCCGGCGCGGATCGGGGCTTCGGCGCCCGACATCAGGGTTGCACCAGCTTCCAGACCGCGCGGGGCGATGATGTAGCGGCGCTCGCCGTCGGCGTAGCAGACCAGAGCGATGTGGGCGGTGCGGTTCGGGTCGTACTCGATGCGTTCGACCTTGGCCGGGATGCCGTCCTTGTTGCGCACGAAGTCGACAATGCGGTAGTGGTGCTTGGCACCACCGCCACGATGGCGGATCGTGATGTGACCGTTGTTGTTACGGCCGGCCTTCTGGAACTGGGGCTCCAGCAGGGCTGCGTGAGGGGCACCCTTGTGCAGGTGGTCACGCGAAATCTTCACCGCGCCGCGTTGGCCCGGCGAAGTGGGTTTCATCTTGATGACGGCCATGATTAAGCGCCTTCCCCGACGAGGTTGAGCTCTTGACCGGCCTTCAGCGTCACATAAGCCTTGCGAACGTTGTCGCGGCGGCCGATGGACTTGCCAAAGCGCTTGGTCTTGCCCTTGGTGTTGAGCACCGACACGCCCTGGACTTCGACCTTGAACATCAGTTCAACAGCGGCCTTGATCTCGGGCTTGGTGGCGTCTTGCAGCACCTTGAAAGTGACAGCGTTCGACTTCTCGCCGACCATCGTGGCCTTTTCGGACACGATCGGTGCGACCAGCACGTTCATGAGACGGCCTTCGTCGAACTTACGTTGTGCAGGGGTGGGGTTCACGCGGCTCATGCGAACATCTCCTTGAGCTTGTCGACGGCACCCTTGGTGACCAGCACCTTCTTGTAGTGAACCAGCGACACCGGATCGGCGTAACGGGGTTCGACCACGAGGATGTTGACCAGATTGCGCGAGGCAAGGTACAGGTTTTCGTCGACTTCTTCGGCGATCACGAGCACGGACTCGAGATTCATTGCCTTGAAACGGGCTGCCAGCGGCTTCGTCTTGGGCGAATCCACAGTCAGCGAATCGACCACGGCCAGACGGCCTTCGCGAGCGAGCTGCGAGAAGATGGCGGCCATGCCGGCGCGGTACATCTTCTTGTTGATCTTCTGCGAGAAGTTTTCGTCAGGCATGTTCGGGAAAATGCGGCCGCCTCCGCGCCACAGGGGCGAGGACGTCATACCGGCACGGGCGCGGCCCGTTCCCTTTTGCTTGAAAGGCTTCTTGGTCGAGTGCTTGACCTGTTCGCGGTCCTTCTGGGCGCGCGTGCCTTGGCGGGCGTTGGCCTGGAATGCAACGACGATCTGGTGGACCAGGTCTTCGTTGTAGTCACGGCCGAACACGGTCTCGGGGGCGTCGTACTTCGACGCGGCCTGGCCTTGTTCGTTCAGGAGTTCGAGTTGCATTACTTCGCTCCTTCAGCCGCTTGCGGCTTGGCCTTGATGGCGGGACGCACGGTGACGAAGCCACCCTTCGAACCCGGGATCGCGCCCTTGATGAGCAGCAGCTGACGCGCTTCGTCGATGCGGAACACGTCGAGGTTTTGCGTCGTGCGGGTGACGTCGCCGAGGTGGCCCGTCATGCGCTTGCCGGGGAACACGCGACCGGGGTCTTGTGCCATGCCGATCGAGCCGGGCACGTTGTGCGAACGGCTGTTACCGTGCGACGCGCGCTGCGAGCTCATGTTGTGACGCTTGATCGTGCCGGCGAAGCCCTTGCCGATGGTCGTGCCTTGCACGTCCACCTTCTGGCCCACGGAGAACACGCTGCTTGCCGCGATGACGCCGCCAGCCTTATGCTGACCTGCGGTATCGGCGGTAACGCGGAATTCTTGGCTGATCTCGCCAGCTTCGACACCCGCCTTGGCGAGGTGGCCGGCTTGGGGCTTGGTCACGCGCGATGCTTTGCGCGAACCGAACGTCACCTGCAGGGCGACGTAGCCATCGGTCTCTTGGGACTTGATCTGGGTCACACGGTTGTTGGACACATCCACCACCGTGACAGGAACTGCGTCCCCGTCATCGGTGAAGAGACGCATCATCCCCACCTTGCGGCCCAGCAACCCGAGGGAGTTGCTCAGACTCATTTGTTTTCTCCAAAAATGGAAGACTTCCTTCGCCGCTGCCACTTCAATTGGCGACAGCGTTTGGCTGGTTTCCCGGCCTGCGAGAGAAGGTTGATAAATCTCTGCCAGAACGACGCCCGTACGGACGCAACAAGGGCAGAGCCAGAGATTATAGCCCGCAGTCGAACCGGGGCGCAAGTGGCCCTGTTTGGACCGGATTCAGGGGCTTCTGGCCCGCCTGGGAGCGGCCTTCAGGCCTATTTCGCGGGCTGCGAAATGATGTTGTCGCCGTCCGGCAGCGGCTTGATGTCGCCGCTGGCCTTCATGGCGGGGGCCGCCGCGCCCGTCTGGATCGGGATGGAAATGGCGCTGGTCCGGCCACCCTGCGTGATGAACACGTTGAGGTAGGCCAGGCCGTCACCCTGGCTGATCACCGTGACGGAAGCGTCGGAGCGCTGCCCGGCCGGCACGCTCAGCGACGCACTGCCGGAGAGCGTCAGGCCCGCATCGACCGTCAGCGTGACGCTGGCACCCGCCGGGTCACTGACACCATCGAACTGCAGGACGACCACGGTCGGCTTGCCGGCCTGCGGCGTGCCGACCAGCCGGTACTGAAGCCTGACGCCGGAGTCATTGGGTTTTCTCGATGCGGTCACCCAGGGGCCGGCAGCAGTCTTGTGGCTCGAAGTCGACCGCTTCGTGGTGGCGTGTGCTGACGGTATGCCGTCGGCCAGGGCGGAAACCGGGAACATGGACACAGCAAGCCAGGTCAATGCCACAGCCAATGGGAAGCGAGTATTCGGGGTCATGGCTGAGGCCTCCTACTGTTGCTGGACGAGAACGGTGAGGCATTTCTGCGCGACGGGAGAAGCAGCCATCGCGGCGTCCCGCACTGCCAGAACGTACTCACCCGCACTCAGGCTGACCCGATTGCCCGACCGGGCAACCTCCCCGCCCCTGAAGACGTCGAAGTCCGACGCCGTGGCGCCTCCGATCGAGACCTGGTACTCCCGGTCCGCTGGCGCAATGAAGCGCAGATAAGCGATGTTGCCGTGCTTGTTGCCCGTACCCGCCGCATTGGAGACACACACGTTGGGGACCGTGGCACCCACCACCAGGGACCCATACACCGGCAGTGCGATGGGCACCCCGCCATCGTTCGATTCGCCCGTGCCATACGCGTCGTTGGAGGTGATGTTTTGTGCATTCAACAGACCCGTCAGCGTCGAGGCATTGCCAGCAGACGTCGCCTTGAACGCCGCGGCGAACGAGTGAATCGACGTGACAGCGGCCCCGCTGCGGAACTGGAAGCCGGTCAGGGTGTCGTGGAGGGGCTTGAAACCGGCCTGCCGATTGAGGTTCCACAGGATGGCTTGGATCGATCCTTCGCGGAACCACCCGGGATTGGTCGAGGGCCCGGCCGTGAGGTCCACGAGCGCAAGGATGCCGCCCTGCTGCTCACCCAAAGAGTCCGCATAGTTGCTTCGGTTGAGCGCAATGCCCGACCAGGCGTTGCCCCATCCTTCGGAAAAAGCCACCCGCCGGTCAAGGCGGTCGCCTGTCGAATGCTCGCCCCCAATGGAATCGTCGCGACTGAAGGCCGACTGGTAATAGTGACCCCATTCATGCGCGATCACCGAGACATCGAATTCGTCCGTGTCGACGTTTGCCTTGCCGAGCACGTAGATCTGCCGGCCATTGCTTCCATTGTTGAAGAAGAAGGTCGTGCCGATCTGCCCCGCCGCCAAACTGCCGGGCGACGGCGCGTTGTTGATGCTCCAGAAGACTTTCAACGAAGGAAAAGTCGAAGCCGGCGCCACCGACAGCACCTTCTGCATCGAGGTGTAGACCGTGTCGAGCACGGAGAACGGCGCCGCCACCCGCGGTCCGCTGTACCCCGAGCCGTCCCAGCCGCTGTCCGCGCGCAGGTCGCGCGTCAATGCCGCACTGCCGGACGAGAAACTCGCCGACTGCATCGAGTACATCGCGTCGCTGCGGGTGTTGTCGCGCACCGTGACATCCCAGGTGGCACCGGTTCCGGTCCGGGTCAGTTGGGCCCGAACGCGCACGATGATGTTCGTGTTGCCCGGCACCGAGACCGTGTAGTTGCCACCGTCATCCGTGGTGGTCAACGCGAGTTGTGCGGACGTGTTGGCATCGAGCACTTCCACCGTGGCACCACGCACCGGCTTGGCCGTGGTGCTTGCATACACGAGGGGGCCGTTGTTGTTCGGCACCGAGTCGTAGGTGGCTTTCCCGCTCAGGGCGATCGGATTCAGCACGATCGGCAGACCGATGGGCAGCCCGATCGGGAACCCACCGCCGCCTCCGCCGCCACCACCTCCCCCACCGCAACCCGCCAGCAACGCCGCGGCGATGCACGCCGCACCGAGTGCAAAAGAGAACTTCTGGCTCATCACGTGTGCTGCCCTCGTTTCAGCCCCGGCGCACTGCGTCCTGCAGGCCGGTGCGCGAGGATGCCACAGTTGATAAGCAAACGAGAAGCACAAAAAAACCCGCCTGCATTTCTGCAGGCGGGCTGTGCTCGGAATGCGACGCGAGGTCGAATTACTGCAGCTTGATCTCGACGTCGACGCCGGCCGGCAGGTCGAGCTTCATCAGCGCGTCCACGGTCTTGTCGGTGGGATCAACGATGTCCATCAGGCGCTGGTGCGTGCGGATTTCCAGCTGGTCGCGCGACGTCTTGTTGACGTGCGGCGAACGCAGGATGTCGAAACGCTTCATGCGGGTCGGCAGGGGCACGGGACCCTTGACGATCGCGCCGGTGCGCTTGGCGGTGTCCACGATTTCAGCGGCCGACTGGTCGATGAGCTTGTAGTCGAATGCCTTCAGGCGGATGCGGATCTTTTGCTTGGTAGCCATGGTGATTCCTTTGCGTCCAGCTTAGATGTCGAGGATCTTGGCCACGACGCCCGAACCCACGGTACGGCCGCCTTCACGGATGGCGAAGCGCAGGCCTTCTTCCATCGCGATCGGGTTGATCAGCTTCACGGTGATGCTGACGTTGTCGCCGGGCATGACCATTTCCTTGTCCGTGGGCAGCTCGATCGCGCCGGTCACGTCCGTCGTGCGGAAGTAGAACTGCGGACGGTAGTTGTTGAAGAACGGCGTGTGACGGCCGCCTTCGTCCTTGGACAGGACATAAACCTCGGCGGTGAAGTGCACGTGCGGCTTGATCGAGCCGGGCTTGCACAGCACTTGGCCGCGCTCGACTTCTTCGCGCTTCGTGCCGCGCAGCAACACGCCGACGTTGTCGCCCGCTTGACCTTGGTCCAGCAGCTTGCGGAACATTTCCACGCCGGTGCAGGTGGTCTTGACCGTCGGGCGGATGCCGACGATTTCGATTTCTTCGCCGACCTTGATCACGCCGCGCTCAACGGCGCCGGTCACCACGGTGCCGCGACCCGAGATCGAGAACACGTCTTCGACGGGCATCAGGAACGTGCCGTCCACAGCGCGCTCAGGCGTGGGGATGTACGTGTCCAGCGCTTCGGCCAGCTTCAGGATGGCTTCTTCGCCCAGCTTGCCCTTGTCGCCTTCGAGAGCGAGCTTGGCCGAGCCGTGGATGATGGGGGTGTCGTCGCCAGGGAACTCGTACTTGTCGAGCAGCTCGCGCACTTCCATTTCGACCAGCTCGAGCAGCTCGGCGTCGTCGACCATGTCGCACTTGTTCAGGAAAACGATGATGTAGCCCACGCCCACCTGGCGAGCCAGCAGGATGTGTTCACGGGTCTGGGGCATCGGGCCGTCAGCGGCCGAGCACACCAGGATGGCGCCGTCCATTTGAGCGGCGCCCGTGATCATGTTCTTCACATAGTCGGCGTGACCGGGGCAGTCGACGTGTGCGTAGTGGCGGTTGGCCGTTTCGTACTCGACGTGCGCGGTATTGATCGTGATGCCGCGGGCCTTTTCTTCGGGCGCTGCGTCGATCTGGTCGTAAGCCTTGGCTTCGCCGCCGAACTTGGCCGACAGAACGGTTGCGATCGCAGCCGTCAGCGTCGTCTTGCCGTGGTCAACGTGACCGATCGTGCCCACGTTCACGTGCGGCTTGGTGCGGGTGAATTTACCTTTTGCCATTTTTCAATCCTTGAAAGAGCATGTCCCGTGTGTTGGTTTTATGTCTGCATCCGATTGCTGGTTCGCCCCGCACGGGAACAGGGCGGCACCGGATCGCAGACAAGAAGGGCCGCGCACTGCGCGGTCCCACATTCTTTTTAATCAGTTGGGGACAGAGCAAATTTGCTTCGCAAATCTTGGTCTGTCCCGCAATGACATTACTTGGAACGCGCAGCCACGATGGCTTCGGCAACGTTACGCGGAGCTTCAGCGTAGTGCTTGAACTCCATCGTGTACGTGGCGCGGCCTTGCGTGGCCGAGCGCAGCGTGGTCGAGTAGCCGAACATTTCCGACAGCGGGACTTCAGCCTTGATGAGCTTGCCGCCACCGATCATGTCGTCCATGCCTTGCACCATGCCGCGACGCGAGGACAGGTCGCCCATCACGTTGCCGGCGTAGTCTTCAGGCGTTTCGACTTCCACGGCCATCATCGGCTCGAGGATCACCGGGCTGGCCTTGCGAGCGCCTTCCTTGAAGCCGAAGATGGCGGCCATCTTGAACGCCATTTCGTTCGAGTCCACGTCGTGGTACGAACCGAAGTGCAGCGTGACCTTGACGTCGACGACGGGGTAGCCCGCCAGCACGCCTTGGGTCAGTGCTTCCACAACGCCCTTTTCCACTGCGGGGATGTATTCGCGAGGAACCACACCGCCCTTGATGGCGTCGACGAACTCGAAGCCCTTGCCAGCTTCTTGCGGCTCGATCTTCAGGATGACGTGACCGTACTGGCCCTTACCACCCGACTGGCGAACGAACTTGCCTTCGGCGTCTTCGACGGTCTTGCGGATCGTTTCGCGGTAAGCCACTTGCGGCTTGCCCACGTTGGCTTCCACGCCGAATTCGCGCTTCATGCGGTCCACGATGATTTCGAGGTGCAGTTCGCCCATGCCCGAAATGATGGTCTGACCGGATTCTTCGTCGCTGCGCACGCGGAACGACGGATCTTCCGAAGCCAGGCGCTGAAGGGCGATGCCCATCTTTTCCTGGTCGGCCTTGGTCTTGGGCTCAACGGCCTGCGAGATCACGGGCTCGGGGAATTCCATGCGCTCCAGCGTGATCATGGCGTTCGGGTCGCACAGGGTCTCGCCCGTGGTGACGTCCTTCAGGCCCACGCAAGCGGCGATGTCGCCGGCACGGATTTCTTCGATTTCGAGACGTTCGTTGGCGTGCATCTGCACGATACGGCCGATACGCTCTTTCCTGCCCTTGATCGGGTTGTAGACGGTGTCGCCCTTGCTCAGAACGCCCGAGTACACACGCACGAAAGTCAGCTGGCCGACGTACGGGTCGGTCATGAGCTTGAATGCCAGCGCCGAGAACTTCTCGCCGTCGTCGGCCTTGCGGGTGACGTCCTGCTCGTCGTCGTCCAAGCCATGCACCGGCGGAATGTCCAGCGGCGAAGGCATCAGTTCGATCACGGCGTCGAGCATGCGTTGCACGCCCTTGTTCTTGAACGCGCTGCCGCACAGCATCGGCTGGATTTCGCCGGCGATCGTGCGCGTGCGCAGACCGTGGGTGATTTCCTCGAGCGTCAGGTCACCTTCTTCAAGGTACTTGTTCATCAGCTCTTCCGACGCTTCGGCCGCGCTTTCAACCATCTTCTCGCGCCATTCCTTGGCCAGCTCGAGCAGGTCGGCGGGGATCTCGCGCGTTTCGAACTTCATGCCTTGCGAGGCTTCGTCCCAGAAGATTGCCTTCATCAGACGCAGGTCGACCACGCCCTGGAACTTGTCTTCGGCACCGATCGGAATCACGATCGGCACGGGGTTGGCCTTCAGGCGGTCGACCATCATCTGGCGCACGCGGAAGAAGTTGGCGCCGACGCGGTCCATCTTGTTGACGAACGCCAGACGCGGCACCTTGTACTTGTTGGCTTGGCGCCAAACGGTTTCCGATTGGGGCTGCACGCCGCCGACCGAGTCGTACACCATGACGGCGCCGTCCAGCACGCGCATCGAGCGCTCGACTTCAATGGTGAAGTCCACGTGGCCGGGGGTGTCGATGATGTTGATGCGGTGCTCGGGCAGCGAGTGGTCCATGCCCTTCCAGAAGCAGGTCACGGCAGCCGAGGTGATCGTGATGCCACGCTCTTGTTCCTGCTCCATCCAGTCGGTCGTTGCCGCGCCATCGTGCACTTCGCCGAGCTTGTGGGTCACGCCCGTGTAGAACAGGATACGTTCAGTGGTGGTGGTCTTGCCGGCGTCGATGTGCGCGGAGATACCGATGTTGCGGTAGCGCTCGATGGGGGTCTTGCGGGACATGGTGTACTTTCGGGTTTAAATGCGTTGAGCGCTGGGCGTCGAGCACGGGCGATTCGCCCGGTACTCAACCCCCAACGCTCAAGAGACGTGTGATTTTTAGAAGCGGAAGTGGCTGAAGGCGCGGTTGGCTTCTGCCATGCGGTGCACTTCGTCACGCTTCTTCATGGCACCGCCACGGCCTTCCGTGGCTTCCATCAGTTCGTTGGCCAGACGCAGAGCCATCGACTTCTCACCGCGCTTGCGGGCAGCTTCCTTGATCCAACGCATCGACAGGGCGAGGCGACGGACAGGACGGACTTCGACCGGCACCTGGTAGTTCGCACCACCGACGCGGCGCGACTTCACTTCGACCATCGGCTTCACGTTGTTGATGGCAACGGTGAAAGCTTCGAGCGGGTCCTTGTCCGGGTTCTTCTTTTCGATGAATTCGAGTGCACCGTAAATGATGCGCTCGGCAACAGCCTTCTTGCCGCCTTCCATGATCACGTTCATGAACTTCGACAGCTCGACATTGCCGTACTTGGGATCCGGCAGGATTTCACGTTTGGGGACTTCGCGACGACGTGGCATTTTTCTAACCTCTTTGCTTCAGTTGGCACCGTTTCCGATACCGCGAGAGTCAGTCAGGACTCTCACTTACTCGACCCGACATTGGGTCACTTCGTTCGACAAGCCAGCCAAGGCCATCGAACACCGCTTGTTTTTTGACAGGAAGGCTTAAGCCTTCTTGGGACGCTTCGCGCCGTACTTGGAACGCGACTGCTTGCGGTCTTTCACGCCTTGCAAGTCGAGCGAACCGCGCACGATGTGGTAACGCACACCGGGCAAGTCCTTGACACGACCGCCGCGAACCAGCACGACGCTGTGTTCTTGCAGATTGTGGCCTTCGCCGCCGATGTAGGAGATGACTTCGAAGCCATTGGTCAGACGGACCTTGGCAACTTTACGAAGCGCCGAGTTGGGCTTCTTGGGCGTCGTGGTGTAGACGCGGGTGCAGACACCGCGACGTTGCGGCGAGTTCTGCATGGCAGGGCTCTTCGAATTGATCTTTTCGACCGTTCGACCCTGACGCACCAGTTGATTGATGGTTGGCATGAATGAATTAGTCCCAAAACAACCCGGCCCTGGTTGCAAAACCGCCCCTGGTCGTGACTCAGGGAAGCCGGGAATAACGAAAACGTGAAACCCTTCGGAAAATTCCGAAAAGCCCACGAGTATAGCAGGCAGGTCTGAAATGGCAATGTCAGGCGCCTGAAGCGCCCGCCACCACCCGTTTCAAGGCCTCTTTTTCCCGCCTCTTACTTGATCCAGAGACGCACAGCGTCCCAGGCGCGGCCGAAGACGCCGGCCTGCTCGACCGGTTCCAGGGCCACCAGCGGCACGTCGGCCAGGGGCTGGTCGTCCAGCGTGACCTTGAGCGAGCCGACGGCCTGGTACTTGGTGAACGGCGCGACCAGCGGGTCGGGGCGCGACACCTGCGTCTTGATCTTGCTGGCGGAACCGGTCGGTACCGCGACCACGATGGCTTCGGGGCGACCCAGCTTCAGCACGTTGGCCTTGCCCTTCCAGACGGCGGGCGTGGCGGCGGGCTGGCCGGCTTCGAACAGGCGCACGGCGTCGTAGGCCGTGTAGCCCCAGTTCAGCAGCTTCTGCGACTCGTTGGCGCGCACGGCCTCGCTGCTGGCGCCCAGCACGATCGACAGCAGGCGACGGCCGCCGGTCAGGTTCGGAAAGTCGCGCTTGGCGGTGGCGATCATGCAGTAGCCCGCGGCGTCGGTGTGGCCAGTCTTCAGGCCGTCGACGGTCGGGTCGCGGAACAGCAGCAGGTTGCGGTTGGTGTCGTTGGTCGACGGCGTGCCCGGGTAGCGGTACTTCTTGATCGCGTAGTACTTGGCTTCTTCAGGGAAGTCGCGCACCAGGCGCGTGGCCAGGATGCTCAGGTCGCGCGCCGTGGTGGTGTGGCCGGGCGCCGTGAGGCCTTCGGGGTTCTTGTAGGTGGTGTTCTTCATGCCCAGCACCTTGGCCTGGGCGTTCATCATCTCGACGAAATGCTCCACCGTGCCGCCCACGCCTTCAGCCAGCGCCACCGTGGCGTCGTTGCCCGACTGCACGATCACGCCCTTGATGAGGTCTTCCACCGGCACCTGCATCTTGGGGTCGATGAACATGCGCGAGCCGGGCATCTTCCAGGCGCGCGGGCTCACCGGCAGGGTCTGGGTCAGCGTGATCTTCTTGGCGCGCAGCGCATCGAACGCGACGTACGCGGTCATCAGCTTGGTGAGCGAGGCCGGCTCGATGGGGCTGTCGATGTCCTTCTGCGCCAGGATCTGGTTCGCGGTCACGTCGAGCAGCAGGTAGCTGCGCGCGGCGATTTCAGGTGGGGCCGGCATCTGGGCGGCGGCGATCACGCCAACCGAGGCAGCAGCGGTCAGCACCAGTGCGCGAAGCGCAGTGAAAAAACGATTCATGGGGAAGATAAGAAGAGACGAGGACAAGCCTGCAAGGCTTTCATTCGGTGCCCGCGCGCAGATGGCGGGCGACCAGGCTTTTGAGCAGCGGCAATTGTCCGTGAAAGAAATGGCCGCCCCCAGGAATTACCGTGACAGGGAGTGACTGGGGGCGCGCCCAGTCCATCACGGCGGCGAGAGGCACGGTGTCGTCGGCTTCGCCATGGACCACCAGCGCGCGCTCGTGCGCGTCGGCCGGCAGCGTGGCCACCGAGAAGCGCGAGGCGGCCGTGCCCACCAGCACCAGTTGCCGCACGTCGCGTGCGGCCCAGAGCTTCTCGGCCGCGCAGCTGGCCACGAAGGCGCCGAAGGAAAAGCCGGCAATCGCCAGCTGGCCCTCGGGTGCGAGCTGGCCGACGACATGCAGCATGTCCTCGAGCTCGCCACGCCCTTCATCGTGAGCGCCTTCGCTGGCACCGACGCCGCGGAAGTTGAAGCGCACGGCCGTCCATCCGCAGGACACAAAGGCACGCGCCAGGGTCTGGACGACCTTGTTGTCCATCGTGCCGCCGAACAGCGGGTGCGGATGGGCGATCACCGCGATGCCGCGCGCTTCGCCCGAAGGCAAGTCGCGCTGCACCTCGATCACGCCCGCGGCGCCCTGGAGGCTGATTTTTTCGGTCTGGGAGTTCATGGCGCTGGGGTTGGCTGGGCCGGCGATGCCGGCAACGTGCACGGTACGAGCACGGGGTCCGCAGGAAAGTTCAGCGGCCGACGTCGGGTGGCAACACCAGCCGCTCGACGACCTGGCCGTTCTTCAGATGCGACTCGACGATCTCATCGATGTCCTCGGCGTCCACGAAGGTGTACCAGACGGCCTCCGGGTAGACCACGGCGACGGGCCCGCCCGCGCAGCGGTCGAGGCAACCGGCCTTGTTGACGCGCACCTTGCCGGGCCCGGCGAGCCCCTGCTCCTTCACCTTGGCCTTGCAGCGGTCGAAGCCTTCCTGCGCGTTGTGCAGGGCGCAGGAGTCTTCGCCGTTCTTGCGTTCGTTCAGGCAGAAGAAGATGTGGCGGCCGTAGTAGCCGGACGGTGCGGCGGGAGTGGTGCTGGGCATCGATCGATTTTATGAGCGTGCTCAGGGCGACGCTGGCCGGCGGCGCCGCGAGAGCGCGGCCAGCACATAGACCAGCACCGCAAAGGGCCAGCCCCAGCCCAGCCACTGGGCCAGGCCGTGGAAACGGATGAAGCGGCCCTGCTCCCAGGTGGCGAGGGTCTGCGCAAAGTAGGCGCTCTCGGGCGCCTGGTTCAGCAGGCTCAACTGGAGCACGAGCCCCATGAGCAGCAGCGCCCCGCACAAGCGGCGCGGCGCGAACAGCAGCAGCACGCCCGCGAACACCGCCGCGGCCAGCCCGACCTGCACCGGCAGATCGAGCCACGCCCACGCGTGCTCGGGGCCGTAGCTCATGGCCGCCGACAAGGCCGAAGCCGCGACGCCTGCGAGCAGGATCAGCGGCAGCAGCACCGCGCGCTGCACCACGTTGCGCGCCACCAGGTAGCCCAGCAGGCACGGCACCAGCGCCCCGAGCATCACGCACAGCAGCTCCACGGCCGGCACCAGCGGCTCCAGCTCGAACTGGCGCACGGGCAGCCAGTCGATGAAGGGCGTGTCGAGCAACCACTCGGAAATCGTCGTCTCCAGCCGCTCGAACACCTGCCCGAGGCCGAAGGTGACGGCCGCGGGGAACAGCAGGGCAAAGGGCCATAGCGCCAGCAGCACGAGCCCGCCGCGCGCGTCTTCGACGAACCACTGCGAGCGCGCGCGACCCCAGTGCGCGACCGCACCGAGCCGCTCCAGCGCCGCGGCCAGCACGGCGCCGAGCACCGTCCCGGCGGTGTTCAGCCCCAGGTCGACGTTGGAAGGAATGCGCGCCGGCAGGTAGCTTTGCAGCGTCTCCATGGCAAAGGCGATCGCCGCGCCCGCCACCGTGGCGCGCAGCAGCGCACGCCACACACTGTGACTGCTGCCCGTGCGCAGCACGCTCAGCGCACACAGAAAACCGAAGGGCACGTAGCCCGCCACGTTCACCCCGAAGTCGAAGCCCGTCCAGTACTTGGGCCAGGGCGCCGAGAGATACGCCCAGGGCGCGATCCCCTGGTCACGCCAGTCGGCGAAGGGGTACAGGCTGGCATAGACGATCAGCGCCGCATAGGCCAGCGCCAGGGGGAGCGCGGCAGACTTGTGCGGCATGTCTACCGTCGACACGGCATCAGAAAGGTTTCACCACCACCAGGATCACGATGCCCAGCAGCAGCAGCACGGGCAGCTCGTTGAACCAGCGGTACCAGCGGTCGCTGCGGCGGTTGCCGCCGGCCATGAAGCGGCGCAGCAGCACGCCGCAGCCGTGGTGGTAGCCGATGGCCACCAGCACCAACGCCAGCTTGGCGTGCATCCAGCCGTTGCCCGGACCGCGGCCGATGCCGTAGCCCAGCCAGAGCCAGGCGCCGAACACCAGCGCCGGCACCGCCAGGAAGGTCGTGAATCGCAGCAGCTTGCGCGCCATCAGCAGCAGGCGTTCGCGCTCCGCGACCGACTCGGGCGGCACCATCGCCAGGTTGACGAAGATCCGCGGCAGATAGAACAGTCCGGCAAACCAGCTGGCAATGAAAACAATGTGAAGAGATTTGACCCAGAGCATGGCGGCAGTTTAGTGGTGGCTGCACACTGACCCCTTTTGGGGCTCTTTGCCAAGGTTTCGGGCAAAAAAAAAGCCCGACGTCTTCACGTCGGGCTGGGAAGCCCTTTTGCTGTCACACATCAAGGCACCCGCTCAGGGAGGAAAAGCGGGGAGCGGCAAGCCGCCCGCTTCAGAATTTAACAAAGACGAAACAAGGTTTCAAGCGATTGAGGCAGTTTCTTTGACTTTTACAACAAAAATCTAGAACTTAAGTTCTATTAATTTCCGTAGTTGTCAGACAACTTGCTTCTCACCCTCCTGAGGCGCCGTCTGAGGCTTCAGGCACAATTTTAGATATATGACGTCATCATTTTCCCCGCTCGCCATGTTCCCCGCCAGCCGCCCGCGCCGACTGCGCCGCGACGCCTTCACCCGCAACCTGGTGCGCGAGCATGCGCTGACGACGAACGACCTGATCTACCCGGTGTTCGTTCAGGAAGGCGAGAAGCGCCGCGACGCCGTGGCCTCGATGCCCGGCGTGGAGCGCCTGAGCCTCGATCTTCTGCTGCCCGTGGCCGAGCAGTGCGTGAAGGCCGGCATCCCGGTGATGGCGCTGTTCCCGGTGATCGACGCCAGCCTCAAGACGCCCGCGGGCGACGAGGCCTTCAACCCCGACGGGCTGATTCCCCGCGTGGTGGCTGCACTGAAGGCGCGCTTCCCCGAGCTGGGCATCATGACCGACGTGGCGCTCGACCCCTACACCAGCCACGGCCAGGACGGCCTGCTCGACGACACCGGCTACATCCTCAACGATGCCACCGTTGAAGTATTGGTGAAGCAGGCACTCACACAATCGCAAGCCGGCGTCGATATTGTGGCCCCGAGCGACATGATGGACGGCCGCATCGGCGCGATCCGCACCGCGCTCGAAGCCCGCGGCGACGTGCACACGCGCATCATGGCCTACAGCGCCAAGTACGCCAGCGCCTTCTACGGCCCCTTCCGCGACGCCGTCGGCTCGTCCGCCACGCTCGGCAAGAGCAACAAGAAGGTCTACCAGATGGACCCCGGCAACAGCGACGAGGCCCTGCGCGAGGTCGCCATCGACATCGCCGAAGGCGCCGACATGGTCATGGTGAAGCCCGGCATGCCCTATCTGGACATCGTGCGCCGCGTGAAGGACGAGTTCCACGTGCCGACCTTCGCCTACCAGGTGAGCGGCGAGTACGCCATGCTGAAGGCCGCCGCCCAGAACGGCTGGCTCGACCACGACGCCGTGGTGCTCGAAAGCCTGCTGGCCTTCAAGCGCGCGGGGGCCGATGGCGTGCTGACGTACTTCGCGCTTGACGCCGCCCGGTTGCTACAAAAACAATAGCTACTGCGGCAAGCCTGCCGCACCTCCACGGCACTTCCGACGTGGAAGAAGCATCACCAGGGGCGAGTGTCCATGCGCATCTTCGAAATCAGCCGCTCGCAGGTCAGCGAGCACGCCTCGCTGGCGCCACTGGCCGTGCCGGGCGCCTGCAGCGCCGCCAGCTACCTCTGGATTTCGCTGACGCGCGACGAATTCCGTGCCGCGCAGCCCGAGGTGCAGCAGATCCTGCAGACGCTGTGCCAGACCCAGCTGGTCGACCTGCACGTGGCCGACCTGCTCAATGACCAGCTGCCCTCGCACTACGACTACACCTCGAAGTACGACGTGCTGGTGTTCCGCCGCCTGGCCACGGGCAACGGCGCTGAAACCAAAAACACCAGCGAGCCGTCGGTGCCGCAACGCCCGTCGCGCGGCGGCCCGCCGGTGCTGCGCCGCATCGACACCCGCCCGGTCGGCTTCGCGGTGTTCGACCGCGTGCTGCTCTCGGTCCACCCCGAAGACGGCACCGTGCGCGACGCCTTCGCCGCCCGGCTGCTGGCGGCGGCCTCGTCCGACGACCGCGGCACGCCCGCGCTCGACGTGCGCGCCACCTCGGCACGCCTGCCGACCAGCCCGGCCGACCTGATGCTGCGCATCGTCAACCTGATCGTCGACGGCTACCTCGACATGCGGCGCGAGCTCACGAAGCAGCTCGACCACTGGCAGACCGAGCTCATCGACCCGCGCAGCCGCTTCACCAACTGGAGTGCCCTGATGGAGGCGCGCCAGTCGCTGCACCGCCTGGACGAGATCTGCGAAGACCAGCGCGCCGCCATGCAGGACTGGATCGACTCGCTCGAAACCCTGCCCACGCCGCAAGGTGAGGTGGCGCAGCGCGAGCGCGAACTGATCATGGTGCGCAGCCGCGACGTGCTGGAACACATCCAGCGCGTGGTGCACCACGTGCACCGGCTCGAGCAGAACGCCGAGACCGCCGTGCAGATGCACTTCAGCGTCCAGGGCCACCGGGCCAACGACATCATGCGGGTGCTGACCGCGCTCACCGCCATCTTCCTGCCGCTGAACCTGATCGCGGGCATCTTCGGCATGAACTTCGAGTTCATTCCGCTCGTGCACAAGGCCGACGGCTTCTGGATCGCGATGTCGGCCATGCTGGTCATCGCGGTGGTTCTGGTCGTGGTCTTCTGGCGCAAGCGCTACCTCGCGCGCACGCGCTGAGCGCCCTCCCCGCTTCCGGGCGCCCATGAAAAAAGCCACGCGATTGCGTGGCTTTCTTGTGTCAGCACGGGCCGCCCCGGAAGGCGGCTGGCTTCATGGCCAATTACTTGGCGACGGCGCCCGAACCTTGCTGGGCTTGAACGCGTGCGTCCATCGGGTTCACCATGGTCGAGACGACCTTGCTGTTGACGCGCGAGCCCGAGGTCACGTTCTGGTCCGGAGCGTACGCGGTGCGGATGGCTTCGGCTTCGACGATCGAACGGTCCTTCGACACGGCCACGGTTTCCGCGCCGCGCGAACCGCGCACGACGTTCTGGTTCGGGGCTGCGGCGGTGCGCTGGGCTTCGGCGTTGACTTCGTCGCGGCTCTTGGACGAGATCACTTGGGTCACGCCTTGGTACGTCTCGGCTTGGACGCCGGTGGCGGCCAGGAGGGTCAGGGCGGCGGCTGCGAAAATGTGCGAGGTCTTCATGTCTGTTCCTTGTGTTCGGCTAGATGGGATGTCCACCAGGCTTGCACGTTGGCTCGCCTGTGCGGCGAGTGTCAGCCGGAATTCCTTCGGGAAAACACTCGGTTCAGAGACACGGTGTTTCCTGTAGCGAAACAATCAGTCAACAAAGTTGTGCACGCAAAAAGCCGGGTATTCACCGCTTGACTGCTTCCGGCGTACACCAAGAGCGCGCGCCGGACCTGCTCGGCAAAACCCCCTGAAAATCGGCGCACCGCGCTCCCTCGCGAAAAACAACGGGTTTCACTGACATGGACAGTCTCGATCTGATCAAAACCTTCCGGGAAGTTGCCTCGCACGGCAGCTTCTCCCAGGCCGCCAAGCGGCTCGACATGTCGAAGGCCACGGTCAGCAAATACGTCGCCGAACTCGAAACCCGTTTCGGCGTGCGCCTGCTCAACCGCTCCACGCGTTCCGTGAGCCTCACCGACGCCGGCCAGCTGCTGCTCGAACGCAGCACGCCGATGCTCGAAATGATCGAGCTCACCCAGGCCGAACTGCAGGAGCGCGCCAGCCAGCCGGGCGGCCGGCTGCGCATCTCGGCCCCGCACGGCATGGGCAACGGCGAGTTTCCCGACCTGCTGGCCGACTTCATGCGCCACTACCCCGACGTGAGCATCAGCCTGCAGCTGACCAACCGCACCGTCGACCTCGCCGAAGAAGGCATCGACGTCGACATCCGCAGCGGCCCGGTGGAAGACGCCAACCTCATCGTGCGCAAGCTGCGGCTCATCCCCATGGTGGTCTGCGCCTCGCCGGTCTACTGGAAGAAGCACGGCAAGCCCGCGCACCCCCAAGACCTCGCCAACCACGACGCGCTGACCCATTCGCTGCTGGGCACGCAGCCCGTGTGGCGTTTCGATGACAACGGCCAGCCGCTGGACGTGCAGGTCAAGAGCCGCATGGACTGCACCGAAGGCGCGCCGCTGATCCGCGTCGCGATGCGCGGCTTCGGCGTGATCTACCTGCCCTCGCTGCTCGTGCAGTCGCACATCGACAGCGGCGAGCTGGTGCCGGTGCTCGAAGGCTATGCGCGCAAGGACATGTGGCTGTCGGCCGCCTACCTGCAACGGCGCCACAACAGCGCGGCGCTGCGCGCGCTGCTCGACTTCCTGCAGACCCGGGTCGGCGCCAAGAAATAGAATGACCCGTCCTGCGATAGGTTGACACCTACGAGGGACACATAGCCGGCGTGCTGAAGCCGGCAATAGACGCCCGATGAACCTCATCGGGCGTTTTCAATTCTAGGGACAGGTGCGGTCTCTCCTGGTTGTAGATCTGCACCGACTGGCGAACCATCCGGGCGGCCTGCGCCAGGTCGGCGGGCCGATGCAGCAGGAACTCTATCTTCAGGATTCCGTTGATGCGCTCGGCCAGCGCGTTCTGATAGCAGTCGTAGCCATCGGTCATCGAGCAAGCGATGCCATGGCGCCGGTGGATCTCCTGGTAGTCGTTCGAGCAGTACTGGATGCCTCTGTCCGAGTGATGCACCAGCATTTGCCGCGTCTGGCGTCCCTTGAGCGCCTGCTTCAGTGCCTGGCTGACTTGTTGGGTGTGCAAGCTGTCGTGCACGTGATGGCCCACGATCTTGCGCGACCACGCGTCAGTCACCAGGCTGAGATAGACGAACCCTTGGTCGGTCGGCAAGTAGGTGATGTCGGCCACCCACACCTGCTCGCAGGCAGTCGCTCGCACCTGATGCGGCCCCTCTTTGAGCAGGTTGGGATGGCGTCGGAAGCGGTGATGGCTGTCGGTGGTCTTGTGGTACGCCCGCCTGGGTACCACCAGCAGGCGAGCCTGGCGCAGCACGTCCAGCAGCGCATCGCGCCCCAGACCCGCGCCGGCCTGCTGCAGCGGCTGCTTGAGCAGATGGTGCAACTTACGCGCGCCCAACCGGGGCTGGCGCAGGCGCACCTCTCGAACGAGCTCGATCACGGTGTCAGCGCGTGCACAGCGCTGCTGCTGATGCTGCAACTGCTGGTAGTAGGCCTGGCGGCTGACGCCCCAATGGCGGCAAGCCCTCGCCACGCTCAGCCCTGGGAGGAGCTTTTGCGAGAGGACTTGCCCGAAGGCTTTTTTACGATGCGCACCCCATAGTCCTTCTTCAGGACGTTGATCACCGCTTCGAACAGCTGAGCCTTCTCGTTGGCATCGCGAAGCTGGACTTCGAGGGCCTTGATCTTCTGCTCGGGAGTCAGCGGTGCGGGTGCAAGGGAGGGTTTCTTGGTCGGTACTGGCATGGGCAGCCCAGATGATGCCCAACCCCAGCTCTGGCGGCCATGCTTGCGCAGCCACACCAGCACCGTCGAGCGGCCCTGGATGCCGTAGCGCGCCTGAGCCTGCTTGTACGTGAGCTCGCCTTTTTCTACCTGATCGACCACCGACAGCTTAAAAGCCAGCGTGTAGTCCCGCTGCGTGCGTTTGATGCCTAATTCCATTGACTTGCCTTTTCTTGAGGGAAAAGGTGTCAACCCAGATCAGGACGGGTCAGAAGCAATGAAAAAGCCCGGCACTGCCGGGCTTTTTCTTGGAGCGTGGCGGTCGGATCAGCCGACGTGCTTGGCAAAGAACGCCAGCACGCGTTCACGCGCCGGCTTTGCCGCTTCGGCGTTGTACGAGCCGCGCTGGTCGCAGTTGAAACCGTGGTCGGCTTCGTAGACATGCACTTCCACCTCGGGGTGCGCCTTCTTGAAGGCCTCGATGGTGTCCAGCGGAATCCAGTGGTCGCGGTTGCCGAATTGCGCGAGCACCGGCACCTTCGGCTGGCGCGCGCTTTCTTCGGGCGTCGTCATGCCACCGCCGTAGTACGGCGCGGCAGCGGCCAGGCCCGGCAGCAGGGCCGCTGCGCGCCAGACCAGCAGGCCGCCCCAGCAGTAGCCGACGATGCCGACCTTGCCCGCCTTCGAGGCGTAGGCAATTGCGGCTTCGAGGTCCTGCAGCACGCCGGGCGCGGGCAGCGCCTCGACCGCCGTCTTGTAGCCGAAACCGGTCTTCATGTCGTCGTCGCTGTAGCCCAGCTCAACGCCGGGCTTGACGCGGTGGAAGGTCGACGGCGCCACGGCCAGGTAGCCGTCGGCCGCATAACCGTCGGCCACCGAGCGGATGTGCGAGTTCACGCCGAAGATTTCCGGCACCACCACCACGGCACCGCGCGGCGTGCCCGCGGGCTCGGCCACGTAGGCGGGAAAAGTGAAGCCATCCTTGGCGGTGAGATCGATGAATTGGCCCATGGGGTCCTCCTGAAAACGATGGAATGAAAAAACGGGTGGGCTTGCGCGCGTTGTTACGCGCGCAACGCCCGCTCGACGAAATCGAGGCGGTCCTGGCCCCAGAAGATCTCGCCGTCGATCACGTAGCTCGGCGCACCGAACACCTGGATGTCGATCGCTTCCTGCGTGTAAGCCTCGTAACGCTCCTGCACCGCCTGGCTCTGCGATTGCTCGGCGCGCTTGGCCGGCAGGCCGCACTCCGCGACCAGGGCTTCGAGCAGGTTCGGGTCGCCGATGTTTCGCTCCTGCACCCACACGGCCGCGAACACCGCCGCGCTGATGCGCATCGCGGCCTCGGTGCCATCGTGCATGTCGACCGCGATGATCAGCCGCGCCGCGTCGTCGCCGGCCACCGGGAAGAACTTCGGCTTCGGGTTCAGCGGCAGGCCCAGGTGCTGGGAGAAGCGCGCCAGCTCGAGCAGCCGGTAGGCCTGGCGCTGCGGCGCGCGCTTGCCCAGCGGCAGCCCGCCCGACACGGGGAACACGCTGCCCATGTCGATGGGTCGCACGCGCACCGTGGCGCCGGCGGCCGCTGCGATGGCGGCAAAGCGGGTATGCCCCAGATAGGTCCACGGGCTCTGTGGCGCAAAGTAATAGTCGATCGTCTTGTGCATTCAATAACCTCCGTGCTTCGCACCGCGGTGCGAGCTGGCTTGGGGCGGCGCGGCGCTCACGCTCATGCGCTGGCCCTCGATGATGTAATCCAAGCGAACGGTTTTAACTGACACACAGTTTCTCTGCAGGAGGTGGGATTTGGACCAGGTGCTCTTGATCACCGGCGGTGGGCGCGGCATTGGCGCCGCCACGGCCTTGCTCGCCGCGAAGCGCGGCTACGCCGTGGCCGTGAACTACGCCAGCAACTCGCTGGCCGCCGACGAGGTGGTGCGCACCATCCGCGCGGGCGGCGGCACCGCCATGGCGGTGCAGGCCGACGTGGGCGACGAGGCCCAGGTGCTCGCGATGTTCGCGAAGATCGACGCCAAGCTCGGCCGCCTCACCGCGCTCGTGAACAACGCCGGCGTGGTCGACGTGCAGGCGCGCGTCGACGAGATGAGCGTGGCGCGGCTGGAGCGCATGTTCCGCGTCAACGTGATCGGCAGTTTCGTCTGCGCGCGCGAAGCCGTGAAGCGCATGAGCACCAAGTACGGCGGCGCGGGCGGCGCCATCGTCAACATCTCCAGCGGCGCCGCGCGCATCGGCTCGCCCGGCCAGTACGTCGACTACGCGGCCAGCAAGGCCGCGATCGACACCTTCACCATCGGCCTGGCCAAGGAAGTGGCCGACGAAGGCATCCGCGTGAACGCGGTGCGCCCCGGCGTGATCGACACCGAGATCCACGCCTCCGGAGGCCAGCCTGGCCGCGCCGCCGAGATGGGCCCCGGCGTGCCGATGAAGCGCAGCGGCACCGCCGAAGAAATTGCCGGTGCCGTCCTGTGGCTGCTCTCGCCCGAGGCCAGCTACACCACCATGGCCCTGCTCGACGTGACCGGGGGACGCTGAGCCATGAGCACTTCCATGGACCTCATCAAGCCGCTGGTCACGCTGGTGGCCATCGTCAACCCGCTGGCCATCGTGCCCTTCTTCATCCACTACACGCAGGACTACTCCGACGCCCAGCGCAAGCGCACGGTGCGCATGTCGGCCTTCAGTGCCTTCGTAGTCATTGCCGTCAGCGCGCTCATCGGGCTGCAGCTGCTGTCCTTCTTCGGCATCTCGATTGCGAGCTTCCAGGTCGGCGGCGGGCTGCTGCTGCTCATGAGCTCGATCTCGATGCTCAACGCGCAACCGGCCGAGAGCAAGACCAACGTCGATGAGTTGCGCGCCACCGAAGTGAAGGCGTCGATGGGCGCTTCCATCGCGGTGGTGCCGCTCACCATCCCGCTGCTCACCGGCCCGGCCGCGATTTCCACCGTGGTGATCTACGCCGACAAGACGCAGCACCTGTGGGAGCTGGGGCTGCTGGTCGGCTACGGCGTGGTGGTGGCGCTGGCGACCGCGCTGGCGTTTTCGCTCGCGCAGCCGATCGCGCGGGTGCTCGGCAAGACCGGCATCAACATCATGACGCGGCTGATGGGCCTGATCCTCGCGGCGCTCGCGGTCGAGGTGATGGCCGACGGGCTCGGCAAGCTGTTCCCGATCCTGTCGAAAGTCGCCTGAGCAGGTTCAGGCCAGCATCTTTTCGATGACCTTCCAGTGCGCCGGCTCCACCGGCGTGATCGACAGCCGGTTGCCCTTGCGCAGCACGACCAGGTCGGCCAGCTCGGGCTTGGCGCGCAGCTCGGGCAGCGACAGCAGCCGCGTCTTGCGCAGCGCCTGCACGTCGACCAGCAGCCAGCGCGGATCTTCCGGCTTCGCACCGGCGTCGTAGTACGGCGACGTGGGGTCGAACTGCGTCGGATCGGGTTGGATGCCCGAGGCCACGCGCGCGATGCCGGCAATGCCGGGCTCGGGGCAGCTCGAGTGATAGAACAGCACGCCATCACCGACCAACATGGCGTCGCGCATGAAGTTGCGTGCCTGGTAGTTGCGCACGCCGGTCCACGCCACGGTGGCACCGGGCGCGGCGAGGGCATCGTCGATCGAGACCTCGTCGGGCTCGGATTTCATCAACCAGTACTGGGGCATGGCGGCAGTCTCGCGAAGGGGATTTCGCGGAATATAGCCGCTCGCCCCGGCACGGTGCCGGAGCGGCGCTGGCTTACGGTGTCACGTAGTCAGATACCACCACCCACTTGCCGTCCTTGATCTGCGACAGCCGCGACTGGTCATTGCCCAGGCGCTTGGTGGCGGTGTAGGTGCTCTTCGGGCTGCCGAACATGTCGGGCTCGAAGGTGATGCCGTCCATCGCCTTGATGAAGCTGTCGGTCGTCAGGTTCGGGCCGGCCTTGGTCGCGGCCTTGATGAACGAATCGATGATCACGTAGCCGTACACCGAGAACACGGTCGGGTCTTCGTTGAACTTGGTCTTGTACTTGTTGGCCCAGAAGCGCAGCGGCTGCGACTGCTCGTCGGTGTAGGGGTTCTGCACCGTCATGGTGGCGTACACGCCGTCCATGGCCTTGCCGCCGAGCTTGTGGATCAGGTCGGTGTAGGCCGCGCTCGAACCCAGGAAGGTCGGGTTGAAGCCGGTCTTGCGGGACTCGCCCACGGTGCCGATGGTCTCGCGGATGATGGTGCCGAGCACCACGAGGTCGCAGTTGGCGGCCTTCATCTTCGCGACCTGCGAGCTGAAGTCGGTGGCGCCGCGCTTGAACGAGGTCTTCTCGGCCAGCTCCATGCCCGAGGCCTTCAGGCCGGCCTCGGCGCCGCGCTGCACCTCGAGGCCGAACTCGTCGTCCTGGTAGATCGTGCAGACCTTCTTGGCGCCCTTGTCCTTGATCATCTTGGGCAGCGCCAGGCGGATCTGGTCGTAGTAGGTGGCCGCGAACGAGTACTTCAGCCGGTTCAGCGGCTCGTACATCTCGCGCGCCGCCGTGATGGGCATGTAGTTGACGACGTTCTTGTCGAACTGCACCGGCATCGCCGCCATGTTCTGCGCCGTGCCGATGTGGCCGGCCATGATGAAGATCTTTTCCTGGTTGACCAGCTTCTGCGCTGCCAGCACGGCCTTCTTCGGGTCGTAGCCCGAGTCTTCGACGAAGAGCTTGAGCTTGCGGCCGTTCAGCGTGCCCTGCTCGTTGAGCTCGTCCACGCGCAGCTGCATGCCGTTGCGCGCCTGCTTGCCGAAACCCGCCAGCGGACCCGACAGGTCCTGGATGGTGCCGATGCGGATCTCGTCCTTCGTCACGCCCTGCTGCGCCGACGCGAGCGTCGCGATCAGGCCCAGCACAGCCAGCGTCGTCAATGTCTTGAGCTTCGTCATAGCGTTGTCTCCTCGGGTTGGCAAAAAAGAGGTCAGCGGTACATGGCGTCGATGCGCTGCGCGTACTTGGTCTGCACCAGCTTGCGCTTGAGCTTCATCGTCGGCGTGAGCTCCTCGTCCTCGGCGCTCAGTTGCGTCTCGAGCAGGAAGAACTTCTTGATCTGCTCGACGCGCGCGAACTTGGCGTTGACGCGATCGATCTCGCCCTGGATCAGGTCCTGCACTTCCTGCGTGCGCGTCAGGCTCTCGTAGTTGCTGAACGGCACGTCGTGGTCCTGCGCAAACTTTTCGACGTTCTCCTGGTCGATCATGACGATCACCGTGAGGTAGGGTCTCTTGTCGCCGATCACCACGGCATCGGTGATGTAGAGGCTGAACTTGAGTTCGTTCTCCAGCTCGCTCGGGGTCACGTTCTTGCCGCCTGCCGTGATGATGATGTCTTTCATCCGGTCGGTGATACGGAAATACCCGTCCTCGTCCATCACGCCCACGTCGCCCGTGTGCAGCCAGCCGTCGGCGTCGATGGTTTCGGCGGTCTTCTCCGGCAGATTCAAATAGCCCATGAAGACGTTGGGGCCGCGCACCAGGATCTCGCTGGTGGCCGGATCGATGCGCACCTCGTTGTAGCCGGTGGCCGGGCCGATGGAGCCGGGCTTGATGCGGGTGACGGGCACGGCGGTGGAAGCGCCGCACGACTCCGTCATGCCCCACACCTCGAGCATGGGCACGCCCAGCGCGAGGTACCACTTGACCAGCTCGGGTGAAATGGGCGCCGCGCCGGTCACGAGAAAGCGCGCGCGGTGAATGCCGATGAGCTTGCGCGCGTTGTCCAGCGCCAGCAGCCGCGCCAGCCGGAACTTGAGGCGCAGCCCCGTGCCGATCTCTTGGCCCGCGAGCACCTTGTTGGCGATGGTTTCGCCCACGCCGATGCTCCACTTGTAGGCCGCCTGCTGCAGCGGGCTGGCCTCTTTCAGCGCGATCATCACGCCCGAATAAAACTTCTCCCACACGCGCGGCACGCCCGTGAACACCGTCGGCGCGATCTCGCGCACGTTCTCGGGCACCGTCTCGGGGTTCTCGACGAAGTTGAGGATCGAGCCGGTGTACATCGCGAAGTACTCGCCGCCCATGCGCTCGGCGATGTGGCACAGCGGCAGGAAGCACATGCGCTCGTCTTTCTCGTCCTGTGCGATGAGCGTGTTGTAGCCGCGCGCGGTGTACACCAGCCCCGCGTGGCTGTGCATGGCGCCCTTGGGCTTGCCGGTGGTGCCCGAGGTATAGACCAGGATGGCCAGGTCTTCGGGCCGGCAGGCGGCCACGCTGCGCTCCACTGCCTGCGGGTCGCCCGCCAGGTGCGTGCGGCCGAGGGCGCGCAGCGCATCCAAACTCATCACCGCCGGGTCGTCGAGCTCGCGCAGGCCTTCCATGTCGAACACGACCACGCGGCGCAGGCCGGGCAGGCGGGTGCGCACCTCGAGCGCCTTGTCGAGCTGCTCGTCGTCTTCCACGAAGAGCACGGTGGTGCGCGAGTCTTCGCACAGGTACTCGACTTGCGAGGCGGCGTCGGTCGGGTAGATGCCGTTGGAGACACCACCGCAGCTCAGCACGGCCAGGTCGGCCAGCACCCACTCGATGACGGTGTTCGAAAGAATGGACGCGCACTCGCCGCGCGTGAAGCCGATGGCCTGCAGGCCGGCCGCGATCTCGCGCACGGCCTCGGCGGTCTGGCGCCAGCTCCAGGCGCGCCAGATGCCCAGCTCCTTCTGCCGCATCCAGATGTTGTCGCCGCGCTGGCGCACGGCGTTCCAGAACATGGCCGAGAGCGTGTCGCCGGGCACGAGGATGTCGTGGCCGGGTTCGATGGTTCGAAGATCCCAGAGTCCTTGCATGGCGACGGCTACCTCCAGGTCTTCTTCTTTTTCCAGCGCCGCTCGCCGCGCACGCCGTCGTCCTTGACACCGAGGTAGAACTCCTTGATGTCGTCCTTCTCGCGCAGGCGTTCGCACGAGTCTTCCATCACGATGCGTCCGTTCTCCAGCACATAGCCGTGATCGGCCGCGTTGAGCGCCATGTTGGCGTTCTGCTCCACCAGCAGGATGGTGGTGCCGCGCTCGCGGTTGATGCGCACCACGATCTCGAAGATTTCCTTCGTGAGCTTGGGGCTCAGGCCGAGGCTGGGTTCATCGAGCAGGATGAGGTGCGGCGCCGCCATGATGGCGCGCGAGATGGCCAGCATCTGCTGCTGCCCGCCCGAGAGCAGGCCGGCGTCCTGCGTGGCACGCTCACGCAGGATCGGGAAGTAGGTGAAGACCGTCTCGATGTCCCGCGCCACGCCATCGCGGTCCTTGCGCGTGTAGGCGCCCATCAGCAGGTTGTCCTTCACCGAGAGCAGCGGGAACACCTCGCGCCCTTCGGGCACGTGGCTCAGCCCCTGCTGCACGATGAAGGCCGGGTCTTTCGCCGTGATGTCGTGGCCTTGGAACTCGATGCTGCCCTTGCGCGGATCGATGATCCCGGAGATGGTCTTGAGGATCGTCGTCTTGCCCGCGCCGTTGGAGCCCAGCACCGTCGCAATCTCGCCCTTGCGCACCTTCAGGCTCACGCCGCGGATGGCCTTGATCGGGCCGTAGGCGCTTTCCACGTTGAGCAGTTGAAGCACGACGTCGCTCATGCCGCTGCTCCCTGATTCAAGGCGGAACATGCAGAGCCATCACGCCACCACGAAGCCCGGTGTGCGGTGCGGCGTGGGCGCCCCCTCTGTGCCGCCGAGGCGCACAGCGTTTCGCGGATCAGGGCTCGCAGCTGTTTGAGCGAAGCGAGTTCTGCGAGACCCCGCGAAACGCGAGCACCGCAGGGGAGCCGCGAAGCGGCCGGCACAGTGGGGGCGACCGCGCCGTGCCGCGCACCGGGCGCCTCCAAAGGGGTAGCGAACAAAGCGCTCATGCCACAACCCTCCGAAGGCTGCTCACGTCATCCACAGTCCCAAGATAGGCCTCGATGACACGCGAATCAGCCTGCACCTCCCGAGGAGACCCCGTAGCCAGCACCTCCCCCTGGTTCATCGCCAACACGCGATCCGACACCTTGGAAACGAGCGACATGTCGTGCTCGACCATCAGCACCGACACACCCAGCTCATGCTGGATGTCCTGAATCCAGAAGGCCATGTCCGCCGTCTCTTCGACATTGAGCCCCGAAGAAGGCTCGTCGAGCAGCAGCAGCTTGGGCTCGGTGCACAGCGCGCGCGCCAGCTCCACCACCTTGCGCACGCCATAGGGCAACCCCGCCACCATCGAGTCGCGGTAGTGCTGCAGGTCGAGCAGGTCGATCACCTGCTCCGCCTTCTCGCGCGCCGCGATCTCGGCGCGGCGCGTGGCCGGCG
Organism: Variovorax sp. 38R; assembly: GCF_014843395.1. Classification (NCBI taxonomy): domain Bacteria; kingdom Pseudomonadati; phylum Pseudomonadota; class Betaproteobacteria; order Burkholderiales; family Comamonadaceae; genus Variovorax; species Variovorax sp. 38R. Next base: position 6,088,628 of record NZ_CP062121.1, read on the forward strand.
TGAAGAACACTTCGCTCCAGAAGCCCGTCTGCCGGTGCGTGTGGCGCCCGATCAGCAGGTTGTGCAGCACGGTCGCATGCTCGAACAGCTCGATGTTCTGGAACGTGCGCGCAATGCCCAGCGCAGCAATGGCGTGCGGTGCCTGCTGCGTGAGCGCGATCGGCCCACCCGCCTCGCCATGCCAGGTGATCTCGCCGGTGGTCGGCGTGTAGATGCGGCTGATGAGGTTGAACACCGTCGTCTTGCCGGCGCCGTTCGGGCCGATGAGCGTGAACACCTCGCCGCGCCGCACGTCGAAGCTCACCTTGTTGACCGCGAGCACGCCGCCGAAGCGCACGCTCAGGTCCTTGGCCGACAGAAGAATGTCGTTGCTCATCTCAGTCGGTCCGATTTGGTGAACGACTTCTGCCGCTTGAACAAACCCTTGCGGTAGAACGGGAAGAGCTGCAGCCAGGTGCGGATCTTGAGCCAACGCCCATAAAGGCCGAGCGGCTCGAACAGCACGAAGGCGATCAGCACCAGGCCATACACCAGCCCCTGCAGGCCGGGTGCCTGGCCGACGACCGCCGGCAGCCAATCCTTGCCCATCGAGATCAACTGCGGCATCGCGATGAGGAAGATCGCGCCGAGGAATGCGCCGTGCACCGAGCCCAGCCCGCCGATCACCACCATCAGCAGCAGGTCGATCGACTGCAGGATGTTGAACTGGTCCGGCGAGATGAAGCTCAGCTTGTGCGCGTACAGCGCGCCGCCGAGCCCCGCGAGCGCGGCCGAGATCGCGAACGACATCGTCTTGTAGCGCGCCAGGTGGATGCCCATGCTCTGCGCCGAAATCTCCGAATCGCGGATCGCCACGAAGGCGCGCCCGGTCGGCGAACGCAGCAGGTTCAGGATGCCCAGCGTGGAGATCACCGCGACCACCAGGCACAGAAAGTAGAAGCCTTCGCCCGAGCCCAGCGACCAGCCGAAGAGCTGCGGCGCCTTCACGTGCAGGCCCGCATTGCCGCCCGTCACGCTTTCCCAGCGCGCGAACACTTCCTCGACGATGAAGCCGAACGACAGCGTCGCGATGCCCAGGTAGATGCCCTTCACGCGCAGCGCCGGCAATGCCACCACCACGCCCACCGCCGCCGACAGCGCGGCCGACGCAAGCAGCGCAAGCGGGAACGGCACGCCCATGTTGGTCAGCACGCCCTGCGTGTACGCGCCCGTTCCGAGAAACGCCGCATGCCCGATGGAGAACTGCCCCGTGAAGCCCGCCAGCAGCATCAACCCCAGGCCGACGATGCCGTAGATGAGCACGAAGGTCAGCTGCGCGAGCCAGTACTCGTCGATGACCCACGGCGCGACGAGCAGGAAGGCCACGAGCAGGCTGTACCAGAGCACATGGCCGCCGTGCCGCGCAAGGCGGATGTCCTGGTCGTAGCTGGTTTTGAAGATGAAGCGCATGGGATGTTCAGACCTTCTTGCGCAGCTTTTCGCCGAACAGACCGTTGGGCTTGATCGTGAGCATCAACAGCACCACGATGTACGGCGCCGTGTCCTTGAAACCGTCGGGCAGGTAGAAACCCGCGAACGACTCGACGATGCCGATCACCAGCCCGCCGACGATCGCGCCCGGCAGGCTGCCGAAGCCGCCCACCACCGCCGCCGGAAAAGCCTTGAGCCCGATGAAGCCCATGTTGGCGTGCACGAAGGTGATGGGCGCGAGCAGCAGGCCGGCAATGGCCGCCACGGCCGCGGCGAGCCCCCACACCAGCCCGTTGAGCCGCTTCACCGGAATGCCCATGTAGTAGGCCGCGAGCTGGTTCTGCGACGAGGCCTGCATCGCGATGCCCAGCTTGCTGTAGCGAAACATCGCGAACAGCAGCCCGCACAGGATCGCGGTGGCAATGATGATCACGAGCTGCTCGAGGTTCACCACCAGCTCGCCGAGCTTCCAGATCTGGTCCTTGTAGGGCACGGCCAGCGTGTGGGTGTCGGTGCCGATGCCCGGCACCATGGTGATGAGGCCGCGCGCCACATACGCGATGCCGATGGTCAGCATCACGATGGAGAACTGCGGCTGCCCGAGGATCGGGCGGATCACCACCAGTTCGAGCAGCACGCCGAAGGCCGCCATGGCCACCACGGCCAGCAGCGCCGCGAGCCAGAACGGCATGCCGAACAGCGACATGCCCGCGAAGGCGCCGAACGCGCCGAGCATCATCAGGTCGCCCTGCGCGAAGCTCACCGTTTCGGTGGCCTTGTAGATCAGCACGAAGCCGAGCGCGATGAGGCCGTAGATGCAGCCTTGTGCGATGCCCGACAGCAAGAGTTGGAGGATCTGCATGCGTTGCCGTCCCGCGCGCCGTTACTGCCGGAACCCGCCGGCCGCGTCGTGCAGCGCGAGGCGGCGCGAGCCCGCCACGATGTCGCTGGGCTTGAGCCCGTAGACCTGGCGGATCGAATGGCTGAAATGCGTGGAGTCGGGGTAGCCGGTGTCCAGCGCGATGTCGGTGAGCGTGCCGCTCTGGTGCACGTAGCGCAGCAGGCTGCGCGCGCGCTTCCAGGCGCGGAAGCCGCGAAAGGGCATGCCGGTCTCCTGCTTGAACAGATGCAGGAAGCGCGAAAACGACAGGTGCACCGAGGCCGCGCAGTCTTCCGCCGAGGCGGGCGCGGCCGGGTCGGCCACGAGCATGTCGACCACCTTGCGGATGCGCGCGTCGAGCGGGCGAGGCGCGAGCGGGCCGTCGAAGAACAGCGCGTCGAAATCGAAACCGTCGAAGTCGATGCCGCGCGCCGAGGCGGCCAGCAGATGGGCATGGGCCTCGCGCATGCGCTGCACGAAGGCCGGCGCATCGACCGGGCCGCAGTGCTGCAGGAAGGCCGGCATGCGCGCGGGATCGACCGACTCCGATTCGATCAGCAGGTTGAAGATCAGCGGACACGCGCTCTCGACCTGGTGCGGCACGTGCGGCGGCACCACGATGAACTCGCCGCTCTGCCAGGCACCACCGCCGATGCGGATGCGGTTGGGCGGCGCACCGGCGGGCGACACGTACACGCCGTGCCCGCCCATCGCGCGCTCGGCCGCAGCGCCGAGCAGGCCGGCGTAGAAGACGCGCTGCGGCGTGAGCCACATGAGGCGTTCGCCCTGCCGTGCATCGCCGCCCGAAGGCGTCGACGTCCTGGTTCGCTGCATGGTGTCTGTCTCCTGCATCGGTCGACGACGTCCGACCGGGGGGTGGCGTCGTGTTCGCTGGATCGTAGCGGCGAGGGCCCTGAGCGCGGCATCCATTTGCGCGGGGACTTTCCCTAGGCCGACGCGAACGCGCGGCGCAGTTCAGCGGCGCACAACGCGACCGCCGTGTGGGCCTCGTCGAGCACCTTGCCCATGGTGATGAAGCCATGGATCTGGCGCTCGAAGCACACGTAGTTCGCGCGGTTGCCGGCGGCCGTGAGCGCCTCGGCATACGCCGCGCCTTCGTCGCGCAGCGGGTCGTAGCCAGCCGTGAGCACGAGCGCGGGCGGCAGGCCCGCCAGGTCGGTGTGCAGCAGCGGCGAAGCGCGCCAGTCGAGGTCGTGCGCCACGTCGGTGATGTAGTGGTCGTGGAAGTAGCTCATCGTGTCGCGCGTGAGCAGGTAGCCCTGCCCGTTCGCCTGGTGCGACGGATGGCCGCGGCGCATGTCGGTGGCCGGGTAGATGAGCAGTTGGAACACGATCGGCAGGTCGCCCGCATCGCGCGCCGCGATCGACGCCACGGCCGCGAGGTTGCCGCCTGCACTGTCGCCGCCCACCGCGAGGCGGCTCGCATCGAGCCCCAGCGCAGCGGCTTCGCGGCGCACCCAGCGCGTGGCGGCGAGCACGTCGTCCACGGCGCTGGGAAAGCGGTGCTCCGGGCCCATGCGGTAGTCGACCGCGACCACCGCGCAGCCCGCGCCGTTGGCCAGCTCACGGCACAGCACGTCGTGCGTGTCGAGGTCGCCGATGACCCAGCCGCCGCCGTGGTAGTACACGAGCACGGGCAGCGGACCCGCGTCTGCATCTGCGCCGAGTGGCTTGTACAGCCGCACCGGAATGGTGCCGTGCGGCCCGTCGGCGGCGAGGTCGCGCACTTCGGCAACCTCCGCCGGCAGCGGCTGCGTGGCCGTGCGGCGCTCGCGATAAAAGGCCCGCGCATCGGCGGGCGACAGGGTGTGGGTCGGCGGAATGCCGCGCGCTTCGATGAAATCCAGCAAGGCGCGCGCCTGGGGATGCAGCATGGTGTCTCCGGTGAATCGAACGGAGCGCTCAGTGTGGAGGGCGGGGCACATGCGCGGTATCCGCATGCACCCGCACCCGACCGGCGTCCTGGCGACAAGACCCGCACCATGCCCGCACCGCTGCGGGGTCGCTTGCGAAAACTGGCTACCGGGGCCCGGCTCGCGGGTTCACCCGGAGGGTTCGGTCGCTCAGGCCGTGCGCGGCTTCACGCGCGAGGCGGCTTCCTTGGCGAGCTTGCGCGCCGTGTCGGTGTCGGCCGCGTGCACCAGCGCCACGCCCATGCGGCGCTTGACGAAGCTCTCGGGCTTGCCGAACAGGCGGATGTCGCTGCCGGGCACCTGCAGCGCCTCGGCCACGCCGTCGAAGGCGATGCCGGTGGCGTCGACGCCACCGTAGATCACGGCGCTGGCGCCCGGGCTCTTCAGCGAGGTGTCGACCGGCAGGCCGAGGATGGCGCGCGCATGCAGCTCGAACTCGTTCTGCCACTGCGTGGCCATGGTCACCATGCCGGTGTCGTGCGGGCGCGGGCTGACTTCGCTGAACCAGACCTCGTCGCCCTTCACGAACAGCTCCACGCCGAACAGGCCCTGGCCGCCGAGGTCGGCCGTGACGGCCTGCGCGATCTGCTGTGCCTTCTGCAATGCGGCCGGCGCCATGGGATGCGGCTGCCAGCTTTCGACGTAGTCGCCGCTGACCTGCACATGGCCGATGGGGTCGCAGAACTTCGTTTCGACGGCGCCCGCCGCGTCCTTGGCGCGCACGGTGAGCAGCGTGATCTCGTAGTCGAAGTCGATGAAGCCTTCGACGATCACGCGGCCGTGGCTCACGCGGCCGCCGGCCATGGCGTAGTCCCAAGCCTTCTGCACGTCGGCGGGGCCGTCGATCTTGCTCTGGCCTTTGCCGGAGCTGCTCATCACGGGCTTGACGATGCAAGGGTAGCCGATGCCCGCATCGATGGCGGCCTGCAGCTCGGCCAGCGAGTCGCAGAACTTGTAGGGGCTGGTCGGCACGCCCAGCGTCTCGGCGGCCAGGCGACGGATGCCTTCGCGGTCCATCGTGAGGCGGGCGGCACGGGCCGTGGGAATCACGCGCACCACGCCCGCGTCTTCCAGCGCCTGGAGCGTCTGTGTGGCGATGGCCTCGATCTCGGGCACGACGAGCGTGGGCTTCTCGGCCTCGATCAGCGCTTTCAGCTGTTCAGGGTCGCTCATGGTGATGGTGCGGGCATGGTGCGCCACCTGCTGGCCGGGGGCGTTCTCGTAGCGGTCGACCGCGATGGTCTCGACGCCCAGGCGCTGCAGGGCAATCAGCACCTCCTTGCCGAGCTCGCCGGAGCCGAGCAGCATCACGCGGGTGGCAGAAGGGGACAGGGGGGTGCCGAGGGTGGTCATGCGAGGGCTCGAAAAAATAGGGTTGAAAACAATCGCAGCACTGTAAGCCACCCCGAGGCGGTGTCGCCCACGGGAACGGCGGGCCCACCGGGCTGCTTCACAATTGCCGCCATTGCGCGACGGCGGCCCCGCGCCCGCCCTCGCCTCCCCCTTTCTTTTTTGTTTCAAGGAGCATTTTTCATGACGATTCAAACTGTGGGCATCATCGGCGCCGGCACCATGGGCAACGGCATCGCCCAGGCCTGCGCGGTGTCGGGTGTCAACGTGGTGATGATCGACGTGGCCCAGGCCGCCGTCGACAAGGGCATCGCCACCATCTCGGGCAGCCTCGACCGCCTGATCAAGAAGGAAAAGCTCACGGCCGAGCAGAAAGCCTCCGCGCTGGCACTGGTGAAGGGCTCGACCGACTACAACGACCTGAAGGGCGCGCAGCTCGTCATCGAGGCCGCCACCGAGAACCACGCGCTCAAGCTCAAGATCCTCAAGCAGGTGGACGATCTGGTCGGCCCCGAGGTGATCATTGCGTCGAACACCTCGTCGATCTCGATCACGCAGCTGGCCGCCGCCACCTCGCGCGCCGACCGCTTCATCGGCATGCACTTCTTCAACCCGGTGCCGATGATGGCGCTGGTGGAGCTGATCCGCGGCTACCTCACGAGCGACGCCACGCACGACGCGGTGAAGGCGCTGGCCGAGAAGCTGGGCAAGTCGCCCATCACGGTGAAGAACGCGCCGGGCTTCGTGGTCAACCGCATCCTGGTGCCGATGATCAACGAGGCCTTCTTCGTGCTCGCCGAAGGCCTGGCCACGGCCGAGGACATCGACGCCGGCATGAAGCTGGGCTGCAACCAGCCCATCGGCCCGCTGGCACTGGCCGACATGATCGGCCTGGACGTGTGCCTGGCCGTGATGGAGGTGTACCTCGAGCAGTTCGGCGACTCCAAGTACCGCCCCTGCCCGCTGCTGAAGGAAATGGTCGCCGCCGGCCAGCTCGGCCGCAAGACGGGCCGCGGCGTCTACACCTACTGATCCGCAGCGCCACGACGACCACAACAACAAGGAGACAAGACCGATGACTGCGACCCCCACCACCCCGCCCGCCGAAGGCTGCATCGACACGCAGGTGCTCGACCATGTGCTGCTGATCGGCATCAACCGCCCTGCCAAACGCAACGGCTGGACGCCGCCGATGTTCAAGCAGCTGGCCGAGGCCTACACGCGGCTGGACGACGACCCGAGCCTGCACGTGGGCGTGCTGCATGCCTTCGGCGACCACTTCACGGCGGGCCTGGACCTGCCGGCGGTCACCGAGTACATGAAGCGTGGCGAGAAGGCGATTCCGGCCGGGCTGGTGGAGCCGCACGACTTCGGCCTGGAGGGCTACCGCCGCCGCACCAAGCCGATGGTCGCGGCCGTCAAGGGCATCTGTTTCACGGTGGGCATCGAGCTGATGCTGGGCGCCGACATCGTGGTGGCGGCCGACAACTGCCGCTTCTCGCAGATGGAAGTGCAGCGCGGCATCATGGCCACGGGCGGCGCCACGCTGCGCATGGCCGAGCGCGCGGGCCTGGGCAACGCGATGCTGCACCTGCTCACGGCCGACGAGTTCGACAGCGCCGAGGCCTATCGGCTGAACTTCGTGCAGAAGGTGGTGCCGGCCGGGCAGGAGCTCGACGCGGCGCTGCAGATCGCGCAGCGCATCGCGGCCCAGGCGCCGCTGGCCGTGCAGGCCACGCGGCTCAACGTGCTCAAGGCGATCGAACACGGGCCGCTGGCGGCCGTGGCGGAATTCATCGAGACGCAGAAGCGCCTGTCGAACAGCGAGGACGCGGCCGAGGGCGTGCGCTCGTTCATCGAGCGCCGGCCTGCGCGGTTCAGCGGCCGCTGAAACCGTCGTTGATTGCCGTTCCGTTTCTGTCGTCCACTGGAGCCCGTTGCATGCCTTCTTCTTTGTCGTCGTTCTTCTTTCAACGCACGGCGCTGGCCGCCGCCTTCACCCTTCTTGCCGTGAACACCAGCCTCGCCCAGACCCCGACACCGCCCGCGCTGCCCGATCCCGCCGCCACCTCGGTCGAGGCGATGGGCTGGATGCAGGGCTTTCCGCCGCCGCCCGACAAGCAGCTCACCTTCGACAACCCGGCCGGCGGCGTGTACCCGCGCATCCGCTGGACCTTCTCGCATGTGCGCGAGACGGTGCCCACGGCCAACGTGTGGCGCGGCCCCGGTGCCGCCAGCCCGCTGCCGGCGGCCACGCCACGCTTCGACATCGAGGCCGTGCGCTTCCAGCCCATGGGCGGCGGCGAGACGCAGACCTTCGGCCAGATGGTCACGCGCACCTACACCGACGGCATCCTGGTGCTGCACCGCGGCCAGGTGGTCTACGAGAAGTACTTCGGCGCGCTCACGCCCGAGCGGCCGCACCTGGCGATGTCGGTCACCAAGTCGTTCGTGGGCACGCTGGCGGCCATCCTCGCGCAGGAAGGCACGATCGACCCGTCGGCGCCGGTCACCAAGTACCTGCCCGAGCTCAAGGACACGGCCTACGGCGACGCCACGGTGCGCCAGGTGATGGACATGACCATCGGCGTGCGCTACTCCGAGAACTACGCCGACCCGAAGGCCGAGGTCTGGGACTATGCGCGCGCCGGCGGCATGCTGACGCAGGGCGCCAACTACACGGGCCCGAAGTCGTTCTACGAGTTCCTGGTCACGCTCAAGAAGGAAGGCACGCACGGCGACGCCTTTGCCTACAAGACAGTCAACGCCGAGGTGCTGGCGTGGATCGTGCGCCGCGCGTCCAACCGTTCGCTGGCCGACCTGCTGAGCGAAAAAATCTGGCGCCGCATCGGTGCTGAGCAAGATGCGTATTTCATGGTCGACCGCATCGGCACCGAGTCGGGCGGCGGCGGCCTGAACACCGTGCTGCGCGACATCGCACGCTTCGGCGAAACACTGCGCAACGGCGGGCGCGCCCCCAACGGGCAGCAGGCCATTGCGAAAGCGGTGGTCGACGACATCCAGCGCGGCGCCGACCCGGCCAAGTTCGCGAAGGCGGGCTACGCGCTGCTGCCAGGCTGGAGCTACCGGAACATGTGGTGGGTCTCGCACAACCCGCATGGCGCGTACATGGCGCGTGGCATCCACGGCCAGAGCATCTATGTCGATCCGAAGGCCGAGATGGTGATCGTGCGCTACGCGGCGCACCCGATCGCCGCGAACGGAGGCAACGACCCGCTGACCCTGCCCGCCTTCCAGGCCATGGGCGAGGCGTTGATGAAGCCCTGAGGCTCAGCCGGCGCGCTGCTTCGCGATGACGAGCAGGCCGTCCATGATCAGGCTCTCGACCAGTTCGAAGTCGCCGTTCATGGCGGGCGCCATCTTCCAGCCCGCGCCCCCGGTCATGAAGCAGGCCGGCTCGGCGCCGCAGTGCGAGCGCACGTGCTGCACCATGCGCTCGACCGCGCCCGCGATGGCGTAGGTGCCGCCGCTGGTCAGCGCGTCGCTGGTGTTGGTGGGAAATTCGCGCACCTCGCCGGTGGGCACGTGCAGGCCCGCCGTGCCCGATTCGAGCGCGCGCAGCATGATGCCGTGGCCCGGCAAGATGAGGCCGCCCAAAAACTTGCCGCTGGCATCGATCGCCTCGACGGTGACGGCCGTGCCGATCAGCACCACCACCATCGGCCGCTCGGGCCCTTGCGTCAGCATGCGGTGGCGCGCGCCGATCATCGCCACGAAGCGGTCGGCGCCCAGCCGCGTCGGATGGTCGTAGCCGTTCACGATACCGGCCTCGCCTGCGCTCGACACCACCCAGCGCGGGGTGCAGTCGAAGCGTTCGGTGATCTGTTCTTCGGCGCGCCGTCGCAAGGTGTCGCCGGCCACCACGCAGCCCAGCATGGAGCCGGGCGCGGGCAGGTCGGCCCAGGGGCCGTCGGCCAGGCGTTCGATGTGGTCGAGAAACTCGGCACCATGGGCCTGCAGTGCCGCTCCGGGGAAGGCCCCCTCGTAAAGCGCCCACTTGAGCCGGGTGTTGCCGATGTCGATGGCGAGGAAGGGGGAAGACATGCGCGCGATTATTGCGACTTTGTTGCTATTCCTGCTGGCGCCTCTTTGACAGTCGCGGTGTGGGCCTACGTGGACGGGGTCGGTTCGGCCGCTACATTCGCCTTTTCCATCCACCACGGCACAAGGAGAACACCATGGGATTGCTCAGCTTCATCAAGGAGGCCGGTGAAAAACTGTTCGGCGGTTCGTCGGCCGAAGCGGCCACACCCGATGCGAACACGGCAGCCGCCGCGGCCATCAAGACCTACATCGAGACGCAGAACCTCGGCCTCACCGCCTTCGAGGTGACCTACGTTGCAAGCAGCGGCGTGGTCACCCTCGCCGGCCAGGCGCCCTCGCAGGAAGCCAGCGAAAAAGCCTCGCTGGCCGCGGGCAACGTGGCCAACGTGACGAGCGTGGACAACAACCTCGTCGCACCGGCCGCACCGCCGGCCCAGTACCACGACGTGGTGCGCGGCGACACGCTCTCGGCCATCTCGAAGAAGTACTACGGCGACGCCAACAAGTACAACGCGATCTTCGAGGCGAACAAGCCGATGCTGTCGCACCCCGACAAGATCTACCCGGGCCAGAAGCTGCGCATTCCGGCACTCTGACCGCGACCGGATCAAGCCTGGCGCGCCTGTGCATCGCTAGGCGCCGTTCTGCCGCCAGGCCCCTGGCGACACGCCGTACTCCCGCTTGAATGCGCGGTTGAAAGCGGCTTCCGATTCGTAACCCACGCCTTCGGCAATGCGCGCCAGGTTGCCCTGGTCCTTGCGCAGCATGCCGGCGGCCAGGATCATGCGCCAGCGCGCGAGGTAGTGCATGGGCGGCGCACCCACCAGTTCGGTGAAGCGGTCCGCCAGCACGCTGCGCGAGGTGTGGATCTCCTGCGCCAGGGCGTCGACCGTCCAGTTGCGCGCGGGCTCGGCGTGCATCAGCGCCAGGCAGCGGCTCACGTGGGGGTCGCGCAGGCCCGCCAGCCAGCCGGGGTTGTTGGCAGGCATCGATTCGATGTAGCCGCGCAGCACTTCGGTGAACAGCACTTCCGCCACCTTGGCGGCGACCATCTCCGAGCCGGGCGTGTGCAACGGCGCATCACCCAACACGAAGTCGACCGACTGCTCGATCCACGGGCCCGCCGGCCTGCTGCGCAGCGGCGTGGTGAACAGACGCGGAATGTTCGACATGACGGGATGGGGCGCATCGCCTTCGTATGCGAACCAGCTGCAGACCAGCACCGTGCGATCGCCCTGGCCGCCGTAGCGGATGCGCTCCAGCTCGGGCGCCCTCGGACTCACGACATGCGACATGTCCACGGCCGCATGGTGCAGGCCGCTGCCCAGCACATGCGCGTCGCCGTGCGGCACGGCGATCACTTCGCCGGCGTGCGCGTGGATCGGCGCCTCACCGTCGACCTCGGCCCAGCATTCGCCTTGCAGCACCAGGTGGCAGATGGCCAGCCGCTGCGCACCGGGCCTGAGCAGTTGCGCGATGTGCGCGCCCTTGGGTACCTTGAAGCACCAGGGTGCATACATGTCCCCGTTCAGGAACAGCGCGCCCTCCAGGCGGATGGTCCGCAGCACGTCCGACAAGACATCCATGGTCACCTCCCGGCAAGCGAGGGCGGGGTTTCGGTCAACAAGTCCGGCGAGGCGGGCAATGCAGAACGGCTGCGCGTTGGCACCATAGGCACTGGTCGCCTTCGACCGATTCTAGACAGAGGAGTACGTCATGCCCAAGTTCGTTATCGAGCGAGACATCGCCGGCGCCGGCAAGTTCACCCCGGCGGACCTGAAAGCCATCTCGCAAAAATCCTGCGGCGTGCTCAACAGCATGGGCACCGACATCCAGTGGATCCACAGCTACGTGACGGACGACCGGATCTACTGCGTCTACCAGGCGACCGACGAGGCTCTGGTGCGCCGGCACGCGGAGCTCGGTGGTTTTCCGGCCAACCGTGTGGACCGGGTGTACAGCGTGATCGACCCGGCCACGTCCGAGTGAGGCGAGCGGCGCTCTCTAGTTCTGGCGCCAGGGCAGCCCGCGCTTGCGCCAGCCGCCGATCAACCCGCGGTGCCCGCTCTCGTCCGGGTTGCCCTCGAAGCCTTCGAGGATGTTGTAGGCCTGCGCGCCCAGCTCGGTCGCCCGCTTCGCCGCGGCGATCGAGCGCACACCGCTGCGGCACAGCAGCACCAGCTTCTTACCGCCCTCTGCAGCGGCGCGCACGCCGTCGTCAAAGGCCGGGTTGAGCGCCATGCCGGGCCATTGCTTCCAGGCCAGCGGCACGGCGCCGGGCACATAGCCCACCCATTCGCGCTCGGCATCGGTGCGCACGTCGACCAGCACGGCCTCGCCGCTGGCCATCCATTGCGCCGCCTGCTCGGGCGTTACGTCACCGGCGTAGCCTTTTTCTCTAACGGGTTCGCTCATGCTTGCGTTTCTTTCCAATTTCTAGGGTTAGCCCGGAGCCTTTGGCGGTTCGGGGCGATCGATCTGCACGCCAGATGATGGAATTTTTCACCGGTTCGTGAAAACCCTGTTTGTCACAAGGTGTGGCGCGCCAAAGATGGGGGTCGCGGCCTGTCGAAACCATAACGTGAAGACGACGGCCTGGGTGTTCCGGTCAGAGAACTTATGGAGAGAGACACATGACAGACAGCAAATCGCCCCGCCGTCGCAGCCTTCTCAAAGGCGCGGCAGTGGCTGCAGGCGCCATGTCCGCGCCGATGGTCAGCATGGCCCAAACCACGTCGCTGCGTTTCCAGAGCACCTGGCCGGCGAAGGACATCTTCCACGAGTACGCACAGGACTTCGCCAAGAAGGTGAACGACATGGCGGGCAACCGCCTCAAGATCGAAGTGCTGCCCGCCGGCTCGGTGGTGCCCGCCTTCCAGCTGCTCGACGCGGTGGCCAAGGGCACGCTCGACGGCGGCCACGGCGTGGTCGCGTACTGGTACGGCAAGAACTCCGCGCTCGCGCTGTGGGGTTCGGGCCCGGGCTTCGGCATGGACGCCAACATGGTCCTGGCCTGGCACAACTACGGCGGCGGCAAGGCGCTGATCGACGAGATCTACAAGAGCCTGAACCTGGACGTGGCGTCGTACCTGTACGGCCCCATGCCCACGCAGCCGCTGGGCTGGTTCAAGAAGCCGGTGGCCAAGGTCGAGGACATGAAGGGCCTGAAGTTCCGCACCGTGGGCCTGGCGGTGGACGTGTTCACCGACATGGGCACGGCCGTGAACCCGCTGCCCGGCGGCGAGATCGTGCCGGCGCTGGACCGCGGCCTGATCGATGCGGCCGAGTTCAACAACGCCTCGAGCGACCGCGTGCTGGGCTTTCCCGACGTGGCGAAGAACTGCATGCTGCAGAGCTTTCACCAGTCGGGCGAGCAGTTCGAAATCCTGTTCAACAAGGCCAAGCTCACGGCGCTGCCGACCGAGCTCAAGTCGATCATCGACTACGCGGTGCAGGCCGCGAGCGCCGACATGAGTTGGAAGGCGATCCAGCGCAACTCGCAGGACTACATCGAGCTCAAGAAGGCCGGCATCAAGTTCTACAAGACGCCCGACGCCATCCTGCGCGCGCAGCTGGCCTCGTGGGACAAGACGGTGGCCAAGAAGTCGGCCGAGAACCCGATGTTCAAGAAGGTGCTCGACTCGCAGAAGGCCTTTGCCGAGCGCGCGGGCCAATGGCAGAACGACTACACGGTCGATTTCAAGATGGCCTACAACCACTACTTCGGCGCCAAGGCCAAGAAGGCCTGAGGCCATCCGCCGACTCGAGGGCACCCGCGCGGTGCCCTCCTTGCTTGCCTGTCCGCGCGGCACCGCCCGCAGCGAGGAGCCCCTTTCGATGCAATCTTTCCTGTTGGCCGTCGACCGGTTCTCGACCTGGATCGGCAAGACGTTCTCCTGGTGCGCGCTGCTGCTCACGCTGCTCATCAGCTGGGAGGTGTTCTCGCGCTATGCGCTGAACCGTCCGCACGCCTGGGTGCTCGACGCCCAGATCATGTTGTACGGCGCCATGTTCATGACCGCCGGCGCCTACACGCTCTCCAAGAACGGCCATGTGCGCGGTGACGTGCTCTACGGCTTCTTCCGCCCTCGCACGCAGGCGCTGGTCGACCTGGTGCTCTACTTTCTGTTCTTCCTGCCCGGCATCATCGCGTTGACCTGGGCGGGTTGGGTCTATGCGGGCGAATCGCTCGCCATCCGCGAGCAGACCTTCTCGGCCGAGCCGCTGCCGCTGTATCCGTTCAAGTACATCATTCCGCTGGCCGGCTTCACGCTGCTGCTGCAGGGCGTGGTCGAGATCATCCGCTGCGTGCAGTGCATCCGCACCGGCGCCTGGCCGTCGCGCGAGCAGGACGTCGAGGAAGTCGACGTCGAGAAGCTCAAGGAGATGGTGCACGTGAAGGACGAAGACATCGCCGCGCTCGACCGCGTGGTGGTGGCCAAGGAGGCCGCGCGATGAACATCCGCCGCGAACTCTGGTTCGGCCTGTCGTTCATGGCCCTCATCGTCATCGGCGCGGCAGCCATGCTGCTGAGCGCCGACACCATCACCAACGGCCACCTGGGCCTGTTGATGCTCTCGCTCGTCGTGGTGGCGATCATGCTGGGCTTTCCCACGGCGTTCACGCTGATGGGCATGGGCATGCTCTTCACCTGGCTGGCCTACGACCGCGACTGGCACCGCACGCTCGACCTGATGGTGCAGTCGGCCTACAAGACCATGGCCAACGACGTGCTGATCGCCGTGCCGCTGTTCGTCTTCATGGGCTACCTGGTGGAGCGCGCCAACCTCATCGAGTCGCTCTTCAAGAGCCTGCACCTGGCGCTCGCGCGGCTGCCGGGCGCGCTGGCCGTGGCGACGCTGGTCACCTGCACCATCTTCGCCACCGCCACCGGCATCGTCGGCGCGGTGGTCACGCTCATGGGCCTGCTGGCGCTGCCGGCCATGCTGCGCGCGGGCTACAGCGTGCCGCTGGCCGCGGGCGCGATCACGGCGGGCGGCTGCCTGGGCATCCTGATTCCACCGTCGGTGCTGCTGATCGTGTACGGCGCGACCGCGGGCGTGTCGGTGGTGCAGCTGTATGCGGGCGCCTTCTTTCCGGGGCTGATGCTCGCGTCGCTGTACGTGGTGTACGTGATCATCATCGCGTGGTTCAAGCCGCAGTGGGCGCCGCCGCTGTCGCAGGCCGAGCGCGTGGTGCCGCTGCCGCCGCTGTCGCAGCGGCTGGCCGACAGCCCCGCCGCACACGCGGTGGTCGGACTGCTCAAAGGCCGCCGCAACGCCGACGTGCCGTTCTCGCATGTGCTGAAGCAACTGGGCATCGTCGTGATGCCCGGCGTGCTCTTCCTGCTGGCTGCGGGCCTGAGCTACCAGTCGGTGACCACTGTGGAAGCACAGGCGCGCTACGAGATCCAGGAGATCGGCGCGGCCGGAACGGCCGGCGGCGAAAGCAGCGCGGGCGGCTTGCAGGAGCCCCCGTCGAACGACAGCCTGAAGGAACCGCCTCCCGAAGGCGGACTGCAGGAGCCACCGTCGGAAGAAACGCCCGCGCCGGCCGCCTCTTCTTCGGGTCCGCTGGCGGAACCACCTGGTGCCGCTGCCGAAGCCGCCGCACCTGCAGCCGCTGTCGCGGAACCGCCGGCCGCCGCATCGTCGGCCCCGGCCGAAGGCGCCACGGTGCGCCCTGCGCCGACCTGGTGGTGGGTCACCTTCGCCGTCTTCGGCGCGATGGTCACGCTGTTCTACCTGTTCCTGAGTTTCGCGCGGCTCGAGATCTTCAAGATGCTGCTGGCCTCGTTCTTCCCGCTCGTGCTGCTGATCCTCTCGGTGCTGGGCTCGATCGTGCTGGGCCTGGCCACGCCGACCGAGGCCGCCGCCATGGGCGCGCTGGGCGGCATGCTGCTGGCCGCGGCCTACCGGCGGCTCAACCTCACGGTGCTGAAGGAATCGGTCTTTCTCACGGCCAAGACCTCGGCGATGGTGTGCTGGCTCTTCGTCGGCTCGGCCATCTTCTCGGCGGCGTTCGCGCTGCTGGGCGGCCAGGCGCTGGTGGAACAGTGGGTGCTGAGCATGAACCTCACGAAGGTTCAGTTCCTGATCCTGAGCCAGGTCATCATCTTCCTGCTGGGCTGGCCGCTGGAGTGGACCGAGATCATCGTGATCTTCATGCCCATCTTCATCCCGCTGCTGGACAACTTCGGTGTCGATCCGCTGTTCTTCGGGCTGCTGGTGGCGCTGAACCTGCAGACGGCCTTCCTGTCGCCGCCGGTGGCGATGGCGGCCTTCTACCTGAAGGGCGTGAGCCCGTCGCACGTCACGCTGAACCAGATCTTCCTGGGCATGCTGCCGTTCATGGGCATCCAGGTGCTGGCGATCGTGCTGCTGTACATCTGGCCGCAGATCGGGCTGTGGCTGCCGCAGCTGCTGTACAAGTAAGCAGACGGCTCCGGGCGCCGCTCAACGGCGGCGCTCGATCACTTCGAACAGGCCCATGCCCAACAGCATGGCGCCCACGAAGACCAGCGCCTTGACCTCGCCCGAGCCGAGCGAGACCAGCGCGGGCCCGGGGCAGAAGCCCGCGATGCCCCAGCCGACGCCGAACAGCAGGCTGCCGCCGACCAGGCGGCGGTCGATGTGGCGCAGGCTGGGCAGCGTGATCGGCCCGCCGAGCAGCGAGTCCTTGCGGCGGCCCGCCAGCAGGAAGCCGACGGTGCTCACCGCCACCGCGCCGGCCATCACGAAGGCGAGCGACGGGTCCCAGGCTCCGCCCAGGTCAAGAAAGCCCAGGATCTTGGCCGGATTGGCCATGCCGGAGACGATGAGGCCGAGCCCGAAGACAAGGCCGGCGAGCAAAGAAGCAATGGGGGTCCACATGGCAGTCTCCGGGTTCACAGATTCAACAGGTGGCGCACCACGAACACCGTGGCGAACCCCGCGGCCATGAACGCCAGCGTGGCGACCAGCGAGCGCGGCGACCGCCGCGCCAACCCGCACACGCCGTGGCCGCTGGTGCAGCCCGCGCCATAGCGCGTGCCCACGCCCACCAGCAGGCCGGCCAGCGCGAGCGTGCCGTAGCCCGCGTCGATCTGTACCGCGGGCAGCGCGGTGAACAGCCCGTAGACGAGCGGCGCGCCGACCAGCCCGAGCACGAAAGCCGCGCGCCAGGTCACGTCGCCCTTCATGGGCCGCAGCAAGCCGCCCAGCACGCCGCTGACGCCGGCGATGCGCCCGTTGAGCAGCACGAACATCGCCGCGGAAAGTCCGATGAGCACGCCGCCGGCCAGTGCGGCCCAGGGCGTGAAATGAGGCCAGTCGATGGTGGGCATCTTCAGTTCTCCTTCGGACAGTAAAGGCGGTACAGCACCGCGAGGATTTCGAGCAGCGCGGGGTCGGCCACGCTGTAGTGGATGTTCTTGCCTTCGCGGCGCGTGGTCACCACGCCTTCGGTGCGCAGCACCGACAGTTGCTGCGACAAGGTGGGCTGGCGGATGCCCAGCGCGCTTTCGAGATCGCTCACGCACATCTCGCCCTGCGAGAGCTGGCACAGCAGCAGCAGCCGGTCTTCGTTGGCCAGCAGCTTGAGCACGGCGACCGCCTGGCCGGCCGCGCCTCTCAACTGCGCGGGATCGATGACGAGAGTGGAAGCCTTCATGGGGAGATTGTCAGTTCGTGAACTTATATTCTATCAACTCATATAATATTGATCGCTTGAATGAGCCTCAGACCTCGTTCGCGAAAGGAATGTCCATGACCACGCCCCGCGCCACCACCCAGGCGTTCTTCGACCCCGCGACGGGCACGGTGTCCTACGTGGTGTGGGACCCGGCCACGAAGCACGCCGCCGTCATCGACCCGGTGCTCGACTACGACTTCCGCTCCGGCCACACCGACACCGCCTCGGCCGACCGCCTGCTGGCCTGCGTGCGCGCGCAGGCCTTGCAGGTCGACTGGATTCTGGAGACCCACGCGCACGCCGACCACCTCTCGGGCGCGCGCCATGTGCAGTCGCAGGCCGGCGGGCGCATCGCCATCGGCGAGCGCATCCGCACGGTGCAAGCCACCTTCCGCCACCTCTACAACCTGGAGCGCGACTTCCTGCCCGACGGCAGCCAGTTCGACCACCTCTTCAAGGACGGCGAGCGCTTTCGCATCGGCGAGATCGAGGCGCAGGCCCTGCGCGTGCCCGGCCACACACCGGCCGACATGGCGTACCTCGTGAACGACGCGGTCTTCGTCGGCGACACGCTCTTCATGCCCGACCTGGGCAGCGCGCGCGCCGACTTTCCGGGCGGCGACGCGCGCGAGCTCTACCGCTCGATGCGCCGGCTGCTCGCGCTGCCGCCCGAGACCACCGTGTACGTCTGCCACGACTACCCGCCCGCCACGCGCGAGCCCCGCTGGCAGAGCACCGTGGCGCAGCAGCGCGCCCACAACATCCACGTGCGCGACGGCATCGGCGAAGACGAATTCGTGCGCATGCGCACCGCGCGCGACGCCACGCTCGAAGTGCCGACGCTGATCCTGCCGTCGATGCAGGTCAACGTGCGCGGCGGCCGGTTGCCGCCGCCCGACGACAACGGCGTGGCCTACCTGCGCATTCCCTTGAACACCCTGCCAGGCCATCGCGGCCCCGCCACGACGGCCTGAAGGCGCTGCTGACTAGCTAGCGCCGCCGCTCCACATACGGCCGCGCCTGCAGCAACACGATCTTGTCGCCCACCGTCGCCCACTCGATGTCCTGATCGACCGCATTGAACGTGCGCTTCACCGCCGCGCCCACGTTCGCGAGCCGCACCACCAGTTCGTCGGTCAGCACGTGGCGGCCCACTTCCACGGGCACTTCCTTCACGCCGCCGTCCTTGTCCAGCTGCAGCGCCGTCTCTTCGGCCGAGCGGCTGAGCACCTGGATGGCTTTGGACCAGCTCGAATACATCACCTGCTCCGCCACGCGCTTGCCCTCGACCACGCGGATGCCGATGCCGCGCTTGGCCGAGATGTAGGTGACGTGCGGGTGGCCCGCGTCGAAGGGGTCGCGCGTGATCATCACGCCGGCGTTCGTCGAGTCGATGGCGGTCTGCACGAAGACGCCCATCAGCACCGACTCGGCGCCGAAGCCCGCGGCGCTGCGCGCCTCCCAGGCCTCGGGGTTGAAGACCGAGGCCCAGACCTTCTTCACCGCGAGTTCGAGCGCGTCACCGGTCTTCACGTTGGGCACCGTCGTGTAGAGCCCCGCGCCGCTGAAGCCCGGCAGGTCTTCCGAGTTGGACGAGCTGCGCACGAACACGCCGCCGCCGCCCAGCTGCGATTGCCACGCGGCGCGCCACGCCGCCGCGGTGCCCGCCTCGACGGGCCACTGCACGATCTCCTCGCGCAGCTGCGCCAGCGTCTTCAGCCGCACCTGCGGGTCGCCCGCGAAGCCGGGCTGCTGCTGCATGCGCGCGATGCGCTCGGCCAGCCCGTTCGATCGCATGAAGCGGTCGTAGTGCGCAAACGGAATGCAGAAGCCGTCGGGCACGGTGGTCGAGGGAATGCGCGCGGCCAGCACGGCGCCGAGGTTGGCCGCCTTCGAGCCGCACTGCACGCTGTTTCGCGCGCGCAGCGAGGCCAGCGGCAGCAGGCGCGTCTCGCGCAGGTCGGGCTTCGCGGCCTTGCTACCGGGCAGCGCGCCGGTGGCAGCGGCACGCACGGCGCGCGGCGGCAGCGCGGCTATTTCTTCCGCCGTGAGGCGGCGCAGCTGGTAGCCCGAGGCCGCCACCTTCAGCGCCACCCACTGGCCCGCGTGCTCGCGCAGCACGGATGCGGCATCGCGCACATAGGCGTTCGGAATGCCCCAGCCCTTGGCCAGCAGGTTGACGTGCGACAGCGCCGTGGACGGCCGCTCGGTCAGCACGCCGGCCACCGGCGGCAGGTTGATCGGCACCTCGCGCAGCACGGCGATGTCGTCGGGCAGCAGCGCATTCAGGCCCGAGGCGTCGTTCACGATGCGCACGCGGCCCGTGGCGGTGCCGAGGTTCATCGGCAGGAAGGGCTGCTCGCGGATCAGCGCCTCCTGGCTCACGAAGTCGATGCCGGCCTCCTTCGCGATGCGCTCGTGCAGCGTGGAGTTCGTCTTGAACTTCACCGGTGCGAAGAAGCTGGCCTTCACCTGCGCCTCAGCCTCGCGCAGCAAGGGCACCGTGAGCCGGTCGCCTTCCCAGAACTCGTAGGTGAAGGTGCCGATGTTCTGCTGCCAGCTCAGCGTGCCGAACAGAAAGCGCCGGTCGGGCACGAGGTAGTTGCGGTCGATCTCGCGTTTGACCGTGTTCGGCGTGAGCCGCGTGTCGCGCAGGAAGCGCACATGCAGCTGAAAGCGCGGCGTGTCGATGTAGTGCATGCGCGCCGGCCTGGCCTGCCGATCGATCGCGAACAGCACGTGGGCCAGCTGCATCGGCGTGCCGGCGTCGTAGACGCGCGCCAGCGTGTCGAAATCGCCCTGGCTGCGCAACGCCGGCAACGAGGCCGGCACGGCGGGGCGGGGCACCAGTTGCGCGGCGGGCCCTTCGGGCTGCGGCTGGCTCTGCTGTTGGTAGTACGACGGCTTGCGCGCGAGCTGCGCGCTGGCGGTCAGGCAGACGAGCGCCAGCGCGCACAGGGCCGCGCCCTTCTGCGGCCATCCGGCCCCGATACGGAGGATGTTTCTATGGCTGTGCGTGTTGTTCTTCATGAGGCCTCGGACTCCCGTTGCGACGAGCGCGAATTCTCGCTCGCCGCCGGCCCTCAAGCCCCGCCGCGAGCACCGCCTTCGCCCGGCCGCTACAGTCGGCCGCAAGGAGTGTCTTTCCCATGCAACCATTCGATTTCGACCTCTTCGTCATTGGCGGCGGCAGCGGTGGCGTGCGCGCCGCGCGCATGGCGGCGCAAACGGGCGCGCGCGTCGCATTGGCCGAGGCCGCCGAGCTCGGCGGCACCTGCGTCAACGTGGGCTGCATCCCGAAGAAGCTCTACAGCTACGCCGCCGGCTATGCCGAGGCCTTCGAGGAAGCCGAAGGCTACGGCTGGAAGCTGCCCGAGGCGCCGCAGTTCGACTGGGCCCACCTCAAGACGCAGCGCGCCAAAGAGATCGGCCGGCTCAACGGCATCTACGGCTCGCTCTTGAAGAACTCGGGTGTCACGCTCGTCACCGGCTGGGCGCAATTGGTCGACGCCCACACCGTGGAAATCGACGGCAAGCGCCACACCGCGCGCCACCTGCTCGTGGCCACCGGCGGCACGCCCTTCGTGCCCGACATTCCGGGCCGCGAACACATCGTGACCTCCGACGCGATGTTCGACCTCGACCCGTTCCCGAAACGCCTGCTGGTGGTGGGCGGCGGCTACATCGCCTGCGAGTTCGCATCGATCTTCAACGGCCTGGGTACGAAGGTGACGCAGCTGCACCGCCGCGCCCACCTGCTCACCGGCTTCGACGACGACGTGCGCCAGTTCCTCGCGCACGAGATGGGCAAGGCCGGCGTCGACGTGCGCCTGAACTGCGAGGCCTCGTCGATCGCACGCGGGCCCGATGGGCTCGTGGTCACGCTCGCGCGCGGCCAGCAGATCGAGGCCGACACCGTGCTCTTCGCCACCGGCCGCGTGCCCAACACGCAGGGCCTCGGCCTCGAGGCCGCGGGCGTGAAGGTCGACGACAAGGGGGCCATCGCGGTCGATGCGCACTACCGCACCTCGGTGCCGTCGATCTACGCGGTGGGCGACGTGTCGACCCGCGTGCAGCTCACACCGGTGGCGCTGGCCGAGGCGATGGTGGTGGTCGATGCGCTGTTCGGCAAAGGCAAGCGCGGCATGGACTACGAGTTCATTCCCACCGCCGTGTTCACGCATCCCAACATCGGCACCTGCGGCTATAGCGAGATCGACGCGCGCGCGAAGTTCGGCGAGGTCACCGTGTTCTCGAGCGAATTCAAGTCGCTGCGCCACACGCTCTCGGGCCGCAGCGAACGCACCTTCATGAAACTCGTGGTCGACAAGAAGAGCGACCGCGTCGTCGGCCTGCACATGGTGGGCGCGGACGCAGGTGAAGTCGTGCAGGGCTTTGCGGTGGCGATGCGCGCGGGTGCGACGAAGGCGCTGTTCGACAGCACCATCGGCATCCATCCCACCGCTGCTGAAGAGTTCGTGACGATGCGCGAACCAATGCCCGGCTAGACGCCGGCCTGGGGCTGCTTGCCTTCGAGCAGCTTCACCATCACGAACAGCACGCGGTTCGCCGGCGTGGGCACGCCCAGCGCCTCGCCGCGCCGCACGACCAGCCCATTGAGGTGATCGATCTCGCTGCGCTTGCCGCGTGCGAGGTCTTGCGCGGTGGACGAATACTGCGACGGCATCGACTGCGCGATGCCGCGAAGGGCCGCATCGGTGTCGCCCGGAATGACGAGACCTTCGGCCTTCGCCACCGCAAGGCATTCGGCGACCACGTCGCGGATCACGTCGCTCACGCCGGTGCCCTGCACGAGTTCGCCGTAGGGCAGCTGCGACACCGCCGACAGCGCGTTGTAGGCGCAGTTGAGCACCAGCTTGGCCCACAGCGCGCCGCGCACGTTGTCGGAAATCTGCGTGGGCACGCCGGCGGTGATCAGCGCCTGCGCGACCTCGTCGCTGCGGCGCGACGGCGCGATCACCAGTTCGCCGCGGCCGTGGTGCTTCACGTGGCCCGGCCCGGCCATCTCGGTGGCGACGTAGACCACGGCAGCAGCCACGTCGTGCGACGTCAACACCGATCGCACGCGCGCGTCGTTGTCGACGCCGTTCTGCAGCGTGAGCACCAGCGCGTCGGGCGCGAGGTGCGGCTGGATCTGTGCGGCGGCCGATTCGGTGTCGGTGGACTTCACGCAGAACAGCACGAGGTCGGCGCCCTGCACCGCGCCCGCATCGGTGCTCGCATCGAGCGGCACCTGCACATCGAAGGTCTTGGTCTCCAGCCGCAGCCCGTTCGCGCGCACCGCCTCCACATGCGAGGGCCGGCCGATCAGCACGACCGCGTGGCCTGCGCGCGCCAGCATGGCGCCGTAGTAACAGCCGACCGCGCCGGCACCCATGACTGCGACTTTCATTCCTTCACCTTCCTGCATTCGTTGAGCGGAAACCATCGAGGTTAATCACTTCGCGCCCGGCGCGCCGGGGCGCGCGCCGAAGCACGACACCGCCGCGCGGCGACCGCCCACGCGTCACGCCCGCACTGCACAATGACGCCATGCCCTACATGCCCACCTTCGTCGCTCCCGCCCGCTTCACCGACGCCGCCGAGGCGCTCGACCAGGTCAAAGCCATCTACCAGGGCGGGCTCGCCCACCTGCGCGAATCGATGCTGCGCTTTGTGGCCGGCGAGGCGCTGCCGGGCCGGGTGCGGGCCTGCTACCCGTTCGTGCGGGTGCACACGCACACGGTGTCGCGCCACACGCCGCCGGCCAACGCCGGCCTGAGCTACGGCTTCGTGGCCGGCCCCGGCCGCTACGAGACCACGCTGACGCGGCCCGATCTGTTCTCACGCTACTACCTCGACCAGTTCCGCCTGCTGCTCGAAAACCACCAGGTCGAGCTCGAGGTGGGCACCAGCACGCAGCCCATTCCCATCCACTTCTCGTTCGCTGAGAACGACCACATCGAAGGCACGATGAGCGCCGAGCGCCGCGCCCTCATGCGCGACGTGTTCGACCTGCCCGACCTGGGCGCCATGGACGACGGCATTGCCAACGGCACCTTCGAGGCGCTGCCCGGCGAGCCGCAGCCGCTGTCGCTGTTCACGGCGGCGCGCGTCGACTACTCGCTGCACCGCCTGCGCCACTACACGGGCACGGCGCCCGAGTGGTTCCAGAACTTCGTGCTGTTCACCAACTACCAGTTCTACATCGACGAGTTCGTGCGCCTGGGCCACGAAGCCATGGCCGACGAGAACAGCGAGTACATCGCCTTCATCGAGCCCGGCAACGTGATCACGCGCCGGCGTGGGCTGGCCGCGGGCCACAGCGACACCTTCGCCCACCTGCTGGACGGCAGCCAGGGCACCGCGCCGCCGCGCCTGCCGCAGATGCCGGCCTACCACCTCGTGCGCGAGGACTACAGCGGCATCACCATGACGAACATCGGCGTCGGTCCGGCCAACGCCAAGACCATCACCGACCACATCGCCGTGCTGCGCCCGCACGCCTGGATGATGCTGGGCCACTGCGCCGGCCTGCGCAACACGCAGCAGCTGGGCGACTACGTGCTGGCCCACGCCTACGTGCGCGAAGACCACGTGCTCGACGAAGAGCTGCCGCTGTGGGTGCCGATTCCGGCACTGTCGGAAATCCAGCTCGCGCTCGAGCAGGCGGTGGCCGACGTCACGAAGTGCGAAGGACCCGAGCTGAAGAAGATCATGCGCACCGGCACCGTGGCCAGCACCGACAACCGCAACTGGGAACTGCTGCCCGCCAACCAGCCGCAGCGCCGCTTCAGCCAGAGCCGCGCCGTGGCGCTGGACATGGAAAGCGCGACCATCGCGGCCAACGGCTTCCGCTTCCGGGTGCCCTACGGCACGCTGCTGTGCGTGAGCGACAAGCCGCTGCACGGCGAGATCAAGCTGCCCGGCATGGCCAACCACTTCTACCGCGAGCGCGTGGAGCAGCACCTGCGCATCGGCATGCGCGCCATCGAGATCCTGCGCGAGGAAGGCACGACCCGGCTGCACAGCCGCAAGCTGCGAAGCTTCGCGGAAGTGGCTTTCCAGTAGGCTCCGACGCGTTTCCCCTTGCTTTTCCTTTGCTTTCCCTCAGGGTTTCTCCCTGTGAGGGTGAGGGCGTGTTGGCCTTGTTTCGCGGACATCATTGGCTGTCACGTACACAACCGGAAACACGATGCGCCCGTCTTCGCCACCTGCAGCCGCCCTTCCCCTGTCCCGCCGCCGTTTCGGCACCTGGCTGGCAGCCTCGGCCGCTGCCGCCGGTGCGGGCCAGGCCGCGCTGTGGGCCGGCAATGCGCGCGCGGCCGACGCGCCGCTGAGCAGCAAGCTGCGCATCGTCATTCCCGCGAACGAAGGCGGCGGCTGGGACCAGACCGGCCGCGCCCTCGGCGCCGCCCTGCTGGCCTCGGGCGCCGTGGGCACCGTCACCTACGAGAACATCGGCGGCAAGGGCGGCACCATCGGGCTCGCCAAGTACGTCGAGAAGTACGACGCCGACCCCGAGGCGCTGCTGGTCAGCGGCATGGTGATGGTCGGCGCGGTCGCGCTGCAGAAGCCCGCCGTCACGCTGGCGCACGTGTCGCCCGTGGCGCGGCTCACCAGCGACTACGAGGTGGTCGCCGTCAAGGCCGACTCGCCCATCAAGACCCCCAAGGACCTCATCGCCCAGCTGCGCGCCGATGCCGCCAACACGGTCATCGCGGGCGGCTCGGCCGGCGGCGTGGACCACATGTTCGCCGGCATGCTGGCGCGCGTGGCCGGCGCCTCGGCGTCGCTGAACTACCAGCCGCACCCGGGCGGCGCACAGGTGGTCGAAGCGCTCGAAACGGGCAAGGCCGCGGCCGGCATCTCGGGCTACAGCGAGTTCGCCGAGCACATCGCGAACGGCAAGCTGCGCGCCATCGGCGTGTCGTCCAAGCACCCGTTCCAGGGCATTTCGTCGGTGCGCCAACAGGGCGTGGACGCCGACCTGGCCAACTGGCGCGGCGTGATGACCGGCAAGAAGGTGCCGCCCTACCGCCGCGGCCAGCTGCTCGAGGCGGTGCAGCGCGCCACCACGCACGACCTCTGGCAGAAGACCATCAAGCGCAACAACTGGGACCCGTACTGGATGGCGGGGAAGGACTTCGAGAGCTTTCTCGAACTCGATACGGCGATGGCTGGCCCGCTGATCTATCTGCTGAAACTGAAGGCCTGAGCGCCTTCCCCCTCAGGCAAACAGCTCCGGCATCTCCCGCTGCGCCTTCGGCGTCAGCGTGAGCGCGCGTCCGTCGAGCTCCTGCCGCACCCAGCCGCGCCGCAGCGACAGCTGCAGCCACGCGGCCCCGAGTGCGCCGCCCAGGTGCGGGCGGCGTTCGCTCCAGTCGAGGCAGGCGCAGGCGAAGCGGCGGCGTGAACGGCGCACGGCGTCGACCTCGACGCCCAGGCTTTCCAGCGCGATCGCGCCGTCGGGCGTGAGTTCGTACGAGCCGCTCTCCAGTCCGCTGAGCCAGCCCTGCGCATGCAGCCGATCGTGCAGCGCGACGCCCGCGGTGCCGGCCATGTGGTCGTAGCAGGTGCGGGCGCTGCGCAGGCGGCTCGGCGTGTTCGGCTGGAAGGCGGTGGCCGCAGGGCGCGGCGCGCCGGCCACCACCATGAGGCTTTCGAGCGCGGCGGCCACGTCGTCGCTGGCCAGGCGGAAGTAGCGGTGCTTGCCTTGCACGAGCACCTCGACCAGCCGCTCTTCCTTCAGGCGCGCGAGGTGCGCGCTCGCGGTCGAGGCCGCCACTTCGGCGACGGTGGCGAGTTCGGTCGCGGTGCGGGCGTGGCCGCCCATCAGGCAGTTCAGCATGCGGGCGCGCGCCGGTTCGGCGATGGCGCCGGCGAGGCGGGCGAGCTGGAAGTCGGAAGCGGTGGTGTCGTCCATGCGGCCATCCTAAAGCGACGCCGCATCCTACACTTCGTTCGCGACCGAAGTGTGTCGGCGGCTGCGAACGCACACTGCGCGCCATGACCACCGCTGTGCTCCCTTATCACCCCGCCGACCCGGTCGCCGCCGCCACGCATGCCGACCCGTACCCGTACTACGCCACGCTGCGTGATGGCCCGCCGCTCGCGTGGCACGACGGCTTGCGCGTGTGGGTTGCGAGCCGCGCCGATGTGGTCACGCAGGTGCTGCAGGCCCACGGTGCGCTGCGCGTGCGCCCCGCCGCCGAGCCCGTGCCGCGCGCGATCGTGGGCAGCCCGGCCGGCGAGGTGTTCGGCCACCTCGTGCGCATGAACGACGGCCCGGCGCACCAGGCGCACCGGCCGGCGTTGCAGCGCGCGCTGGCGGGGCTCGACCGCCATACGGCACACGCCGCCGCGATCAATGCGGCGCGGCAGTTGCCCGCGCACACGCAGCTCTCCGATGCGCTGTTCTCGCTGCCCGTGCGGGCGATGGCGCACCTGCTCGGCTTCGACGACGCGTCGCTGCCGCAGGTGGACCGCTGGATGCGCGACTTCGTCGCCTGCCTCTCGCCACTGTCGAACGCCGATCAGTTGCAGGCAGCGAGCGCGGCGGCCGGTGAGCTGATGCCCCGCTTCGAAGCCCTGAGCGCGAACGCCTCGCCGCGCGACGGCACGCTGCTGGCGGCGGTGCTGGCCGAAAGCGCCGCGAGCGCGCCGCTCTCACGCGCGCTGCTGGCGAACCTCGTGGGCTTGCTCTCGCAGACCTGCGACGCTACGGCGGGCTTGCTGGGCAACAGCCTGATCGCACTGGTGCGCGAGCCCGCACTGCGCCCGCTGGCACGCACGCGCGACGGGCTGCTCGCGATCGTCGAAGAAACGGCGCGCCACGACCCGTCGGTGCAGAACACGCGCCGCTTCGCGATCGAGCCCATCGAGATCGCCGGCACCTCGCTGGCGGCGGGCGATGCGGTGCTGGTGCTGCTGGCCTCGGCGCACCGCGACCCGGCGTTCAACCCCGAGCCCGATCGCTTCATGCCCGTGCGTGCCCAGCGCCGCCTGCTTGGTTTCGGCCACGGCATGCATGCGTGTCCCGGGCAAGCGCTGGCTTGCACGCTGGCCGCTACTGGCCTTGAAGCGCTGTTGCGCCAACGAAGCGCACCCGATCTCGATGCGCTCAGGTGGCACTACCGGCCGTCGGTCAACGGACGCATTCCCGTCTTCGACTGAGTCAGTGCGCGGCCCAGCGCCCGGTGCCCGCCAGGTGCGGAGACAGCGCGGCCTCGCCCCAACGCAGCGGCAATGCGGCCGGACGGCGCAACGCGCGCGTGACATGAAAGCGCATCAGCCGCTCCGCGCCCTCGAACGCCGCCACCTCGGGGCCGTCCGTGACGATCTCCGCCGTGGCGCTCAGGTGCAGCAGCTCGCCGGTGTCGAAATCGACGAACAGCAGGCCCGCGCGCGGGTGCGCCTGCAGGTTGCCCAGCGTGTTGAAGAAGCGGTTGCCGTTGAAGTCGGGCACCGTGAGCACGCCGCCCGCATCGACGCGCACGAAGCCCGGCCGACCGCCGCGGTGCGACACGTCGACACCGTGCGAACGCACATCGGCCTCGTCGCCGACCGCCGCAGCGTCGGGATACGCCGTGGCGATGAACAGCGTGTCGGCGGCACCGATGAGCCGTTCGGCCGCGAGATCGAGCGTGTCGAGCCACTGCACCGCAGGCTCACTGGCCGGCGGTGCCGCAAACACCGGCTCGCGCGCCTGGATGTAGCGCGGGCAATTGCCGAAGCTCTGCTGCACCTCGACCATGAAACCGGCCGCATCGAGCGCCTCGACTGTGCCGTTCATGCGGTTGCGCCGCCGCGTGTGCGGCTGGATGCCCAGCAGCCCCAGCGTGGCGCCGGGCGCAAGCTGGCCCGTGAGCGGATCGCCGGCGCCCGGCAGCGCATCGATGCGCAGGTGCGTGGCGTCGGGCGAGTGCGCAAAGCCCGCGGGCGCCGCGAGCATGCTGGCCCACGGCTGCAGGTCGGCGTCGAGGCTGCCAACGACGAGGAACGGCAGCAGCGAAAAGAACTCGCGGTGCTGGTCGGGCATGTAGTCACGGATCACGCGTGGCCCGATGGCCTCCATCTGCTCGCGCGAACCCACGAGCGACTGCAGCGCGCGCTCGCCCGCGTGGAATGGTGCGGCGATCATGCGACCGCCGCCAGGCCGACCGGTGTGCGCACCATCGGCACGAACCCCGGCAAGGCTTCGACGCGCGCCAGCCAGGCGCGCAGTTGTGGATACGCGTCGAGCGACACGCTGCCCTCGGGCGCATGGGCCACGTAGGCGTAGTTCGCGATGTCGGCCAGCGTGGCCGACGGACCCGCGAGGAAGGCCTGGCCGGTCAGGCAGGTCTCCATCACGGCGAGCAGCGCGTGCGAGCGCTTGACGGTTTCGGTCGGGTCGGTGTCCAGGCCGAACAGCACCATCACGCGCGCCGCCGCAGGCCCGAAGGCCAGCGGGCCGGCCGCCACCGAGAACCAGCGCTGCACGCGCGCCGCGCCCACCGGGTCGCGCGGCATCCAGCGCGCCGGGTCGGCGGCATAGCGTTCGTTGAGGTACACGAGGATGGCGTTGGAGTCGGCCAGCGTGACGTCGCCGTCCTCGATCACCGGCACCTGGCCGAAGGGGTTGCGCGCCAGGAATTCCGGCGTGCGGTGCTCGCGCTGGCGCAGGTTGAGCTCGACGATCTCGAAGGGCAGGCCGAGCACCGTGAGAAAGAAACGCACGCGGTGCACGTGGCCCGAGATGGCGTTGCCGTAGAGCTTGATGGGCTGGGCCGGCTGACGGGCGGTGGTGATCGTGTTCTCGGTCATGAAGAGTCCTTCAGGTGGGTATGCCCTCGATTCTTCTCTCTTCCACCAAATGAATGAATAGCCTTTGCCGGATTTGACTGCTGCGTTTTCCGGTTTAATCGCACCATGGATCGCTTCAAAGCCATGCAGACCTTCGTGCAGATTGCCGACCAGGGCAGCCTGACCCGCGCCGCCGAGGCGCTCGGCAGTTCGCTGCCCGCCGTGGTGCGCGCGCTCGCCGCGCTCGAGGCGCACCTGGGCGTGCGCCTGTTTCACCGCACCACGCGGCGCCTGTCGCTCACCGAAGAGGGCCGCCACTACCTGCCGAGCGCGCGCGAGGTGCTGCTCGCGGCCGACGCCGCCGACCAGGCACTGAAGGCCGAGGCGCGCGAGCCCTCGGGGCAACTGGTCATCACCGCGCCGGTGCTGTTCGGCCACATGTACGTGGCGCCCGCCATCGTGCGTTTCATGCAGCGTCATGAGAAGGTGCGCTGCAGCGTGCGGCTGCACGACCGCACGGTGAACCTGCTCGAAGAGGGCATCGACGTCGGCATCCGCATCAGCCCGCTCGAAGACTCGTCGCTGGTGGCGCAGACGCTGGGCACCATCCGGCGCGTGGTGGCGGCCAGCCCCGCGTTCCTGGCGCAGCACGGCGTGCCGCGCCATCCGCGCGACCTGGCCGGTGTGCCCTGCGTGCGCGGGCGCATTGATGCACCGCCGCAATGGGCGTTCCGCGATGGCGGCAAGACCGTGTACGTCACGCCCGAGAACCGCCTCGAGTTCAACCACCTCGCGCCCGCCATCGAGGCCTGCGCCGCGGGCATGGGCTTCGGCACTTTTTTCTCCTACCAGGTGCTGCCGTATGTGGCGCAGGGTCGACTGCAGCTGGTGCTCGAAGACTACGAGCCCGCGCCCCGGCCCGTGAGCGTGATCTACCCCAACGCGCGGCTGCTGCCGGCGCGCACGCGGGCCTTCATCGACTGGATGAAAACCGAGTTCAGCGGCTTGCGCATGTAGCGGCTGCGCCAATCGGCGGGCTGCGTCAGAATGGCCGCGTGCCATCTCCCACACCCCCCTCCTCGCCCTCTTCTTCCTCTTCCCCGTTGTTCCAGGTCCGTGGGCTGCGCAAGCGCTACGGTGAGACCACGGTCGTCGACGACCTCTCGTTCGAGATCGCGCCTGGCGAGTGCCTGGGCGTGATCGGGCCGAACGGCGCAGGCAAGACCACCACCATCCGCATGTGCCTGGGCCTCACCGCACCCGACGGCGGCAGCATTGAGGCGCTGGGCCTGCAGATGCCGCGCGACGCGCTGGCCATCAAGGCGCAACTGGGCGTGGTGTCGCAGTTCGACACGCTCGACCCCGACTTCAGCTGCGCCGAGAACCTCGTGGTGTACGGCCGCTACTTCGGCTTCAGCAAGGCCCACGTGCGCGCACGCGTGCCGCAGCTGCTGGAGTTCGCCGCGCTCTCGCACAAGGCCGACGCCAAGCCCGGCGAGCTGTCGGGCGGCATGCGACGGCGCCTGTCGCTGGCGCGTGCGCTGGTGAACGACCCCAAGTTGTTGCTGCTCGACGAGCCCACCACCGGGCTCGATCCGCAGGCGCGCCACCTGATGTGGGAGCGGCTGCAGGTGCTGCTGCAGCAGGGCAAGTCGATCTTGTTGACCACGCACTTCATGGACGAGGCCGAGCGTCTGTGTTCGCGCCTGTTGGTGCTCGACCACGGCCGCAAGATCGCTGAAGGCCGTCCGCGTGACCTGATTGCCGAGCACCTGGAGCCTGACGTGGTGGAGGTGTATGGCAACGGTGCGCTGTCGCTGGCGGGCTCTGCCGAGCTGCAGGCTTTGGCTGCGCGCGTGGAGGTGAGTGGTGAGACCGTGTTCTTCTACACGCAGGATGCGCGTCGTTTACTCGACGCGTTGACGCAGCACGGCGGGCTGCGGACCTTTCATCGGCCGGCCAACCTGGAAGACCTGTTCCTCAAGCTCACTGGCCGGCAGATTCGCCAGGATGGCTAGGCCCTCTTTTATGAACACGACCACTGCTTCTTCTGTTTCTCCCGAGACACCTGTACCGCCTTCACCCTCTGTGTGGCGTGCGCCCGAGCTGTCGATGCGATGGTGGCCGGTGTTTCTACGCAACCTGCTGGTGTGGCGCAAGCTCGCGCTGCCGAGCCTGATCGGCAACATCGCGGAGCCGTTGATCTGGCTCGTGGCTTTTGGCTATGGCATGGGCGCACTCGTCGGGCAGGTGACGGTGGATGGCACGCAGGTGCCGTACATCCTGTTCCTGGCGAGTGGGTCGATCTGCATGAGTGCGATGAATGCGGCGAGCTTCGAGGCGCTGTATTCGGCGTTTTCTCGGATGCATGTGCAGAAGACGTGGGACGGGATCATGAATGCGCCGGTGGGGCTGGATGACATCGTGCTCGCCGAGATGCTGTGGGCGGCGTTCAAGTCGATCTTTACTGTGACTGCGATCTTGTTTGTGATGTTGGGGTTGGGGATCAGTCACAGCCCCAAGTTGATCGTGGCTTGGATGGTGTTGATTGGGTGTGGGATCACGTTTTCTTCTGTGGCGTTGATCTTCAATGCGTTGGCTAAGGGGTATGACTTTTTTACCTACTACTTCACGTTGTTCATGACGCCGATGATGTTTTTGAGTGGGGTGTTTTTTCCGTTGGAGCAACTGCCTTCTGCTGTGCGTGCTGTGGCTGCCTGGTTGCCGTTGACGAATGCTGTTGCTTTGGTGCGGCCGTTGTTTATGGATCGGTGGCCTGAGGGGTGGTGGGTGCATGCGGGGGTGTTGGTTGTGTATGCGGTTGTTGCTTTCTGGGTTGCTTTGGCTTTGACTCGGAAGAGGTTTCGGGGGTGATTTTTAGGTAGCTGGTCTGGTTTGCTTTCCGAGGCCGGGACTCGCCCCGGCGGGCGACCTACTTTTCTTTGCTTCGCCAAAGAAACGTAGGCAAAAGAAAGGCGACCCTACTGTCTGCGTCCCTGCGCTTCGCTACGGGCAACCTGCGGTGCTCACGTTTCGCGGGGTCTCGCCCAAACTCGCTTCGCTTGTATGGTTGAGGTGCTGGGGTGGAGGGACTCGCTTCGCACTCGGCCGCGGCAGCGGACCGACAGTCTTGAGATTTCTCCCGCCCCACCTTCCAACGTCGATTAGGAACTGAGCGGAGTCCCGTTGTGAACGGGACGACCGCCGATCTGGACGTAAGCAAACGTGGTCGGTGGGCTGCACCCCAGCTTGGCAAATTGTCCGACTGGAGGTGCTGTCATGCAAGAACCCACCCTGTTCATCGGCGTGGATGTTTCCAAGGCCGAGCTGGTCGTTTCGCTGGGGCCTGAACACCGACCTCGCAGCGTTGGCAACGACGCGACCTGCATTGCCAACTGGCTGGCAGAGGTGCCGCCCGGCGCCCTCATCGCGATGGAATCGACAGGCCGGTATCACGGCCTGCTGGCTCATCTGGCGAGTCAGGCCGGTCTGACGGTGTACGTGCTCAACGCGCGCGACGTGTACTTCTACGCCCGGGCCCTGGGCACCCGGGCCAAGACCGACGGCGTGGATGCTGGGGTCATTGCCCGCTATCTGGCCGAGCACCATGAACATCTGCATCCCTGGCAGCCTGCCAGTTCGGTGCAGCAGCGGCTGCAGGACCTGCTCACCCGTCGGGCACAGCTGGCGACGCAGCGCTCGGCCTTGAAGCAGATCGTGAGCGGCGTGGATGTTCGAGACATCGATGCCAGCGGCGTGTACGACGCCGTGGATGGCTTGCTGGGCGCGATGGACGAGAAGGTGCAAGAGCGGATCGCCAGTGATGCACGACTGCGTAGCGGATGCCAGAGATTGCGCACGATCACGGGCATCGGTGCGCAGACGTCGGCGCTGCTGGCGACGTTGTTCAGTCGCTTCGAGTTCGCCAATGCGGATGCGCTGGTGGCGTACTGCGGGCTGGACCCTCGGCCCAATGACTCGGGCACCAAGCGTGGCAGACGTCGCTTGAGCAAGAAGGGGCCGTCGCTGTTGCGCCGGCAGATCTACCTGGTGGGCTTCTCGGCGAGTCATAGCAAGGCGCTCAAGCTGTTGTACGAGTCGATCAGGGCCAAAGGCTTCGCGAGCACGGAGGCTTTCGTCATCCTGGGACGCAAGCTGCTGCGCGTGGCGTTTGCGCTCTGGAAAGGTGATGGCGCGTTCGATCCGGCTCGTCTGATGCCTACAAACGACTTGCAAAAAACATAGAACCTCAAACAGCTGCGAGCCCTGATCCGCGAAACGCTGCGCTCCTCGGCGCATACAGAGGGGTTGGGAAACCAGCGTGCCATCGCTGCGCTCGGCCACGAAGCCGCCGCAGGCGCTTCGCGCCTGCGGCGGTTGGAATTTGCATTGGCTGTTCCCAGGCCGAGCGAAGCAAAGGCCCGTCCGGTATCGAAGCCCCTCTGGCTGCGCCGAGGAGCGCAGCGTTTCGCGGATCAGGGCTCGCAGCTGTTTGAGCCGAAGGCGAGTTCTGCGAGACCCCGCGAAACGCGAGCACCGCAGGTTGCCCGCAGCGAAGCGGAGGGTCGCAGACAGTGGGGTCGCCTTTTCTTTGCTTACTTTCTTTTGGCGAAGCAAAAGAAAGTAAGTCGCCCGCCGGGGCGAGTCCCGGCCTCGGAAAGCAAAACGACCACCATCCCAAGTCACCCAAAACAACTACATTGCACGCAATTGAATTGCGAACTACAATTCCCCCCATGCCAACGAAACCCCAACCAGACGAGATGCTCAAGCTAGACAACCAGCTCTGCTTCGCCGTCTACTCCGCTTCCTTGGCAATGACCCGCCTCTACAAGCCGTTGCTAGAAAAGCTCCAGCTCACCTACCCTCAATACTTGGTGATGCTCGCCCTCTGGGAGCAAGACGGCCCCACCGTCTCCGCCCTAGGCGAGCGTCTCTCCCTAGATTCCGGCACCCTCACCCCGCTGCTCAAGCGCTTGGAAGCCAACGGCTACGTAGCCCGAGTCCGTGACGTCGCAGACGAGCGCCGCGTGCACATCATGCTCACGGCCACAGGCCGCAAGCTCAAGTCCCGCGCCGCCAACGTCCCCGCCTGCCTCATGGCCGCCGCCGAATGCTCCGTCCCCGAGCTGATCGCCCTCACGCAGCAAATCCAGACTCTGCGCGACCGCATCCGCAAAGCCGCCTGACACACAACCCAATCACAGTTCTCCCCGGCCTCCCAAGGAAGCCCTTTCACCACCCCCCAAGCCAAAGGAAATCACCATGACCACCAAGCTCGACAAAGTTCTCTACACCGCAGAAGCCCACACCGTCGGCGGCCGTGACGGCGCCGGCAAGTCCAGCGACGGCGCCATCGACGTCAAGCTGAGCTCGCCCGGTTCGGGCAAGCCCGGCACCAACCCCGAGCAGCTGTTCGCGGTCGGCTACGCCGCCTGCTTCATCGGCGCCATGAAGGCCGTCGGCCCGAAGATCAGCGTCAAGGTGCCGGAAGAAGTCGCCATCGACTCGAAGGTTTCCCTCGGCCCGACGAACGGCGGCGCGGCCTACGGCATCTCGGTGCAACTGGCGATCTCGCTGCCCGGCCTCGACGACGCACAGAAAAAGCTGCTGGTCGACACGGCCCACCAGGTCTGCCCGTACTCGAACGCCACGCGCGGCAACATCGACGTCGAACTGACGATCGTCTGATTCCGCTCTGACGGTTTCATGAAAAAAAGCGCCCCGGCCACAAGCCGGGGCGCTTTTTTCATGCCCGTCGTGTTCCCTGTCTCACGGGTGACGCCGAAACGCACGCCGAGATAGCGCCTTTCACCAAGCTTGGCTAATGTCGCCGCACGTCCCGCCCGCTAGTCCTCAACACACACCCGTGGAGATCGACCCCATGAGCACCACCCACCTCCTGATCCGCAAAGACCAGCTCGCCACCGCGCGCCTGCACACCGACACCACCGAACGGCCGCTGGCCGACGGGCAGGTGCGCGTGCGCATCGACAGCTTTGCGCTCACCTCCAACAACATCACCTACGCCGCCTTCGGCGATGCGATGAGCTACTGGCAGTTCTTCCCCTCCGAGGAAGAAGGCTGGGGCAGCATCCCGGTGTGGGGCTTCGCGAGCGTGGTGCAGTCGCTGCACCCGGGCGTGGCCGTGGGCGAACGGCTCTACGGCTACTGGCCGATGGCCACGAGCGCGGTGCTCAGCCCCGACCGGCTCTCGCCCGCGCGCTTCACCGACGCGGCGCCGCACCGCGCCGAGCTGCCCGCGGTCTACAACCAGTACTTCCGCTGCAACGCCGACCCGCTGTACACCACCGACACCGAAGACCTGCAGGCGCTGCTGCGCCCGCTGTTCATCACCTCGTGGCTCATCGACGACTTCATGGCCGACAACGATTTCTTCGGTGCCACCACCATGCTGCTGTCGAGCGCGTCGAGCAAGACGGCCTACGGCACGGCCTTCCAGCTGCACCAGCGCGAAGGCATCGAAGTGATCGGCCTCACGTCGCCCGCCAACGTGGCCTTCTGCCAGAGCCTGGGCTGCTACGACCGCGTGGTGACCTACGACGCGCTGAACAGCATCGCCGCCGACACCCCGAGCGTGTACATCGACTTCGCCGGCAACGGCGAGCTGCGCACCGCGATCCACGAGCGCTTCGCCAATCTGAAGTACAGCAGCTCGATCGGCGGCACGCACGTGGAGCAGCTCGCCGCCAAGGGTGCGGGCAAGAGCCTGGCCGGCCCGCGCGCCACACTGTTCTTCGCGCCGGCGCAGATAAAAAAGCGCACCACCGAATGGGGCGCCGACGAGTTCGGGCGGCGCATGGTGGCCGCCTGGCATCACTTCCTTGCCACGGTGACCGACACCAACAACCCCTGGCTGCACACCGAGCACCACTTGGGCGGCGAGGCGGTGCAGGCCGCCTACGCGCAGGTGCTCGCGGGCAAGGGCGACCCGCGCACGGGCCATATCCTTTCGCTTTACAAACAAGCGGGCGCTCGCTGACCGGCACGGGGCGCGTGTGGCGACAATCGCCGCATGACCCCTTCTTCTGTCGCGCCCGCGAACACCCATCCTTACGAGAGCCTCACGCCTGACGTGGTGCTCGACGCGCTCGCGACACTCGGCCTGCACGGCGACGGCCGGCTCACCGGCCTGAACTCCTATGAAAACCGGGTCTACCAGGTGTTCCTGGAAGACCCGAATCCGCATCCTGCGGTGGTGCTCAAGTT
The DNA here is from genome assembly GCF_014843395.1 of Variovorax sp. 38R. Taxonomy (NCBI): domain Bacteria; kingdom Pseudomonadati; phylum Pseudomonadota; class Betaproteobacteria; order Burkholderiales; family Comamonadaceae; genus Variovorax; species Variovorax sp. 38R. The sequence goes on from NZ_CP062121.1 coordinate 6,125,015, forward strand.
CTACCGGCCCGGCCGCTGGAGCGAGGCCGAGATCCTCGAAGAGCACGCCTTCTCGCTCGAACTGGCCGCCGGCGAAGTGCCGGCCGTGCCGCCGCTGGTCTTCGACGGCAAGACGCTGCACCACCACGCCGGCTTTGCCTTCAGCGTGAGCCCCTACCGCGGCGGCCGTGCGCCCGAGCTCGACAACTTCGAGGTGCTCGAATGGGTCGGCCGTTTCCTGGCGCGCATCCACACCGTGGGCAGCGCGAAGCCTTTCGAGGCCCGCCCCGCGCTCGACCTGCAGACCTTCGGCCTGGACTCGCGCGACTGGCTGCTCGAGAACGACAAGATCCCGCTCGACATGCAGCGCGAATGGGAAAAGACCTGCAACGAGGCGCTGGACATGGTCCGCGCGACCGCGCTGGCGCTGCAGCCGCCGGCCTCCGACTTCAAGCCCCGCAAGCTGCGCCTGCACGGCGACGTGCACCCCGGCAACATCCTGTGGACGCCCACCGACCGCCCCGGCGGCGGCCCGCACTTCGTCGACCTGGACGACGCGCGCACGGGCTTTGCGGTGCAAGACCTGTGGATGCTGCTGTCGGGCGACCGCGCGCAGCGCACGGCGCAGCTGTCGGGCCTGCTCGACGGCTACGAGCAGTTCCGCGAATTCGACCGCCGTGAGCTGGCGCTCATCGAGCCGCTGCGCACACTGCGGCTCATCCACTACAGCGCCTGGCTGGCGCGCCGCTGGGAAGACCCGATCTTCCCGATCAACTTTCCGTGGTTCGGCTCCAGCGACTACTGGAAGGGGCAGATCCTCGTGCTGGAAGACCAGTGCGAGCAGATGGCCGAAGAGCCGCTCTACGCGTGATCACTCGGCGGCGTTCGCGGCAAGGCTCTGCGCCACGCCTTCGAGCAGCCGCTCGACCAGCACATTGACCGGCCCGGTGCGCCACACGCCATAAGCCTCCGACTGCGCCACCGCGCGGTCGAGCGGGCGGAACACCGCACCGCGCAGCGCCGAGTGCCGCATCGCCTGCGGCACCAGCGCGACGCCCATGCCCTGCGACACCAGCGACACCACGGCCAGCCAGTGGCGCACCTCGTGGCGCACCTCGGGCGAAAAGCCCGCGTCGGCGCAGATCGAAAGAATGCGCTCGTGGTAATCGGGTGAGGCCTCGCGCGAGAACAACACGAAGGGCTGCGCGCGCAGGTCGGCCGGCGCCAGCACGCGCTTGCGCGCCAACGCATGGCCCGCGGGCAGGCAGGCCACGAAGGGTTCCGACAGCAGCAGCCGGTGCTGCAGCTCGGCCGGCATGCGGCTGGTGTGGACGAAGCCCAGGTCGAGCCGGTCGTGCAGCAGCTCGGCGATCTGCACGCCGGAGTTGAGTTCGCTCAGCGTGATGCGCACCGCCGGATGCCGCGCCTGGAACGCGCGCAGCGCGGGCGGCAGGCCGCGGTAAAGCATGGCGCCGACAAATCCGATGCGCAGCCGGCCCGCCGAACCGGTGGCCACATCGCGCGCCTCCATGGCGGCCTCTTCGGCCTGCAGCAGCACACGCCGCGCCGACACGCGCAGCGCCTCGCCCGCGGGCGTGAGCCGCACTTCCTTGCTGTTGCGCTCGAACAGGCGCGCGCCCACCGAGTCTTCGAGCTGGCGGATCGCCACCGACAGCGGCGGCTGCGAAATGGCCAGCCGGCGCGCAGCGCGCCCGAAGTGCAGCTCTTCGGCGAGCACGGAGAAGTAGCGCAGGTGCCGCAGTTCCATGAATAGCTAAATCAAATCGTACAAGACCAAATCAATATTAGACACGGATCGTTGCCAACTCAACAATGCGGCGAACCAGGAGACGCCCGCATGCCTACATCCGCAGCCACTGCCGCCGCGCACCCCACCGCGCACCCGATCCCCGATCGCCACGGCCAGAACCTCTTCACCACCGACACCGAGCTGCACACGCTGCTCGCGCTGTACCTGCCCGAGGCCCTGCGCACGCACATGCGCCCGCACTTCGAGCGCCTGGGCGGCCTGGCGGGCGGTCTGCTGGACGACCTGGCCGGCACCGCCGACCGCAACCCGCCCACGCTGAAGCAGCGCACGCGCACCGGCGTCGACGAGCAGAAGGTCATCAAGCACCCGGCCTATGTCGAGATGGAGCGCCTGGCGCTCAGCGAGTTCGGCCTGGCCGCCATCTCGCACCGCGACGAGACGCTGGGCTGGCAAGGCAAGATGCCGCCGCTGGTCAAGTACGTGCTGACCTACCTCTTCGTACAGGCCGAGTTCGGCCTGTGCTGCCCGGTCTCGATGACCGACTCGCTCACGCGCACGCTGAAGAAATTCGGCACACCCGAGCTGGTCGCCAAGTACCTGCCGCGCCTGACCTCGCTCGACTTCGACGAATTGGCGCAAGGCGCGATGTTCATGACCGAGCAGGCCGCCGGCTCCGACATCGCCGCCACCGCCACCACCGCGCAACGCCAGGCCGACGGCAGCTGGCGCCTGGCCGGCGACAAGTGGTTCTGCTCCAACCCCGACGCCGGCTTTGCGATGGTGCTGGCGCGCGCCGACGACGCGCCCGCGGGCATGAAGGGCGTGTCGCTGTTCCTTCTGCCGCGCGAACTCGACGATGGCAGCCTCAACCACTACCGCATCATTCGCCTCAAGGACAAGCTGGGCACGCGCTCGATGGCCAGCGGCGAGATCCGCCTCGAAGGCGCGGTGGCCTACCTCGTGGGCGAGGAAGGCCGCGGCTTCCAGCAGATGGCCGACATGGTCAACAACTCGCGCCTGTCGAACGGCGTGCGCTCCGCCGGCCTGATGCGCCGTGCGGTGGCCGAGGCCGAGTACATCGCCTCCGAGCGCCGCGCCTTCGGCCGCGCGCTCGAGCAGATGCCGCTGATGCAGCGCCAGCTCGACAAGCTGCGCGTGCCGTCCGAACAGGCCCGCACGATGGTCTGCCAGACCGCGCAGGCGCTGGCGCGCTCCGACGCCGGCGAGCCCGATGCGTATGCGCTGCTGCGCATCCTCACGCCGCTCATCAAGTTCCGCGCCTGCCGCGACGCGCGCCAGGTCACGGGCGATGCGATGGAAGTGCGCGGTGGCTGCGGCTACATCGAGGAGTGGAGCGACCCTCGCCTCGTGCGCGACGCGCACCTGGGCTCGATCTGGGAAGGCACCAGCAACATCGTCGCGCTCGACGTGATCCGCGCGGTGAAGCGCGAAGGCTCGCTGCCCGTGCTGCGCGCGCACGTCGAGGCCCTGATCAGCAACGCCACCGAACTCACGCCGGCCTTTGCCACCGCGCTGCGCGACACGATGGCGCGCGCCTGCGCCCTGGCCGAGACCGCCGCGCGCGAAGGCGGCGACGTGCTCGCACGCCAGGCCGCGTCGGCGCTGTACCACTGCACCAGCGCCGCCGCGATGGCCTGGGAGGCCTCGGCCGGCGGCTCCGCCGCGCGCCTGCGCTGGGCCCAACTGGTGCTGCTGCACCGCGTGCTGCCGCGCGACCCGCTGGCACCCGATGCGCTGCCCGCCGACTGGCACGCCGCGCTGGTGCGCACGGCCGCCTGACCCCTTTTCGAGAACAACGGAGACAAGAACCCATGCGACACCCCCTCAGCCATTTCCTCAGCGCGGCGGCCACCGCCTGCGCCGCCCTGCTGCTCGCGGCCACGCCCGCCGCGCACGCGCAACCCGGCGCCTTCCCGTCCAAGCCGATGACGCTGGTCGTACCCTTCCCGCCCGGCGGCCCGACCGACGCGATGGCGCGCACGCTCGCCGCCGAGCTGCGCGACAAGCTCGGCCAGCCCATGATCGTGGAGAACCGCGCGGGTGCGGGCGGCAACATCGGCGCCGACTACGTCGCGCGCGCCGAGGCCGACGGCCACACGCTGCTGTTCGGCACCTCGGGCCCACTGGCCATCAACGTCAGCCTGTACCGCAAGATCAGCTACGACCCGACCAAGAGCTTCGCGCCCGTGATCCAGGTCGGCTACCTGCCGAACATCCTGGTGGTGAACCCGGCCCTGCCGGTGAAGAACGTGCCCGAGCTGGTCGCCTACGCCAAGGCCAACCCGGGCAAGCTCAGCTATGCCTCGTCGGGCAACGGCGCCTCGTCGCACCTGGCGGGCGTGCTGTTCAACTCGGTGGCCGGCACCGACCTGCTGCACGTGCCCTACAAGGGCACGGGCCCGGCGCTCAACGACCTGCTGGGCAACCAGGTCAGCATGACCTTCACCGACATCCTCACCGCACTGCCCTACGTCAAGACCGGCAAGCTGCGCGCACTCGGCGTGGCCACAGCGGCCCGTTCACAGGCGCTCCCCGAGGTGCCGACCATCGCCGAGCAAGGCAACAAGGGCTACGACGTGAGCGTGTTCTTCGGCATCGTCGCGCCGGCCGGCACGCCGCCCGACCGCGTAGCCAAGCTCAACCACGCGTTCGCCGAAGTGCTCAACTCGCCGAAGGTGAAGCAGATGTTCGCCGGCCAAGGCCTAGAAGCATCGGCCGACACCTCGCCGCAGAAGCTCGCGCAGTTCATCGCGAGCGAAACGGTCAAGTGGAAAGACGTGGTGAAGAAGTCGGGTGCGCAGCTCGACTGAGCTGAAGCCCTGACCACCCCCGAGGAGACACACCAAAAATGAGACTGCTTTCACGCGCGATCGCCGTGGTCGCGCTGCTGGCCACCGCCGGCGCCGCCACCGCAGAGACCTATCCGCAACGCCCCGTCACGCTGATCGTTCCGTACGCCGCGGGCGGGCCCACCGACCAGCACCTGCGCGCCGTCGCCGACGAGGCCGGCAAGGCCCTCGGCCAGCCCGTGGTGCTCGACAACCGCCCCGGTGCGAGCGGCACCAACGGCGCCGCCGCGCTGGTGCGCGCCGCGCCCGACGGCTACACGCTGGCCGTGCTGCCGGCCTCGGTGTACCGCGAGCCCTTCATCAACAAGGTGGCCTTCGATCCGGCGCGCAGCTTCTCGTACGTGGTGATGCTGTCCGACTACACCTTCGGCCTCGCGGTGAAGGCCGACGCGCCGTGGAAGACCTGGCAAGAGTTCGCGGCCGATGCCGCGCGCCGCCCAGGCAAGCTCAATGTGGGCGCCACGGGTGCGGTCGGCACGCCGCGCATCGTGATGGATGAAGCCGCCGAGATGGCGAAGATCCAGCTCAACATGGTGCCGTTCAAGGGCGACGCCGAAGTGACCAACGCCATCCTCGGCGGCCACATCGACGCCGCGCCGCTCTCGGGCGTGGCCGTGCCGCACATCGACGCCGGCAAGATGCGCTACCTCGTGATGCTCACGCCGCAGCGCGTGAAGCGCTACCCGCAGGTGCCCACGCTGCGCGAACTCGGCGTGGACGCGGTCATCGATTCGCCCTACGGCATCGCCGGCCCGGCCGGCATGGACCCGGCCCGCGTGAAGACCGTGCACGACGCCTTCCGCAAGGCGCTGTCGTCGCCGGCCGGCCTGCGCGTGCTCGAGCAACTGAACCAGCAGGCCAACGCGATGGACCCCGAGCAGTACCGTCGCTACGCGCTGGCCACGACCGCGCGCGAGAAGGAGCGCGTGGCGCGCCTGCGCCAGCGCGGCCTGCTCGACTGACCCCCACACGCACACCATGTCGGACACCGCTTTCGTCAACGAAGCACCGGGCCTGCTGTTCGGCCTGCCCATGCCGATGGCGCGCAGCTTCGCGCTGCGCGGCGAGGCCATCGGCGACGAGCGCGCACGCGTGCGCATGCCCTACAACGCCGACCACGCCAACAGCCGCGGCGACGTGCACGGCGGCGCGATCGCCGTGCTGTTCGACTGCGCGCTCGCCAGCGCCGTGCGTTCGCACGCCCCCACGGCCTTCGGCGTGGTCACCATCGACATCACGGTGCACTACACCGCGCCGTGTGCCGGCGACGTGATCGCCACCGCCGTGTGCGAGCGGCGCGGCCGCGCAATGTGCTTCGCACGCGGCGAAGCACGCAACGCCGACGGCGAACTGCTCGCCATGGCCACCGGCACCTTCAAGCTGGTGCCGCGCACCGCTTCACCCTCTTCCGAGTCCACCCCATGACCACCGCTCCCACTTCGACCGGCGCCCTCGCGGGCATCCGCGTGCTCGACATCTCGCGCATCCTCGGCGGCCCGTACTGCGGCCAGATCCTCGGCGACCACGGCGCCGACGTGCTCAAGGTCGAGCCGCCGCAGGGCGACGACACGCGCACCTGGGGCCCACCCTTCAAGGAAGGCGTGGCCTCGTACTACCACGGGCTGAACCGCAACAAGCGCGTGCAGCACCTGGACTTCTCGACCGAAGAAGGCCGCGAGGGGCTGCTCGCGCTCGTGGCCGAAGCCGACGTGCTGATCGAGAACTTCAAGACCGGCACGATGGAGCGCTGGGGCATCGGCTACGAGGCGCTGTCGCAGCGCTTTCCGCGTCTCGTGTGGTGCCGCGTGTCGGGCTTCGGCGCCGACGGCCCGCTGGGCGCGCTGCCGGGCTACGACGCCGCGGTGCAGGCCATGACCGGCATCATGAGCATCAACGGCGAGGCCGATGGCGGCCCGCTGCGCGTGGGCCTGCCGGTGGTCGACATGGTGACCGGGCTCAACGCCGTCATCGGCGTGCTGCTCGCACTGCAGGAACGGAATCGCAGCGGACGTGGCCAGTTCGTGGAAGCGGCGCTGTACGACAGCGGCCTCTCGCTGCTGCACCCGCACGCGGCCAACTGGTTCATGGACGGCACGGCGCCGCGCCGCACGGGCAACGCGCATCCGAACATCTATCCCTACGACGCGCTGGCCACGGGCACCGCCCCGGTGTTCGTGGCGGTGGGCAACGACCGGCAGTTCGCGAGCTTCTGCCGCTGCATCGGCCTGCCTGCGCTGTCCGACGACCCGCTGTACCGCACTGCCGGCGCGCGCTCGGTGAACCGCGACGGCCTCAAGCAGCAGCTCCAAGCCGCGCTCGCCGCCTTCGACGGCCGCACACTGGTCGACCAGCTGATGGCCGCCGGCGTGCCCGCCGCACCCGTGCTGCCCGTGGCGGATGCGCTGCAGCATCCGCACACGCTGCACCGCGAGATGGTGGTGGAAATGGAAGGCGGCTACCGTGGCATCGGCGCGCCGGTGAAGCTGAGCCGCACACCGGCGAGCTATCGCCATGCGCCGCTGACGCCGGGCGACGCGTTCCTTCCAACGGACGATTCAGCGCAGCACTGAACGCCCGCGGCCGATGCCGTAGTACGCGATGCCGGCGGCTTCGACTTCCGCGGCGTCGTAGATGTTGCGGCCATCGAAGATCGCGGGCGTCTTCAGCGCCCCCACGATCCGCGCGAAATCAGGGCGACGGAACACCGGCCATTCGGTCACGAGCGCCAGCACGTCGGCGCCCTGCAGCGCATCCTCCGGCGTGTCGCACCACTGCACATCGCCGCGCTCGCCGACGATGGCGCGCGCATTCGGCATCGCCGCGGGGTCATGCACCTGCACGCGCGCCCCCGCTCCCCACAACCGCTCCAGCAGCACCAGACTCGGCGCATCGCGCATGTCGTCGGTGTCGGGCTTGAAGGCCAGGCCCCAGAGCGCGATGGTCTTGTTCGCGATGTCGCCTTCGAAGTGATGCGTCATCAGGTCGAACAACCGGCCCTTCTGCTCATGGTTCGCGGCCTCGACGGCTGAGAGGATGCGCAGCACCTGCCCGCCGCGATCGGCCGCGTGCCGCAGCGCGCGCACATCCTTCGCCAGGCACGAGCCGCCGTAGCCCGCGCCCGCCTGCAGGAAATCGGGGCCGATGCGCCGGTCCGAACCGATGCCGCGGCGCACCATCTCGATGTCGGCGCCCGCATGCCCGGCCACGCGCGCCATCTCGTTCATGAAGCTGATGCGGGTCGCGAGCATCGCGTTGGCGGCATATTTGGTGAGTTCGGCCGAACGCCGGTCCATCACCAGCAATTGCTTCGCGGGATCCTTGACGAAGGGCGCGTAGAGCTGCGTCAAGAGATCGATGGCAGCGGGGTCGGCAGCACCAATCACTACACGGTCGGGCTGTCGGCAATCGCGCACGGCCGAGCCTTCGCGCAGGAACTCGGGGTTCACCGCCACCGCGATGCGATGCGCCGCACCGCGTTGCGAAAGCTCGTCGCGCAGCACGGCCTCGACCTGCTCCGCGGTGCCGACCGGCGCGGTGGACTTGCAGACGACCACCGCGTCGCGATCGCGGTGCTGCCCGATGCTGCGCGCCACGGCCATCACGTGCTGCAGATCGACATCGCCTTCGGCATTGGCCGGTGTGTTGACCACGATAAAGAGAACTTCTCCATGCAGGCTCGCGGCGCGCTCGTCGGCCGTGAACCGCAGCGTCCCCGCAGCGAGGCCTTGTGCCGCCAGCGCCTCCAGCCCCGGCTCATGCAGCGGCATCCGGCCCTGTTGCAAGCCTTCGATGCGACTCGCATCGGCGTCTGCACACAGCACGTCGTGCCCGGCTTCGGCAAGGCAGGCTGCGAATGCAAGGCCCACATAACCCGCGCCGAAGATGGTTGCCTTCATGCGCAGCCCCCTTCCTCAAGGCACTGGCAGCAGCGGCGGTTGTGAGATAAAAGCAGGATGCAAGCCTTCAAAACAATGTCCGGACAGGAAAATTCGATGATGCCCGATCAAGTTGCCGCGCGTTGCGCACTGGTCCTGGAGACCAACAACCTGCGCGGCGGAGCGGATGCCGAAGCCGCCGCGAGCACCAGCCTGCAGCGCCTCGTCGCCCTGCTGGCGAAGCAGCAGGTGCCGCTCACGGCCCTGGCCCAGGTGGTCATCACGCACGACGGGCTGAGCGCCGCATCGTGCGAGGCCGTCACGGCGCTGGCGGGCCGGCCCATCGACTTCGTGCGCATCGACGCCGCCACCGGCTACTACGACGCCAAGAACGTCGGCTTCGCGGCCACCGATGGGGCGCGCTGCGACCACGTGGTGTTCGCCGATGCCGATTGCCTGCCCGACGACGACTGGCTGCTGCAGATGCTCATGCCCTTCACGCGCGGTGCCGATGCGCCCGCGGTGGTGGCTGGCCGCACAAGCTACGCGGCCAACATCGTGGGCACCGCGCTCACGACCATCGACTTCATGTATTTCCCCAACGCCGACCACGCGGGCGCCACGAGCAACTTCTACGCGAACAACGTGGCCTTCCGCCGCGACGTGTTCGAGCAGCACAGCTACCAGGCGCTCGACGGCGTGTACCGCGCACACTGCCAGGTGCTGGGCATGCGCCTGAAGGCGGCCAACGTGCCCATCCACTACGCGGCCGCGGCCCACACCGAGCACCGCCTGCCCGACACGCGCGCCGAGGCGCTCAAGCTGCGCTGGATGCGCGGGCAGGACACCTATTCGCTCACGCCGCACCTCTTGCGAAGCTACGTGTCGGCGCGCTGGCAGTGGCTTGCGAACAGCGGACCAATCGGGCCGTTGTGCGTGCTGTTCACGCGGCTCGGGTTCAGCGTGCGCGCGCTCAACCACCAGGACCTGCCTCCGCTGCGCGGCCTGCGCTGGCTCGCGGGCGTGGCGTTGATCGTGGGTTTCTCGGCCATCGACATGCTGGGCGCTTTCGCGCGCGGCATCGGCTTGCACACGACCGGCCGCACCAACGCGGATGCGCAGGCGCTGTCCTACCATCGCCCGACATGAACAAGAAAAACATCCTCTGCCTTCTCGTGCTGGCAGGCGCATGCGTCACAGCCGGTGCCGCCGACTTCACCGGCCGCGGCATCTTCAACTTCAAGTCCGACAGCGGCTGCCCCTTCTCCGCGCTCGCGGGCCCCGCCAACGATTGCAACCGCCTCGCGCTCGACGATGCCGACACGCGCGCCGCACTCGACAGCGCGGCGCACACCCTGCGCTTTGCGAACCCGCGCATCTATGGCCAGAAGACCATCGTGGGCGACGTGCTGCTGCAAGGCTCCGGCCAGTCACGCAACAGCGGCCAGCGCGTGCCGCTGACCTTCCATGCGCTCGTGAGCCGCTCGGGCAGCGAGTGGTCGGTGAGCAGCCATGCGCACTCACCCGTCGGCGGCGAATTCAGCGACATCCGCATCGACCCGTACCAGGTCGTGGTGATCGAGGGCGGCGCGGAGCGCGTGGTGCTCACGCCGGCGCAGATCGGCGAGACGCTCTCCAGGCCCTCGATCGCCGCGCGACTCGCCAACGAGATCGTGCAGGTGCAGGACAACCGGACGGGCGGCGCGACCGATGCCGACATCACCGTCGGCCTCGGCCTGAGCCGCGCCTCCAAGTCGGTGGCGCGTGCGCGTTTCCGCGCGCCTTTGGCCAAGGGCATCGAACTTTCCGAAGCGATGCGGCAAGGCAACTGGTCGCTCGAACTGCAGGCGCTGAGCGGGCAGATCCCGCGCCAGGTGGTGCAGCGCGACCTGTTCCTCTATGGGCTCGAATCCCAGTCGCTGCTGCAGCCGTTGATGCAGCGCGGCTTCAAGAAGAACGAGAAACTGGTGCTCGGCGCCGCGGGCGGCAAGGGCTATGTGCGCTACGACGGCCAGCAGCGCGAGTTCGCCGGCGCCGATGCCTCGGCGCGCGCCTTCCTTCAGGACAGCTTCATCGGCCTCGTGCTCGGTTGGCAGCAACAACAACAGCCGCAGCCGCCGGTGGCCAAGGCCAATGGACGCTGAGACTGCCCAGACGAACGCGGCATTCGACTGCCTCGCACCGCCGCGGTTGCATGGCTGGCCGGCGCTGCAGGCGCGGCTGGTGCACCACATCAAGCGCGCCGCCCTGCGCCAGATGCATGCGAGCCGTGCCGGTGAAGTGATGTTGCTGCGTCTCTACCTCGTCGGCGAGGAGTCGTCCGAACAGGCGCTGCAGCGCGAGCTGCGCACCAGCGCGCCCGAGTGGCTCACACGCCAGCTCGACCAGCACCTGGCAGACGAGCAGCTGCATGCGCGCCTCTTCGCCGACGCCATCGTCGAACGCGGCGGCACCGCGCAGGCGGCTGCATCTCCCGAAGAAGCACCGCAGCCCGACTGGCTGAGTCAGCGCAAGCTCGCACGCTGGCAGCGCCTCATCCAGCGCCATGCGCCGCACTTCGCGCACGGCGGTCTCGTGCCGGCCTATGCGATCGGACTTGCCGCCGAGCAGATGGCCTCGCGCATCCTGCAGCGCCACTGCGCGCTGATCGGACCGCAGCATGCGCTGCACCCCTTGCTCACGCGCGTGCTCGCGGATGAAGATCGCCACATCCGCCTGTGCAGCCACACGCTGCAGCGCTGCGTGGCGCCGCACGAAGAAGCCAGGCTCGCGCAACTGATGCACGAGGTGCGCGACACCGAGCGCGGCTTCGGCATCACCGGCGCGCTGGGCATGTACGTCGCGGGCCTGGCCTTGCGCCTGCGCCCCGGCCGTGCACGGCCGGTCGCCGCCTGAGTCCATCGATGCCGCCGCGCATCGTCTACCTTGCGACCGCGGACGCGCGCGGCCACCTGATGCGCGCGCAGCTCATCGCGCATTCGCTGCGCGCGGCGGGCGCCAGCGTGCAGGTGCTCACCACCTCCGACGAAGGTGCGCGTTTTCTCGCGGGCTTCGGCATCGAGGCGCCGGTGCTCTCGCGCCACTACGCGGTGCAGTTCGACCACGAGCAGAACATGCTGCGCCGCGAGACCGACCGCAACGTGGCGCACTACGTGTTCCGGCCAGGTCGCATGCTGCGCGACATCCTGCGGCTGCGCGCGTGGTTCCGCGATGCGGACCTGGTGGTGAACGACTCCTTCCACCCCGCGCTGCTCTTCATGGGCTGGATGCCCGGCTGGCGGCGCAAGGTCGTGCATGTGTACGGCGCGAGCCTGCGGCATGCGCTGGAGACCAATTTCAGCGGGCGCATGCCGGCGTGGATGGCGGGCATCTTCGGCCGCATCGTCGCGTGGCAGATCGACCGCAGCCGCGCGCGCATCGCGCACGACTTCGCCTACGGCGAGCCGCAGGACGACGGCTGCGGCGGTCACCAGCTCGCCACGCCGGTGGCGGTGATGGGCACCGACACGGAAGCGCACGACGACCTCGCGCCGCAGGCCGCGGTCTACCTGAATCCGCATTTCCAGGAGGCCGCGCTGGCCGATGGCCTGGAGCGCGGGCTGGCCGATGCGCGCGTGCCGACGCACCTTGTCGGCGAGGGCTATGCGCAGCGCGCGGGCTGGCATGCGCAGGACGGACAATGGATCGAGCGGGCCGCGCGCAGCGCCTTCATCGTCTCGGCGCCCGGCATGGCGGCGCTGTCTGTCGCGGCGGTGTACCGCAAGCCGATCCTGCTGCTCCTGACCGACCAGCCCGAGCAGGCGATCAATGCGCAGCGCGCCGCGCACCTGGGCCTGCACCATCGCATCGTGGTGTGGCAGGGCCGCACCGGGGATTTCGCGCACGCCGTGACGACGGCCGCCGGCGAATTGCTCGCGCTGGCCGACAACGGTGATGCCCACCAAACGGCGCAGAAGGGGCGTCAGGCCGCCATCGCAAGGCTGGAGCACTGGACGGTGCTGCTCCACAGCCTGGCGGCGGCAGCGCCGCCAGTTTGATCAGTCGAGCAGCAAGCCGAGATCCTTGATCAACGGATGCCAGCGCGCCGTTTCGTCGCCGACGAGCGCCTCGAACTGGGCCGGCGTGCTGCCCACCGGCTCGACGCCGGACTCGGCGAGCTTGCGCAGCACCGCCGGGTTGTGGATCGCGCTGGTCACCGCTTGCTGCAGCCGCGCCACCAGCTCGGTCGGCGTACCCGCGGGGTACGGCACGATCCAGCGGATCGGCCTGGACGGGAAATCGCGCTGCGCGTGCGCTGCCCGGGCCAACGTGCCCGACACGGCCGCGAGGGCCAGTGCCGCAAGCTTGCGTCGGGACAGGCCGGGCATCACCTCACGCGGCGCGGCTGGTCTTCAGGCCTTGGCCTGCGGCCCATGTTGCGACGTCTTCGCGCTTGATGGCGGCAGCCATGAGCCCCGGAAACGCATCCGGCGTGCAGGCGAACGACGGCACGCCCAGCGCGGCGAGCTTGGCGGCCAGGTCGCGGTCGTACGAGGGCGCGCCCTCGTCGCTGAGCGCCAGCAGTGCGATGAACTGCACGCCGGCTTCCACCAGCTGGTGAGCGCGGCGCAGCAGGCCGTCTTCCACGCCGCCTTCGTACAGGTCGGAGATCAGGATCAGGATGGTGTTGCGCGGCTCGCGCACCAGCGTCTGGCAGTAGCCCACGGCGCCGTTGATGTCGGTGCCGCCGCCCAGCTGCACGCCGAACAGCAGGTCGACCGGGTCTTGCAGCTGCTCGGTCATGTCGACCACGGCAGTGTCGAACACCACCAGCTTGGTCGACACCGCCGGCAGGCTCGCCATGACGGCACCGAAGATGCTCGAATAGACGACCGACGCGGCCATGGAGCCGCTCTGGTCGATGCACAGGATCACTTCGCGCTGCGGCTGGCGCGCCTTGCGGCCGTAGCCGATCAGCGTCTGCGGCACCACCGTGCGGTACTCGGGTTGCCAGTGGCGCAGGTTGGCGCGGATGGTGCGGTGCCAGTCGATCTCCGAATGGCGCGGGCGGCGGTTGCGCTGGCTGCGGTTGAGCGCGCCGCTCACGGCGCTGCGCATCGGCTCCTCGAGCTTCTTCATGAGCTCGTCGACCACCTTGCGCACCACGGCGCGCGCCGTGTCCTTGGTGCCGGCCGGGATCACGCTCGCGAGCGCCACGAGGTTGGCGACCAGGTGCACGTCGGGCTGCGCGTTCTCGAGCATCTCGGGCTGCAGCAGCATCTGGCGCAGGTTGAGCCGCTCCATCGCGTCGCGCTGCATGACCTGCACCACCTGGCTCGGAAAGTACTTGCGGATGTCGCCGAGCCAGCGCGCCACGCTGGGCGCCGAATCGCCCCGACCGCCGCGCTGCCCGCCCTGGCCGAGGCCGCGCCGGCCGTCGGCTTCGTAGAGCGCGGCCAGCGCCTGGTCGATCTCGCGCACGCGGCCTTCGATGGCACCGCAGCTCGCGTTCGCTTCGCTGCCGAGCACGAGGCGCCAGCGCTGCAGGCGGTCGGTGGGCGGCAGGGTTTGTTCTTCGTCGTCGATGGGCGTTGGATTCGCGCTCATGCCTTCACTCCCAGCAGTTCCCGCAGCAGCGGCAGCGCGAGCACCGCGCGTGATTCGTCCCAGTCGGTGGCGGCCACCGCCGACGGCAAAGTGCCGCCGACCGCGCCGCGTTTCGCACGCTCGCCGAGCGCGCGCCGGTCGGCGCCCGAGAAGTCCGCGAAGCTGCGCCGCACCAGCGGCAACACCTGCACGAAGTGCTCTTCGCCGAGCCCCGCGAGCCAGCCGTCGACCAGCGACCACACGGCATCGTCGTGCAGCAACACCATCGCGTTGCGGTTGAGAAAGCCTTCGAGCCACGCCGCCGCATCGGTCGGCGGCGCGCCGGCCGAGAGGTTGCGCGCGAGTTGCTGCGAAGCGCCGTCGCTGTCGATCTGCGCGTCGTCGAGCAGCAGCCGGCAGCTCACGCCGCGCAGCAGCGGTGCGCCGGTTTCGCCGAAGGCGATGGCACGCAATGCGTTGCGCCAGGCGGTGGTGGTGTCTTCGCCGTCACGCAGGCGCACCGCGTCGTGCGCGCCGATGAGGCGGATGCGCAGCGACTCGGCGGCTTCGGCGTCGAGCGCGCCGCACGCAATCGGCAGGCCGATGGCGCCGCGCACGATGAGGCTGTCGAGCACGTGCGAGAGCAGCGCGCTGTCGGTCTGGCGCACGCTGCCGTAGCGGAACACGTTGGCCAGCGGCGGCACGGCGCCGATGAGCTGCACAGCATCGCCGGTGAGCGCGGCGCGGTCTTCGAGCGCGCGGGTCACGGCCTGCACGGCCACGGGCAGGTCGGCCAGCAGCACGGTGTCGACCTGCTCGGCCAGCGCGGTGAGCGAGGTCTCGGCCGCGAGCCCTTCCATCACGCGCGCGCTGGCGGCATGCGCCACGGTGGCGCCGAAGCGGCTGGCCTCGATGACACGCAGCGCGAACTCGGGTTGCCACTGCAGCTGCCACACCTCGTGGAAGGTGCCGCGGCTCGCGCGCTGGCCGGCCGTGACCTCGCCCCACGGCAGGTCGAGCAGCCGCAGGCGGTGCAGCAGGTGGCTGCGTGCCAGGTCGTTGGGCTGGCGCAGGTCGAGGTCGAGCGTCTTCGCGGTGGCTTCGGGCTTGAGGCGCAGGCTCTTCTGCGCCTGTTCGAGGTCGCGCTGCAGCGGCACGGTGGGCACGTCGGCCGGCACCTGGCCCATGCGGTCGCCGACCGTGAGGCGTTCGCGGATGAGCGTGAGCGGCGCCTGCTCGCCCATGCAGATCACGCTGCGCACGGCCTCGTCGAGCTCGGGCAGGCCGGGCGCGGGGCGCTCGCGCAATGCGGCCAGCGTGTCGGCCAGGCGCGTGGCTTCGATGAGGTGGGCGGACGAACAGTCGAGGTCGTGCTCGCGCAGCAAGCGCGCGACGCGTGCGAGCCAGCCGGTGCTGCGCCCCGCCACCTCGTGCCCCTGCTGCCACAGGTGCTCGTACCAGCCCGGCGAATCGATGCCCGCGCCGTAGCCGCTGGCACTCGTGAGGTGGCGGTACGTCCACGGCACCCAGGTCGCGAGCACCTTGAGTTTGGGCAAGCCCTTGAGCAGCGCGGCATCGGCCTTGGCGGTGGCCGCGCCCTGCAGCGCAGGCACGTGCCACGCACCGCAGACGACGGCGATGCGCTGGTGGCCGGCCTTGACGGCCTCGCGGATCGATTGCCGCATGAAGGCTTCGCGCCGCTGCTCGCGTTCCATCGCGCGCACGCCGCGCCGGTCTTCGGGCGTTTCGGCGCGCACGGCGGTCATGGCTTCGGCGATGGCGCCGAACAGGTCTTCGCCGTCGCCGCGCTCCTCGACCATGTGGTTCCACCAGCTCTCGCCGTCGGCATAGCCGGCGGCATGGGCGAGCCAGTCGAAGGGGTCGTCGGGCAGCGTGTTTGCGGCTTGTTCTTCCTCGGGGGCTTCGACCGTTTCGACGACCGGCACCGTGTCGGTCTCGTCATCGTCGAGCGGTGTTTCTTCGGGCGCTTCGGCCTTGGCTTCGTCGGCCGCGCGTGCGGCCTGCTCGATCGCCATGCGGTGCGCCTGCGGCAGGTCGATGAAGCGCGTGGGCACGCCGCGCGCGGCGCCCCACTGCAGCGCCTGCCACTCGGGCGAGAAGGTGGCGAAGGGATAGAACGCGGCCAGGCCCGTGTCTTCGCTCGCGTGGATCAGCACCGCGACCGGCGGTTGCAGGTCGGCATGCGCGAGAAAAGACAGCAGCGGTTCGGCCTCGGGCGGGCCCTCGACGAGGATGCAGTCGGGCTGCAGCGACTCGAAGGCGCGCAGCAGGCTGCGCGCACAGCCGGGGCCGTGGTGGCGGATGCCGAAGTAGTGCAGCGGCGAAGGCGCCGCGCTCGTGCTCATGCGCCGGCCCGCGTCAGAGTTGTTCGCGGCAGGCGCGGTACAGGTCCTTCCAGTCGGCCCGCTCTTTCACTACCGTCTCGAGGTATTCCTTCCACACCACCTGGTCCTGCACCGGGTCCTTGATGACGGCGCCGATCAGGCCCGAGGCCACGTCGGCCGAGCGCAGCACGCCGTCGCCGAAGTGGCCGGCCAGCGCCATGCCGCTGTTGATGACCGAGATGGCCTCGGCGGTCGAGAGCGTGGAGGTAGGCGACTTGATGCGCGTCTTGCCGTCTTCGGTCTGGCCGTTGCGCAGCTCGCGGAAGATCTGCACCACGCGGCGCACTTCCTGCAGCGCGGGCGGCTCGGCCGGCAGCGCGAGCGCGCGGCCCAGCTCGGACACGCGCTTGACGACGATCTGCACTTCTTCGGCCTCGCTCGACGGCACGGGCAGCACCACGGTGTTGAAGCGGCGCTTGAGCGCGCTCGACAGTTCGTTCACGCCCTTGTCGCGGTTGTTGGCGGTGGCAATCACCGAGAAGCCGCGCACGGCCTGCACCTCGGTGCCGAGCTCGGGCACGGGCAGCGTCTTTTCCGACAGCACGGTGATCAGCGAATCTTGCACGTCGGCCGGGATGCGCGTGAGTTCTTCGACGCGCGCGATCTTGCCCAGGCGCATGGCATTCACGAGCGGGCTCGGCACCAGCGCCTTTTCAGACGGGCCGTGGGCCAGCAGCTCGGCGTAGTTCCAGCCGTAGCGCAGTTGTTCTTCGCTGGTGCCGGCAGTGCCCTGGATCAGCATCGTCGAGTCGCCGCTCACGGCGGCGGCCAGGTGCTCCGACACCCACGACTTGGCGGTGCCCGGCACGCCGTACAGCAGCAGCGCGCGGTCGGTGGCGAGGGTGGACACGGCGATTTCCATCAGACGCGAACTGCCGATGTACTTGGGGCTGACCTCGAAGCCGTTGGCCAGCTTGCCGCCCATCAGGTAGGTGAGCACAGCCCAGGGTGAGAGCTTCCAGTTGGCCGGGCGCTGGCGGTCGTCGACCTTCTGGAGCGCTTCGAGTTCTTCGGCGAATTGCTGTTCGGCATGCTGGCGCAGGACATTGCTCATGGACGGCCTTGGGAAGAGGTTGAAAGTGAGGAAGAAGAGGAAGAAGACAAAGGAAGCGTGGCGACCAGCCGGCGCGCGCGCACGATGCGCGCGGTGTCGGCCAGTGCGTGGGCGAGGCCGGGGCTTTCCTCGGCCGCGCGCGGCAGGTCGGCCAGCAGCGGCAGCGCATCGAGGTGCAGCAGCGCGGCGGCGGTGCCGAGCACCTGGCGCAGCACGTAGTCGTTGACGAGGTCACCGCGCTCGACGCGCGTGCGCAGCGCCTGCGCGATGCGCAGCGACAGCGCGGCCGAGGGCGTGTCGCCGGGTGCGCAGGCCTGGTCTGCAAACGCGACAACGTCCTGCACACCTTCGCCGGCATCGCCGAGTTGCGTCGCCCAGTGGCGCTCGCGGCGTTCGCGCGGCAGCAGCGCGAGCAACGGACCCACGCCGCCGCGGTGACCGCGCGGGAGGTCGAGCAGCGCGTCGCACCAGTCGAAATCGGGCGCGGCCAGCACGGCCTCGTTCCAGCCGCGCAGCAGGGCGTCGTGCCAGTCGCCGGTGGCGGCCCAGTCGAGCAATGCAGCGGGCGCCAGGCCGGTGCGCGCGGTCCACCACGCGAGCGGCATCTGGCGCACGAGCTGGTAGAGCCACCACGCGCGCTCTCCGAGGCTGTCGTGCGTGGGGCGCGCGGCGTCGATGGCGTCGTCCTTCCAGCGCGGGTCGGCGGCCTCGGGGGCGTTCAGTTGCCACGTCGCGCCTTGCGATGAAAGCAACGGCGCGAGGAAGGCTTCGACGCGCCGCACGTGTGCGCTGGCCGGCAGGCGTTGCAGCAGCTCGACCACGGTCTGGCGCACGTCGCGCGCGCGGTCTTTCAGCTGGGCTTCGAGCAGCGCTTCGTCGTCGGGGCTGAGGTTCTCTGCCAATGCGCCGATCAGCACGGCGCGCTCCTTGGCGGGCAGTTGCGGCAGCTCGGCAGCGAGGCGTTCGCGCGCGCCGGCCGGGTCGTCGCGGCGTTGCTCGGCCAGCACGGCGCGGCGCTGGTCGATGCTGCCTTCGTCCCAGCGGGTCTGGGTGTCGGCCTGCGCGCTGGCGCCGACGGCGTAGCGCCAGTCGTCGTTGCGCGCGGCCAGCCAGCGACCACGCTCGCCGAGCGCGAGGACGACGGCGGGACGCAGCGCGGTGTCGCGGCGGCCGGCATCGAGTGCGGCGGGCAGCAGGCTGGGCGGCAGGCGCCAGCCAGCCGTCGAAAGCACGGCCAGCACCTCGTGCTGCAGGCGCTGCGGGCCACTGGCGAGCGCATCGGCGATCACGGCGAGCAAGGCGGGGTCGCCGAGCGAGGGAGAGGGGTCGTTGGCGGCAGGCGGTGCGTCGTCTGCGGGCAAGCCCGGCGCGACGAAGCCTGCGCGGCGGCCCACGGCCACGGCGCCCGCGACGCGCAGCAGCACGCCTTGCGCGGTGTCGGTAGGTTGTTGCAGCGCCTGGAGCAGCGCGCCGAAATCGCCGGCCATGCCGTCGGCGGCTGGCACAGGTTGACGTGCGGTGCCGACGAGCGCGGTCTGCAGCAAGGTATTCCAATGGCTCATGTGCGTGCTCCGCTCAAGGTCCAGACGGGTGTTCCGCCCTCAGCCGCCCACGCGGTGAGTGGCGCGAACTGCTCGCCATCCCATTCGCCAAAGACGCGCAGCGGCGCGCCGCCCGAATGCGCCAGCAGCTGCCAGGCTTCGGCCGCGGCCAGTTGCATCGGCAGGGCCTGCGACGCAGAACCCAGGCGCAGCCACCACTGGTCGCCATGCCGCGCAGGCACGGCGTCGGCCCACACCAGGGGCAGCAGCGGCTGCCACGGGTTGGCCGCGATCTGCTGCGCCATGCGTTGCCATTCACCGGCTTCGTCATGGGCCGCAAAAGGTGCGGCGGTCGATGCAGCCTCGGCCGGCAGTTCGGCCACCACCGCGCGCTGCGAGGCGTGGCCGGGATAGAAGCACAGCACGGCCGCGCGTTCGCTGCCGCTGACCCAGCCGGTCTCGAAGCCACGTCCGCCGTGCGAGTAGTCGAGCAGCAGCGCGCGACGTCCGCTCGCGCGGCCCTGCAGCCACACATGGCGCTCGACCAGCTTGGTGTCGCGCTCGTCGAGGCACTGGCCCAGCACGAGCCAGTGGTCGTTCACGCGTTCGCCATCGGCCAGCAGCGCCTCGCGGTCCTGCGGCCAGCCGAGCGCGGCGCGCAGGTCGGCGCGCGTGGCGGGCGACAGGCTGTCGCGGCGCGGCACCGCATCGACGATGAGCTGCAACCGGCCCAGCCGGTCGAGCAGCCGCGCGGGCCAGCCTTCGCCGGCGCCGATCAGCTCGGCCGCCTGCGTGATGCGCTGGCCGAGCCCCGGCGCCTGCGCATCGACCATGCGCGCGGCCATGGCGGCCCAACCTTCGGCCTGCTCGCTGCCGAGTGCGGCCAGGCCGCGCTGGGTCTGGTCGTCGAGCCAGCGCGCAAGCTCCTGCACGCCGGCCTCGATGCGCTTCCAGCGCTGCGCGTCGCGCTTGGCGGCAGCCGCGGGATCGGGCGCGGCGGCCGGTTCGGCGGCGCGCGCTTCTTTCTTCTCGGCCTTGTCGCGGCGCGAGGCGAGCCAGTCGGCCACCCACGGCGGCGGCGCGCCGGCGGTGAAGCTGGCTTCGCTCTGCGCGCGCAGCAGCATCAGCGCCAGGCCGTGCTTGCAGGGGAACTTGCGGCTCGGGCAGGAGCAGCGGAACACCGGCCCCGACAGGTCGACCTGCGTCTGGTAGGGCTTGCTGCCGCTGCCCTGGCATTCGCCCCAGACAGCATCGTCGGAATGCCCGAGCGTGGGCCACTTGGCGGGCGCGAGCAGGCCTTTGGCGGCCTTCGCGGAGGCGTCGTCCGGCGCGAGCGCAAGGACGGCTTCGGTACTGAGACTCATGGAAAGGGCAGCCTCGCGCCGGGCCGCGGCGCGGTCAGGGGTGGGAGGGGCGCGACCATCAGGGCGCGATGGGATTGCCGGGCGTGCCTGCTTCGCCGGCCACGACCGCTGTTTTCGCAACGGGGGCGCGGTAGGACACGCGTGCCGCCGGCACGGGTGCGGCGGCGATCGGTGGCGACGGCGACATCGGCCGCGTGACGCCGGCCTTGGTGACGCTGACAGGCGTGGTGGCCGATGCCGAAGCAGGCACCACCACGCCAGGCGTCGCCTGCCCGGGCGCTGGCACCGCCGTCTCGTACGGGTTGTGCAGCACCACGCTCTTGCCGACACCCACGCCGGTGCCGATCGGTCCGACGCCGACCCCCACACCGACGCTGGCCGAGCCGGTGACGGCGCCGTTGTCGTGCAGCGCCACGCCCGCGCCGAGCGGGCCCCAGCCGGTGTTCAGGCCGACGGAAAAATTGCCGTCCTTCGTGGCACCGAGCCCGAGCGAGAGCCCGGGCACCAGCGGAATGCCGATGTGATAGTGCGAACAGCCGCCCACCAGAAGCAACAACAGCAGCGCCGAGGTGGCGACCGCTGCGCGACGAACGATGCGCGGCCGGGCGTTCACACCAGCAGCGCGTTGACGCGCCTCACGTAGGCCGCCGGGTCGGCCGGCAGGCCGCCTTCGGCCAGCAGCGCCTGGTCGAACAGGATGTTCGCGAGGTCGTCGAAATGCGCGGAGCCTTCGAGCTTCTTCACCAGCGGGTGCTCGGCGTTGACTTCGAGCACGGGCTTCAAGTCGGGCGCGGGCTGGCCGGCCTGCTTGAGCATGCGCGCGAGCTGCGTGCTCATGCCGCCGTCTTCCACCACGAGGCAGGCGGGCGAGTCGACCAGGCGCGTGGTCACGCGCACGTCTTCGGCCTTGTCCTTGAGCGCCTCTTTCAGCTTCTCGAGCAGCGGCTTGAACGACTCGGCGGCCTCCTCGGCGGCCTTCTTCTCGGACTCGTCCTGCAGCTTGCCCAGGTCGACCGCGCCCTTGGCCACGCTTTGCAGCGGCGTGCCGTCGAACTCGTTGAGGTAGTTCAGCGCCCACTCGTCGACACGGTCGGTCATGAGCAGCACCTCGATGCCCTTCTTCTTGAAGACTTCGAGCTGCGGGCTGTTCTTGGCGGCGGCGAGGTTGTCGGCCGTGATGTAGTAGATGGCGTCCTGGCCGTCCTTCATGCGCGCCTTGTAGTCGGCGAAGCTCACGCTCGCGACGTCGCTCGTGGTGGAGGCAAAGCGCAGCAGCTTGGCGATGCGGTCGCGGTTGCCCATGTCCTCGCCCAGGCCTTCTTTCAGCACCGCGCCGAACTCGGCGTAGAACTTGGCGAACTTGCCCGATTCGTCGGCGTACTCGGCGGCGGCTTCGGCGGCGGGGGTGGTGTTCTTGTCGACCACGTCGCTGACATCGTTCAGGCCTTCGGTCGGCTCGGGGGCGGGCACCGATTCGCCCGAGCCCACGTCGATCTTGCCCTCGATGCTGTCGGGTGCAGTCTTCTGCTTCTTGGCCAGGTCTTCGAGCATCGACAGCACGCGCTTGGTGCTGCCTTCGCGGATGGCCTTCACGTCGCGGCTTTCCTGCAGCAGCTCGCGGCTCACGTTGAGCGGCAGGTCGGCCGAGTCGATCACGCCCTTCACGAAGCGCAGGTAGTTGGGCAGCAGCGCCTCGGCATCGTCCATGATGAAGACGCGCTTGACGTACAGCTTGACGCCCGCGCTCTTGTCGCGGTTCCACAGGTCGAACGGGGCCTTGGCCGGGATGTACAGCAGCTGCGTGTACTCGGTGCTGCCTTCCACGCGGTTGTGGCTCCAGGCCAGCGGCGCTTCGAAGTCGTGGCTGATGCTCTTGTAGAACTCTTCGTACTGCTCGGCGGTGATGTCCTTCTTGGGACGGCTCCACAGGGCATTGGCCTTGTTGACGGTTTCCCACTCGCCGGTTTTCACCATGTCGCCGGGCTGGTCGTTCTCGCCTTCTTTCCACTCTTCCTTTTCCATCAGGATGGGCAGGGAGATGTGGTCGGAGTACTTGCCGACGATCTGCTTGAGCTTCCAGGCGTTGAGGTATTCGTCGGCGTCGTCGCGCAGGTGCAGCGTGATGCTGGTGCCGCGTTCGGCGCGCGTGATGTCGGCCACCTCGAAGTCGCCGGCGCCGCCGCTCACCCAGCGCACGCCCTGGTCGGCGGGCAGGCCCGCGCGGCGCGACTCGACGCTGATCTTGTCGGCCACGATGAAGCCCGAATAGAAGCCCACGCCGAACTGGCCGATGAGTTGTGCGTCGGCCTTCTGGTCGCCACTGAGGCGGCTCATGAAGTCTTTGGTACCACTCTTGGCGATGGTGCCGAGGTTGTCGATGGCTTCCTGGCGCGACAGGCCGATGCCCTTGTCGGTGATCGTGAGGGTGCGCGCGGCCTTGTCGAACGACAGGCGCACGTCGAGCTCGGGCTGGTCTTCGTAGAGCTCGGGGTGGTCGAGCGCCTCGAAGCGCAGCTTGTCGCACGCGTCGGACGCGTTCGAGATCAGCTCGCGCAGGAAGATTTCCTTGTTGGAGTACAGCGCATGCGTGACGAGGTGCAGCAGTTGCGCGACTTCAGCCTGGAACGGGAGTTTGGTATTGGAGGAATCAGCCATGGGAAAGAAAGAGATCGAAGCCAAAAAATTCTAAGGCGAGCCGCCCGCGGCGGGCAGCGGCCTTGCCAACTTTATGAGTTGGGGTTGTCGCGCCAAAAAACAACGAGTGCAAGGCCGCGCGAACTTTGTCACACGGCTGTCGGTTGCACGCCGCGCTTTCAACGCGGTTGTGATTCGACTTCGCGCGTCCAGCGGTCGATGAGCCGCTTGCGCTCGGCCACTTTGCCGTACTTCTCGAAGTCGTACTTGATGAGCCTCACGCCGTCCATCGAAGGAATGCGCGCGTCGGGCTTGAAGGTCTTGTTGGCCGGCGACTGCAGGCTGCCGGCCTTGGCGCCGATGGACTGGCCCGCGGGGCTCATGAGCCAGTCGTAGTAGCGCTTGGCGTTCTCCTTGTTGCGCGCGCCCTTCACGAGCGCGATGCCGCCGATCTCGAAGCCCGTGCCTTCGCAGGGCGCGGCGGTCTTCACCGGAAATTTGTCGTGCCGCCAGCGCTCGAAACCGAAGATGAAGCTCACGCCGATCGCCACTTCGCCCTTGGCCACGTTGGGCGCCTGCGCCTGGCCGCTGCGCGTGTAGCTGGTGACGTTCTTGTGCAGCTTCTTCAGGTAGTCGAACGCGGGCTCCTCGCCCATCTGCTGCACCAGGCCCGCGATGACGGTGTAGGCCGTGCCGCTGGTGGCGGGGTGCGAAATTTCGATCTCGCCCTTGTACTCGGGCTTGATGAGGTCGGCCCAGCACTTGGGTTCGGCGAGCTTCTTTTTCTTCAGCAGGTCGGTGTTGAAGCCGAAGCCCATCGCGCTCGTGTAGAAGCCGCCCACCATGTTCTGCGACATGGCGTACTGGCGCACCGACCAGTCGTGCAGGTCGTTGATGTAGGCCGGGCGGTAGGGCTCGAGCAGGCCCTGTTCGGCGGCCTGCAGGAACGGGTCGCCGGTGCCGCCCCACCAGATATCGGTCTTGGGGTTGGCGGCCTCGGCGCGCAGCTGCGCACCAATTTCGCCGGTGCCCTTGTGGGCCTGCTGCACCTTGATGCCGGTCTCGCGCGTGAAGGCCGTGGCGGCCGCTTCGCACCAGCCCGCGTCGGTGCTGCACAGTGCGTTGACGGTGCCCTGCGCGGCGGCCTGCGGCGCCCCGAGCAGGAGCAACGCGCCCAGGCAGGCGGTGGCCAGGGCACTCATGGTGTGTCGCGGGGCGAATGATGAAGGCATGCGCAGGTCTCCTCGTTGTTCGAAAGCGCAGGATAGCGCCCGTCTGCGTGAATGGGCTCAGCGTGTCGCCAGCAGCGGTGGCAGGTGCTCCACCAGCCAGTCGATCACCACACGCGTCTTCAGCGGCAGGTAGCGGCTCGGCGTGCGGATCACGTGCAGCGGAAAGCCGAAAGGCACCGGCTCGTCGAACACGCGCACCAGCGTGCCGGCCGCGAGCGCGTCGGCCGCCAGCCAGGCCGGCAGCCGCGCCAGGCCCATGCCGCCGAGGGCGGCCTCCAGCAGCACCTCGGCGCTGTCGCAGCGCAGGCGCGAGGGCAGCGCGGCCTCCACCACCGTGCCGCCTTCGTGAAAGCGCCAGGGCGAGACCTGCCCGTCGCGGGCGTAGTACACGGCCTCGTGCGGCACGACCAGCGCCGCGAGGTCGCGCGGATGACCGCGTTCGGCCAGGTACGCGGGCGCGGCGCACAGCAGCATCCACTGCACGCCGACCGGCCGCGCCACGAGGCCGGCGCTGTCGTCGAGCTCGCCGCTGCGGATGGCCAGGTCGAGCCCCTCTTCCACGAGGTCGACGCGCCGGTCGTTGAAGGCCAGCTCCAGCGACAACTGCGGATGCTGGCGCGCCAGGGCCAGCAGCAGCGGCCCGACCTTGAGCCGCCCGAGCATCGCCGGCATGCTCAGGCGCACGAGGCCGGCGGCCGTGTGGCGCGCGGCGTCGGTGAGCGCCTCGGCCGCGTCCAGCTCGGCCAGCGCGCGGCGGCAGCGCTCGTAGTAGCCGTGCCCCTCCTCGGTGAGGCTCTGGCTGCGCGTGGTGCGCAAGAACAGGCGCGTGTCCAGCCGCGCCTCGAGCCGCGCGATGCTCTTGGCGACGGCCGAACGCGTGACGTGCAGGCGCTGCGCGGCGAGCGCAAAGCTGCCCGCCTCCACCGCCGCGACGAACTCTTCGATGCCTTGCAGGCGTTGGCTCATTGGATACTTTCAAGCACCATTCTTCGGAAAATTATCCACCACCGGATCGTTTTTATCGTCAATAGCATCGAGGCCGATCTTTCCCCATGGAGCCTTTCCGATGCAAGAACCCGACGTGCTGCGCCGCTGGCAGCTTCCCCGACTGGGCCGCGCCCACCTCGAACAAGCCGAGGCGCCGATGCCCTCGCCAAGCGCAGGCCAGATCCTCGTGCGCGTGGGCGCGGTGGCGCTCAACTACCGCGACCTGCTCATGGTGCGCGACGGCATGGGCATGGCGCTCGAGCTGCCCTTCACGCCCGGCTCCGACATGGCGGGCACCGTGGTGGCCGTGGGCCCGGGCGTGCATCGCTTTGCCGTGGGCGACCGCGTGATCAACACCTTCTGGGGCGGCTGGATCGACAGCCACTGGCACGCCGACACCACGCTGCTCGGCGGCCCCGGGCCGGGCATGCTGGCCTCGCACGTGTGCATCGATGCGAACTGGGCCGTGGCCGCGCCCGCCACGCTGAGCCTCGAAGAAGCCAGCACGCTGCCGTGCGCCGGCCTCACGGCGTGGTTCGCGCTGGTCGAAACCGGCGCCCTGCGCGCGGGCGAGACGGTGCTGGTCCACGGCACCGGCGGCGTCGCGCTGTTCGGCCTGCAGCTCGCGCGGCTGCACGGCGCGCAGGCCATCGTGGTGACCGGCAGCGCAGACAAGCAGGCCGCGGCCCTCGCGCTCGGCGCCACGCACGTGCTGGCGCGCGACAGCGACTGGCCCGCCGAGGTGCGCCGTCTCACGCACGGGCGCGGCGTCGACCACGTGCTCGAACTGTCCAGCGGCCCCGACCTCGACCGCTCGCTGCAGGCCGTGAAGCAGGGCGGGCGCGTGTCGATCATCGGCATGCTCAGTGGCGACACGCTGAGCGCGTCGTTCTACGCGATGGTGCTCGGCCGCGTGACGGTGCAAGGCATCGGCGTCGGCCACCGGCGCGCACTCGACGAGCTGGTGCGCGCGGTCGATGCCAATGCGCTGAAGCCGGTGATTGCGGCGCGCTACAGCTTCGATGCATTGCCCGCCGCGCTCGACCATCTGGAACGCGGCGCGTTCGGCAAGGTCGTCATCACGATGTGACGCTGCACGCCGTCGCGCCGCCCATGTGCAAATGCTGCAGGGCACAAATCCACAGCAATCGTGAACAGTTGCCGTTCAGCGCGCCCGTTTGCTCGACGCCTCCAATTCCCGTTCCTAGAATGCGGCCCGCGTTCGGCTCCCGCCGTGCGTGCTTTCTCAACTTCAGGATGGAGCGTTATGGAACACAGTACCTACAAAAAGTGGTCTGCAGAATTCATTGGTACTTTCTGGCTCACGCTCGGAGGCTGCGGAAGCGCAGTTCTGGCAGCGGCCTTTCCGGGCGTCGGCATCGGCCTGCTCGGCGTCTCGCTGGCCTTCGGCCTCACGGTGGTCACCGGCGCCTATGCGCTCGGTCCGATCTCGGGCGGCCACTTCAACCCGGCCGTGTCGATCGGCCTTGCAGCCGCAGGCCGCTTCAAGGCCGGGCAGCTGCCGGGCTACATCGTGTCGCAGGTGCTGGGCGCCATCGCGGCGGCCGGCGTGCTGTACCTGATTGCCACCGGCAAGCCGGGCGCGGACATCGGCGGCTTTGCCACCAACGGCTACGGCGAGCACTCGCCCGGCAAGTACAGCATGACGGCCGCACTCATCAGCGAAGTGGTGATGACCGCCGTGTTCCTGATCGTGATCCTCGGTGCCACCGCCAAGCGCGCGGCGGCCGGCTTCGCGGGCATGGCCATCGGCCTGTGCCTGACGCTGATCCACCTGGTGTCGATCCCCGTGACCAACACCTCGGTGAACCCGGCGCGCAGCACCGGCCCGGCGCTGTTCGGCCCGTCGTATGCGATGTCGGAGCTGTGGCTGTTCTGGGTCGCCCCGATCGTGGGCGCGATCATCGGCGCGGTGATCTACCGCGCACTGCTCAGCAGCAACGACGACTGAGCTGAGCTTTCCGCAGCGGAGGCTGGATCAGCTTCCGCTGCCCGACTTCACCATCGGCAGTGAAGTCGATTGCCCGATGGGCTCCGTGCCCGTCGGGTGCGACGCCGCATAGGCGCCCGCCTGGATGTCGGACACCGGGGTCATCCCGCTGATCGCCGGCGCCGACGTCGACTGCCCGATGGGCTCCGTGCCGCTCGGACGTGCCGCCGCCATCGCGCCGGCCTGCACCTCCGGGTTCTCCGGCGAATTCATCTGCAGCGGATGGAAGTCCGAACCGTCGGTGGTTTCGGCGGATGCATTGACCGTGCCCAGGGCCGCGAACGCGGCGAAGGAAGCGACGGCCAGAAACTGGAACGGCTGGAACGAAGTGCGCATGGTGTGTTCTCCTGAGGGCAGGTTGTCTCCGGTCCGGTGCCGTCGCGCGGACCGCGCGCAGCAGGACCTGCAGCCACTCTAGGCAGCCTGACTGAGGCCAGCGTGAGCAAAGAATGAGCGGGGCGTGAGCACCACCGCGCCGTCTACATCGGCAGCAGCACCCGCGCCCTCAGCCCCGATCCGTCGTCGCGGTTGCGCAGTTCGATGCGCAAGCCATGCCGCTCGGCCGCCGTGCGCGCAATCGCCAGGCCCAGCCCGCTGCCGCCCGCCACCGCGCCCGGCACGCGAAAGAAGCGGTCGAACACACGCTCGAGTTCGGCCGGCGGAATGCCCGGCCCGTTGTCGAGCACATCGACCACCGCTTGGCCGTCGACCTGGTGCAGCCGCACATCGACCACGCCGCCTTCGGGCGCGTAGCGCAGCGCGTTGTCGATGAGGTTGTCGAACACGCTGCGCAGTTCGGACGCAGGTGCGGTCACCACCGCAGCGGTCAGACCTTCGAAGCCCACGTCGATGCGCCGCGCATCGGCCAGCACCATGCGCTGGCCCAGGCTGTCGCGCAGCAGCGTCTCGATGTCGACCCGCTCGCCCGGCGCATCCGAGGGCGGTGCATCCTGCCGCGACAGCTGCAGCAGCTGCTCGATCAGGTGCTGCGCGCGCGTCACGCCGGCCTCGAGCTGGTTGAAGCGGTCGGTGGCTTCGCCGGCCGGCACGTGCGCGCGCAGGTTCTCGATCTGCAGGCCGATGGCCGCCATCGGCGTTCGCAGCTCGTGCGCCGCGTCCTGCACGAAGCGGCGCTGCGTGGCGAAGGCGCTGCGAACGCGCGACAGCAGGTGGTTGAAGGCACCCACCAGCGGCGTGATCTCGTCGGGCACGCGCGCCAGCGACAGCGCGGTCGGGCGGCGTTCGTCCTGCGAGGCCACGTCGCGCGCCACGCCCCGCAGCGAGCGCGAGGCGGCCGACACGATGAGCCACAGCACCAGCAGCGCCGCCGGCAGCAGCAACGCGATCGGCAGGCCTTCGAGCAAGGCGCGGCGCAGCGCGCGGCGATGCCGGTAGTCCTCGTTCTGCAGCACCTGCACGCGCGGCGCGTCGGCGTGCAGCGCGGGCTCGGCCGTGAACACGCGCCAGCGCGAATGCGCGGGCCCTTCGGCATGCACGTCGCTGAAGCCGCTGCCCGGCTGCAGCGGCACCGACAGTGCGGGCCATGAACTCGCGCGCAACGTAGCGCCATCAGCACTCCAGAGCTGCACGACAAAGGCGCCGCGCGAGAAGGCCGCTTCGCCGTCCATCGCGCGCGGGGTCTTGGGCGGGTCGTTGCCCGCATACGACTCGGCCACCAGCCGCATCTGGTCGTCCAGTGCGTTGTGAACGAGGTTGCCGTAGGCCAGAAAGGAGAACCACGCCGTGAGCACCGCCGCCACCACATGCAGCGTGACGAGCCACAGCAGCAGCTGGGTGCGCAGCGAACGCGGGCGCCACCAGCGGCGGGCCGCACCGGTCATGCAGCGACTCGCCAACCGAGCCCGCGCACGTTGCGGATCGCGTCGGCGCCGAGCTTGCGGCGCATGCCGTGGATCAGCACGTCGATGGCGTTGCTGGTCACTTCGTCGCCCCAGCCGTAGATGCGGTTTTCGAGCTGCTCGCGCGAGAGGATGGCGCCGGGCCGCTCCAGCAGTGCATGCAGCAGCGCGAACTCGCGCGCGGTGAGCGCCTCGGGCACGCCGTTGACCGCCACCTCGCGCGTCGTGAGGTCCAGCTGCAGCGCGGCGGTGCCGATCCGCGAATGGGCGGCGCCGTCGCGGCGGCGCACCACGGCGCGCATGCGCGCGAGCAGCTCGCGGAACTCGAAGGGCTTGAGCAGGTAGTCGTCGGCGCCGAGGTCCAGGCTGTGGATGCGGTCGTCCAGCCCGTCGCGCGCGGTGAGCACCAGCACGGGCGTGGCGTCGCCGCGTTCGCGCGCGCGGCGCAGCACCTCGGTGCCGTCCTGGCGGGGCAGGCCCAGGTCGAGCAGCACGCAGGTGTAGCCGCCGTCGCCGAGCGCGCTTTGCGCCAGCTCGCCGTCGCGCACCCAGTCGGCCGACCAGCCCGCGCCCTCGAGCGCCTGCTTCAGGCTGCGCCCGATCATTTCGTCGTCTTCCACCAGCAGCACGCGCATTGCGGCGACTCCTTCGCGCGCAAAGTAGCACGCGATCGGGATGATCGGTAGTGGCCCTGCGCCGCGGCGCAGCGTAGGCGCGAAGACTTAGGCGGGGCTTAGGCGCCGTGCAGGCGCCAGGGTCACAGGACGCGGACCGCGTGCCGCTCGGCTTCGTCGTCTGCGGCAAAGGCCAGCAGGCGCAGCGCCTCTTCCTCCACGCCGCGCCGGTCGGCCACGGACCAGCGCGTGAAGGGCTCCAGCACCACGGTGGCCGCCTGCGTCGCGCGCTCGATCTTCCAGGTGCCCGCGACGAAGCCGTCGAGCAGCACCGTGCCGCGCACGATGCCGTTGACGGTGAACACGCGGGCGCGGTGCGCCTCGTCGAGCACGCGGCTGCGGTCGGCGTGCGAGAGCAGCAGGTTGTCCCATTCGGCGACCAGGCGCGGCGGTGCGGGCGTGTCGGGGTCGGGGCGCGGCGCACGCGGCAGGTCGAAGAGTTCCTGGCCCTGTTCACCGGTGAACACGCGCAGCTGCGGCTTCAATCGATCAGCTACGGCCTTCCAGCCCGTGAGGCCCGACCACGCGCCGGCATCGGCCAGCGTCGCGGGGCCGAAGGCGGCGAGGTAGCGCAGGAGCAGGTCGCCTTGCGTGGCTTCTGCGATCCCGGCGGCGGATTCACCGAGCCATGCGCCGAGCGGCTGCAGCAGCGCGTTCTGGTGCGAGTTCCAGCTGCCCGCGGGCGGCAGGTGGACCAGCGGCACGTTGTTGCGGATGAGCGCGGCGAGCGAAGCCGGCGCGTGGTCTTTCCAGCGCGTTGCAAGCGTCTGGCCGAGCGCCGTGCCGGTGAGCGGTCCATCGTCGAGCAATGCACGGCCCGCCTTCACCACGTCCGCACGGTCGACGCCTTCGAGGGCCCGCGCATGCAGGCCCGACAGGCCGCGCTGGTGCACCGGTTCGAGCAACGGCCGCCAGGCCCACGCGTCCGGGGCGGTCATCAAGTGCAGGGTCGCGCGCAGCGTCGACATGCGGACGATGCGGCGTGTTTTCAGCGCGTCGGTCAGCTGCTCGCGGCGAAAGCCTTCGAGCCGGCTCCACAGGCCGATGTAGGGCGGATTGGGCGCCTGCGCCTGCAGCCCGGCCAGCTTCTCGATGGCCTGCACGACGGTCGCCTTGCGCCGCGCCAGCAGCATCTGCCGCGCCAGCGTGGCCCGGTTCAGTGCGCGACGGCTCAGCACCGCGGCCATCATCGGCAGATTCTTAGAACTTCTCGTGCGGCGCCAGGTAGCGCCACTGCCCCACCGGCAGGTTGCCGAGCATCACCTTGCCGATGCGCACGCGCTTCAGGCCCACCACCTTGAGGCCGACCAGCTCGCACATGCGACGGATCTGGCGCTTCTTGCCTTCGGTGAGCACGAAGCGCAGCTGCTCGGGGTTCTGCCACTCGACGCGCGCCGGCTTGAGCGCCTGGCCGTCCAGGCTCAGGCCGTGCCGCAGCCGGGCCAGCATGGCGGGCGGAAACACCGCCTGCACGTTGGTGGTGACCGGGTCGTCGTCGTCCAGGCGCACCAGCTGGCCGGTGGGCGCGGGCTGGTCCAGGCCGAGGTAGGCCACGCGCACGAGGTATTCCTTGTCCATCACCGAGTCTTCGCCGATGAGCTGGCGCGCGATGCGGCCGTCTTGCGTCATCACGAGCAGGCCGGTGGAGTCGATGTCCAGCCGCCCGCAGGGCGCCAGGCCGCGCAGCTGCTGCGGGCCGAAGAAGAAGCGCGCGTTGTCTTCCACCCAGCGGTTCTGCGGCGTGAAGAGCGTGACCGCCGGCTCATGGCCGTCTTCGGCCTGCCCGCTCACGTAGCCGATGGGCTTGTTGATGAGGATCGTGACCTGGTTCGCCTGCTGGCCCTTGGCGGCCTTGTCGACCTCGATGCGGTCGTTGGGCGTGACCTTCACGCCCATCTCGGCGGGCTTGCCGTTGACACGCACCCAGCCCTGCGCGATCCAGTCGTCGGCCTCGCGGCGCGAGCACAGGCCGAGTTCGGCCATGCGTTTGTTGAGGCGCACGGGCGCGTGGGGGGAGTTAGAGGGCTCGGTCATGGGGGGGCGAATCCTAGCAAATGCGCCCTCCGAGTATCTGGCTGTTTGCCGTCAGCCGCCTGCCGCGTGGGGCAAGGAACACTTGATCGATGCGTCAGACCGGTGCTATCCTGAATTCAGGCGCAAGTTGATTGCGCCCTTTTTGGGGGATTCCCAAGTGAGCATGCCAAACACACGCAAGTTTCAGTACGCCATCGTCATCGGGCGTTTCCAGCCCGTTCATTTCGGTCACCAGCGACTCATCGAAGAAGGCCTTCGCGCCGCCGATCGGGTCATCGTGGTGGTCGGCTCCGACCGCAAGCCCCGCAGCGTCAAAGACCCCTTCACCTTCGATGAACGCGAACGCATGGTGCGCGCGTGCCTGCGCGGCACCGAGCAGATGCGCGTGAGCGTCGTCGGCGTCGGCGACTCGCCCTACAACGACCAGCTCTGGATCGCGTCGATCCAGTCTGCCGTCGAGCGGCTGATCCAGCAGGATGGCCATGTGCCCGCGGCGCAGGCCAAGGTCGCGCTGGTGGGACACCTGAAGGACAGCTCCAGCTACTACCTCAAGCTCTTCCCGCACTGGGAGTTCGTGGGCCAGCACAGCGTGGAAAGCCTCAACGCCACCGACGTGCGCAACCTCTATTTCGACCCCGAGAACCGAGGCCAGCTCGCACGCGCCGACCTGCCCGACGGCACCGCCGCCTTCCTCGACAAGTTCACCGGCACCGCCGACTATGCCGAGCTCTGCGACGAACGCGCCTTCCTCGTCGACTACCGCGACAAGTACCGCTATGCGGGCAGCGACTTTCCGCCGATCTACACCACGGTCGATGCCATCGTGGTCGAGGCGGGCCACATCCTGCTGGTGCAGCGCAAGTTCCATCCCGGCAAGGGCACGTGGGCGCTGCCCGGCGGCTTCGTCGGCCAGCACGAGCGGCTGCAGGACGCGGCCATCCGCGAGCTGAAGGAAGAAACCCGCCTCAAGGTGCCCGTGCCCGTGCTCAACGGCAGCATGAAGGCGAGCCATGTGTTCGATGCGCCCGACCGCTCGCAGCGCGGCCGCACGATCACGCACGGCTTCTTCTTCGAGCTGGCGCACAACCAGTGGACGGGCCTCTCGGATGTGCGTGCCGACGACGATGCGGCCGAGGTGCGGTGGGTGCCGATTGCCGAGTTCCTCGGCATGCCGGACCGCATCTACGAAGACCACTACTTCATCGCAAACCATTTTTTGGGTGGCCTGGGCAAGAACTGAACGACCAGGCTTTGTCAGCAAGAACGGGCTCCGGTTGACGGGGCCCACGTGAAAGGAGCTTTCACATGAACCGCAACCTCACCTCTTCGCCTTTGGGCAACAACCTGCTGCTGCGCACCGATTCCTACAAGGTGTCGCACTGGATGCAGTACCCACCCGGTACGCAGACCGTGCACAGCTACATCGAATCGCGCGGCGGGCTCTTCAGCCATTCGCTGTTCTTCGGTCTGCAGGCGTACCTGCGCGAATACCTGCAGACGCCGGTGACGCGCGACGACGTCGAGGAAGCCGCGGCAATGATGGCCGTGCACGGCGAACCCTTCAACCGCGAAGGCTGGCTGCGGCTGATCGAGAAGCACGGCGGGCTCATGCCGGTGCGCATCCGCGCCGTGCCCGAGGGCAGCGTGCTGCCGGTGCACAACGTGCTGGCCACCATCGAGAACACCGACCCCGAATTCTTCTGGGTCACGAGCTTTCTCGAAACCGAATTGCTGCGCGCCATCTGGTATCCGACCACGGTGGCCACGCTCTCGGCCGCGGCGCGCACCACGCTGCTGCGCTACCTCGAGGCAACCTGCGACGACCCGCAAGGGCAGATCGCCTTCAGGCTGCACGACTTCGGCGCGCGCGGCGTCTCGAGCCTCGAATCGGCCGCGCTCGGCGGCATGGCCCACCTGGTCAACTTCATGGGCACCGACACGTTGGCTGCACTGGTGGCGGCACGCCGTTACTACGACTGCGACGTGGCGGGCTTCTCGATCCCCGCGGCCGAGCACAGCACCATCACGGGCTGGGGCCGCGACCATGAATCCGACGCGTACAGCAACATGGTCGACCAGTTCTCCAAGCCCGGCACGACCTTCGCGGTGGTGAGCGACAGCTACGACATCTTCAATGCCTGCACGCACATCTGGGGCGACGAACTCAAGGCGAAGGTGGTGGCCTCGGGTGCGACGCTGGTGGTGCGGCCCGACTCGGGCGACCCGGCCGAAACCACGCTCAAGGTGGCGCAGATCCTGGCCGAGCGCTTCGGCACCACGACGAATGCCAAGGGCTTTCGTGTGCTGAACAACGTGCGCATCATCCAGGGCGACGGCGTCAACCTCGACTCGCTGCGCTTGTGCCTCTCGAACTTCTTTCACAACGGCTTCTCGACCGAGAACATCTCTTTCGGCATGGGTGGTGGGCTGCTTCAGCAGGTCAACCGCGACACGATGCAATGGGCGATGAAGTGCTCGGCGATGCAGGTGAATGGCGAGTGGCGCGATGTCTACAAGTCGCCGGTAGGCGACGTGAACAAGGCCTCGAAGAAGGGGCGACTTGCGCTGATTCGGAACGCACACGGCGACGTACAGACCGTGCGCGAAGAAACACTGGCGAGCGGCCAGGTCGATCTGCTGCAAACGGTGTTCGAGAACGGACGCATCGTCGCGAACACCACCTTCGATGCGATACGTGAGCGGGCGGCTGTTGGCGCGAGAGCGCTCGTCACGTCGCGGGCGCCGCTCTGAGGCGCTGACCTTTTCAGTCCAGGGCGTGTGCACAGGCCCTGCCACATGGCATGCCCATAATCCGGCGACCAGACCGCCGAATCCATGACCAAACTCTTGATCCTCAGTGTGAGCGCCGGCAACGGCCATGTGCGCGCCGCCCAGGCGCTCGAAGCCACCCTCGCCCAGTCGTTCGCGCCGCATACCGCGGTGCACGTCGACGCCATGGCCCATGTGCCGCTGGGCTTTCGCAAGGTGTACACCGACTGGTACCTCCAGCTGGTGAACCGCGCGCCCGAGCTGTGGTCGTACCTGCACCAGCGCACCGACGTCACGCCGCACCACGCGCCCTCGCAGCGGCTGCGACGCGGCATCGAGCGCCTGAGCACCGGGGCGCTGGTGCGCGAGATTCGCCGCGCCAAGCCCGATGCCGTGATCTGCACCCACTTCCTGCCGGCCGAGCTGCTGATGCGCGAGCGCAACCGGGGGCGCATCGAGTGCCCCGTGTGGCTGCAGATCACCGACTACGACCTGCACAACATGTGGCTGGTGCCGGGCATGACGGGCTACCTCGCGGCGACGGAAGAAGTCGCCTTCCGGCTGCGCGCACGCGGTATTCCGCCCGAGCGCGTGCATGTCACGGGCATCCCGGTGATGCCGGCTTTTTCCGAGCCTGATGCACCCGAGCTGGCGCACGCGGCCTGCGCTCGTGCGCTGGGGCTGGACCCCGCACGGCCGGTGCTGTTGATGGCGTCGGGTGGTGCCGGCGTGGGCGACCTGCCGAGCATGGTCGAGCGCGTGCTGGCGCTCGGCGGCGACACGCCCTTCCAGGTGATCGCGGTTGCGGGCCGCAACGCCGAGGCCCACGCCCGGCTCGAGGCGTTGTCGCAGCGTTATCCGGGCCGCGTGGTGGCGGTCGGTTTCACGAACGAGATGCACAAGATGATGGCCGCGGCCGACCTGGTCGTGACCAAGCCCGGCGGCCTCACGGTGTCGGAGTGCCTGGCGCTGGGCAAGCCGATGCTGCTGATCTCGCCGATTCCGGGGCAGGAAGAGCACAACGCCGGCTTCCTCATGGAAGAAAGCGCCGCCTGGCTGGCCTACGACGCCATCGGCCTCGATTACAAGGTGGCGCGCCTCATGGCCGACCCCGCCAAGCTCGCGGCCATGGCCGCGCGCAGCCGCGCCCTGGGCAAGCCGCAGGCCGCGCGTGCGGTGCTGCAGCGCGTGCTGGGCATTGCCGAATGAGCGGCGGCGCCGTGGAGCCGCGGCCGGGCATCGGCCGCACGCTGGTCTACCTCGCGTGGGTCGTGACGATGGCGTTCTTCTTCGCCAACGCCGAGATCCAGATCGAGGGCGGCGCCGGCTGGGCCACGTCGCTGCCCACGTGGCGCATCGAGAACAACATCTGGCTCGACCTGTTCTGGGGCGGGCGCGCGATGACGGGGTATCACGCGTGGGTGTTCACCTTCATGGCGCTTGTGTTCTTCTCGCCGCTGGCCTTCCAGGGACGCTGGACCTGGCGCGACTGGGGGCTGGCGCTCGCAGGACTCATCGTGTTCTGGGTCTGCGAAGACTTCCTGTGGTTCCTCATCAACCCGGCCTTCGGCTTCGAGAACTTCAACCCCGTGAAGGCCTTCTGGCACAAGCACTGGCTATGGGGTGCGCCGATCGACTATTGGGGCGGGCTTGCGATCGCGGCGCTCATCCTGACGGTGCGCCACTGGCGTCCGCGCGCGCGATGACAACGACAAAAACGAAGACCGCCGATCTGCGCCCCGGCCACTGGGCCGATCCGCTCGATGCCTTGCAGGTCGAGAACCTGCACCGCATCACGCCCACGCTGTACCGCAGCGCGCAGCCGCGCCGCGCGAACGTGGCGGCGTTGCAGTCGCTGGACATCCGCACCGTCGTGAGTCTGCGCTCCTTCAACGACGACCGGAAGGTGTTTGCGGGCAGCGGCATCCGGCTGGTGCGCGTGCCGATCAACACCTGGTCGATCGACGATGCCAAGGTGCTGCGCGCACTGGTCGCCATTCGCGAGGCCGAAAAGCAGGGCCCGGTGCTCATCCATTGCATGCACGGCGCGGACCGCACGGGCGTGGTGGCGGCCGTCTACCGCATGGCCGTGCAGGACTGGGACAAGGACAGCGCGCGCCAGGAGATGCTGCGCGGCGGCTATGGGTACCACACGATGTGGCGCAACATTCCGCGCTACATCGAGCGGCTCGACCCGCTGAAGATGCGTCACGCGCTGGCCCATGCCCCGGTGATTCCCGTGGTGTCCTGAAGGCGCCAGCAGGCGCGCGCACCCGCTCCTATACTGGCCGCCCCGTGGCCGATGGCCATCTTCGAACGACCTTTCACAGGGGCTTCTCCATGGCACTCCAACTGCGCTCTCTCGTCCGTTCCAACGGCGAACTCGAACTCTCCCTGCACGACGACCCGATGCCCGAACCGCAGGCCCACGAGGTGGTGATCCGCGTCGAGGCCTCGCCGATGAATCCGTCGGACCTGGGCCTGCTCTTCGGCGCCGCCGACATGAGCACTGCGGTGGCCTCCGGCACGGCCGATCGCCCCGTCGTCACGGCCATCGTGCCGGAACGCGCGCGCGCCTCGATGGCGGCGCGGCTCGACCAGTCGATGCCGGTGGGTAACGAGGGTGCGGGCGTGGTGGTCAAGGCCGGTTCGTCGCCGGCCGCGCAGGCACTGCTGGGCAAGACCGTGGCAGCCATCGGCGGCGCGATGTATTCGCAGTACCGCGCGGTGCCCGCGCAGATGTGCCTCGAACTGCCGGCGGGCACCACGCCGGCCGAAGGCGCGTCGTGCTTCGTGAACCCGCTGACCTCGCTGGGCATGGTCGAGACCATGAAGCGCGAAGGCCACAAGGCGCTGGTGCACACCGCAGCTGCGTCCAACCTGGGCCAGATGCTCAACAAGATCTGCCAGAAGGACGGCATCGACCTCGTCAACATCGTGCGCAAGCCCGAGCAGGAAGCCCTGCTGCGCAGCATCGGCGCGAAGTACGTCTGCAACGCGAGCTCGCCGGACTTCCTCGAGCAGCTGACCGACGCACTGGTCGCCACTGGCGCCACGCTCGCCTTCGACGCCACGGGCGGCGGCAAGCTCGCCGGCCAGATCCTCGGCTGCATGGAAGCGGCGCTGAACCGCACCGCCAAGGAATACAGCCGCTACGGCTCGACCACGCACAAGCAGGTCTACATCTACGGCGGCCTGGACCGCAGCCCGACCGAGTTCGTGCGCAACTTCGGCATGGCCTGGGGCATGGGCGGCTGGCTGCTGTTCCCGTTCCTGCAGAAGCTGGGCGATGAAGGCACGCAGCGGCTGCGTTCGCGCGTGGTGGCTGAATTGAAGACGACGTTTGCGAGTCACTACACGCGGGAGGTGTCTCTGGTCGAGGCGCTGCAGCTGGATGCGATCGGGGTGTATGGGAAGCAGGCGACGGGGGAGAAGTTTCTGCTGAATCCGAACAAGGGATTGGCTGGCTGATCTCCTTGGAGAGCGCCCGGCAAGCGGTGCGGCGCGGTCGGCCCCACTGTGCCGGCCGCTTCGCGGCTCCCCTGCGGTGCTCGCGTTTCGCGGGGTCTCGCAGAACTCGCCTTCGGCTCAAACAGCTGCGAGCCCTGATCCGCGAAACGCTGCGCTCCTCGGCGGCACAGAGGGGCCGCCCTCACCACACCGCCTGCCGGGCTTTGTGGGTGGTTGAAAGCCCCTTCCCTCGTTTTTTCTTTTTCTGTTTCTGTTTAGACGACCAACCGATACCCCACCGCCGTCTCCGTCAACAGATGCTTCGGCTGCGCCGGATCGGCTTCCAGCTTCTGCCGCAGATGTCCCATGTAGATGCGCAGGTAGTGGCTCTGGTCCGTGTGCGACGGGCCCCACACTTCGCGCAACAGTTGCCGCTGCGTCAGCACGCGGCCGGCGTTGGCCACCAGCACGCAGAGCAATCTGTACTCGGTCGGCGTGAGGTGCACCTCGGCACCGGCGCGGCGCACGATGCGTGCGGCGCGGTCCAGTTCGATCTCGCCGAAGCGGAACACGGCCTCTGCGGCCGGTTCATCGCCGTTGCCGCTCGCCGCACGCGGCCTGCGCAGGTTGGCGCGCACGCGGGCCAGCAGTTCGCCGGTGCCGAAGGGCTTGGTGAGGTAGTCGTCGGCGCCGGCGTCGAGCGCGGCGATCTTGTCGGCTTCGTCGGTGCGGGCCGAGAGCACGATGATCGGCACCTGCGACCAGCCGCGCACATCGCGGATCAGCGACACGCCGTCGCCGTCGGGCAGGCCCAGGTCGAGCACCAGCAGATCGGGTTGGCGCGTGCCGGCCGCCGCCAGGCCGTCGCGCAGCGTGCCGGCTTCGTGCACCTGCCAGCCTTCGGCCTCGAGCGCGCCGCGCACGAAGCGGCGGATCTGCGGCTCGTCTTCGATCACGATGGCGGTGGGGGATGGCATGGCGGGTTTCAGAGCTGGGCTTCAGCGGGTTCGGGGGGCTCGCGGCGCGGCAAGGTGACGGTGAATTCTGCACCGCCGTCGCGCGCATTGGCCGCACTGATCTCGCCGCCGTGCGCGCTCACCACGGCGCGGCAGATGGCCAGGCCGAGGCCGACGCCGGGCGTGGCGGATTCGGCCTCGCCGCGCGTGAACTTGTCGAACAGCGTCTGCTCGCGGCCGTGCAGCGCGGCGGGCAGGCCAGGGCCGTGGTCGCGCACGGTGAGAACCAGCGTGCCGGACTCGGCGCGTGCGCCCACCTCGATGGGCGCGGCGCCGTACTTGGCGGCGTTCTCCAGCAGGTTGACGAGCACGCGCTCGATGAGCACGGCGTCGAACTCGACCAGCGGCAACTCGGGGTCCCAGGCAGTCTGCACAACCATGCCGCGCAGTGCGGGGCGTGCGGCGCGGATGGCGGCGCCCACCACCTCTTCGACCGACTGCCAGTCGCGCCGCAGGTTGACCGTGCCGCCGGCCACGCCGCTTTCGAGCCGCGCCATGTCGAGCAGGTTGCTGACCAGCGCATGCAGCGCATGGGCCTGCACGACGATGGCGCGCGCGGCCTCGGTGTGTTCTTCGGGCGGCAGGGTCTGCAGCGATTCGGCCAGCGCGATGAGCGCGGTGAGCGGCGTGCGCACGTCGTGCGAGATAGCGCCGAGCAGCGCGTTGCGCAGGCGCTCCGATTCCATCTCGACCACGGCACGCTGCGCCACTTCGACGTAGTGCACGCGCTCCAGCGCGATGGCGATCTGGCGCGCGAGCGTATCCAGCTGCTGTGCCTGCTCGGGAATCAGCAGCCAGCGCGGACGGGCCGGGCACAGGGCGAGCACGCCGCGCACGCGCATCGGCGCGCGCAGCGGCACGTAGTGCCAGGGCTGCGCGGCGAGCGTGGCGGTGGCCAGGCCGGCGGGCTGGCCGTGGCGGAAGGCCCAGTCGGCCACCTGCGCGTCGAAGCCGGGCGGCGGGTCGGCGGGGGGCACGAGCTGGTCGGCCGCGTCGGTGACCAGCACGCGCGCATGGCCGCCGAAATGGGCCTGCACGGCGGCGGTGCCGAGCGCGACGACCTGGGTGCTTTCGAGGGCGGCCGAGAGTTCGCGCGTGAGCTCGAACAGCGAGCGTGCGCGGCGTTCGCGGCTGGTCGACACGCCGGCCGAAAAGCGCAGCCCGGCCGTGAGCTGGCCCACCAGCAGGCCGACGCCGAGCATGACGGCGAAGGTCAGCAGGTACTGCACGTCGCTGACCGCGAAGGACAGGCGCGGCGCGACGAAGAAGTAATCGAAGGCCGCCACGTTGAGCATCGCCGCGAGCGCCGAAGGCCCGCGCCCGAAACGCATCGCCACGCCCACCACGCCGAGCAGGAACAGCATGACGATGTTGGACAGTTCCAGCACGCCCGTCAGCGGCGTGCACAGCAGCGTGAGCGCGATGCTGGTGGCAGCGGCCCAGGCGTAGCCGGGCCAGCGGGACTGCGCGCGCTCGTCGTCTTCGTCGTCGGCACGGGCTGTGGCGAACGGCGCCTGCGACAGGCGGCGTGCGCTGTCGGCGCGGCCGACTTCGAGGATGTCGAGCGCCGGCGCCCGCTGTGCCAGTGCGCGCGCCAACGGCACCGTGGACGCGCCCCACCAGCGCCGCCAGCCGCGCACGGGCTCCGCGCGGCCGATGACCAGCGTCGCGCAGTTGAGGCGCCGCGCCTGTTCGGACAGTTGCTCCGCCACGTCGGCGCCGGTGAGCACCGCCGTGGCCGCGCCCAGTTCCTCGGCGAGCTTGAGCACGGCGAGGATGCGGTCACGCTGCGCCGCGTCGAGGCGCTGCAGCCGCGGCGTCTCGACATACGCGGCATGCCAGCGCACATTGAGCTGGCCCGCGAGCCGTGCCGCGGTGCGCACGGTCTGCGCCGCGCCCTCGTGCGGGCCGACGCAGGCCAGGATCGCGCCCGAGGTGTTCCAGGCCTGCAGCGCCGCGCCGCCCTGCCCGTTGCCGCCGGGGCCCGACTGCTCGACGCGCCAGCCGCGCACATCGTCTTCGACATGCTCGGCGGTGCGGCGCAGGGCGATCTCGCGCAGCGCGATCAGGTTGCCCTTGCGGAAGAAGTTCTGTGCGGCGCGCTCGGCCTGCTGCGGCAGGTAGACCTTGCCGGCCGCGAGCCGCGCCGTGAGTTCGTCGGGCGTGACGTCGACCAGCACCACCTCGTCGGCCTCGTCGAGCACGGTGTCGGG
This sequence comes from Variovorax sp. 38R, assembly GCF_014843395.1. NCBI lineage: Bacteria > Pseudomonadati > Pseudomonadota > Betaproteobacteria > Burkholderiales > Comamonadaceae > Variovorax > Variovorax sp. 38R. The sequence continues at coordinate 6,166,318 of NZ_CP062121.1, forward strand.
CACGGTCTCGTGCACGCGCACGCCGGTGATGGCGCCGACGGTGCCGTTGAGGCTTTCGAGGTGCTGCACGTTGAGCGCCGACCACACCTCGATGCCCGCGGCCAGCAGCTCCTGCACGTCCTGCCAGCGCTTGGCGTGGCGCGATCCCGGCGCGTTGGTGTGGGCCAGTTCGTCGACCAGCAGCACGGCGGGCTTGCGCGCCAGGGCTGCGTCCAAATCGAACTCGGCGAGTGTGCGGCCGCGATAAGGCAGCTCGCGCAGCGGCAGCGTGTCGAGCCCCGCGAGCAGCGCGGCGGTCTCGCTGCGGCCGTGCGTTTCGACCACGCCGATGAGCACGTCGCGCCCGGCCTCGCGCTCGCGCCGGGCGGCGCTGAGCATGGCCCAGGTCTTGCCCACGCCGGCGCTGGCGCCGAAGTAGATGCGCAGCTTGCCGCGCAGCGCGCGCGCCTCGTCGCTGCGCAGTTGCGCGAGCAGGGCGTCGGGGTCGGGGCGGGTCTCGGGCATGGCTTCTCAGGTTATCGCATCGGCGGCCCGTTCTTGCGCCGCCGCGCATGGCGACGCGCGGTGCGCGACAGCACCCACCAGGCGAAGCCCAGCGGCACGAACAGCGCCGCCATGGCCAGCAACACGTGCAACAGGTCAGAGACCATGGCGCAGGCCGCAGCGCGTGAGGTGATCGCGCCAGCTCATGAGCCGGCCGATCTCGCCCGAAGGCACGCATTCGATGAGCCGGTGCAGCACCTCGGCGTAGCGCGCGGTCGGAAAGCGGATCATCAGGCGCACGCAGGGTGCGTCGCTTTCCTGCGAGCTGCAGGCATGCAGCAGCGGCTCGCAGCGCACCACGCCGGCTTCGGCGCAGGCCGCAATGCTGCGGCGCACGCGCAGCGCGTCCGCGCAGCAGACGGTGACATCGAGCACGTGGAATTGCGTCGTGCGCGGCGCGATCGGACTTCGCACCACGCTGGGGTGTTCACGGTAGGCGGCATAGGCCATGGTTGTTTTCTCCTCAACGCACCGTCGAAGAAGCTTCAAGCGCCAGGTTCAGCGCCAGCACGTTGACGCGCGATTCGCCCAGCACGCCCCACAGCGGCTTCTGGGTGTTCTGCACGATCAGCGCATTCACCTGGTCGGGCGCCATGCCGCGTTCACGTGCCACACGGGCGGCCTGGTAGTGCGCGGCGGCAGGGCTGATGTCGGGGTCGAGCCCGCTGGCCGAGGCCGTGACGAGGTCCACCGGCACCGGTGCGGTGTTGCCCGGGTCGGCCGCGCGCAGCGCTTCGACGCGCGCCTTCACCGCGTCGGCCAGCGCGGGGTTGAGCGGGCCCTGGTTGGAGCCGCCCGAGGCGCTCGCGTTGTAGGGCTGCGGTGCAGTGGCCGACGGGCGGCCCCAGAAGTGCTTCGGGTCGCTGAAGTTCTGGCCGATGAGTTTCGAGCCGACCGTCGTGCCATCCAGCACGATCAGGCTGCCCGCCGCCTGCGACGGGAACAGTGCTTGCGCGGCGCCGGTGACGGCCGCCGGGTAGATCAGGCCGGTGAGCGCGCTCAGCAGTGCGAAGAGCACGAGCGCGGGGCGAACGATGCCGCCGCTGTTGTTGGCGTTGGTGTTGTGGCTTGTCATGGTGAAGAACTCCTCAGACGAGATGGACGGCCACGAGCAGCCAGTCGATCAACTTGATGCCGATGAAAGGAACGACCAAACCGCCCAGGCCGTAGATGGCGAGGTTGCGGCGCAGCAGCGCGGCGGCGCCCACGGGCCGGTAACGCACGCCTTTGAGTGCGAGCGGAATCAGGAACACGATGACGAGCGCGTTGAAGATCACCGCCGACAGGATGGCCGATGACGGGCTCGCAAGCCGCATCACGTTGAGCGCGCCCAGCTGCGGATACGTCGACACGAAGATCGCCGGAATGATCGCGAAGTACTTCGCCACGTCGTTCGCGATCGAGAAGGTGGTGAGCGAGCCGCGCGTCATCAAGAGCGCCTTGCCGGTCTCCACCACCTCGAGCAGCTTGGTCGGGTTGGAGTCGAGGTCGACCATGTTGCCGGCCTCTTTCGCGGCCTGCGTGCCGCTGCCCATGGCCACGGCCACGTCGGCCTGCGCGAGCGCGGGGGCGTCGTTGGTGCCGTCGCCGGTCATCGCGACCAGCCGGCCTTCGGCCTGGTACTTGCGGATGAGCGCGAGCTTGTCTTCGGGCGTGGCCTCGGCCAGGAAGTCGTCCACGCCGGCCTCGGCCGCGATGGCGGCGGCCGTGAGCTTGTTGTCGCCCGTGATCATCACGGTCTTGATGCCCATGCGGCGCAGCTCGGCAAAGCGGTCCTTGATGCCGGTCTTGACGATGTCCTTGAGCTCGACCACGCCGAGCACGCGGTTGCCTTCGGCCACGGCCAGCGGCGTGCTGCCGCGGCGTGCCGTTTCTTCGGCGGCACGCAGCATCTCGGCCGGCATGGTGCCGCCGAACGATTCGACATGGCGGCGCACCGCATCGACCGCGCCCTTGCGCAGCACGATGGCGTCGGTGTCCAGGCTGTGGGGCGCGGCCGGCAGGTCGACGCCGCTCATGCGGGTCTGCGCGGTGAAGGGCACATAGCGCACCACTTCGACGGAGGCGGCTTCCAGCCCATCGCGGCGCGCGAGCTCGACGATGCTGCGGCCCTCTGGCGTTTCATCGGCCAGCGAGGCGAGCATGGCGGCGCGTGCGAGGCGGCCCTTCGGCACGCCGGGCGCGGGCAGGAAGGCGCTGGCCTGGCGGTTGCCGTGCGTGATGGTGCCGGTCTTGTCGAGCAGCAGCACGTCGACGTCGCCGGCGGCCTCCACCGCGCGGCCCGAGGTGGCGATCACGTTGGCCTGCATCATGCGGCTCATGCCGGCCACGCCCACGGCCGAGAGCAGGCCGCCGATGGTGGTCGGGATCAGGCACACGAGCAGTGCGACCAGCGCGGTGAGCGACACCACGGTGCCCGCGCCCGCGGCCTCGACACTGAACACCGAGAACGGCAGCAGCGTGACGGTGACCATGAGGAACACGATCGTCAGTGCGACCAGCAGGATGGTCAGCGCGATCTCGTTCGGCGTCTTGTGGCGCTTGGCCGCTTCGACCATGCCGATCATGCGGTCCAGGAACGACTCGCCGGGGTTCACCGAGATGCGCACCACCAGCCAGTCGGACAGCACGCGGGTGCCGCCCGTCACCGCCGAGAAGTCGCCGCCCGACTCGCGCACCACGGGCGCCGATTCGCCGGTGATGGCGCTTTCGTCGACCGAGGCCACGCCTTCGATGACCTCGCCGTCGAGCGGAATCACGTCGCCGGCTTCCACCAGCACGACGTCGCCCTTGCGCAGGTTGGGCGCCTGCTCCGGCAGCCACGGCGCACCGTGGTGCGGCTGTTGCTGGTCCTTCAGCTTCTTGGCCCAGGTGTCCTTGCGCAGGCCGCGCAGCGACGCCGCCTGCGCCTTGCTGCGGCCTTCGGCCAGTGCTTCCGCGAAGTTGGCGAACAGCACGGTGAACCACAGCCACACGGTCACGGCCAGCACGAAGGCGGGCCGCATGCCGGTGTCGCCGGGGAAGCTCAGCGCGTGCACCCAGAGCAACGTCGTGAGAATGCTCCCGATGTAGACGATGAACATCACCGGGTTGCGCCACTGGGTGCGCGGGTTCAGCTTGGCGAAGGCGCCCCACAGCGCGGGCTTCACGAGCGCTGCATCGAACAGCGAGAGAGAGGTTTTGGTTTTGACAGTCATGGTGCGCTCCTTCTTATTTCCAGAGCACGAGGTGTTCGACGATCGGGCCTAAGGCCAGTGCCGGCACATAATTGAGCAGACCGACCAGCAGCACAGTGCCGATCAGCAGGAAGACGAACAGCGGGCCGTGCGTGGGCAGCGTGCCGCTGGTGACGGGCAGGCGCTTCTTGGCGGCCAGCGCGCCGGCAATGGCGAGCACCGGCACGATCATCGCGAAGCGCCCGAGCCACATCGCCAGGCCGAGCAGGCCGTTGTAGAACGGTGTGTTGGCCGACAGGCCGGCGAAGGCGCTGCCGTTGTTGTTGGCGGCCGAGGTCAGCGCGTACAGCACCTCGGAGAAGCCGTGCGCGCCGGGGTTGGCAATGCCGACCTTGCCCGCACCCGCGCTCACCGCCAGCGCCGTGCCCGCCAGCACCAACACTGGCGTGACCAGGATGGCGATGGAGATCAGCTTCATCTCGCGCACTTCGATCTTCTTGCCGAGGTACTCGGGCGTGCGGCCGATCATCAGGCCCGCGATGAACACCGCGAGCATGGCGAACACCAGCATGCCGTACAGGCCGCTGCCAACGCCGCCGAAGACGACCTCGCCCAGCTGCATCAGCACCAGGGGCACCATGCCGCCGATGGGCGTGAGCGAGTCGTGCATGGCGTTCACCGCGCCGCACGAGGCGGCGGTGGTCACGGCGGCGAAGAGGGCCGAGGCGTCGATGCCGAAGCGCACTTCCTTGCCTTCCATGTTCCCGCCGCTTTGCAGCGCACTGGCCATCTGGTCCACGCCCAGCGGGCCCAGCAGCGGGTTGCCGGCCTGCTCGGCGGGCGTGGCGACCAGCACCGCCACCACGAACAGCACCGTCATCGCCGCGAGCACGGCCCAGCCCTGGCGCAGGTCGCCGACCACGCGGCCGAAGGCAAAGCACAGCGCCGCCGGAATCAGGAAGATCGCCAGCATCTCCAGCAGGTTGCTGAGCGCGGTCGGGTTCTCATACGGGTGGGCCGAGTTGGCGTTGAAGAAGCCGCCGCCGTTGGTGCCGAGCATCTTGATCGCTTCCTGCGAAGCGACCGGGCCCATGGCGAGCGTCTGCGTCGGCGTGGTGGCGTCTTCCATCACAGGCGCGCCCTTGTCGTCCTTCAAAGGCTGGCCATCGGGGCCGTTCTTCGGTTGCTGGAACGCCGTGGCCTCGAGCGTCTGCACGCTCTTGTAGGCGTCGAAGTTCTGGATCACGCCCTGCCCCGCGAGGCACAGCGCGAGCACGAACGAAATCGGCACCAGCACCCACAGCGTGACGCGCGTCACGTCGGCCCAGAAGTTGCCGACCAGGCCCTTGCCGTCACCGCGGCGCGCAAAGCCGCGCACCAGTGCGAAGGCGACCGCGATGCCGGTGGCGGCAGACAGGAAGTTCTGCACCGCCAGGCCGAGCATCTGCGTGAGATAGCTCATGGTCGACTCGCCGCCGTAGCCCTGCCAATTGGTGTTGGCAACGAAGCTCACCGCCGTGTTGAAGGCCGAGTCGGGCGACACCGCGCCCATGCCCGCCGGATTGAACGGCAGCCCGCCCTGCAAGCGCTGCAGGGCATACAGAAAGATCGCGCCGATGGCGTTGAACGCGAGCAGCGCCAGCGCGTAGCGCAGCCAGTGCATCGACTGCTCGGGTTGGGTGCCCGCGAGCCGGTACAGCGGTGCTTCGATGCGCTGCATCCAGCGCGGCACGCGCTCGCCGCACAGCGCGGCCAGCAGCTTGCCCAGCGGCCAGGCCAGCACGAGCAGTGCGCCGAGAAAAAGGGCCAGCAAGACCCAGGCCGAGGTTTCCATGTCAGAACTCCTCGGCGCAGATCAGCGCGAACACCAGGTACGCGAACAGGACCACGGCGACCAGCGCGCCGAAGCCATACAAGACTTCGAGGCCGATCACGATGCATCTCCCTGCGTGCGTGTTGTTGTATCAACGCCCGCGTGCGGCTTCTGCGGCCCTTCGAGCCGGTTCAACCCGACGACCATGGCCGCCACCACGACCCACAGCGCCAGCAAGGCGCCCATCCAGACGATGTCCATTCATCACTCCTGCAAACAAGATGAGATGAGTCTCGGCAGGCGTGCGTAAAACCGGGGGAAAGAGTGGGTGAGGGGGCGTAAAGAAAGCGTAAAAACGAAGCGGCGGAAGGCTCAGCGAACCATCCAGCGCCCGTCGCCACGCCGGCTGAGGAAGTAGCCGGCGCGGGCGGTGCCCGGGTCGTCGACTGATTTTTCGTTGACGATGTCCATCTCGGCGCGCGCTATCAGCCAGGTGCCGCCCTGCTTGCCGTTGGACCATTGGAAGCGGTGGAACCGCGCATCGGAGCCGATGTAGAAGGTGTGCTGCAGCGGCGACGCGCCGTAGTTGCGGAACGCGGAGACGGGAATCTGCTGCGTCTCGCGGGCGCTGCCGCAGCCCGCCAATCCCGTCGCAACGAGAAGCGCCGCGACCGCGAAGGCCGCGACGCTGCCGCGCGAAACAAGCCGTGCGGCGCCCATGGCGAGGGTCAGCGGCCGAAGCCGCGGTTGTACGACCCCACGGCGGAGTTGTAGTAGCTCACGATGTTCTTGAACGTCGACGGGAACTTGCTGTCCTTGAACGTCCGCCATTGGCCGATCATGTTCAGCAGGCTTCCGTGCAGCGACGCATAGTTGTAGTTGGGCGCCTTGCCTTCGTCCCCCTTGGCTTTGGCCTGGGCCTTGGCTTCCTCCAGCGCCTTGGAGAGCTCTTCCAGCGAGGCCTGCAACTCGCTGGCCGCCGCATCGACCTTGGCGATGGCGTCCTTGTTTTTCAGACCGTCGACCTGATCGAGAGCGTTGACGAACTTCTTGGCCACGGCCATCGACGCCAGCGTGTGGTAGTTGAGCAGGTCGCCCTCGGCCTTGAGCTTGGCCATGCGTTCGGTACGCGACGCCTCCTGCACGCGGTCCAGCTCGCTGCCCAGCGTGTCGATGCTGGCCAGCAGGCCCTTGAAGGCGGCGTTCATGTCAGCGTCGGCCGCGCGGCCCTTGACCCACTTGTCTTCGAGAAAACTCTTGGACCTGTAGTACGGGTCCATCGGCGTCCAGATGGCGACGAGCTTCTCGCCCGTGGCCACCACGCCGTCAACGGCCGCGTCGAGCGCCGCGTCGCCCGAACCGGTGGCGCGTGCCTTCTTCAGGTCGTCCGCGATGGACTGCACATCGGAAGGGCTGCCATAGAACGAGTTTCCGCTCGGCGACTTGCCGTTCACGTTCATCTGCACGTAGCTCTTGTACTTGGCGGCGACGCTGCGGTTGTCGTCGATGAGCCGGTTGTAAGCCTGGCTGTAGGTGGTGCGGGCCGCGGCCTGCTCGCGCGCCGGGTCCTTGGCAGGCTGGGTCTTGCCTGACGCGGACGGTGACGGCGAAGGCGATGGCGGCGTGGCCTTGGTGTCGTCCTTGCAGGCCGCGAGCACGGCACAGAAGCACAGGCTCAAGGCAAACAGGCGCGTGCGCGCCGATCGGTTGTTGTGCGCGGTCATGCGCTCTCCCTCGGTTGTGGTTGTTCGGTGCCGGCCCGGCCATGCCGCATCGAAGAAGGGCATCGCGCGCAAGGGCGGCGTCGGGTGCGAAAAATGATAGCCAGCACCACCGCCTCCGCGCGTCGCAAACGCGCGAAAAGCACGTGCCGCACCGAACTAAATTGTGAGGATTCGCTTCAACGCACGGCGCTGGAAATCAGAGCGTGCGTTCGAGCTGCCAAGCTTGGTACTTCAGGCTTACCACCGCACCGATGACGATGCCTGCGATCGCCGGCAGGCTCGCGATGCTCAGCGTCGACAGCGCACTCAGGCCCTGTCCGATGGTGCAGCCCATGGCCGTGACGCCGCCGATGCCCATGAGCACCGCGCCCGTCGCGTGGTGAGCGAGGTCGCCGGTGCCGGCAAAACCTTCCCAGCGGAATTCGCGCGACCACAGCGCATGCAGTGCGGCCCCCACCACCACGCCGGCGACCGACACGATGCCGAGCGTGAGCCGCTTGTTGACGTCGCTGTAGAACATGAGCCAGTCGAGCGCGTAAGCCACCGGCGTGACGAAGCTCAGCGCTTCGGCGCGGCCGGAGTTGGTGGCGAGGAACACGTGCTCGAGCGTGAGCGGATGCTCCTCGACCACCGCCCAATGCCCGCTGAGCCACCATGCACCGACGACCAATGCGCCGATCAGCATGCCGCCGACGAGGCTGCGCACGTCGCGCGTCTCGCGGCCCCATGCGGCCCACACGAGCAGCGCGCCGCCGAGCACCAAGCCGAGCGCGAGGCGCAGCGACGATGCGTTCAGTTGGAAAGAGGCAGCCAGTACCTCGGGCAGTGATGCGTTCACTGCCAGATCGACATGCACCGCATCGACGGTCGCAACACGCAACACCGCGGTGATGCCCTTCAGCGTGGCAAAGGCCGACACGCCCATGAGCACCAGCACCACCAGCGCCTTGAGGTTGCCGCCGCCCAGGCGCACCAGCGTCTTGTTGCCGCAGCCCGAAGACAGCACCATGCCGACACCGAACAGCAGGCCGCCGACCAGCGCGGCGAGCCAGAGGATCTGGTGCGAGGCATAGAGCGTGCGGTCGGCATCGACGAGCCCCGTGAACACCAACGCCGAGAAGCCGATGAGCGCGACGCCGCCGGCCGCGGCCCACTGCTTCACGCGGGTCCAGTCGCCGAGCGCCACCACGTCGCTGATCGCGCCCATGGTGCAAAAGCGCGTGGCGCGCGCGACGGCGCCGAACACCGCCGACAGCACGAAGGCCGCCACGAGCGCGAGCGTGGTGAGAAGGGAAACCTGCTCGATGGACATGCCCCGATTCTAGGGAGCGCCCCACATGCGGGGCGCTCGATTCAGGCCAGGCCTGGGTTCGGTGCGATGTTCTTCAGCACGGGTTCGTCGAGCCGGCGCGTGGTCACGACCTTGCGCGATTTCAGCCACGGCTCGATGACTTCCCACACCGGCTTGTTGCCGGCGGTGCGCGCCTCTTCGCTCACGGGCGCCCAGCCCGCGACCTTGTAGCTGCGGCTCGCATCAATGGGCTTGCCGCCCAGGCGCATGTCCTGGATGCGCTGGCCCATGGCGGCCGTCGGGTCGCAGGTGTATTGCAGCCCGCCCACGCGCACCATGTCACCGCCCTGCTGGTAGTAGGGGTCGGGGTTGAAGAGGTTGTCGCACACGTCTTCGAGCACGGTCTTCAGCGTCTCGCCGGTCATCTGCGTGACGGTCGCGTACGAGTAGGTGGTGGCCGTCATGTCCATCAGCCACTCGCGCGTGATCGCCTGGCCGGGCAGCAGCGAGGTGCCCCAGCGGAAGCCGGGCGAGAAGGCGATGGGCGCGTCCTGCACTTCCATGAGCGCGTCGAGCAGCAGCTGGTCGCCGGTGCCGTTGAAGTTACCGCGCCGGTACAGCGCGCCGTCGGTGTGCGCCAGGGTTTCGGACAGCTTGGCTTCGTAGGGCGCGCGCACGCGGGTGATGAGCGCGTCCATCTCCTTGTCGGCCGGAATCAGGTCGGAGAACACGGGCAGCAGGCGGTAGCGGAAGTCGCTCACCTTCTTGCCCTTGACGTCGAAGTCGATCACGCCGAGGAACTTGCCGTTGGAGCCGCCGTTGACCACGATGGTCTTGCCGCCCGCGTTGCTCACGAGCGTGGGCATGGGCGTGCCGTCGTGCGTGTGGCCGCCGAGGATGGCGTCGATGCCGGTGACGCGGCTCGCCATCTTGAGGTCGACGTCCATGCCGTTGTGCGACAGCACCACCACCACCTGCGCGCCCTTGCCGCGCGCTTCGTTCACCACGCGCTGCAGGTTGTCGTCCTGGATGCCGAAGGTCCAGTCGGCCACCATGTAGCGCGGGTTGGCGATGGGCGTGTAGGGAAAGGCCTGGCCGATGATGGCGCACGGCACGCCGTTGATTTCGCGCATCACATACGGCTTGAACACCGGGTCGCCGAAGTCGGCGGTCTTGACGTTCTGCGCGACGAACTCGACCTTGCCCGCAAAGTCTTTCTCGATGATCTGCTGCACCCGCGCCATGCCGTAGGTGAACTCCCAGTGCCCGGTCATCACGTCGACGCCGAGCAGCTTGCAGGCGTCGACCATGTCCTGTGCGTCGGTCCACAGCGAGGTGGCCGAACCCTGCCAGGTGTCGCCGCCGTCGAGCAGCAACGCGCCCGGCCGGCTGGCCTTGAGCTGCTTGACCAGCGTGGCCAGGTGCGCGAAGCCGCCCACCTTGCCGTAGCGCTGTGCAGCGTTGTTGAAGTCGAGGTAGGTGAGCGCATGTGCCATGCGCGTGCCGGGCTTCACACCGGCGGCTTTCAGCAGGTGCTCGCCCACGAGGTGAGGCACCTTGCCGCGCATGCTCCCCACGCCGATGTTGACGCCCGGCTCGCGGAAGTACAGCGGCTTGAGCTGCGCGTGGCAGTCGGTCATGTGCAGCATCGACACGTTGCCGAAGGCCGGCACGGTGTACATGCCGTCGAGGCCGGCAGCCACGCTGCTGCCGTGGCGGCCCAGGCCCAGGCCGGCGACAGCGCCGGCACCGAGCATCTGGACGAACTCGCGCTTGGAAAGGTTCATGAAGAAGGAGGCCGGGCGTTCAGCGGTTGACGGGAGACTGGGGGTCGAGCAGCAAGCCCATCACGTCGCGGATCTGCTTCTCGTTGAGGATGCCGGAATGGCCGACGCGCGGCATGTTCGAGCAGGCGTTGTAGGCGCGCGCGTTCCACAGCTTGCCCCAGGTGTATTCGACGATGGGCTTGGAAGCAGCGCTGGCCGGGTCGCTCACGCCGCGCAGCTTGCCGTAGTGGTACAGGCTGGGGCCGAGCGTGCCGAAGGAGATTTCTTCCTTCGACATCTGGTGGCAGTTGTAGCAATTGCCGCCGTTGGCGGCATTGGCCGCGTCGGTCCAGGTGAGGCCGCGGCCGTTCTGCGCGATCTTCTCGCCCTCGCGCCAGTCGCCGACGAACTTGCCGTCAGAAGGCCAGCGAACGGTCTTCATGTTGGCGGCCTCGATCTCCTTGGTGCGCTGCTCGTCCAGCGGCTTGCCACTGGCCTCGGCTTCGCTGCACGCGAGGTTGGCGGGGTCTTGCACGAGGCGGTCGACCTTGGCGATGCCCTGGTCGCGGAAGGAACGCTGCAGCGCGTCGGCGGTGAGCTTGTCGAGCTCGGCCGCGCTGTCGACGGACGCGCAACCGAACACGGTGAGCGCGCAGGCCACGGCGGCCAGGCCGAAGAAATGATCAGACTTCATGGCGTGGCTCCTTCAGCGCTTGATGCCGGGCGCGGTGGTCTTGCCGCCCTTGCCGTTGACGCCCATGTACACGGCCAGCGCCACGGTCACGTCGCTGGCATAGCCCGGGTACGGAAAGCGCTGCTGGCGGAAGCAGTCGTTGAGCCGGCGCTGCATGCCCCACAGCTCGCCCGACGACACGCGGTAGGCCGGCCAGGCGCCGAAGCCTTCGCCGGCGCCGGGGTTTTTCGTGAGGTTGGGCAGGTCTTGCAGGCGGATGCGCTTGCCGTCGGCGCCGTGGCAGGTGGCGCAGGCAAAGTCGTGCGGGCCGGCGCGCAGGAAGAACAGGCGCTTGCCCACTTCGTACGCGCGGCGTTCGCTGGCGTGCGACTGCGGCAGGTTCAGCGGCAGGCCTTTCGACTCGGCCGAGATCCACGCCACCAGCCCCTCGAGGTTCTTCTGCTCGCCCTGGCCGAACGGCGTCTTGGCGATGGCGACGGCATCGAAACCCTGCAGCGTTTCCATGCAGGTGAGCAGGCGCGACTCCATGTCCTGCACGCGGCCGGTGTCGGGGAAGTAGCGCGGCAGTTCGGCGAACGCGCCCTTCACCACGCCCGGGCCCTTGCCGAGGTCGCACTTCTCCATCGACGCGGCCTTGGGGCCGCGCTTCTGTTTCCAGAGGTCTTCGCCCTTGGCCTCGAACAGTTCGGCGGGGTTGCCGTCCTGCAGCAGCGCGCGGTACTCGGCGATGCCTTCGGCCGTGGTCTTCTGCGCCGCGGCGGGCAGTGCGATGCTGCCGGCCAGCACCAGCAGGCTCAGGCATGTGGTTGTCCTCATGGGGCCGCCTTTTTTTCTCGTGGGGAACACAACAACAACACGCGAGCGATCGAGCAAGCGATCGAACGCGTGGCGGAGGAAGCGTCAGCTGACGGTGGCTTCGTCGGTGCGGGTGTCGCCGCGGTTGTCCTTCCAGGTCACGGCGATCTTGTCGCCGGCCTTCGCGCCCTTCAGCGTGAACTGCATGAAGGGGTTCTTCGACACCGCCGGGCCCCAGTCGGCCGTGAGCACGGTCTTGCCGTTGAGCGAGGCCGTGACCTCCTGGATGAACCAGGCGGGGATGGTCTTGCCGGCGGCGTCCTTGCGTTGGCCGGTTTCCATTTCGTGCGCCATGAGGATGCGCACGGTCGTCTTGTCGCCCGCGGCCTGGGCGCGGATGCGCATGGGATCTGCCATGGTGGTCTCCTTCTTCTCGTCGTGTTCTTGTGTGTGAAGCCGTCGCTCAGCCGCCGCAGCCGCCGAGCGTGACCTTGACTTCCTTCTTGGCGAAGAGCGCCTTGCCGTCGTTCATGACCGCGATCGCGTACACGTCGGACGACTGGCCCAGCTTGGCGCGCGTGGTGAAGTTCGACTCGACGAACTCCGAGGTATTGAAGATCGCGACCACGGCGTTGGGGTTCTTCTCGACCAGCAGCATGAGCTGCTTCACGCCGGGCAAGGCGGTGGCCACGCTGAGCGGCACCACGGCGCCGTTCTCGGCGATGTCGGGGCCGGTGATGGTGACGTCCTTGCTCTCGGTGGGCGCGCCGGTGACACCGACGGCCTTGAGCGCGTCGGCCACGCTCTTGGCGTCGAAGGCGTCTTTGGAGTACGCGAACGCGGTGGCGGGAAGCCATCCGGCGGTGGCCGCCAGGCCTGCGAGGGCGGCGGACTGCGTGAGCATCTGTCTGCGGTTTTTCATGGGGTTGTCTCCTGTCGAATCATGGTCCGGCGCTGTCGGCGAGCCAGCGTGCGATGGCCTTGGCATCATCGTCGCCGAGGGTCTGCGGCGGCATCGGGATCGCCCCCCAGACACCGGTGCTGCCTGCCTTGATCTTCTGCAGCAGGTGGTCGGTCTGGCCGGGGTACTTTTTCGCGATGTCCGAGAAGGCGGGGCCGACGAGCTTCTGCGTCATGCCGTGGCAGGCGGTGCAGCTGTTCTTCTCGAGCAGCGCCACGGGCACCTTCGGTGCTGCGGCCGGTGCGCTGGTCTTCACTGCAGCAGCGGGCGCGGCGGTGGCGATGCCGCGCTGCGCGCCCACCAGCCGGTTCTGGTCGGCGAGGTTGCCGTGGCTGCCGCGCGCATGCGGCGGCAGTTGTGCGACCGACGACGCCGCCGGCACGCAGTCGCGCATGCAGGCCACGGCCGACACGTCGGGCTTCGCCGCGCGGCCGAACTCGGCGCCGGGCCACATCGCGTGCGCGGTGGTGCCGCCGTTGCGATTGGGCATGCGGGCCTGCACCTCGCGGATGTTCTTGTCGGACAGCGTGAAGTCGTCGGGCACGATGCCGCCGAGGTTCAGCATGTAGGCGGTGACGGCATACACGTCATCCGGCGTCAGCGACTTGGGCTGGTTCCACGGCATGGCGCGGTACACGTAGTCCCACACGGTCGACAGGCTCGTGACCTTCATCAGCGTGGTGCGGCCCGGGAAGGCCGGGTCTTTCAGGCGCGCGACGTGGCCGCTCTTGATGTCTTCGGCCGTGGTGCCGCCGACGATCGGGCTGAACACCTGGTTCGATTCGCCGAACACGCCGTGGCACGAGGCGCACTTGCCTTCCCACAGGTCTTGTCCGCGCGTGACCGAGCCCGAGCCGGGCGGCAGGCCCTTGAAGTCGGGGCGCACGTCGATGTCCCACGCGGCCACTTCCTTGGGCGTGGCGTCGCGGCCGATGCCGGCATAGCCAGCCGCCTTGGGCTGTGCCCATGCCGCAGCGCCGACGCCGCAGGCGAGCGCAAAAACGAGCAGCGCGCGCTTAGGAAAGCTGGACATTCGCCACCTCCCCGTTCGCCTGCACCTGCCACGACTGGATGGCGTTGTTGTGATAGATCGAGCGCGTGCCGCGCACCGCGCGCAGCTGCTTGTAGCTGGGCTGCACGTAGCCGGTGTCGTCCATCGCGCGGCTCTGGATGATCGCGGGCGTGCCGTCCCACACCCAGTCGATGTTGAAGCGCGTGAGGCACTTCGAGAGCACGGGCGATTCGAGCCGCGCGGTGCGCCAGTTGCGTCCGCCGTCCACGCTCACGTCCACGCGCTTCACCTGGCCGCGGCCCGACCACGCGAGGCCGGTGATGTTGTAGAAGCCCTTGTCGAGCAGCATCTGGCCGCCCGAAGGCGTGGTCACGACGCTCTTGCATTCCTGGATGCTGGTGTACTGGCGGTGCTGGCCGTCAGGCATCAGGTCGACGTAGTGCACGGTCTCGTCCTTGGCGCCGTAGGGCTGGTCGCCGAGTTCGATGCGGCGCAGGTACTTGACCCAGCTCACGCCCTGCACGCCGGGCACCACGAGCCGCAGCGGGTAGCCCTGCTCGGGCCGCAGCATCTCGCCGTTCTGGCCGTAGGCCACGAGCACCTCGCCCGAGCGGATGAGGCTCATGGGAATGGTGCGCGTCATCGACGAACCGTCGGCGCCTTCGGCGAGCACGAAGCGCTCGCCCTTCAGGTCGGCGCCCGCCATCTCGAGCAGCGTGATCAGCGGCACGCCGGTGAACTCGCTGCACGACAGCATGCCATGCGTGTACTGGGCCGTCGGCACCGCGACGTTGCCCCACTCCATGCCGGTGTTGGCGCCGCACTCGATGAAGTGAAAGCGCGACACCGACGGCAGCCGCATCAGCTCGTCGAGCGTGAAGACCTTCGGCGTCTTCACCATGCCGTTGACCATGAGGCGGTGCTTGGACGGATCGATGTCCCACCAGCCCTGGTGGTGCCGCTCGAAGTGCAGGCCGCTGGGCGTGACGATGCCGAACAGCGACTGCAGCGGCGCGAACGACACCGAGGCCTGCGCGGTTGGCGTGAGCCCCGGGCTCTGGCGGCGCTGCACGTTGGCTTCGTATTTGGAAGGCTTGCCGTAGCCGTCGGTGACCACCGGCTGGCCGAGGCCCGTGCTGTGCGCGGGCAGATTCAATATGGCGGGGTCGCCGTCGCCCACTGCGGTGCGCGTTTGCGCGAGCGCGGACGACGTGGCCGCCGTGCCTGCAACGGCCGCGGCGAAGGCGTTGCGGATGAAGTCGCGCCGCCCCTTGCCCGCTTCGGCGAAGACGGAACGCACGTCCTGCGCGTCGAGAAAGTTCTCGGGTGCCTTGCGCACCTGCCCGGTCTGCTGGATGCTGCCGCTCATGGCGTCGCGTCCGTGCGCCTTACTTGGCGCCACCCAACACCCAGGCGGCCAACGCCTTGGCATCGGCCTCGCTCATCGCGGGCTGCGCGGGCATGGGCACGGCGCCCCACTTGCCGGTGCTGCCCTTCTGGATGCTCGCGGTGAGCACGGCAAGCGCGTCGGCCTGGCCGGTGTACTTCTTCGCGACGTCGAGGTAGGCGGGTCCGACCAGCTTCTTGTCGACCGCATGGCAGGCGAGGCAGGCGTTCTTCTGGGCCAGCTCCTTGTTGGCAAGGGCCGGTGTCGACAGCAGCAGGGTGGTGGCAGCAACGGCGAGCGACGGCAACAGCAACTTCAAATCGGTCTCCTCGAAACGCGCCCCGAAGCGGCCGGTTTCATCATTAAATAAGTAAATCGTTATGTATTGATTTTAGGGACGATCGTGAACAAGGGAAGGGCTTTGCCCTTGGGGGAAACCCGTTCGGTTTCGCCATGCATAACGTCAGCCGCGGACGGCGGTGCGCGCTTGCTGCAGGCGTGCTTCGAGGTAGGCGCCGTAGAAGTCCGAGTCGCCGCCGGTCAGGCGTTCGGCGACCTCGCGGCCGTTGTGGCCGAAGAAGAGCACGGTCGGTGCGACGGTAACTTTCCAAGCCTTGATGAGCGCGTCGTGCGTGCGTGTGGAGCCGTCGAAGTCACGCACGATGCGCGAATCACGAAAGTCGATCTGCACCACGGGCAGGCCGACGGCGAGTTCGGGCACAAGGTAGTGCTCGCGCACGATCTTGCAGAAGGGACAGCCCTGCAGGCTGGCCATGACGACCAGCGGTTGCGAGCGGGCCAGCGCCGCAGCGAGCGCGCCGGCCAGCGAGACGGGTGCGGGCAATTGCTGCACATCGGCCGCATGCACCGCCATCGGTGCGACGCACCACGCGGCAAGGCCCGCGACGAGCTGCCTCCGCGTACGGTCGCCCGTCATCGCGCCTCCTGCTCCAGCAGCAGGTAGGTGTTGTAGGCGTTCATGCGGTTGGCCACCTTGAACAACGGCCAGGCCTCGAAGCGTGACCAGTCGGTGGCGGCATAGGCCTCGTCGAAAGGCGTCATCTCAGTCGCCGCTTTCTGCATCGCGCCGCGCAGGAAGACGAGGTAGTCGCGCGTCTGCCGCAGGTCTTGCGCCGGGTCGTCCGACGCGGGGCCGTGGCCCGGCACGATGGTGCGCGCGTCGAGTGCGAGCAGCGCGTCGAGCGACGTGATCCAGTGCCGGCTGTCGGCCGAGCCCACGTAGGGCGTGCGGTTGCGGAACACGATGTCGCCGGTGAACAGCACCTTCTGCTGCGGCAGGAAGATGGCGAGGTCTTCGGGCGTGTGCGCGGGGCCGGCGGGCTGGATCACGAAGCGCGTGCCGCCGATCGTCAGCTCGGTGCGGCCGTCGATCCACACGTCGGCCGGCACCAGCCGCGTGCGCTCGTCGATCCACGGTGCGAGCTCCTGGCGCGAGGCCTCGAGCCGCAGCCGCGCGGTGTCGGACGTGAGGTAAGTCTTGCCCCGCGTGTGCGCCACGATCTGCGCGCCCAGCGCCTTGAACACCTGCAGGCCGTAGATGTGGTCGGCGTGGTAGTGCGTGAGGATGACGTGGCTGATCGGCTTGGGCGTGAGCTTGCGGATCTCGGCCACCATGCGCTCGGCGACCGCGGGCGAACCCAGCGCGTCGATCATCACGACGCTGTCGCGCGTGACGACGAAGCCGGCGTTGGAGATGAAGTTCTGGTTCTCCTTCGAGCCCAGCGCAGGGATGCCCTGCACGTAGTAGATGTCGGGCGCGACCGGCAGCGGGCGGATCTCGGGAGCGGCGAACGCGGCACTGGCGCTCAGCCAGAGCGCAGCGCACATCAGCAGCGCCTTCGCGCGAACGGCGGTGGGCCGGCACGGGAACATCGTGGGTCGTCTCCTGCGGGCTGGGCGGCGAGGGCCGCGGGCTTGCCCGGCTGTAAATATAAGCAGAAGATGATATTTTGCGGGCAACGACAACAGCCAGAGGGTTTCCCCATGAGACACGCATTCATCGCTTTCCTGCTCGCCATGGTCGCCACGTTCGCGGGCGCGCAGGAGACCAAGGTGGTCTACCACGTGAACACCGGCGTGGAGAGCAGCGCGGCCATCCTCGCGAACATCACGAACCACCTGAACGCGGAGCCGAAGGCGAAGATCGTGGTGGTCACGCACGGCCCCGGCATCGACTTCCTGCTG
Source organism: Variovorax sp. 38R (assembly GCF_014843395.1). Lineage (NCBI taxonomy): Bacteria > Pseudomonadati > Pseudomonadota > Betaproteobacteria > Burkholderiales > Comamonadaceae > Variovorax > Variovorax sp. 38R. The sequence continues at coordinate 6,183,685 of NZ_CP062121.1, forward strand.
ACCGATGCGAAGGACAGCAAGGGCCGCGAGTTCAGCGGCCCGGTGAGCGCATTGGCGGGGCGCGGCGTGGAGTTCAAGGTGTGCAACAACACGCTGACCACGCGCAACATCGACGCGGGCAAGCTGCTGATGGAAACCAAGATCGTGCCCTCGGGCGTGGCCGAGGTGGCGCGGCTGCAGGCGAAGGAAGGCTACGTCTACCTGAAGCCCTGAGGGGCTCCGCCGCAGAAGGCCGGGCGGCCTTCTTCTCTTCTTATTCCTGCTCGATGGCGATCTGCACGCAGATGCTGCGGCACAGCGCCACGACGGTTTCGTTCGCGATGCTGTAGTAGATGCTCACGCCGTCGCGGCGTCGTGCGAGCACGCCCGCCTGGTAGAGCGTGTTCAGGTGCTGCGACATGTTGGGCTGCGTGGTGTCGATCTGCGCGAGCAGCTCGCTCACGTTCTTCTCACCGTTGCACAGCAGGCTCACGATCTTCAGCCGCATGGGCGCGGCCATGGCCCGGAACAGGTCGGCGGCAATGTCGAAGACCTCGTCCTCGGTGACAGCCGAGGACTTCTTGCGGGGTTTGGTGGCCATGCTGAATAGGTTCATGCGCAGGTCGCAATGTACATCGGCCCTTGGCGGCACGAGCGATGTCCCGGCGGCCGCACGGCGATTGCACGCGGCCGCCGCGTCACAAAAGCGACGAGCCGCCCGTCTTCGGGATGCGGGGATGTCCCCGCGCCACCACCCGGAGCACCCCGCATGCACGCGCTGCAAAAGATAGCCCTGCCCTATCGAGGCCATTGCCACGTCGTTCTCGACTTCGTTCCGACGCGATCTAATAATCAAAGTACTTTCTTTGATAAAAGAGCAGGTTGCGTATGAACAAACAATCCAGGACCTGGCTCGGCGCCGGTCTCACGGTCGCGGTGCTGGGCGCGGCGGGCTACGGGCTCGTGGCGAAATTCCAGCCGGCCCATGCACAGGGTGGCGCCATGCCGCCGGCCAAGGTGGCGGTGGCCCCCGCGCGGCAGACCGAGATGGCGCGCTTTCTCAGCGGCATCGGCACGCTGGAGGCCAACCGACAGGTCGAGGTGCCGGCCGAGGTGGAGGGACGGGTCGCGAAGATCCTGTTCACGCCGGGCGCGCAGGTGCGTGCCGGCCAGCTGCTGGTGCAGCTCAACGACGCGCCCGAGCAGGGCGACCTCGAACGGCTGCGCGCCCAGCAGGCCAATGCCAGGGCCCTGCTCGAACGCACGCGCCGCCTGCTGCCGCAGCAGGCCGCCACGCAGGAGCAGATGGAGCAGGCGCAGGCCGCGTTCGACCAGGCCAGCGGCGAGTTGCGGCGCGTGCAGGCGCTCATCGAACAGAAGCACATCAAGGCGCCGTTCGACGGCGTGCTGGGCATCCGCAAGGTCAACCTCGGCCAGTTCGTGCGCGCCGGCGATGCGCTGGTGTCGCTCACCGACAGCCGCACGCTGTTCGCCAACCTCACGCTGCCCGAGACCGCGCTGCCGGCGCTCAAACGCAACCAGGCGGTGGCGCTCGCGGTCGATGCCTACCCGGGCCGCGTGTTCCCCGCCAAGCTCAGCGCCATCGAACCGATGATCGGCAGCGACACGCGCACCGTGCGCCTGCAGGCCACGGTCGACAACGCCGACGGCGCACTCACGCCCGGCATGTACGTCAACGGCAAGGTGGCGTTGCCCCCGCGCGCTGGCGCCATCGCCGTGCCTGAAACCGCCATCACCTACAGCACGCACGGCGACTCGGTGTTCGTGGTGCGCGCCGGCGACAAAGGCGACGGCTTCTCGGTGCAGCAGGTGTTCGTGAAGACCGGCGAGCGGCAAGACGGCCTCGTCGTGGTCGAGCAGGGCCTGAAGGCCGGCGAGCAGGTCGTCACCTCGGGCCAGCTGCGCCTGTACAACGGCGCCGCCGTGGCCCCGGCCGCGAAGGACACGCTGGCCCTCACGGAGCCGAAGTCATGAAGTTCACCGACCTCTTCGTGCGCCGGCCCGTGCTGGCGCTGGTGGTGAGCACGCTCATTCTTCTGCTCGGCGCCCGCGCGCTGGGCGACCTGCCGGTGCGCCAGTACCCGCTCACCGAGAGCACGACGCTCACCATCACCACGCAGTACCCCGGCGCGTCGCCGGAGCTGATGCAGGGCTTCGTCACGCAGCCGATCGCGCAGGCGGTGGCGACCATCGAGAACGTCGACTACCTCTCGTCGTCCTCCACGCTGGGCCGCAGCGTGATCAGCGTGCGCATGAAGCTCAACGCCGACGCCAACCAGGCGCTCACGCAGGCGATGGCGCAGGTCAGCCAGGTGAAGTACCGGCTGCCGGCCGAGGCCTTCGACCCGGTGATCCTCAAGTCGGCAGGCGAGGCCACGGCGGTTGCGTACGTCGGCTTCTCGAGCAAGACCATGCCCGTACCGCAGCTCACCGACTACCTCTCGCGCGTGGTGCAGCCGCAGTTCGCATCGATCGAAGGCGTCTCTGGTGTCGAGGTATCGGGCGGGCAGACGCTGGCGATGCGCGTGTGGCTCGACGCCAACCGCATGGCCGCGCGCGGCATCTCGGCCGGCGAGCTGGCCGACGCGCTGCGCCAGAACAACGTGCAAGCGGCGCCCGGGCAGGTGAAGGGCCTGTACGTGGTGTCGAACATCCGCGTGAACACCGACCTGGTGAACGTGGCCGAGTTCCGCGACATGGTGATCAAGCGCGACGGTGAAGCCATCGTGCGGCTGGGCGACGTGGCCACCGTGGAACTCGGTGCGGCCAGTGCCGACAGCAGCGCGACGATGGACGGCGACAAGGCCATCTACCTCGGCCTGCAGGCCGCGCCCAACGGCAACCCGCTGGTGATCGTGAAGCGCATCCGCGACCTGTTGCCCGGCATCAAGCAGAACCTGCCGCCGGGCGTGGAGGTGCAGCTGCCTTTTGAACTCGCACGCTTCATCGAGGCCTCGATCGACGAGGTGCAGAAGACGCTGCTCGAAGCCATCGCCATCGTGGTGCTGGTGATCTTCCTGTGCCTGGGCTCGCTGCGCGCGGTGCTCATTCCGGTGGTGACGATTCCGCTGTCGATGCTGGGCGCGGCAGCGCTGATGCTGCTGTTCGGCTTCAGCATCAACCTGCTCACGCTGCTGGCGATGGTGCTGGCCATCGGCCTCGTGGTGGACGACGCGATCGTGGTGGTGGAGAACGTGCACCGCCACATCGAAGAGGGCAAGTCGCGCGTGCAGGCTGCGCTGATCGGCGCACGCGAAGTGGCCGGCCCGGTGATCGCGATGACGCTCACGCTGGCCGCGGTGTACGCGCCCATCGGCCTCATGGGCGGGCTCACGGGCTCGCTGTTCAAGGAGTTCGCCTTCACGCTCGCGGGCGCGGTGGTGGTGTCGGGCGTGATCGCGCTCACGCTGTCGCCGGTGATGAGTTCGTTCCTGCTGCCGCAAGATGCCACAGCGGGCCGCATGGCGCGTTATGCGGAGTCGTTCTTCCACAAGCTCGCCACCGCGTATGGCCGGTTGCTCGACGTGTCGCTGCACCACCGCTGGTTCACGGGCCTGCTGGCGGCGGCCGTGCTCGTGAGCCTGCCCTTTCTGTACAACGCGGCGCAGCGCGAGCTGGCGCCCGGCGAAGACCAGGCGATGGTGATGACCGTCATCAAGTCGCCACAGCACGCCAACATCGACTACGTCGAGAAGTTCGGCCAGACGTGGGACGCGGTGCTGGCCAAGCTGCCCGAGAACACCGGTCGCTGGCTCATCAACGGCTCGGACGGCGTGTCCAACAGCATCGGCGGCGTGCAGCTGTCCGACTGGAACGCCCGCCAGCGCAACGCCGACCAGATCCAGGCCGACGTGCAGGGCGGCATGAACGAGGTCGAGGGCAGCAGCGTGTTCGCCTTTCAGTTGCCGTCGCTTCCCGGTTCGACCGGTGGGCTTCCGGTGCAGATGGTGATCCGCAGCGCAGGCGACCACGCGACCGTGTTCGAGGCGATGGAAACGCTGAAGAAGGCGGCGCGCGAGAGCGGCAAGTTCGCCGTGGTCGACAGCGACCTGGAGTTCAACAACCCCGTGACCGAAGTGCGCGTGGACCGCGCCAAGGCCAACAGCATGGGCGTGACCATGAAGGCCATCGGCGACACGCTGGCGGTGCTGGTGGGCGAGAACTACGTCAACCGCTTCGGCATGGACGGCCGCTCGTACGACGTGATTCCGCAGTCGCCGCGCGACCAACGGCTCACGGCCGAGGCGCTGTCGCGCTACTTCGTGAAGAGCGCCAGCGGCCAGCCCGTGCCGCTGGCCAACCTCGTGACGCTGTCGACCAGCGTAGGCCCCAACAAGCTCACGCAGTTCAACCAGCTCAACGCCTCGACCTTCCAGGCGATTCCGATGCCGGGCGTGACCATGGGCGACGCGGTGGCGTTCCTGAGCGAAGAGGCGAAGAAGCTGCCGGCCGGCTTCAGCTACGACTGGCAGTCGGACGCGCGGCAGTTCACGCAGGAAGGCTCGGCGCTGGTGATGGCCTTCGTGTTCGCGATCGTGGTGATCTACCTGGTGCTGGCGGCGCAGTACGAGAGCCTGCGTGACCCGCTGATCATTCTGATCAGCGTGCCGATGTCGATCTGCGGCGCGCTGGTGCCGCTGGCGCTGGGCTTTGCCACCATCAACATCTACACGCAGATCGGGCTGGTGACGCTCATCGGGCTCATCAGCAAGCACGGCATCCTGATGGTGGAGTTCGCCAACGAGATCCAGGAACGCCAGAACCTGGACCGCCGCGCCGCCATCGAGCAGGCCGCGCGCATCCGGCTGCGCCCGATTTTGATGACCACGGCCGCGATGGTGGTGGGCCTGGTGCCGCTGCTGTTCGCGAGCGGCGCGGGCGCCAACAGCCGCTTCAGCATCGGCCTGGTGATCGTGGTCGGCATGCTGGTGGGCACGCTGTTCACGCTGTTCGTGCTGCCCACCATGTACACGCTGCTGGCGCGCGACCACCGCACGGTGGGCCGCTCGGCGCGCACCGCCGAACTCGAAGCGCTGGTGGCGCGCGAGCCCGCCGGCGACGCCGCCCTGACGACACCGGGAGCATGACCATGACACGAAGACTCTTCTCTTACGCCGCGCCGTTCGCCCTCAGCGTGCTGGTGCTGGCCGGTTGCGCGGTCGGGCCGAAGTACGCCGCACCGAACGATGCGCCGGTCGCCATCGCCGCCCCCGAGCGCGCGCTGTTCGCGCCCGACGCGGTGCAGCGCGACTGGTGGCGCCAGCTCGACGACCCGCAGCTCGACGCGCTCATCGAGCGCGCGCTGGCCGGCAACCACGACATCCGCATCGCACAAGCCCGGCTGCTCGAAGCCCGTGCGATGCAGACCGAGGCCGAGCTCGACCGCCTGCCCGTGGTGACGCTGGGCGCCAACAAGACGCGCAGCATCGCGCAAGGCAACGGCGTGCCGGCCGATGCGCGCACGCTGGCGCAAAGCAGCCGCGCGGGCTTCGACGCCGGCTGGGAGATCGACCTGTTCGGCCGACTCCAACGGCTGGACGAAGCCGCCACCGCGCGCGCCCAGGCCAGCGCGGCCGACCTCGAACAGGTGCGCATCGTGGCCGTGGCCGAACTGGCGCGCAACTACTACGAGATGCGCGGCGCCGAACAGCGCCTGGCCGTGACGCAGCGCACCCTCGACAGCCTGCGCCAGAGCCTGCGCGTGACCGAGGCGCAGGTGCAGACCGGCCGCGGCCTCGAAGGCGACCTGGCGAGCGCGCAGGCCAACCTGGCCAGCACCGAGAGCCAGCTGCCCGCCTTCGAAACCGCGCGCCGCCAGGCCGCCTACCGCGTCGCCGTGCTGGCGGGCCTGCGCCCGGCCGAGCTGGTGCCTATGCTGCAGCCGCAAGCGCTGCGCGTGCTCGACAAGCGCCTGCCCATCGGCGACCTCGGCGCGTTGCTGCGCCGCCGGCCCGACGTGCTGCGCGCCGAGCGCGGCCTGGCGGCCAGCACCGCCGATGTGGGCGCGGCCACGGCCGAGCTGTATCCGCGCGTCGACATCGGGGGCTTCCTGGGGTTCATCGCGCTGCGGGGGGCCGACCTGGGCAGTTCGTCGAGCCGCGCCTTCAGCGTCACACCCGGCGTGAGCTGGCCTGCTCTGCGGCTGGGCTCGGTCAAGGCCCGCCTGCGCGGCGCCGAAGCCCGCGCCGAGGGCGAACGCGCCGTCTACGAACTGACGGTGCTGCGCGCCATCGAGGACGTGGAGAACGCCCTCACCGGCTACGGCCAGAACCAGCTGCGCCTGCAGCGGCTGCTGGAGGCCTCGGCCCGCAGCGGCCGTGCCGCCGAGCTGGCCCAGGTGCGCTACCGCGAAGGCGCCGCGCCCTACCTGAGCGTGCTCGACGCGCAGCGCACCCTGCTGCGTGCGCAGGATGCCGTGGCCGAGGCCGAAACCGCCTCGTTCACCAGCCTCGTGGCGCTTTACAAAGCACTGGGCGGGGGGTGGCAAGCGCCCACCGAAGCGCCCACGGATGCGAGGGGAGGCCCAACCACCTGACAATGACACTGTTTTTCCCCACGACCGAAGCTGCCATGTCCGCCCCCGATGCCACCAAGCCCACCTGGATGCCGCACCAGCCGGCAGACCGCATCCTGTCCACGCTGAAGACCCGCGGCGCGCTCGGCATCCCCGACATCGCCAAGGTGCTGAACGTGACGGTCGAGGCGGTGCGCCAGCAGATGTCCAAGCTCGAGACCGAAGGGCTGGTGGACGCCGAAAGCCGCTCCAGCGGCCGCGGCCGTCCGACCCAGATCTGGCGGCTCACCGGCGAGGGCCACCGGCGCTTTCCCGACACGCACGCCGAGATGACGGTGCAGATGATCAGCGCCGTGATCAGCGTGTTCGGCGAGAAGGGCATGGACCAGCTCATCGGCGCGCGCGAAGCCACCATGCGCGCCACCTACACCGAGGCCATGCGCGGCGCGCGCAACCTCGAGACGCGGCTCGAGCGGCTCGCGGACATCCGCAGCCGCGAGGGCTACATGGCCGAGTACCGGGCCGAGGGCGACGGCTTTCTCTTCATCGAGAACCACTGCCCCATCTGCACCGCGGCGCAGGCCTGCACCGGCTTTTGCCGCAGCGAGCTGCAGCTCTTCGACGAGGTGCTGGGGCCCGAGGCCGACGTGAGCCGTGTCGAGCACGTGCTTGCGGGCGCGCGACGCTGCGCGTACCGCGTCGTGCCCAAGGCACGCGCCTGAAGCGCCGAAGCACCATCTTGTTTTTATCCACCAACTAGAAAGAAAGACCCCCCATGGAACACACCCTTCCCCCGCTGCCGTACGCCATCGACGCACTGGCCCCCGAGTACTCGCAAGAGACGCTCGAGTTCCACCACGGCAAGCACCACAACGCCTATGTGGTGAACCTGAACAACCTGCAAAAGGGCACCGAGTTCGAAGCGATGACGCTCGAAGAGATCATCAAGAAGTCCACCGGCGGCATCTACAACAACGCCGCGCAGATCTGGAACCACACCTTCTTCTGGAACTGCATGAAGCCGCAAGGCGGCGGCGCACCGACCGGTGCACTGGCCCAGGCCATCGACGCCAAGTGGGGCAGCTACGACGCCTTCAAGGAAGCCTTCGTGAAGTCGGCCGTGGGCAACTTCGGTTCGGGCTGGACGTGGCTCGTGAAGAAGGCCGACGGTTCGGTGGACATCGTGAACACCGGCGCCGCCGGCACGCCGCTGACCACCGCCGACACCGCACTGCTGACGGTCGACGTGTGGGAGCACGCATACTACATCGACTACCGCAACCTGCGCCCGAAGTTCGTCGAAACCTTCCTGGCCAAGCTGGCCAACTGGGACTTCGCGGCGAAGAACTTCGGCTGAAGCCGGCGCTCTCGCCATGAAGGAAGCCGACCTGCGGGTCGGCTTTTTTGTGGATGCTGCGTTCAGCGCGGCGCCGTCACCATCCAGTCGATCCAGCGCGCGACGTGCGCCTGGTCGAGGTCGAAATAGTGCGTGTGGGCGCCGCGGCCGAGGCAGGCCTCGTGCTCGGCCGTGGCGCACCAGGCCGGCGGCAGGCTCACCTGCGTGTACGACTTGTCGTCGACGCCCCAGAGCCAGCGCCCGACGTAGTCGCCGGCCGTGTACAGGTTGACCCAGCGGTCCACGCCGACCTTGGCCGCGCTCGGCCCGCCGCCGTTCGCGTCTTCCGCCGTCACCCACGCATAGAGGTGCGGAAAGCGCGCCGCGTACAGCTGGCGCAGCGGGCAGCCGGCGGTGAGCAGCAGCAGCCGGCTCTTGTTCAACGCCGCCCAGAGTTCCGTCACCCGCGCGTCGACCTTCTGCTCGGCGCGGAACTGCAGGTAACGCAGCAGCTCCGTCGAGATCACCGTGCCCTGGCTGTGCGCCACGATCACGATGCGGTCGTAGCCTTGCGCCGCCACATGCTCCAGCAGCGACACATAGCGCGAGAAGATGCGCGCACGCGGAATAGCGCGGCGCGGAAACTCGCGGAAGTGGCCGTCGACGTCGAGCGCCACATCAAGCGGCATGCGCAGGCCCGGCACGGTGCGCGACAGGAAACCGCCGAGCAGCGAGACGACCGCCGTCAACGTGGCGGCGGTGAAGATCAGCGGCTTGAGGCCGGTCTGCGACAGCGCCGACACCCAGATGACCGCGGCGTCGATCCTCCCTCCCACCGAGACACCGCATTGCTTGAGCACCAACAACAGGGCGACCGCGCAAGCGATCAGCACGCTGGCAGTCGTGAGGATGGTGACGAAACGGTCGAGCCGCCGGTAGCCTGCGCCGAGCCACAGGCCCAGGCCCTCCGACGTGCCGAAGACCACCTTGAGTTCGGCGAACAGGCTGGGCACCAGCACTGCGACCAGATAGACCAACAGCGACAGCGTGAGGCCCGCCGTCAAGGCGAAGGCCTGCGTGCTTTTCTCGTAGCGGTTGCGCAGGAACTTCGCACCATCGGGCCAGTACCCGTCCTTGGGGAACCAGAACGACGTGTAGTCGACGTTGTTCGCGCCAAATTCCACGAGGTTCGTCAGCACGGCCCACGCCACCATCGTCAGCGCCACGAACGCCGCCAGCGACACGAACAGCCCCAGCCGCCCCGTCGCGATGCTGGCGCGCGCGGCCGCGTTGCGGTCGGGCACGGTCTGCCCGGCGATGAGCCAGGCGATGAGCAGCACGCCGGCCACGCCCCACCAGGCCACGACGCCTATCAGCAGGTACTCGATCACCCGCATGCCGGCGCGCACCCAGTGGCGCAGGTCGTCCGTGCCGCCCGCCGCCGCGGCGTTGATGGCCACGTGCACGAGCAGCGCCGCCACGGTCAGCGCCATCAGGCCGAGCCCCCAAGTGCGTGCGGCCGGAAAGCGGTCACGCGCGATGCGCAAGGCGCGGTCGCTCAGCGCCACGAGCAGCGCCACCCACGTCACGCCGACCACCCAATGGGCGGGCAGCCGTGTCCACAGGAGCCACACCGCCAGCAACGCGTACAGAGCCACCATGATCCGCGCGGAGACCTTGCTGCGCGCCTCGTAGCAGTACCACCAGAAGGCCAGCACCGGCACGACCACGGCCAGCACCCGGCGCAGCAGCTCGGTGAGCGACGAAGCACCCGACGCGGGCTCGGCCCGCGCCAGGCCGCCGAGCCCCCCGATCACCAGCCCGACGAGCAGCAGCTGCAGAAAGAGGTTCGCCAGCAGATTGGCAAAGGCCCAGTCGAGCGCGGTCTGCAACGACGCCAAGCAGGCCCAGCGCCGCGCCCCCGGCGGCCGGGGCTTCTTGTTCACACCCGCCGCCTCGGCGGCGCGGTCCACCGCGTCGCGGCCCAGCTGCGAGAGGCGGAACACGATGGTGAACAGCTCGGCGACGATGCGCGCCACCGAGCCCGGCAGGCGCGACAGGTCGGCCCAGTACATCTCGTGCACGTCGATGCGCTGCTGCACCGGCTGCCCGTTCGCATCGGTGGCGTCGCGCGTCATGCGCACGCGCGTGGCCTCGTAGGCCTCGTGGTCGGGCTCGGCGCGCTGCGACTTGAACAGCAGGTAGTCGCTGAAGGCGATGTCGGGGTTGCTCTTCTTGAGCTCGCGCGGCGTGAGCGGCCCGCGCCCCTTGGCGGCGCGCACCACGCCCGCGTCGTCGTCCTCGGCGGTCGAGATCCAGTCGTCGGCGCTAAAGTCGGAGGTCTTCGACTGCCGCATCGCCTTGCGCACGGGCGGCACGTAGGCCTTCTGCGCGGCAGCGCCTTCCGTGGCGGCCTTCTCGTTCTTGTCCTGATGCTGGGTGCGCTGCTGCACCATCGACGTCAGCGGCGGCACCGGCAGCAGGTGGGTGTCGCAGTCGGCCTGTCGGTAGGTGGCGCCCGGGCCGGGGTTGTTGAGCATCAGCGAGGCGATGGCGCGGGCCGTGTCGCCGGCCTTCTGGTCGGCCACGCCATGGATGGCGATGACCGCGACGCGCTCGGGGCGCGCGAGGTGCTCAGACGTTGACGGCTCGGGCGACGGTGCGCGCATGGAGTGACTCCTCATGCCACGCGGGTGCATGGCAGGAGGGATTGTCCGCAGCGCGTCGCTTTTTACTTCCCCCAAACGAGGGATGCCGGACGGCCAGTGCCTCAGCCGCCGATCAGGTGCAGGATGTTCCCGTCCGGGTCCTTGAACCACGCCATCTTCATGCCGTCCGCGACGTGGAGGTCGCCTTCGCGCTTCGTCTCGGGCATGTCGTAGTGCTCGAAGCGCACGCCCTTGGCCTTGAGCGCGGCGACGAGGCGCTCGATGTTCGCGCCGACCTGCCAGCTCACGGCCGTGGCCTGGTTCGTGCCCGCGAACGACGACCGATACACCTGGACGCGCGTGTTGCCGCTGCGGTACACGGCGACCTCGTCGCCTTCCGAATCGACCTGCGCAAGGCCCAAGGTGTCTTCGTAGAAACGGCGTGCCACGGTCATGTCTTTCACCGCGAGATTCGCCACCGCATCGATGTTTCCGAGCATGGGTGTCTCCTGTGGGGGAATGGACTTTTCATCTTCGGCGGCCAGATGGCCCTGTCAAGTCGGCGCCGTCCGATACGGGGCCCATCGCAAACCACGAAAATAGGTCGATGCCCCTTCCGGCACACTGCACCGTGGGTGCAGTGAGGTCGAAAGACCTCCACCGACACTGCCGCCCCCCGATCCGCTCAGACCGAGAGAGACAAACCCATGATCCGAAGAAAACTCACCCGCTCGCTGGCCCTCGTGCTCGCACTCCCCCTGGCCTTCGCCGCCGTGGCCGCGCAGGCCCAGACCGCCGCCTACCCCGCCAAGCCCATCCGCATGGTCGTGCCCTTCCCGCCCGGCGGCGGCACCGACATCCTGGCGCGCCTGGTCGCGCAGAAGCTCACCGAGGCCAACCACTGGACCGTGGTGCCCGACAACCGCGGCGGCGCCGGCGGCACCATCGGCATCGCCGAGGCTGCGCGCGCCGCGCCCACGGGCTACGACATCGTGATGGGCCAGAAGGACAACATGGTCGTCGCGCCCTGGCTCTACAAGAGCCTCAGCTACAACCCGGTGAAGGACCTCACGGCCGTGGCCCACGTGGCCTACACGCCGGTGGTGATCGTCACGCAGGCCAACTCGAAGTTCAAGACGCTCGACGACGTGGTGAAGGCCGCGCGCGCCGCGCCCGACACCGTCACCTACGGCTCGCCCGGCAACGGCACCACCATCCACCTGGCCGGCGAGATCTTCAACGGCGCCGCCAAGATCAAGATGCGCCACGTGCCCTACAAGGGTTCCAACGCGGCCATGATGGACGTGCTCGCGGGCAACGTCGACCTGATGGTGTCGTCGGTGCCTTCGGCACTGGCGCAGATCAAGGCCGGCAAGCTGCGCCCGCTGGCCGTCACCTCCGCCAAGCGCAGCACCTCGCTGCCCGACACGCCCACCGTGGCCGAGCTGGGCTACAAGGACTTCGACGTGAGCACCTGGTACGGCGTCTTCGTGCCGGCCGGCACGCCCAAGGAGGGGTCTCCTCGTTTTCAGTGCAATAAGTGACGGTACGAAAAGCTAGCACTGGCGCGGAGGTGGTGTTGGTAGATCGTTGATTTCATTGACTTTCCTGTTCACTTTCAAATCTGCGATTCGTGGCGTCAAACCGTGGTCGGTTTCATCCATTGGTGCCAGTTATCGATGCATTTGGCCGCGAAGGCAGGATTTGGTCAGCATAGCGGTCAACCGGGAAGCGAAACACACCCCGCAAGTTGATGCTCTCCAGCCTGGTGGGCGCAATCTTCCCGATCAGTTCCGGTGGAATGACCTGGCGGCGGTTCGACCAGCGATCCAGGACCGCCTGCATCTGTGAGGTATTCCACGCCATCACGATGTTGGCCATCAGGCTCAACGCATCGGCCACAGCCTGCATTTCATCGACACGTTTGGCCTGCGCCGGGCTGATCCGGCCGGTATAAATGGCGCGCTTGAGGGCGTTAACAGCCTCGCCCCGATTGAGCACCCGGCGCAACTCGTTCCTGAAAGCGTCCTTGACAAAGTAGTCAGCCAAAAACGCCGTACGCAGCAACCGCCCCAATTGCACGCCAGCCTCATAGATTGGATCGCCCTGGGCGGCAGAACCGAACCGCGCAAGAGCTGCCACCGCACTGGCATGTCCGCTCATGACCGAGGCTGCCAGGTGCACCAGACTATCCCAATGCTTTTCGATCAAAGCGACGTCGACATTGGCTTCGCACACCGCAGCGATTTCTGCGGGCACTTTGGTGCCGCGTGGCACAAAGAGGTGGCGCTGTTTGAGTTCCTTCAACCGCGGGCAAAGATCAAAACCAAGCAAACGGGCATGTGACATGGCAAAGTCGGTGTAGCCATGGGTATCCACAGCAAGCTGGCTGGTCTCCAGCTTTTCTTGGCGGATGACACCTTCAATGGCCACGCCCGCCTGGCGCTCATTGAGCACAAAGGGCTGCGCATGGAAGATGCCCCACCGGTCTTTTACATGGGAGTAGATTCCAATGGAAGGTGTGTTGCGCCGAGGATCAAGCCGGGCTTGCCACACCCGTTTGGTGGTCTCCATGCTCATCATGTCAGAAGATGCCAAATCGGACCGCCCCCAGGTGGCGGCAATCGGGTGTCGCTGCATGAATTCCAGCACAGCCTGGCAGGCCTGGCTCAGACGCCGTTCGTCCCGCGCCCAGCGCATGGCCTGGCGAATGCTGGTGGCAGACAATTGCGGAATCATGCGCGCGCATTCGACCGCAGTCAGACTGGTGCCGTGGGCCATGATGCCGGCATAGACCATCAGCAGCTCGTCGGTAGAGCGCGGCTCACGTCCGAGCATGATCCAGCTAAAGCGCACCTGGGCGTCAACGGCCAGAATCACTTCCGGCAATTGAACCTCACCGATGCGGTGATCCAAAGCCGCGCGCAGCTTGGTCACTTCTGGGTCTTCGTCCTCTGCGGGCAATGGCGACAAATGGAGTTCATCATCCACGCGCAGTACGCCACTGCGGGCTGCAGCGGCCACCGCATCGACACCGGCAGTTACTCTGGCCAGCAAAGGCTTCAAGAAAGTGGCAGCCTTGCTGGGTAACGATAGACGGGCATAGTGTTTCTTGGACTCTGCCTGCCAACGCTCGTCCGTGAAGAACAAGCGCGCACGACCCCGAAAGCTCAGGCTGTGCTCAATCCAGACCGAGCCATTGCGCACCGCGCGGCGCAGGGCAAACAGGGTGGCCACCTCCAACGCCTGAAACGCCCGTTCCCGGTCTGGGCTGGAGATCGAAACCTGCCAGATCATTCCCAGACTTGGTGCCACCACTTCAACTGGCAGCTTTCTGGATCCTTTGAGATATAAAGCTTGCAGCTTGGCAAGGTACTCGATGGCAGGATGCTCGCCGGTGGCCTGCCAGGGCAGCTTTGCAATGGCGACGAGCAACGACCGCACGGGGCGAATTCCATCAATCAATCCCTCGCGGACCAGGGAGGCCCTGCTCGGTGGTTTGCGTTTCTGGGTTTCGGTGATCAAGGCTTCAAGACGGGCACGCAACTCAGCATCTGGCACCGCACCTTGCGCGCTCAAGGCAACAAGTTCGCCGAGCAGCGTTTTGTACATTGCGGCCCAATTGACGGTAGCGGGGACATCGGCGGCAGCCTGACGCCACAGATCGGCGATCCGGCGCTGCACCATAAGGATCAACTGGTCTGTGGTGGTGAACAGGCAATACCGAAGAAAGCATGCGACCTCCACGGTGCGCGCTGGCTCTTTGATCTTGGCTCCGGCTGAGGGCGGCCTGGAGACAAGTCGGCGCGCGTAGCGGCGCAAGATGAGATCGGGGATGTCTGCCAGGTGCTTATGAACGTCCAGCGTGTAAAGCAGGTCGATGCGCTCCAGTACCTCGCTGATTTGGCGGGTTGAGTGTTTCGCCGGTGCAGCCCATAGCCAACTCTGCTGGGTTTGTCCATCTGGGCGCAGCTCTGAAACTGAGGCTCGCCAGCGATCAAGTGTTGCTGGATCAACGCTGGCGGCGATGGCGGTGCCTGTTTCAACTTCAAGCTGGGCAAGTGCCGCCGCAATCAGTGTCCGAATTGCCCGCTCGTGCACGATCACCAGCTTGTTCTTGTACAGCCATTGACGCGCCCGCACGAGTAGCTGATCGCGGTCGGCGCAGCGCGCCACTTCGTCGCGCAGTTCACGTACCAGTGAGCGGCGCTGGTGCTCGCTCATCCACTGGAATCCAAGGACCGTGCAGGCTACTTGTTGGTGATCGAATAGCGTGCGCCCGCGTTCATACATGGCTCTCAGCGAGGCGACTTCTGGTGCTGCAATGCCAAGCTCGTTGCCAAGGTGGCGCCACAAGGCTACTGGAATTACCCGAAAGGCACCGAGCAAACGCCCACTCATGCGCAGGAAACCAATATGGAGCGCCAGACCAAGCTTGTGGGAATCACCTCGGCGTGCATTGATTGCGTCGCGCTCGGCACCATCGAAGGTGAAAAATGCCTTCATCTCGAAGTCGCTGATATCGCGGGGGAGCCCACGCATCCCCAAAAACGTTGTGTGCCAACCCTGCATCGTGAACCTCAAAAGTGGGAGGCCACCATACCCGTTTACAAAGCGAACAGGAAAGTCAATGAAATCAACGGTCTACCCAGACCACCCCCGCGCCAGTGCTAGCTTTGCGTACCGTCACTTATTGCACTGAAAACGAGGAGACCCCAACACGTTCAAACCCGCCACGCTCACCGAACCCGAGGACGAGTTGTTGGTGAACCACTGGATGCGCAGGAACGCCCAGTCGGTGAAGAACTGCGCCGCCAGCGTGGCCACCGCGAGGTACAGGCCCTTGATGCGCAGGCTCGGAATGCCGAACAGCACGCCGATCACCGTGGCGCACAGCCCGCCCAGCAGCAGCGAGGCAATGAGCGGCATGCCGTCGATGCGTACCTGGAAGTTGTAGGCCGCATACGCGCCCACCGCCATGAAGGCGCCGGTGCCCAGCGAAATCTGGCCGCAGTAGCCGACCAAAATGTTCAGGCCGAGCGCCGCGAGCGACAGGATCAGAAAGGGCGTGAGGATGGCGCGCATCCAGTAGTCGGAGACGCCCATCGGCACCACGACGAACGCCACGAGCAGCAGCACGAGGATCGCGATGCGGTCCTGCGCAATCGGAAAGATCTGTTGGTCGGCGCGGTAGCTCGACTTGAACTGGCCGTTTTCTCTGTAGAACATGTCAGACCCGATCGATGATCTTTTCGCCGAACAGCCCTTGGGGCCGCACGAGCAGGAAGACCAGTGCAAGAACATAAGCAAACCAGATCTCGATGCCGCCACCGAGCATGGGGCCGAGATAGATTTCAGACAGCTTCTCGCCGACACCGATCAACAGGCCGCCGATGATGGCGCCGGGGATCGAGGTCAGCCCGCCGAGGATCACCACCGGCAGTGCCTTCAGCGCCACCAGCGAGAGCGAGAACTGCACGCCGAGCTTGGAGCCCCAGATGATCCCGGCCACCAGGGCCGAGAAGCCGGCCACCGACCACACGATCACCCATATGCGCGACAGCGGAATGCCGATCGACTGCGCGGCCTGGTGGTCGTCGGCCACCGCGCGCAGCGCACGGCCCGTGGCGGTCTTCTGGAAGAAGATGGCCAGCACCACCACCAGCGCGGCCGACACCGCCGCGGCGGCCAGGTCTTCCTGGCTCAGCAGCAGGCCACCGGGGAAGGTGCCTTCAAGCACCATCAGCGGTTCCTTGGGCATGCCGACATCGATCTTGTAGATGTCGTTGCCGAAGATCGTCTGGCCCACGCCGTCGAGAAAGTAGGCGATGCCCAGCGTGGCCATCAAGAGCGTGATGCCTTCCTGGTTCACCAGCTTGCTCAGCGCGAGCCGTTCGATGAGCCAGGCCACGACGATCATCACCGCCATCGCTGCAATGAAGGCCAGGATGTTCGCGAGCAGCAGGCTCTGGAAGCCGAACCACAGCGGGAACCACTCGGCAAAGCGCGCCATGGCCAGCGCCGCGAACAGCACCATCGCGCCTTGTGCGAAGTTGAAGACGCCCGAGGCCTTGTAGATCAGCACGAAGCCGATCGCGATGAGCGAATACAGCATGCCGACCATGAGGCCGCCGAAGAGGGTTTCGAGGAAAAAGCCCATCGTGTTCTTTCGTGATCAGTGCTCGACGCCAAGGTAGGCGCGGATCACGTCTTCGTTGTTGCGCACTTCGTCCGGCGTGCCGTCACCGATCTTCTTGCCGTAGTCCAGCACCACCACGCGGTCGGAGATGTCCATCACCACGCCCATGTCGTGTTCGATCAGCACGATGGTCGCGCCGAACTCGTCGTTCACGTCGAGGATGAAGCGGCTCATGTCCTGCTTCTCTTCTACGTTCATGCCGGCCATGGGTTCGTCGAGCAGCAGCACCTGCGGCTCCATCGCGAGCGCGCGGCCGAGGTCGACGCGCTTTTGCAGGCCGTAGGGCAGGCGGCCCACCGGCGTCTTGCGGTGCGCCTGGATCTCGAGGAAGTCGATGATGTGTTCGACGAACTCGCGGTGCTGCAGCTCTTCGCGTTCGGCCGGGCCCCAGCGCAGTGCCTGGGCGAGCAGGCCGCTCTTCATCTTGAGGTTGCGGCCCGTCATGATGTTGTCGAGCACGCTCATGCCCTTGAACAGCGCCAGGTTCTGGAAGGTGCGCGCCACGCCCATCTCGGCCACCTGGCGCGAGTTCATGTGCTTGAAGGTCTGGCCGCGGAAGGTGATGGAGCCCTGCTGCGGCCAGTACACGCCGTTGATGCAGTTCAGCATCGAGCTCTTGCCCGCGCCGTTGGGGCCGATGATGGCCCGCACCTCGTGCTCGCGCACGTTGAAGCTGATGTCGGTCAGCGCCTTCACGCCGCCGAAGCTCAGGCTGATGTTCTGGACGTCGAGGATGACCTCGCCAATCTTTCGGTTGCTCATGCAGCGGCCTTCACGATGGGGAAGGTCTTGGCTTCGGTGATCTTCAGCGTGGCGCTGACAACCCCCGTGCGTCCGTCCTCGAACTTGACCTGGGTCTCGATGTACTGCTCGGTCTTGCCGCCGTAGAGCGCGTCGACCAGCACGGCGTATTTTTCGGCGATGAAGCCGCGGCGCACTTTGCGCGTGCGGGTCAGCTCGTCGTCGTCGGGGTCGAGCTCCTTGTGCAGCACGAGGAAGCGCGCGATCTGCGTCTCGCCCATGCCGTCTTCGGCCGCGAGGTCGGCGTTGACCTTGCCGATGCACTCGGCGATGAGTGCGAGCACCTCGGGCTTGCCGGCCAGGTCGACATAGCCGCCGTAGGCGAGGCCGCGGCGCTCGGCCCAGTTGCCGACCGCTTCGAAGTCGATGTTGATGGCGGCGCACACTTCGTCGCGGGCGTTGCCGAAGCACACGGCTTCCTTGATCTGCGGGAAGAACTTGAGCTTGTTCTCGATGTAGTTGGGCGCAAAGATCGCGCCGCGCACGAGCTTGCCCACGTCTTTCGCGCGGTCGATGATGCGCAGGTGGCCTTCGCTGTCGAGCACGCCGGCATCGCCGGTGTGGAAGTAGCCGTTGGCGTCCAGCACCTCGGCCGTGGCGTCGGGGCGCTTGTAGTACTCCTTGAGCACCGACACGCCGCGCACCAGCACCTCGCCGTCTTCGGCGATCTTGAGTTCAATGCCCGGCGCCGCCGTGCCCACGGTCTGCAGCTTGACCTTGCCGTCCTGCTGCAGGCACACATAGGCGCAGGTCTCGGTCTGGCCGTAGAACTGCTTGAGGTTCACGCCGATGGAGCGGTAGAAGCGGAACAGGTCGGGCCCGATGGCCGCGCCGGCCGTGTAGGCCACGCGGATGCGGCTCATGCCCAGCACGTTGCGCAGCGGGCCGTAGATCAGCAGGTTGCCCAGGCTGTACATGACCCGGTCGCCCGTGCTCACCGGTGCGCCGTTGAGGATGTCGGCGCCCACGCGCTGTGCCAGCGCCATGAACTTCGCATACAGCCAGCGCTTGGGCGCGGCCGCGTCTTCCATGCGGATCGACACGGCCGTGAGCAGGCCTTCGAAGGTGCGCGGCGGGCCGAAGTAGTAGCTCGGGCCGATCTCGCGCATGTCGTTCATCACCGTCTCGGCCGACTCGGGGCAGTTGAGCGTGAAGCCGCCCACCAGCCACTGCGCCACCGAGAACAGGTGGTCGCCCACCCACGCCATCGGCAGGTAGCTCATGATGTTGTCGCCGGGGCCGAGCTTGTCGGTCTCGACGCCGCCACGGCCCGCCGCGATGAAGCTGGCGTGCGTCTGGCACACGCCCTTCGGGCGGCCGGTGGTGCCCGAGGTGTAGAGGATCACGCCGACGTCGGCCGCCTCGCCGCTGGCCACGGCGCGGTCGTAGTAGCCGGCGTTGGCCTTGTCGAAGGCCCGGCCCAGCTCGCGCAGCTGCTCGTAGCCCATGAGCCCCGGCTGCTCGTAATGGCGCAGGCCCTTGGGGTCGTCGTAGATGATGTGGCGGATGCCCGATGGCCGGCCCTCTGGGCCCTCTTGCGCTTGCTGCAGCTCGCGGCACTCCAGCAGCTTGTCGACCTGCTCCTGGTCTTCGACGATCACGAACTCGATGCCCGCGTCGTTCAGCATGAAGACCATCTCGCCCGCGACCGCGTCCTGGTACAGCGGCACGGGCACGCCGCGCAGGCTTTGCGCGGCGAGCACCGCCATGTACAGGTGCGGCCGGTTGGCACCGACGATCGCAAGGTTGTCGAAGGCCTTGAAGCCAAGGCTCGCCAGACCGCAGGCCATCTCGCGCACTTCTTGCGCCACGGCGTTCCAGGTCCAGGTTTGCCAGATGCCAAGGTCTTTTTCGCGCACGGCGGGGGCCTCGGGACGGGCCTCGGCATGCGCGAGCAGCAGACGGGGGAAGGTGGGGGCGGTGGTTTGCACAGTGGCCGGATCGTAGGTCGCACTTTGACGTCCGGTTGTCGTTCCAACGACAATCCTAGGGACACTACTCCCCGGAGTTTCCCGATGCCTCCTGGCAACCTCAACCCACAGAACGTGCTCGGCGGTTCCATCAAGGACCGCGTGCGCCCCGCGAGTGCGACCGAACTCGATGGCATTCCGTGGCTCCCCACGCTCACGCCCAGCGAGCGCCGCCGCGCCGAGGCCACGCTCGTGGTCGGCGAGGCCGAGCCCGGCGACCTGGTGTGCCGCGTCGGCCGCTCGCCCACCTACTGGTTCGGCGTGGTCGAGGGCCTCTTGAAGATGAGCAACGACAACGCCGACGGCGGCTCGGTCACCTACACCGGCGTGCCGCCCGGCGGCTGGTTCGGCGAGGGCACGGTGATGAAGCGCGAGCCCTACCGCTACAACATCCAGGCGCTGCGCCGCAGCCTCGTGGCGGGGCTGCCGATCGAGAGCTTCCACTGGCTGCTCGACCATTCCATCGGCTTCAACCGCTTCGTGATGAACCAGCTCAACGAGCGGCTCGGCCAGTTCATTGCGGCGCTGGAAATCGACCGCCTCAACAACCCCGACGCGCGCGTGGCGCGCAACCTGGTGTCGCTGTTCAACCCCGTGCTGTACCCCGGCGTGGGCGAGGTCTTGCGCATCACGCAGCAGGAGCTGGCGTATCTTGTCGGCCTGTCGCGCCAGCGCGTGAACGAGGCGCTCAATGCGCTGTCGGCGCAGGGGCTCATCCGCGTGGAGTACGGCGGCCTGCGCGTGCTCGACCTGCCGGGCCTGCGCGCCACCGCGATGTCCAGCCGCAAGAACAACAGCACCTCGAACTGAACCTGAAAGAAGAAAAAAACATGGCCCTCTCCGACCACCTGCAGATCGTGCCCGCCGACGCACAGGCGAGCTTTCTGCCGCCGCAACAGCAACAGGCCACGCAGGCCCGCAACGAGGAAGACGACGGCCCGACACTCGAAGAAGCCATCGACCGCGCCGAGGCCCTGGGCGAACAGATCGACGCGCTCAACGAGATCCTGGCGCGCCCGCTGAAAGACATCCTCGCGGACCGCGAAAAGTCGGAAGAAGCCGCGCTGGCCTGGGACCGCTTCGGCGCGATGTGGATGCTGTCGCAGCGCGCCATGCGCCGCGTCGCGATCGACCTGGCGGCGCAGCTCGGTGTGAGCGAGGAAGAGGTCGTGGCGCGCGCCATGGCGAACGCCAACGCCGTGCTCAACGGCGCGGACGAGGTCGACCTCGGCGGCAGCATCGCACCGGCGCAGTTGCAGCACATCGCCCGCCACCGCAACTTCCTGCGCGCCCAGTTCCGTACCGGCTGATGCACGCGGCCTTTCGATATCCCTTAGCCTTGCGGCCTTCTCCTGCCCCCATACCACCATGACCACCTCCGCCCCTTCCCACCTCACCGTCATCACCGGCGCCTCGCGCGGCCTGGGCCGTGCCATGGCCGAACAGCTGCTGCAGGCCGGCCACACGGTGCTCGGCATTGCACGCAAGCCCTCGCCCGAACTCGCCGAGGCCCCCAAGGCCGGCGGCGCCGAACTGACGCAATGGGAGCAGGACCTGTCCGATCCGGTGGCCGCCGCGGCGCGCCTGTCGGACTGGCTCCAGACGCTGGACGGCCAGCGCTTCGACAGCGTCACGCTCATCAACAACGCCGGCACCGTCGGCAACCCCGCGCCGCTGTCGCGTGCCGTGCCGGCCGAACTGGCACAAGCGCTGCGCATCGGCCTCGAAGCGCCGATGCTGCTCACGGCCGCCTTCCTGGGTGCCACGCGCGAATGGCGCGGCGCACGCAAGGTGCTGAACATCTCGTCGGGCCTGGGCCGCAACGCCCTGGGCAGCCAGGCGCCGTACTGCGCGGCCAAGGCCGGCATGGACCATTTCTCGCGCGCCGTGGCGCTCGAAGAGGTGCATGCACCGAACGGCGCGCGCATCGTGTCGCTGGCGCCCGGCATCATCGACACCGACATGCAGGTGCAGCTGCGCGGCGCTTCGGCCGAACAGTTCCCGGACCGCACGCGTTTCGTGAGCATGAAGGAAGAAGGCCGGCTCGACAGCCCCCAGAGCGCCGCGGCCAAGGTGCTCGCCTACCTGGCCCGCGCGGACTTCGGCAGCAACCCCGTGGCCGACGTGCGCGACCCGGCCTGAGCACCGAAGACAGAAGCACATCATGGCCACCGCAAAGTCCATCGACACCGTCGAATACAAGCTCTTCCCGTCACCGAGGAACGTGCACCGCATCGTCTTCGAGCACCAGGTGTTCGTGCCGTACCCGTACGCGCTGATCGTGATGGACGAGTTCTATTTCAAGGGCCGCTTCAGCCTGTTCTCGGCCTGCCGCATGAGCGACGGGAAGATGGGGCAGGTGGCGACGTTCGAGGATGCGGCGGACGTGGAGATCTTCAATACGAAGTTCGTGCCGGACTGAGCGTTCGGGAGTTTTCTTTCTCCCTCCCCTTCCGGGGGAGGGCAGGGGTGGGGGCACGCGGCGTATCAAGCATCAGCGGCTTGTCAAACGCCGCTGGCCCCCATCCCAACCTTCCCCCAGAAGGGGAAGGAGCAAGGCAGCATCGCCGCCTTTCTTGTCTTTACTCGATCGTCGCCCCCGAGGCCTGCACGATCCCCTTCCACTTCTCATAGTCCGTCTTCAGCAGCGCACCGAACTGCTCCGGCGTCATGCTCTGCGGCTCCGCGCCCTGCGCAATGATGGCCGCCTTCATCTCCGGCGTGGCCAGCAGCTTGTTGACCGCCGCATTCAGCGTGGTGACGATGTCCTTGGGGTCTCCTCGTTTTCAGTGCAATAAGTGACGGTACGCAAAGCTAGCACTGGCGCGGGGGTGGTCTGGGTAGACCGTTGATTTCATTGACTTTCCTGTTCGCTTTGTAAACGGGTATGGTGGCCTCCCACTTTTGAGGTTCACGATGCAGGGTTGGCACACAACGTTTTTGGGGATGCGTGGGCTCCCCCGCGATATCAGCGACTTCGAGATGAAGGCATTTTTCACCTTCGATGGTGCCGAGCGCGACGCAATCAATGCACGCCGAGGTGATTCCCACAAGCTTGGTCTGGCGCTCCATATTGGTTTCCTGCGCATGAGTGGGCGTTTGCTCGGTGCCTTTCGGGTAATTCCAGTAGCCTTGTGGCGCCACCTTGGCAACGAGCTTGGCATTGCAGCACCAGAAGTCGCCTCGCTGAGAGCCATGTATGAACGCGGGCGCACGCTATTCGATCACCAACAAGTAGCCTGCACGGTCCTTGGATTCCAGTGGATGAGCGAGCACCAGCGCCGCTCACTGGTACGTGAACTGCGCGACGAAGTGGCGCGCTGCGCCGACCGCGATCAGCTACTCGTGCGGGCGCGTCAATGGCTGTACAAGAACAAGCTGGTGATCGTGCACGAGCGGGCAATTCGGACACTGATTGCGGCGGCACTTGCCCAGCTTGAAGTTGAAACAGGCACCGCCATCGCCGCCAGCGTTG
This sequence comes from Variovorax sp. 38R, assembly GCF_014843395.1. NCBI lineage: Bacteria > Pseudomonadati > Pseudomonadota > Betaproteobacteria > Burkholderiales > Comamonadaceae > Variovorax > Variovorax sp. 38R. The sequence continues at coordinate 6,206,628 of NZ_CP062121.1, forward strand.
ATCCAGCAACACTTGATCGCTGGCGAGCCTCAGTTTCAGAGCTGCGCCCAGATGGACAAACCCAGCAGAGTTGGCTATGGGCTGCACCGGCGAAACACTCAACCCGCCAAATCAGCGAGGTACTGGAGCGCATCGACCTGCTTTACACGCTGGACGTTCATAAGCACCTGGCAGACATCCCCGATCTCATCTTGCGCCGCTACGCGCGCCGACTTGTCTCCAGGCCGCCCTCAGCCGGAGCCAAGATCAAAGAGCCAGCGCGCACCGTGGAGGTCGCATGCTTTCTTCGGTATTGCCTGTTCACCACCACAGACCAGTTGATCCTTATGGTGCAGCGCCGGATCGCCGATCTGTGGCGTCAGGCTGCCGCCGATGTCCCCGCTACCGTCAATTGGGCCGCAATGTACAAAACGCTGCTCGGCGAACTTGTTGCCTTGAGCGCGCAAGGTGCGGTGCCAGATGCTGAGTTGCGTGCCCGTCTTGAAGCCTTGATCACCGAAACCCAGAAACGCAAACCACCGAGCAGGGCCTCCCTGGTCCGCGAGGGATTGATTGATGGAATTCGCCCCGTGCGGTCGTTGCTCGTCGCCATTGCAAAGCTGCCCTGGCAGGCCACCGGCGAGCATCCTGCCATCGAGTACCTTGCCAAGCTGCAAGCTTTATATCTCAAAGGATCCAGAAAGCTGCCAGTTGAAGTGGTGGCACCAAGTCTGGGAATGATCTGGCAGGTTTCGATCTCCAGCCCAGACCGGGAACGGGCGTTTCAGGCGTTGGAGGTGGCCACCCTGTTTGCCCTGCGCCGCGCGGTGCGCAATGGCTCGGTCTGGATTGAGCACAGCCTGAGCTTTCGGGGTCGTGCGCGCTTGTTCTTCACGGACGAGCGTTGGCAGGCAGAGTCCAAGAAACACTATGCCCGTCTATCGTTACCCAGCAAGGCTGCCACTTTCTTGAAGCCTTTGCTGGCCAGAGTAACTGCCGGTGTCGATGCGGTGGCCGCTGCAGCCCGCAGTGGCGTACTGCGCGTGGATGATGAACTCCATTTGTCGCCATTGCCCGCAGAGGACGAAGACCCAGAAGTGACCAAGCTGCGCGCGGCTTTGGATCACCGCATCGGTGAGGTTCAATTGCCGGAAGTGATTCTGGCCGTTGACGCCCAGGTGCGCTTTAGCTGGATCATGCTCGGACGTGAGCCGCGCTCTACCGACGAGCTGCTGATGGTCTATGCCGGCATCATGGCCCACGGCACCAGTCTGACTGCGGTCGAATGCGCGCGCATGATTCCGCAATTGTCTGCCACCAGCATTCGCCAGGCCATGCGCTGGGCGCGGGACGAACGGCGTCTGAGCCAGGCCTGCCAGGCTGTGCTGGAATTCATGCAGCGACACCCGATTGCCGCCACCTGGGGGCGGTCCGATTTGGCATCTTCTGACATGATGAGCATGGAGACCACCAAACGGGTGTGGCAAGCCCGGCTTGATCCTCGGCGCAACACACCTTCCATTGGAATCTACTCCCATGTAAAAGACCGGTGGGGCATCTTCCATGCGCAGCCCTTTGTGCTCAATGAGCGCCAGGCGGGCGTGGCCATTGAAGGTGTCATCCGCCAAGAAAAGCTGGAGACCAGCCAGCTTGCTGTGGATACCCATGGCTACACCGACTTTGCCATGTCACATGCCCGTTTGCTTGGTTTTGATCTTTGCCCGCGGTTGAAGGAACTCAAACAGCGCCACCTCTTTGTGCCACGCGGCACCAAAGTGCCCGCAGAAATCGCTGCGGTGTGCGAAGCCAATGTCGACGTCGCTTTGATCGAAAAGCATTGGGATAGTCTGGTGCACCTGGCAGCCTCGGTCATGAGCGGACATGCCAGTGCGGTGGCAGCTCTTGCGCGGTTCGGTTCTGCCGCCCAGGGCGATCCAATCTATGAGGCTGGCGTGCAATTGGGGCGGTTGCTGCGTACGGCGTTTTTGGCTGACTACTTTGTCAAGGACGCTTTCAGGAACGAGTTGCGCCGGGTGCTCAATCGGGGCGAGGCTGTTAACGCCCTCAAGCGCGCCATTTATACCGGCCGGATCAGCCCGGCGCAGGCCAAACGTGTCGATGAAATGCAGGCTGTGGCCGATGCGTTGAGCCTGATGGCCAACATCGTGATGGCGTGGAATACCTCACAGATGCAGGCGGTCCTGGATCGCTGGTCGAACCGCCGCCAGGTCATTCCACCGGAACTGATCGGGAAGATTGCGCCCACCAGGCTGGAGAGCATCAACTTGCGGGTGTGTTTCGCTTCCCGGTTGACCGCTATGCTGACCAAATCCTGCCTTCGCGGCCAAATGCATCGATAACTGGCACCAATGGATGAAACCGACCACGGTTTGACGCCACGAATCGCAGATTTGAAAGTGAACAGGAAAGTCAATGAAATCAACGATCTACCAACACCACCTCCGCGCCAGTGCTAGCTTTTCGTACCGTCACTTATTGCACTGAAAACGAGGAGACCCCATGGCGGCCAGGCCGCCGGTGAGCTTGCTGATGACCTTTTCCTTGTGGCCGCGCAGCGTATCGACATTGACCTTGGGGGCGCCAAAGTCGATGCCTGCGGCGGACAGGTGGCTGACCTCGTCCATGACGGCGGCCACGTGCAGCAGCGCCTTGGACGGGATGCAGCCCACGTTCAGGCACACGCCGCCCAGGGCTGCGTAGCGCTCGACGATGATGACCTTGAGGCCCAGGTCGGCCGCGCGGAAGGCTGCCGAATAGCCGCCGGGGCCGCCGCCCAGCACGAGCACGTCGCAGTCCAGATCCGCCGTACCAGCAAAGCTGGACGCTACTGGATTAATAGCTGCTTGCGCTTGTGGGGTGGGCGCTGGAGCCTGTTTTGGCTCAGAAACCGCGGGCGCAGGGGCAGCTGCAGGCGCTGGAGCGGCTGCGCCTGCACCCTGCACTTCCAGGGTCAGCACCACCGAGCCTTCGGCGACCTTGTCGCCGAGCTTGACCTTCAGCTCCTTGACCACGCCAGCATGGCTGGACGGGATCTCCATGGAGGCCTTGTCGGACTCCACGGTGATCAGGCTTTGCTCGGCCTTGATGGTGTCGCCGGGTTTGACCAGCACTTCGATGATGGCCACTTCGGCGAAGTCGCCAATGTCGGGCACCTTGATGTCGATGATTGCCATGGGTGTTGCCCTCGCGTTACATCACGATGCGGCGGAAGTCCGCCAGCAGCGAGGCAAAGTACACGTTGAAGCGCGCGGCGGCGGCGCCGTCGATCACGCGGTGGTCCCAGCTCAAGGAGAGGGGCAGCATCAGGCGTGGGGCGAATTGCTTGCCGTCCCACTTGGGTTCGATGCTGCTCTTGCACACGCCCATGATGGCGACTTCAGGCGCGTTGATGATGGGCGTGAAGTAACGGCCACCAATGCCGCCCAGCGAGCTGATGGAGAAGCATCCACCCTGCATGTCTGCCGGGGCCAGCTTGCCTTCGCGCGCCTTGGCGGCGAGTTCGCCCATTTCCTTGCTGATCTGGACGATGCCCTTCTGGTCGGCATCCTTGATGACGGGAACCACCAGGCCGTTGGGCGTGTCGGCCGCAAAGCCGATGTGAAAGTAGTTCTTCATCACCAGCTGGTCGCCGTCGAGCGAGCTGTTGAACTCGGGGAACTTCTTGAGCGCGGCCACAGCAGCCTTGATCATGAAGGCGAGCATGGTGACCTTGACGCCGCTCTTTTCGTTCTCTTTGTTGAACTGCACGCGAAAGGCTTCCAGGTCGGTGATGTCCGCGTCGTCGTGGTTGGTGACGTGCGGGATGACCACCCAGTTGCGGTGCAGGTTTTTCGATGGCATAATATCTGCGTTGCGACGTGTAACACACTATTGGATAACCACCATGACCACCACTCTTTACACCGGGTTTCACCAGCTGGTCACCGGGGATGTCGCGGGCACGGTGCTTAATGGCGTCGATATTCTGGTGAGAGACGGGGAGATTATTGGCCTTGGCCCGGATCTGCCCCGAACTCTGGCCCCAATTGGCGTTGGCCAGGAACAGGGTGTTGAGGTGGTGAACTGCCGGGGGCTGACCGCCTATCCGGGGCTGATCAACACCCATCACCATTTTTTTCAGGCCTTTGTCCGCAATCTTGCCCCCCTCGACTGGACCCAGCTTGATGTGCTGGCCTGGCTGCGCAAGATCTACCCGGTGTTTGCCCTGGTGGATGAAGACTGCATCTACCACAGCACAGTGGTGTCCATGGCGGAGCTGATCAAGCACGGCTGCACCACCGCGTTTGATCACCAGTACAACTACAGCCGCCGGGGTGGACCCTTTCTGGTGGACCGCCAGTTTGATGCCGCTAACCTGCTGGGGCTGCGTTTTCACGCCGGGCGCGGCTGCATCACCCTGCCGATGGCGGAGGGCAGCACCATTCCCGATGCCATGCGGGAGAGCACCGATACTTTTCTTGCCGATTGCGAACGCCTGGTGAGCCGCTTTCATGACCCGCGGCCCTTCGCCATGCAGCGGGTGGTGGTGGCGCCCAGCTCGCCGGTGATTGCCTACCCGGAAACCTTCGTCGAGTCTGCCCGTCTGGCCCGCCACCTGGGGGTGAGCCTGCACACCCATCTGGGGGAGGGGGAAACCCCCGCCATGGTGGCCCGTTTTGGCGAGCGCAGCCTCGACTGGTGCGAAAACCGGGGCTTTGTCGGGCCGGATGTGTGGCTCGCCCACGGCTGGGAATTCACCGCAGCGGACATCGCCCGCCTTGCCGCCACCGGCACCGGTGTTGCCCATTGCCCGGCGCCGGTGTTTCTGGTGGGTGCCGAAGTCACCGACATTCCCGCCATGGCGGCGGCAGGTGTGCGGGTGGGCTTTGGGGTGGATGGCCACGCCTCCAACGACAGCTCGAACCTCGCCGAGTGCATCCGCCTTGCCTACCTGCTCCAGTGCCTGAAGGCCAGTGAGCGCCAGCATCCGGTGCCAGCTCCCTATGACTTTCTGCGCATGGCCACCCAGGGTGGTGCGGATTGCCTCAACCGGCCTGATCTCGGCGCCCTCGCCGTGGGCAGGGCTGCGGATTTCTTTGCCGTCGATCTGAACCGGATCGAATACATCGGCGCCAACCACGATCCACGGAGCCTGCCCGCGAAAGTGGGTTTTTCCGGCCCCGTGGACATGACCGTGATCAACGGCAAGGTGGTGTGGCGCAACGGTGAATTTCCGGGCCTTGATGAAATGGAGCTGGCCCGGGCTGCGGACGGGGTGTTTCGCCGGGTGATTTACGGCGATCCTTTGGTGGCAGCCCTTCGACGGGGCACCGGTGTCACACCATGCTGAGGCCGGTGATGAGTTTCTTGAGCAAAAGGTTTATTGCCTCGGGTCTACCATAACCCCCGTAGAGTGCCATGGATGCATAGTAGTGGGTGATGAAATAGGCGACCAGATCCCGGTCCACCGGCGCGCCTTTTTGCTGTTCGGCAATGTCGAAATACGGCCCCAGAACTTTTTTGTACATGTCGACCCGGGCATCGAAACTGATAAGGCTCAATTTTTTCAGGTAGCTGGTATTGGCGGCGCTGAGCTTCTGGGCAAGGTCACTGGTAAAGAAGTGGTGCAGGTAATCTGTCACCACATCCAGCCGGTTTTCCGCCGAAGGGTTTGCCTCTATGGCATTTTGCAGGCCCGATTCAAATTCGCTTCTGATCTTTAAATAGATGCTGGTCAGGATTTCTTCGACAGTGCTGAAGTGGCGGTACAGGGAAGTTCTGGAAATGTTTGCCAGCTTGTAGATCTCGGTCATGGTGATGCCGCTTTCACCCTGTCGCAGGGTGAGTTCAAGTGCCGCAGCAATGATTCTTTTCCGGGTTTCAAGAGCTCTGGTGCCTGGTTCTTTGGTCATGTCATACCGTCAATAATTCAGAAGAGCGCAATGTTCGAGCTTGACTGTTCGAGCTTGACTATTCGAGTTTCAATGTTCGGCCTGGCGAGCCAGGCATGGGCAGCCCTGATCATGGAGAGCTCTCGATAACTCGATAATGCGCAGCTCTCGATGATAACCAGCTCTCGATGATAACTAGCTCTCGATGATAGGCAGCTCCCGATCTGCATGGCAATGGTTGCGATGCACCGGATCTTGCTACGGGACAGGGATGTTTTCACTGGCGGAGGTCTTGCAATACCAATCCGTTGCAAGACCAATCTCCTTGCAAGACCAACCCCGGTGATGGCGAGGGATTATCCGGTAACTGCGGTCACAAAGCCAAGGCCCACAGTCACAACGCCTCGGCTCATAGCGGCGGCAGCAGTACGTAGTAGGCGCCGAGCACCACGGCAAGACCGTAGGCGATGGGGTGTACCTGGCGGGCGCGGCCGGTGATCACCATGGCGATGGCGTAGACGATCAGCCCTATGGCCATGCCATCGCTGATGGAGGTAACCGCCATCAGGATCAGGGTCAGGGTGGCAGCGCCGCCGGTGATGACATCGGAAAAATCGATGCGCGCCACTTCCACGAACATCAAGAGGCCAATGAACACCAGTGCCGGGGCCGAGGCCTCGGCGGGAATGATAAGAATCAGCGGGTTCAGATACAGGGCCAGGAAAAAGAACAGGCCCACGAAAATGGCGACAAGGCCGGTGCGCCCGCCACTTTCGATACCGGCGGCGGATTCGCCGAAACAGATGGCGGTGGAGGTGCCCGCCAGGGAGGCGCCGATGGCGGCCATGGCATCCGCCGACAGGGCCTCGGTCGGCTTCAGCATCGCGCCCTGGTCATCGACAAGACCGGCCCGCTGGCACAGGGCGTTCATGGCCGCGAGGGAGCTGAACAGGTCCATGAACACCAGGGACAGCATGGCTGGCAGGGCAATGCCGAGATGCGACCACAGATAGCCAAAATCGAGCGCCAGCCACAGGTCACCAAAGCCTGTCGGCTGGGCCAGGGCGGCGCTCGGCATCGGAGTCAGGGAACCTGTGGCTGTGGGGATAAAAAAGCCGATGGCGGTGAGCAGTATGATGGTGAGAATGATCGCCCCGGGCACCCGCCGGGCCATGAGTCCCATGACAATCGGGATGCCGGACAGCGCCAGCAGCACCGTGGGTGCCGTGACCACGCCGATCTGCACCAGGGAGGGGGCCGGGGCCGCCACCACAATGCCCGCCGTTTTGAGGCCGATGAACATGATGAAAAGACCGATGCCCGCCGTCAGCGCCCGGCGCAGGGCATCGGGGAAGGCATCGAGCAGCAGCCGCCGGATGCCGGTGAGGGTGAGGACAAGAAACACCACCCCGCTCCAGAACACCAGCCCCAGCGCGCCCTGCCAGGGCACGCCAAGGCCCAGAATGAGGGTGTAGGCCACCAGTCCATTGGCGCCCATGCCGGGCGCCACGGCGATGGGCAGATTGGCCATGAGCCCCATCAGAATGGAAAAAACCCCCGCCACCACGGCGGTGATGGTGAGCACCTGGGCTCTGTCCATGCCGGCATCGGACATGATCAGTGGATGCACCACCAGGATGTAGGACATGGTGGCAAAGGTGGTCACCGCCGCCAGCAACTCCCGCTGCACGGTAGTGCCCCGGGAACTCAGTTCGAAAAAGCGGTCCACCCGCTCCATCGGGGTAGGCATGGGGGTAGGGGTGCAGTCGGGCGCGGCGGTATCAGCAGACTTGTTCAAGGGCAGCCTCGGGAGCAGTGGCAGCAGCGGATGGTTTTGAAAACCTGTCCAAATGGTCTGCAAATTGCGTACCGACGGCTGTTGTTCCGCTTTGATCTGTGCCAGGACAAGGGTTTGTGCACATTGTTCAGACTGTGATTGTCTGACCTGTTGTAAAGGATCAGACGCCAGACGTTGCACGTTAGACGCTGCACGTCAGACGTCAGACGCAACCGCAGTGCACCGGGCCTCGGCAGGATGCTCTTGCATTCGTGTTGCGTGTTCACGTCAGACGTCAGAACTGCCATGGCCCATGCACAACAGTGCTGAAGGGTTCACGGATAGGAAATTCAACCGCATGAGGCCAAGTATGGCACGAGTTTTGGGCCTCGAAACACGTTCGGCCAAGGAAGGTTGAGCGCTCGCTTGCCGCTCAATGGCAAGAGCTTGGGAGGCAGTATGCATTTGGGCCTGGCGCGCGTGCAGCTGCTTCCCCGCAGCGATGGATACCGCCGCTTCACTGGGTCACCAATTGACGCGCTGGTCTACCTCGTCGGGTTGAGCTGCCAGATCCCAATCCGGCTCGCCTTGCGCACCATCATCCACCGGCGCGTCGCAGCCCTCCCACAGCGGTGGCCCGCGTGCCGGGGTGATGTGCGGGGGGGCAGACTCCACCCCGATGTGGTTCAGGATGTGGCGGATTTCGGCGCTGTGGGTGATGAAGGCAATGATGCGCATCTGCCCACCGCACATGGGGCACAGCAGCGGAAATGCCTCGTAGATGCGGGCAATCAGCACCGCCCACAAGTAATGCGCCGCTCGCTTCGGGCGTGCTTCAGGTTCGGGTGTGGGTGTGGCCGCGTTGCCCGGCGCCGCCACCCCAGGTACGCCCGCGCCAGGTTGTGCAGTCTCCACCGTGGCTGGTTGCGACGCAGCAGGCTGGGCCAGCGCCGTTACCGCCGCTCAGCGGCGAGTTTGGTGCCAGCACACCAAAGTAGCGGTGCCGGTGGGTGCGTGGCGGTGGCACCAGCGCGGCGATGCGGTCGATCAGTTCCAGCGGTGTGAGGTGCAGCTCATCTGCCTTGGCACCACGCTTGTCACTGGTGGGCTCGCTGCGCTGTTTGGCACAGCGGTACACCAGTTTGCTTCCCTCTTTGCGTAGGCGCTCCATGGAAAACGGTGGACGCGCGCAATAGCGCAGCAGCCGCTCCAGCGCAGCGCGGTCGTGGGCTTCGATGCAGACACCGGCGTCCACCGAGAAGCCGCTGTGTTTGTAGCCCAGCATGTCTTTGGCGTCACAGTTCTCCAGCAGGCCCCGAGCAACGAAGGCGCGCAGGATGCGTTTTTGCAGTGTGGTCTGCACTGGGGCCACGGTAGCCGCATCGATGCCGGTGGCCGCGTGAAAGATGACACCCGGCGATGAGATTCGAGGGGTCGCATCAGCATCGCCCTCGCCCTCCACTTCCTCAAACACCCCGTCCACCACACAAACGTGGAAGTGGACGTGTTCATTGAGGCTGGAGCCGAATCGGTGAATGAAGGCGATGGCACCGATGTGCAGGCCTGCCTTGTCCATATGGGCCGCACCGGGGCTGTGGGTCTGCAGAGTTTGTGCGATCACCCGCAGAAAGATGCGCAGCACCATGCTCAGCACCGCTCCGTCGCGTTGCATGAAGTACCGCAACCTCTTGGGCACGGAGAGCACCCACTGGCGCACCGGCAGGCGGGGGAAAACGTGGTCGCTCAGGTGTGCCGCCGTCTCCACCATCCGCCGCGTGGTGCACGAGGGGCAGACTCCCCGGCCTTTGCAGGAGAAGGCTACAAAGTAGTCGTGCCCACAGTCGCCGCAGCGAGCGCGGGCAAAGCCATGGGCAAAGATGCCGCACTCAAGATACTTGGCAAACGCTTTGCGCACGAAGGGCTTGGGGGTGTGGTGGTCGCCCTGGCCGTCGAACTGACCCGCGCTGGCCAACTCTAGCCAGGTCTCGTAGTGCTCGGCTACCATTTGGTAGAGCAGCGTGCGTTCGGGGTGGCGTGGGTTGTAGAGCTTGGGCTTGGAAGTGGCTGACATGAATACTGTACAAATGCACAGTATTCTGCGGCGATTGTTTGGGTACGCAAAGCACAAGGCCCGAACCGTCGCCAGTTCGGGCCTTGTCAGGGTAGCTTGGCTGCGGACTTACTTGCGCGCAGGCGGCACATCCGTGCAGCTGCCATGCGCCACTTCCGCCGCCATGCCGATGCTCTCGCCCAGCGTCGGATGCGGGTGGATGGTCTTGCCGATGTCCACTGCGTCCGCACCCATCTCGATAGCCAGCGCGATCTCTCCGATCATGTCGCCCGCGTGGGTGCCGACCATGCCACCGCCCAGGATCTTGCCGTGGCCCCGGCCAGCATGGCCGTCTCCTGATCCTGCTTCGGGGCTGTCGTCGAACAGCAGCTTGGTGAAGCCTTCGTCGCGGCCGTTGGCAATGGCGCGGCCCGAGGCCGTCCAGGGGAACAGGCCCTTCTTGACCTTGATGCCTTGGGCCTTGGCCTGGTCTTCCGTCAGGCCCACCCAAGCCACTTCAGGGTCGGTGTAGGCCACGCTTGGGATCACGCGGGCGTTGAAGGCGGCGCTTGCCAGCTCTTTGTTGCCTTGCAGTTCACCGGCAATCACTTCTGCCGCCACGTGTGCCTCATGCACCGCCTTGTGCGCCAGCATGGGCTGCCTGACGATGTCGCCGATGGCGAAGATGTGCGGCACGTTGGTGCGCATCTGGATGTCGACGTTGATGAAACCGCGGTCCGTCACAGACACGCCGGCCTTTTCAGCGGCAATCTTCTTGCCGTTGGGCGTGCGGCCCACGGCCTGCAGCACCAGGTCGTACACCTGGGGTTCGGGGGTGGTGCCGCCCTCTTCCGCTGGCGCGAATGTGACCTTGATGCCTTCAGGTGTGGCCTCGGCACCCACGGTTTTCGTCTTCAACATGATGTTGTCGAAGCGCTTGGCGTTCATCTTCTGCCAGATCTTGACCAGGTCGCGGTCGGCGCCCTGCATCAGGCCGTCCATCATTTCCACCACATCCAGGCGTGCGCCCAGGGTGCTGTACACCGTGCCCATTTCCAGGCCGATGATGCCGCCGCCCAGGATGAGCATGCGTTTGGGCACGCCGCTGAGCGCCAGCGCGCCGGTGGAATCGACCACGCGCGGGTCGTTGGGCATGAACGGCAGGCGCACGGCCTGGCTGCCAGCGGCGATGATGGCGCGCTTGAAGGCGATGACCTTCTTGGTGCCCGTCTTCTCCTGGCCCGTGCCGGTGGTTTCTTCCACTTCGAGGTGGTTGGCGCCGACAAAGGCACCGTAGCCGCGAACGGTGGTGACCTTGCGCATTTTGGCCATGGCGGGGTCTCCTCGTTTTCAGTGCAATAAGTGACGGTACGCAAAGCTAGCACTGGCGCGGGGGTGGTCTGGGTAGACCGTTGATTTCATTGACTTTCCTGTTCGCTTTGTAAACGGGTATGGTGGCCTCCCACTTTTGAGGTTCACGATGCAGGGTTGGCACACAACGTTTTTGGGGATGCGTGGGCTCCCCCGCGATATCAGCGACTTCGAGATGAAGGCATTTTTCACCTTCGATGGTGCCGAGCGCGACGCAATCAATGCACGCCGAGGTGATTCCCACAAGCTTGGTCTGGCGCTCCATATTGGTTTCCTGCGCATGAGTGGGCGTTTGCTCGGTGCCTTTCGGGTAATTCCAGTAGCCTTGTGGCGCCACCTTGGCAACGAGCTTGGCATTGCAGCACCAGAAGTCGCCTCGCTGAGAGCCATGTATGAACGCGGGCGCACGCTATTCGATCACCAACAAGTAGCCTGCACGGTCCTTGGATTCCAGTGGATGAGCGAGCACCAGCGCCGCTCACTGGTACGTGAACTGCGCGACGAAGTGGCGCGCTGCGCCGACCGCGATCAGCTACTCGTGCGGGCGCGTCAATGGCTGTACAAGAACAAGCTGGTGATCGTGCACGAGCGGGCAATTCGGACACTGATTGCGGCGGCACTTGCCCAGCTTGAAGTTGAAACAGGCACCGCCATCGCCGCCAGCGTTGATCCAGCAACACTTGATCGCTGGCGAGCCTCAGTTTCAGAGCTGCGCCCAGATGGACAAACCCAGCAGAGTTGGCTATGGGCTGCACCGGCGAAACACTCAACCCGCCAAATCAGCGAGGTACTGGAGCGCATCGACCTGCTTTACACGCTGGACGTTCATAAGCACCTGGCAGACATCCCCGATCTCATCTTGCGCCGCTACGCGCGCCGACTTGTCTCCAGGCCGCCCTCAGCCGGAGCCAAGATCAAAGAGCCAGCGCGCACCGTGGAGGTCGCATGCTTTCTTCGGTATTGCCTGTTCACCACCACAGACCAGTTGATCCTTATGGTGCAGCGCCGGATCGCCGATCTGTGGCGTCAGGCTGCCGCCGATGTCCCCGCTACCGTCAATTGGGCCGCAATGTACAAAACGCTGCTCGGCGAACTTGTTGCCTTGAGCGCGCAAGGTGCGGTGCCAGATGCTGAGTTGCGTGCCCGTCTTGAAGCCTTGATCACCGAAACCCAGAAACGCAAACCACCGAGCAGGGCCTCCCTGGTCCGCGAGGGATTGATTGATGGAATTCGCCCCGTGCGGTCGTTGCTCGTCGCCATTGCAAAGCTGCCCTGGCAGGCCACCGGCGAGCATCCTGCCATCGAGTACCTTGCCAAGCTGCAAGCTTTATATCTCAAAGGATCCAGAAAGCTGCCAGTTGAAGTGGTGGCACCAAGTCTGGGAATGATCTGGCAGGTTTCGATCTCCAGCCCAGACCGGGAACGGGCGTTTCAGGCGTTGGAGGTGGCCACCCTGTTTGCCCTGCGCCGCGCGGTGCGCAATGGCTCGGTCTGGATTGAGCACAGCCTGAGCTTTCGGGGTCGTGCGCGCTTGTTCTTCACGGACGAGCGTTGGCAGGCAGAGTCCAAGAAACACTATGCCCGTCTATCGTTACCCAGCAAGGCTGCCACTTTCTTGAAGCCTTTGCTGGCCAGAGTAACTGCCGGTGTCGATGCGGTGGCCGCTGCAGCCCGCAGTGGCGTACTGCGCGTGGATGATGAACTCCATTTGTCGCCATTGCCCGCAGAGGACGAAGACCCAGAAGTGACCAAGCTGCGCGCGGCTTTGGATCACCGCATCGGTGAGGTTCAATTGCCGGAAGTGATTCTGGCCGTTGACGCCCAGGTGCGCTTTAGCTGGATCATGCTCGGACGTGAGCCGCGCTCTACCGACGAGCTGCTGATGGTCTATGCCGGCATCATGGCCCACGGCACCAGTCTGACTGCGGTCGAATGCGCGCGCATGATTCCGCAATTGTCTGCCACCAGCATTCGCCAGGCCATGCGCTGGGCGCGGGACGAACGGCGTCTGAGCCAGGCCTGCCAGGCTGTGCTGGAATTCATGCAGCGACACCCGATTGCCGCCACCTGGGGGCGGTCCGATTTGGCATCTTCTGACATGATGAGCATGGAGACCACCAAACGGGTGTGGCAAGCCCGGCTTGATCCTCGGCGCAACACACCTTCCATTGGAATCTACTCCCATGTAAAAGACCGGTGGGGCATCTTCCATGCGCAGCCCTTTGTGCTCAATGAGCGCCAGGCGGGCGTGGCCATTGAAGGTGTCATCCGCCAAGAAAAGCTGGAGACCAGCCAGCTTGCTGTGGATACCCATGGCTACACCGACTTTGCCATGTCACATGCCCGTTTGCTTGGTTTTGATCTTTGCCCGCGGTTGAAGGAACTCAAACAGCGCCACCTCTTTGTGCCACGCGGCACCAAAGTGCCCGCAGAAATCGCTGCGGTGTGCGAAGCCAATGTCGACGTCGCTTTGATCGAAAAGCATTGGGATAGTCTGGTGCACCTGGCAGCCTCGGTCATGAGCGGACATGCCAGTGCGGTGGCAGCTCTTGCGCGGTTCGGTTCTGCCGCCCAGGGCGATCCAATCTATGAGGCTGGCGTGCAATTGGGGCGGTTGCTGCGTACGGCGTTTTTGGCTGACTACTTTGTCAAGGACGCTTTCAGGAACGAGTTGCGCCGGGTGCTCAATCGGGGCGAGGCTGTTAACGCCCTCAAGCGCGCCATTTATACCGGCCGGATCAGCCCGGCGCAGGCCAAACGTGTCGATGAAATGCAGGCTGTGGCCGATGCGTTGAGCCTGATGGCCAACATCGTGATGGCGTGGAATACCTCACAGATGCAGGCGGTCCTGGATCGCTGGTCGAACCGCCGCCAGGTCATTCCACCGGAACTGATCGGGAAGATTGCGCCCACCAGGCTGGAGAGCATCAACTTGCGGGGTGTGTTTCGCTTCCCGGTTGACCGCTATGCTGACCAAATCCTGCCTTCGCGGCCAAATGCATCGATAACTGGCACCAATGGATGAAACCGACCACGGTTTGACGCCACGAATCGCAGATTTGAAAGTGAACAGGAAAGTCAATGAAATCAACGATCTACCAACACCACCTCCGCGCCAGTGCTAGCTTTTCGTACCGTCACTTATTGCACTGAAAACGAGGAGACCCCATGGCGGCCAGGCCGCCGGTGAGCTTGCTGATGACCTTTTCCTTGTGGCCGCGCAGCGTATCGACATTGACCTTGGGGGCGCCAAAGTCGATGCCTGCGGCGGACAGGTGGCTGACCTCGTCCATGACGGCGGCCACGTGCAGCAGCGCCTTGGACGGGATGCAGCCCACGTTCAGGCACACGCCGCCCAGGGCTGCGTAGCGCTCGACGATGATGACCTTGAGGCCCAGGTCGGCCGCGCGGAAGGCTGCCGAATAGCCGCCGGGGCCGCCGCCCAGCACGAGCACGTCGCAGTCCAGATCCGCCGTACCAGCAAAGCTGGACGCTACTGGATTAATAGCTGCTTGCGCTTGTGGGGTGGGCGCTGGAGCCTGTTTTGGCTCAGAAACCGCGGGCGCAGGGGCAGCTGCAGGCGCTGGAGCGGCTGCGCCTGCACCCTGCACTTCCAGGGTCAGCACCACCGAGCCTTCGGCGACCTTGTCGCCGAGCTTGACCTTCAGCTCCTTGACCACGCCAGCATGGCTGGACGGGATCTCCATGGAGGCCTTGTCGGACTCCACGGTGATCAGGCTTTGCTCGGCCTTGATGGTGTCGCCGGGTTTGACCAGCACTTCGATGATGGCCACTTCGGCGAAGTCGCCAATGTCGGGCACCTTGATGTCGATGATTGCCATGGGTGTTGCCCTCGCGTTACATCACGATGCGGCGGAAGTCCGCCAGCAGCGAGGCAAAGTACACGTTGAAGCGCGCGGCGGCGGCGCCGTCGATCACGCGGTGGTCCCAGCTCAAGGAGAGGGGCAGCATCAGGCGTGGGGCGAATTGCTTGCCGTCCCACTTGGGTTCGATGCTGCTCTTGCACACGCCCATGATGGCGACTTCAGGCGCGTTGATGATGGGCGTGAAGTAACGGCCACCAATGCCGCCCAGCGAGCTGATGGAGAAGCATCCACCCTGCATGTCTGCCGGGGCCAGCTTGCCTTCGCGCGCCTTGGCGGCGAGTTCGCCCATTTCCTTGCTGATCTGGACGATGCCCTTCTGGTCGGCATCCTTGATGACGGGAACCACCAGGCCGTTGGGCGTGTCGGCCGCAAAGCCGATGTGAAAGTAGTTCTTCATCACCAGCTGGTCGCCGTCGAGCGAGCTGTTGAACTCGGGGAACTTCTTGAGCGCGGCCACAGCAGCCTTGATCATGAAGGCGAGCATGGTGACCTTGACGCCGCTCTTTTCGTTCTCTTTGTTGAACTGCACGCGAAAGGCTTCCAGGTCGGTGATGTCCGCGTCGTCGTGGTTGGTGACGTGCGGGATGACCACCCAGTTGCGGTGCAGGTTTTTCGATGGCATAATATCTGCGTTGCGACGTGTAACACACTATTGGAGACATATCATGCAAACGCTCAGCATCCAGCACGGTACCCTCGTCACGATGGATCAGTACCGCAGAGTCCTTGGGGATAGCTGGGTTCACGTGCAGGATGGACGGATCGTCGCGCTCGGAGTGCACGCCGAGTCGGTGCCTCCGCCAGCGGATCGGGTGATCGATGCACGCGGCAAGGTCGTGTTACCCGGTTTCATCAATGCCCACACCCATGTGAACCAGATCCTCCTGCGCGGAGGGCCCTCGCACGGGCGTCAATTCTATGACTGGCTGTTCAACGTTGTGTATCCGGGACAAAAGGCGATGAGACCGGAGGACGTAGCGGTGGCGGTGAGGTTGTATTGTGCGGAAGCTGTGCGCAGCGGGATTACGACGATCAACGAAAACGCCGATTCGGCCATCTACCCAGGCAACATCGAGGCCGCGATGGCGGTCTATGGTGAGGTGGGTGTGAGGGTCGTCTACGCCCGCATGTTCTTTGATCGGATGGACGGGCGCATTCAAGGGTATGTGGACGCCTTGAAGGCTCGCTCTCCCCAAGTCGAACTGTGCTCGATCATGGAGGAAACGGCTGTGGCCAAAGATCGGATCACAGCCCTGTCAGATCAGTATCATGGCACGGCAGGAGGTCGTATATCAGTTTGGCCCGCTCCTGCCACTACCACGGCGGTGACAGTTGAAGGAATGCGATGGGCACAAGCCTTCGCCCGTGATCGGGCGGTAATGTGGACGCTTCACATGGCGGAGAGCGATCATGATGAGCGGATTCATGGGATGAGTCCCGCCGAGTACATGGAGTGTTACGGACTCTTGGATGAGCGTCTGCAGGTCGCGCATTGCGTGTACTTTGACCGGAAGGATGTTCGGCTGCTGCACCGCCACAATGTGAAGGTCGCGTCGCAGGTTGTGAGCAATGCCTACCTCGGCTCAGGGGTGGCCCCCGTGCCAGAGATGGTGGAGCGCGGCATGGCCGTGGGCATTGGAACAGATAACGGGAATAGTAATGACTCCGTAAACATGATCGGAGACATGAAGTTTATGGCCCATATTCACCGCGCGGTGCATCGGGATGCGGACGTGCTGACCCCAGAGAAGATTCTTGAAATGGCGACGATCGATGGGGCGCGTTCGTTGGGAATGGACCACGAGATTGGTTCCATCGAAACCGGCAAGCGCGCGGACCTTATCCTGCTTGACCTGCGTCACCCTCAGACGACTCCTCACCATCATTTGGCGGCCACGATCGTGTTTCAGGCTTACGGCAATGAGGTGGACACTGTCCTGATTGACGGAAACGTTGTGATGGAGAACCGCCGCTTGAGCTTTCTTCCCCCTGAACGTGAGTTGGCGTTCCTTGAGGAAGCGCAGAGCCGCGCCACAGCTATTTTGCAGCGGGCGAACATGGTGGCTAACCCAGCTTGGCGCAGCCTCTAGGAAATGACGCCGTTGCTGCATCCGCCGCCCCTTGAGGAAATCGCTGCCATCTTGGCGCGGCTCGGATTGGGGGGCGGACATGACCTTGATGGATACAGAATTGCCATGAATGCGGCACTTCCGTCCTTCGCTCGTGTGGAATCGTTGGTAGGTGAGGGTCGACTGCGGGCGCCAGCTTCCCGAAGAGGTGAAAGGCCCGAGCCCGGTACGAATCCGACGAACGCGTGGTACCTGAGGACTTCCGTGCGCGAACATCAAAACGGATCCCTGGCAGGAATGCGGATCGCCCTGAAAGACAGCATCGCGCTGGCTGGAATAGGGATGCGCAACGGCTCGTCCCTGCTTGAGGGGTACACTCCCGAATACGATGCCACAGTCGTCCAGCGCCTATTGGGAGCGGGCGCGGAGATCGCCGGTAAAGCAGTCTGCGAGGATCTCTGCATTTCCGGTGCGAGCGAAAACGGATAGGAAATTCAACCGCATGAGGCCAAGTATGGCACGAGTTTTGGGCCTCGAAACACGTTCGGCCAAGGAAGGTTGAGCGCTCGCTTGCCGCTCAATGGCAAGAGCTTGGGAGGCAGTATGCATTTGGGCCTGGCGCGCGTGCAGCTGCTTCCCCGCAGCGATGGATACCGCCGCTTCACTGGGTCACCAATTGACGCGCTGGTCTACCTCGTCGGGTTGAGCTGCCAGATCCCAATCCGGCTCGCCTTGCGCACCATCATCCACCGGCGCGTCGCAGCCCTCCCACAGCGGTGGCCCGCGTGCCGGGGTGATGTGCGGGGGGGCAGACTCCACCCCGATGTGGTTCAGGATGTGGCGGATTTCGGCGCTGTGGGTGATGAAGGCAATGATGCGCATCTGCCCACCGCACATGGGGCACAGCAGCGGAAATGCCTCGTAGATGCGGGCAATCAGCACCGCCCACAAGTAATGCGCCGCTCGCTTCGGGCGTGCTTCAGGTTCGGGTGTGGGTGTGGCCGCGTTGCCCGGCGCCGCCACCCCAGGTACGCCCGCGCCAGGTTGTGCAGTCTCCACCGTGGCTGGTTGCGACGCAGCAGGCTGGGCCAGCGCCGTTACCGCCGCTCTCAGCGGCGAGTTTGGTGCCAGCACACCAAAGTAGCGGTGCCGGTGGGTGCGTGGCGGTGGCACCAGCGCGGCGATGCGGTCGATCAGTTCCAGCGGTGTGAGGTGCAGCTCATCTGCCTTGGCACCACGCTTGTCACTGGTGGGCTCGCTGCGCTGTTTGGCACAGCGGTACACCAGTTTGCTTCCCTCTTTGCGTAGGCGCTCCATGGAAAACGGTGGACGCGCGCAATAGCGCAGCAGCCGCTCCAGCGCAGCGCGGTCGTGGGCTTCGATGCAGACACCGGCGTCCACCGAGAAGCCGCTGTGTTTGTAGCCCAGCATGTCTTTGGCGTCACAGTTCTCCAGCAGGCCCCGAGCAACGAAGGCGCGCAGGATGCGTTTTTGCAGTGTGGTCTGCACTGGGGCCACGGTAGCCGCATCGATGCCGGTGGCCGCGTGAAAGATGACACCCGGCGATGAGATTCGAGGGGTCGCATCAGCATCGCCCTCGCCCTCCACTTCCTCAAACACCCCGTCCACCACACAAACGTGGAAGTGGACGTGTTCATTGAGGCTGGAGCCGAATCGGTGAATGAAGGCGATGGCACCGATGTGCAGGCCTGCCTTGTCCATATGGGCCGCACCGGGGCTGTGGGTCTGCAGAGTTTGTGCGATCACCCGCAGAAAGATGCGCAGCACCATGCTCAGCACCGCTCCGTCGCGTTGCATGAAGTACCGCAACCTCTTGGGCACGGAGAGCACCCACTGGCGCACCGGCAGGCGGGGGAATACGTGATCGTTCAGGTGCGCTGCTGTCTCCACCATGCGCCGGGTGGTGCACGAGGGGCAGACTCCCCGGCCTTTGCAGGAGAAGGCTACAAAGTAGTCGTGCCCACAGTCGCCGCAGCGAGCGCGGGCAAAGCCATGGGCAAAGATGCCGCACTCAAGATACTTGGCAAACGCTTTGCGCACGAAGGGCTTGGGGGTGTGGTGGTCGCCCTGGCCGTCGAACTGACCCGCGCTGGCCAACTCTAGCCAGGTCTCGTAGTGCTCGGCTACCGTTTGGTACAGCAGCGTGCGTTCGGGGTGGCGTGGGTTGTAGAGCTTGGGCTTGGAAGTGGCTGACATGAATGCTGTACAAATGCACAGTATTCTGCGGCGATTGTTTGGGTACGCAAAGCACAAGGCCCGAACCGTCGCCAGTTCGGGCCTTGTCAGGGTAGCTTGGCTGCGGACTTACTTGCGCGCAGGCGGCACATCCGTGCAGCTGCCATGCGCCACTTCCGCCGCCATGCCGATGCTCTCGCCCAGCGTCGGATGCGGGTGGATGGTCTTGCCGATGTCCACTGCGTCCGCACCCATCTCGATAGCCAGCGCGATCTCTCCGATCATGTCGCCCGCGTGGGTGCCGACCATGCCACCGCCCAGGATCTTGCCGTGGCCCCGGCCAGCATGGCCGTCTCCTGATCCTGCTTCGGGGCTGTCGTCGAACAGCAGCTTGGTGAAGCCTTCGTCGCGGCCGTTGGCAATGGCGCGGCCCGAGGCCGTCCAGGGGAACAGGCCCTTCTTGACCTTGATGCCTTGGGCCTTGGCCTGGTCTTCCGTCAGGCCCACCCAAGCCACTTCAGGGTCGGTGTAGGCCACGCTTGGGATCACGCGGGCGTTGAAGGCGGCGCTTGCCAGCTCTTTGTTGCCTTGCAGTTCACCGGCAATCACTTCTGCCGCCACGTGTGCCTCATGCACCGCCTTGTGCGCCAGCATGGGCTGCCCGACGATGTCGCCGATGGCGAAGATGTGCGGCACGTTGGTGCGCATCTGGATGTCGACGTTGATGAAACCGCGGTCCGTCACAGACACGCCGGCCTTTTCAGCGGCAATCTTCTTGCCGTTGGGCGTGCGGCCCACGGCCTGCAGCACCAGGTCGTACACCTGGGGTTCGGGGGTGGTGCCGCCCTCTTCCGCTGGCGCGAATGTGACCTTGATGCCTTCAGGTGTGGCCTCGGCACCCACGGTTTTCGTCTTCAACATGATGTTGTCGAAGCGCTTGGCGTTCATCTTCTGCCAGATCTTGACCAGGTCGCGGTCGGCGCCCTGCATCAGGCCGTCCATCATTTCCACCACATCCAGGCGTGCGCCCAGGGTGCTGTACACCGTGCCCATTTCCAGGCCGATGATGCCGCCGCCCAGGATGAGCATGCGTTTGGGCACGCCGCTGAGCGCCAGCGCGCCGGTGGAATCGACCACGCGCGGGTCGTTGGGCATGAACGGCAGGCGCACGGCCTGGCTGCCAGCGGCGATGATGGCGCGCTTGAAGGCGATGACCTTCTTGGTGCCCGTCTTCTCCTGGCCCGTGCCGGTGGTTTCTTCCACTTCGAGGTGGTTGGCGCCGACAAAGGCACCGTAGCCGCGAACGGTGGTGACCTTGCGCATTTTGGCCATGGCGGGGTCTCCTCGTTTTCAGTGCAATAAGTGACGGTACGCAAAGCTAGCACTGGCGCGGGGGTGGTCTGGGTAGACCGTTGATTTCATTGACTTTCCTGTTCGCTTTGTAAACGGGTATGGTGGCCTCCCACTTTTGAGGTTCACGATGCAGGGTTGGCACACAACGTTTTTGGGGATGCGTGGGCTCCCCCGCGATATCAGCGACTTCGAGATGAAGGCATTTTTCACCTTCGATGGTGCCGAGCGCGACGCAATCAATGCACGCCGAGGTGATTCCCACAAGCTTGGTCTGGCGCTCCATATTGGTTTCCTGCGCATGAGTGGGCGTTTGCTCGGTGCCTTTCGGGTAATTCCAGTAGCCTTGTGGCGCCACCTTGGCAACGAGCTTGGCATTGCAGCACCAGAAGTCGCCTCGCTGAGAGCCATGTATGAACGCGGGCGCACGCTATTCGATCACCAACAAGTAGCCTGCACGGTCCTTGGATTCCAGTGGATGAGCGAGCACCAGCGCCGCTCACTGGTACGTGAACTGCGCGACGAAGTGGCGCGCTGCGCCGACCGCGATCAGCTACTCGTGCGGGCGCGTCAATGGCTGTACAAGAACAAGCTGGTGATCGTGCACGAGCGGGCAATTCGGACACTGATTGCGGCGGCACTTGCCCAGCTTGAAGTTGAAACAGGCACCGCCATCGCCGCCAGCGTTGATCCAGCAACACTTGATCGCTGGCGAGCCTCAGTTTCAGAGCTGCGCCCAGATGGACAAACCCAGCAGAGTTGGCTATGGGCTGCACCGGCGAAACACTCAACCCGCCAAATCAGCGAGGTACTGGAGCGCATCGACCTGCTTTACACGCTGGACGTTCATAAGCACCTGGCAGACATCCCCGATCTCATCTTGCGCCGCTACGCGCGCCGACTTGTCTCCAGGCCGCCCTCAGCCGGAGCCAAGATCAAAGAGCCAGCGCGCACCGTGGAGGTCGCATGCTTTCTTCGGTATTGCCTGTTCACCACCACAGACCAGTTGATCCTTATGGTGCAGCGCCGGATCGCCGATCTGTGGCGTCAGGCTGCCGCCGATGTCCCCGCTACCGTCAATTGGGCCGCAATGTACAAAACGCTGCTCGGCGAACTTGTTGCCTTGAGCGCGCAAGGTGCGGTGCCAGATGCTGAGTTGCGTGCCCGTCTTGAAGCCTTGATCACCGAAACCCAGAAACGCAAACCACCGAGCAGGGCCTCCCTGGTCCGCGAGGGATTGATTGATGGAATTCGCCCCGTGCGGTCGTTGCTCGTCGCCATTGCAAAGCTGCCCTGGCAGGCCACCGGCGAGCATCCTGCCATCGAGTACCTTGCCAAGCTGCAAGCTTTATATCTCAAAGGATCCAGAAAGCTGCCAGTTGAAGTGGTGGCACCAAGTCTGGGAATGATCTGGCAGGTTTCGATCTCCAGCCCAGACCGGGAACGGGCGTTTCAGGCGTTGGAGGTGGCCACCCTGTTTGCCCTGCGCCGCGCGGTGCGCAATGGCTCGGTCTGGATTGAGCACAGCCTGAGCTTTCGGGGTCGTGCGCGCTTGTTCTTCACGGACGAGCGTTGGCAGGCAGAGTCCAAGAAACACTATGCCCGTCTATCGTTACCCAGCAAGGCTGCCACTTTCTTGAAGCCTTTGCTGGCCAGAGTAACTGCCGGTGTCGATGCGGTGGCCGCTGCAGCCCGCAGTGGCGTACTGCGCGTGGATGATGAACTCCATTTGTCGCCATTGCCCGCAGAGGACGAAGACCCAGAAGTGACCAAGCTGCGCGCGGCTTTGGATCACCGCATCGGTGAGGTTCAATTGCCGGAAGTGATTCTGGCCGTTGACGCCCAGGTGCGCTTTAGCTGGATCATGCTCGGACGTGAGCCGCGCTCTACCGACGAGCTGCTGATGGTCTATGCCGGCATCATGGCCCACGGCACCAGTCTGACTGCGGTCGAATGCGCGCGCATGATTCCGCAATTGTCTGCCACCAGCATTCGCCAGGCCATGCGCTGGGCGCGGGACGAACGGCGTCTGAGCCAGGCCTGCCAGGCTGTGCTGGAATTCATGCAGCGACACCCGATTGCCGCCACCTGGGGGCGGTCCGATTTGGCATCTTCTGACATGATGAGCATGGAGACCACCAAACGGGTGTGGCAAGCCCGGCTTGATCCTCGGCGCAACACACCTTCCATTGGAATCTACTCCCATGTAAAAGACCGGTGGGGCATCTTCCATGCGCAGCCCTTTGTGCTCAATGAGCGCCAGGCGGGCGTGGCCATTGAAGGTGTCATCCGCCAAGAAAAGCTGGAGACCAGCCAGCTTGCTGTGGATACCCATGGCTACACCGACTTTGCCATGTCACATGCCCGTTTGCTTGGTTTTGATCTTTGCCCGCGGTTGAAGGAACTCAAACAGCGCCACCTCTTTGTGCCACGCGGCACCAAAGTGCCCGCAGAAATCGCTGCGGTGTGCGAAGCCAATGTCGACGTCGCTTTGATCGAAAAGCATTGGGATAGTCTGGTGCACCTGGCAGCCTCGGTCATGAGCGGACATGCCAGTGCGGTGGCAGCTCTTGCGCGGTTCGGTTCTGCCGCCCAGGGCGATCCAATCTATGAGGCTGGCGTGCAATTGGGGCGGTTGCTGCGTACGGCGTTTTTGGCTGACTACTTTGTCAAGGACGCTTTCAGGAACGAGTTGCGCCGGGTGCTCAATCGGGGCGAGGCTGTTAACGCCCTCAAGCGCGCCATTTATACCGGCCGGATCAGCCCGGCGCAGGCCAAACGTGTCGATGAAATGCAGGCTGTGGCCGATGCGTTGAGCCTGATGGCCAACATCGTGATGGCGTGGAATACCTCACAGATGCAGGCGGTCCTGGATCGCTGGTCGAACCGCCGCCAGGTCATTCCACCGGAACTGATCGGGAAGATTGCGCCCACCAGGCTGGAGAGCATCAACTTGCGGGGTGTGTTTCGCTTCCCGGTTGACCGCTATGCTGACCAAATCCTGCCTTCGCGGCCAAATGCATCGATAACTGGCACCAATGGATGAAACCGACCACGGTTTGACGCCACGAATCGCAGATTTGAAAGTGAACAGGAAAGTCAATGAAATCAACGATCTACCAACACCACCTCCGCGCCAGTGCTAGCTTTTCGTACCGTCACTTATTGCACTGAAAACGAGGAGACCCCGTGTTCGGCGTGCCGATCGAATCGCCGGTGCAGAAGTATTTGTTCTGCCTGATCTTCGTGGTGGTGTTCGCACTGCTCGCCAAGAACCTGGTGCGCAGCGCCATCGGCCGCGAGTGGATGGCGATGCGCGACATGGACGTGGCCGCCGCGGTGATCGGCATCCGCCCGGTGTACGCCAAGCTCACGGCCTTTGCGGTGAGCAGCTTCATCGTCGGCGTGGCCGGCGCGCTGTGGGGCTTCATTCACCTGGGTGCGTGGGAGCCGGCGGCGTTCAGCATCGACCGCTCGTTCCAGCTGCTGTTCATGGTGATCATCGGCGGACTCGGCTCGATCATGGGCAGCTTCTTCGGCGCCGCCTTCATCGTGCTGCTGCCGCTCTTTCTGAACCAGCTGCCGGGGTGGCTGGGCTTCTCGATCTCGACCGCACTGGCCTCGCACCTGGAGACCATGATCTTCGGCGCGCTGATCGTGTTCTTCCTGATCGTCGAGCCGCACGGCCTGGCGCGGCTGTGGTCCACGGCCAAGGAAAAGCTGCGGCTGTGGCCCTTCCCGCACTGACTGACAACGCATTGCAAGAGTTCCCGTTCGTTCGCACGTAAAAACCGGCACCGAGGTGCCCACAAAAGGAGACAGGCATGACACTGAAATCGCTCGCTCTGACCGCCGCCCTGGTGGTCACCACCCTGGGCACGGCGCTGGCGCCGTCGCTGGTCCAGGCGCAGGCCAAGGAACAGTTCTTCCCGCTGCTGGTCTACCGCACCGGCCCCTACGCGCCCAACGGCACGCCTTGGGCCAACGGCAAGCAGGACTACATCAAGTACGTCAACGCCACCGGCGGCATGAATGGCGTGAAGATCGCCTACGAAGAATGCGAAACCGGCTACGCGACCGACAAGGGCGTCGAATGCTATGAGCGCCTGAAGGGCCGCCCGGGCGTTGCGTTGTTCGACCCGCAGGCCACCGGCATCACCTTCGCGCTGACCGACAAAGTGCCCACCGACAAGATCCCGCTCATCACGCTGGGCTACGGCCTCTCGGCCTCGCAAGACGGCGGCGTGTTCAAGTGGAACTTCCCGCTCATGGGCTCCTACTGGACCGCGGCCGACATCCTGATCCAGCACATCGGGAAAAAAGAAGGCGGCATGGACAAGCTCAAGGGCAAGAAGATCGCCCTCGTGTACCACGACTCGCCGTTCGGCAAGGAACCGATTCCGCTGCTGCAGGAGCGCGCCAAGCAGAACGGCTTCGAGCTGTCGCTCATCCCGGTGACCGCGCCCGGCGTGGAACAGAAGTCGGCCTGGCTGCAGGTGCGCCAGTCGCGTCCTGACTTCGTGCTGCTGTGGGGCTGGGGCGTGATGAACTCCACCGCGCTGAAGGAAGCCGTGGCCACGGGCTACCCGCGCGAGAAGATGTACGGCGTGTGGTGGGCCGGCGCCGAACCTGATGTGAAGGACGTCGGTGCCAACGCCAAGGGCTACAACGCGCTGGCGCTGAACACCTCGGGCACGCAGCCGAAGGTGATCCAGGACATCCTGAAGCAAGTGCACGACAAGGGCCAGGGCACGGGTCCGAAGGACGAAGTGGGCTCGGTGCTCTACACGCGCGGCGTGATCATCCAGATGCTGACCATCGAGGCCGTCAAGCGTGCGCAAGAGCGCTTCGGCAAGGGCAAGGTCATGACCGGCGAGCAAGTGCGCTGGGGCATGGAGAACCTCGCACTCGACCAGAAGAAGCTCGACGCCCTCGGCTTCTCGGGCGTGATGCGTCCGGTGAGCACCTCGTGCCAGGACCACATGGGCTCGACCTGGGCGCGTGTCCACACCTGGGACGGCGCGAAGTGGGGCGGCATGTCCGACTGGTATGAGGCCGACAGCCAGATCATCAAGCCGATGGTGAAGGCTGCTGCCGACAAGTACGCGGGCGAGAAGAAGCTCACCCGTCGCGAAGCGGCCGACTGCCAATCCTGATGCACTGACCCAAAAGAAAGTGCCGTGGCGGCTCGCAAGAGCCGCCATTCGCAAGGACGGCGATGTGCCGTTCTTGCGAATGCTTCGGACCACACCATGAGCGAACCCAAGATCCTTCTCAACGTCAACGGCATCGAGGTTATCTATAACCACGTGATCCTCGTGCTCAAGGGCGTGTCGCTGACCGTGCCCGAAAGCGGCATCGTCGCGCTGCTCGGCGGCAACGGCGCCGGCAAGACGACCACCTTGCGCGCCGTGAGCAACCTGCTCGCAGGCGAACGCGGCGCCGTGACCAAGGGCACCATCGAGCTGCGCGGCGAGCGCATCGAGGCGCTGTCGCCGGCCGAGCTGGTCAAGCGCGGGCTGATCCAGGTGATGGAAGGCCGCCACTGCTTCGCCCACCTGACCATCGAAGAGAACCTGATGACGGGCGCCTACACGCGCACCGACGGCAAGGCCGCGGTGCTGGAGACGCTGGAGAAGGTCTACGCGTACTTTCCGCGCCTGAAGACGCGCCGCAGCTCGCAGGCGGCCTACACCTCGGGCGGCGAACAGCAGATGTGCGCCATCGGCCGCGCGCTGATGGCCAACCCGACCATGGTGCTGCTCGACGAACCCTCGATGGGCCTGGCGCCGCAGATCGTCGAAGAGGTGTTCGAGATCGTCAAAGACCTGAACACCAAGGAGAAGGTGACCTTCCTCCTGGCCGAGCAGAACACCAACATGGCGCTGCGCTACGCCGACTACGGCTACATCCTGGAAAACGGCCGCATCGTGATGGACGGCGAGGCCAAGAGCCTGCGCGAGAACGAGGACGTGAAGGAGTTCTACCTCGGCGTGGGCGGCGCGGACCGCAAGAGCTTCCGCGACGTCAAGAGCTACAAGCGGCGCAAGCGTTGGCTGGCCTGAAGTACCCACCCCAGAGCGACCGAATCGATAGACGAAGGGTACGGACATGAACGACCACTACGACACACTGGAAATCCGCGACCCCGCCGAACGCGAACGGGACCTGCTGGCCGCGCTGCCCAAGCAGATCGCCCAGGCCCAGACCGCCTCTCCCGCGTTCACGAAGATCCTCGACGGTGTGAAACCCGGCGACGTCATCTCGCGTGAAGCACTCACGAAGCTGCCCGTCACGCGCAAGTCGGAACTGCTCGAGTTGCAGAAGGCACGTCGCGCCGACGACCCCTTCGGCGGCTTTGCGTCGATCGTGCGCGGGCCGCGCATGCCGCGCATCTTCGCGAGCCCCGGCACCATCTACGAACCCGAGGGCGAGGCGCGCGACTACTGGCGCACCGCACGGGCGCTGCATGCGGCGGGCTTTCGCGGCGGCGAGCTGATCCACAACAGCTTCAGCTACCACATGACGCCGGCCGGCTCGATCATGGAAAGCGGCGCGCACGCCATGGGCTGCACCATCTTCGCGGGCGGCACCGGCCAGACCGAGCAGCAGCTCGAAGCCATCGTCGACCTCAAGCCCGACGGCTACGCGGGCACGCCGAGCTTTTTGAAAATCCTGCTCGAGAAGGCCGAGGAAAAAGGCCAGAAGCTGCCGTGGTTCACCAAGGCGCTCGTGTCCGGTGAGGCCTTTCCGCCCAGTCTGCACGACTGGATTGCCGCGCACGGCGTGCAGGGCATCCAGTGCTACGCCACCGCCGACCTGGGCCTCATCGCGTATGAAACCAGCGCGCGCCAGGGCCTGGTGATCGACGAGGGCGTGCTGGTCGAGATCGTGCGTCCCGGCACCGGCGACCCGGTGCCCGACGGCGAGGTGGGCGAGATCGTCGTCACCACCTTCAACCCCGACTACCCGCTGGTGCGCTTCGGCACCGGCGACCTCTCGGCCGTGCTCGCGGGCACCTGCCCCACGGGCCGCACCAACAAGCGCATCAAGGGCTGGCTCGGCCGCGCCGACCAGACCACCAAGGTGCGCGGCATGTTCGTGCACCCCTCGCAGGTCGCCGAGGTCGTGCGGCGCTTTCCCGAGATCGTGCGTGCGCGCCTCGTGGTGTCAGGCGAGATGGGCGACGACCAGATGACCTTCAAGCTCGAATGCGCCGGCGCCCCGGCCGGGCTCGACGCGCGCATTGCCGACGCGGTGCGCGAAGTGACCAAACTGCGCGGCACCATCGAACTGGTGGCGCCGGGCACCTTGCCGAACGACGGCAAGGTGATCGAGGACGCGCGCAGCTACAGGTAGGGGCGCCGCGCGGGCCGGCTGCAAGGGGCTTTCACATGGCCCTCATGCACACGGTCCTTTAGATCCTTTGCCTTTCTCAAAGCGAAGAGATCACCTCAACGATGGCACTCTCCGTTGGCACGCGCTTCACGGCCCCCGTCTTTGGGTCATACAGGATCACGGCCTTGCTCAACGCGAAAACGACTCGCCCGCGTATTTCGGTATCGCCTTCCGTGAACTTGATGGAGACACACTGCGCAGTCGTCGCTTCTTCTTTCGTCGCTTCTTCTTTCGTTGTTGCTTCATCGGGCCACTGCGGACGAATCAGACGTTGGTATCGATTTCTGACAGGATCACAACCCTTGGGCGCGACCACGTACCGATCGATATGTGCTTCGCCCGCAGTCATTCCCAAGACCGGGACAAACGTCAACGCGACGGCCATCAAGATGATGATGGCGACCCCAGCCAGCATCGCGAACGGCGTCACGACGATGCCTACTGGCAACCACCAGGTCTGCTTCAACGCGATGAGAAAGCTGGGCGCCTTGTTGTCCGAATTGGACGTCGAGGACGATGTATCCGATGCGGTGTCGCGTCCAGCCCGCTTTCCGCGTCGAGACAGAAAGACTGCAAAAACCGGCCAAGCCACTAGCAGGATGATCGCCGCAGGGATCGTGCTCTTCAACACTTGGCCGTAAAGAGAAAAGCTACTGAAGGCCTCCAATCCCTTCGAGACGATCTGAAGGATCACCCACGTCGACAAGTCAAGCATGTCCATTGTCGAGTCGATCAACTGGGCACGAGGCATTCCGAATCGCCCCTCTGCAGAAAGTGCAACCCCATAGCCGAGTAGCGCGAGCAAGACCCCCAAGAAAGAAATTGTCGTCAGGAGGCTTGCAACACTAAAGACGGATCCGCCGCCATCGCTCCCTGCGACTTTCTGCACCTGCGGCGTTGGTGCCTGATCTGCGTCCGTCCCTCTTGGTACGGCCGGTTGCCGCGACTGTTTACCGTTGCCCATCAAATGCCTCTCCCGTTTTTTTAGATTGAAAGACGGAAGCCATCGGCCCCCGCCTCGCTCCCTCACGCTACTTCTTGCAACTCGCCGGCAACGCCTTGTCCCTCAACCCGTCCCCCGCGCTGCAGTGCCACGCGATGCCCGCGTCGGTCGACGACGGCTCCATGCGCAGCGTGCCCTTGGGCGTGGTCACTTCCACCACCATGCTGTCGGGGTCGAGCGTGAGCGTCGCGCCGTTGGGCAGGTTGCCCGGCAGGCCGACGGCGGCCAGGGTGTCGGGGATCTCGGCCTTTTCTTCGTAGTGGCGCGTGAGCGCGTCGCGCACCGGCGCGCCCTCGGACCAGGCCTGCGCGACGACGGCGCGGGTCTGGTACTCCTGGTAGGCCGGGATGGCTGCAGCCGCCATGACGCCGATGACAGCCACCACGATCAGCACACCCGCCGCGCCGCCGCCGGCCCGGCCGGCATACGGCACGAAGAGCGCGAGCAGGTACGCCACCGGGTTGCGCTCGGGCAGCTTGGCGCCCGGGTCGATGGCGCGGGCGACGCGCTTGGTGAGCCAGGGATAGCCGCCGATCAGTTCGTGGAACGAGCCCCAGAAGCCGCGGTTGCCGGCCGACTGGGCCGCGTAGCGCTGCAGGTTCACGTTGCGCCACTGCTGCGCACCGGCGGCCAATGCCACCAGCGCGCGCGGCGCGGAGTCGACCTCGCGGCAGCAGGCGGCGCCGTGCAGGTCGCAGGTGTATTCCTTGGCGCGCGCATAGGCCGCGCCCAGCAGCGGCAGCCAGAGCACGGGGGCGCGCCAGATATGGCCCGTGAGGTGGCCGCGGCGGATGTGGCCCAGCTCGTGGCCCATGTAGAAGTGGATGCCGTCGGGCTGCGCCTCCATGGCGTCGACCACGTCGGACAGCAGCACCACGAAGTTGCGGCCGAAAAAGCGCGTGGCAAAGGCGTTGAACATGCCGTCGCCGTGCAGCAGGTAGGCCTCGGGCGGCTGCGCGATGCCCAGGCGGGTGCAGCAGTCGACAAAGCGCGCGTGCAGCTCGGGCAGTTGCTGGGGCGACAGCTTCACGCCCGTGCCCTTGATCCAGGCGATGACCGCCGACTGCGCGAACACGTAGCCGATGAAGCCCAGCAGCACGTACAGCAGCGCAATGCCCAGCGTGCCGACGACGATCAGCGCCCAGGCCAGCAGGCCCAGAACGAGCGTGAGTTTGCCGAGCCAGCGCTCGCGCGGATAGACCCAGGGATCCATTGGTTTCTTCTCCTCGATGCCGCCCGTCGGGCTGGCCTGTTTGTGGTTGTGATCACCCCGGCGCGGGTGCGCGGGACGGGCGTGATCATGCCCCAGCATGGGGCGAAAACGGTGACATTCCTAAGGGCTATTCGGTATGGGTCAGGCCCCGGTCAGCCGATAAGATCGCGACCCTTTCCATTCAAAATTCCGTCGGAGACATCATGAAGAAACTGTTTGCCCTTGCGGCGATTGCCGCGGCCGCCGTCGGCGCACACGCCCAGGATTTCCCCGCAGGCAAGCCCGTGACGCTGGTGGTGCCTTTCTCGGCCGGCGGCCCGACCGACCGCGTGGCCCGCGACCTGGCCGAATCGCTGCAGAAGACGCTGGGCACCACGATCATCGTGGACAACACCGCCGGCGCCGGCAGCTCGATCGGCACCGCCAAGGTGGCCCGCGCCAACCCCGACGGCTACACGCTGCTGCTGAACCACATCGGCATGTCGACGATGCCGGCGCTGTACCGCAAGCTGCCGTTCAACGTCGAGAACGACTTCGAATACCTCGGCATGGTCAATGAAGTGCCGATGACGCTGATCGGCAAGCCCGGCCTGCCCGCCAACAACTACAAGGAACTGACGACCTGGATCAATGCCAACAAGGGCAAGATCAACCTGGGCAACGCCGGCCTGGGCGCTGCGTCGCACCTGTGCGGCCTGCTGTTCCAGAGCGCGCTGAAGATCGAGATGACGCCCGTGCCGTACAAGGGCACCGCGCCGGCCATCGCCGACCTGCTGGGCGGCCAGATCGACCTGCTGTGCGACCAGACCACCAACACCACGTCGCAGATCGAGGCCAAGAAGGTCAAGGCCTACGCCGTGACCACCAGCAAGCGCCTGACCACGCCCGCGCTGAAAGACCTGCCCACGCTCGACGAGTCGGGCCTGAAGGGCTTCGAAGTGTCGATCTGGCACGGCGTGTACGCTCCCAAGGGCACGCCCGCACCGGTGCTGAAGAAGGTCAACGAGGCCATCAAGGCCGCCATGAAGGACCCGGCCTTCATCAAGCGCCAGGAAGGCCTGGGCGCCGTGATCACCACCGACAAGCGCGTCGAGCCCGCCGAGCACAAGAAGTTCGTCTCGGCTGAAATCGCCAAGTGGGGTCCGATCATCAAGGCGGCCGGCGTTTACGCCGACTGATCCTTTCGGTCTCTCCAAGAAGAAAGCCGCCGGCCCTTTCGGGCCGGCGGCTTTTTTCATCCGGTGTGACAGCAGGAAAAAATCAGGGAGGCGAGTAGGTCCACGCCTCGAAGTTCTTGCGCACATCGACCTGGCGCGCGGTGCGTGCCGAGAAGATGAAGCTGCTGACCGACGCGCCCTGCGCGTACTGCCAGGCGTTGTTGCCCACGCTCACGCAGTGGTTGTCGCTCGGCGAGTTCACGGGCTGGCAGTAGATGACGGCCTTGCGCGCGGAGGTGCGCACGGTGATCGAGTCGGTGAAGCGGTTGTTGTTCGGACCACGGCCGGCCACCAGGAAGGTGGTCGGGGCGTAGGCACCGCTGGGCACCGACCAGCCGTCGAGGTTGCCCTCGGCGCTGAAGTCGATGTTGTTAGCGCTGGGGTCGGACGGAACCGGCGCGCCGAACACGATGCCGCGCGGAACGCCGTCGATTTCCGACATCAGCTCGGCGCGCAGGGCCGGCGTCATTTCCACGGTCGGCAGTTGCACCGCCTCGGCGATGGTCGGCGCGCGCGAGAAGGTGCGCGCGTACTGCACCGGGTTGGTCCCGCCGGCCGCCAGGAAGAACTCGAGCTTCCAGACCGTCTGATCGGGAATGGCGCCCAACTGCGCGTCGTCGAACTGCGGCGCTGCAAAAAGATTGCCGGTCTCGACACTGCTCGGATTGCCGCCTTGTGCCGGGTCCACATAGCGCGCGGCCATACGCCACACCCCGGAGTTCACCGCGCCGTTGACGGTGCCGTCGGTGGTGAGCACCAGGCTGCTCAGCCCGGGCCGCGGCACGAGGACCAGTTCACGGCCCGGCAGCGCGGACGAGGTGGCCACCACCTTCGTGAAGATCGAGTCGCCGTTGCCGTCGAGCACGTTGTCCACTGACAGGTTGTAGCCCGTGGCGTGGTACTTCAGGCTCGCGTGCTTGAGGAAGTCCTTCAGCTCCTGCTGCGGGCGCACGGCGGCGCGGTAGGCGTTGCTGTTGCCGGTGAGCTTGAGCGCGCCATTCACGACCTTGGCGTTGAACACGTCGTTGTCGGTGTTGCCCACGCTGTCGGTCCAGCGGTAGGTGAGCGCGACGTCGCCGCTCGGGTAGAAGTATTCGAAGTTGCCGCGGTCGTGCTTCAGGTTGGTGGGGCCGAAGCGGAACAGGCTTTCGAAGGGCCGGCGCGGGCCGCTCGACGCGCGGCCGATGTGCAGGCCGGCCGTCACGAAGCTGGCTGGGTCGTCGCCCACGAACAGCGTGCGGCAGGCCGGCGCGACCACGTTGACGGCCTCGCCGAAGGCGTTGCCGTCGGAGCCGATGGTGCTGTCCACGCGCTCGTTCAGCGGCAGCGCGTAGCAGGCGTTGAGGCGGTCGAGCAGGTCTTTCACCATCGCCGGCGTGGGCGGCTGCACGAGGGCCGCCACATCGACCGCGGGCAGCGGCGCGATGCTGCTCTCGCCGGTGCGGAAGACGATGGACACCGGCGCGCTCTCTTCGCTCGCGGGCTGCGCCTTGACGGTGATCTCGATGTTGGCGGCCGTGCCGTCGGGGCGCACCGAGACGTTCAACGTGTCGAGCACGCGGTCTTGTCCCGTGCCGTTGGCCTGGAACTCGCCGCTCATCGGGTCGATGCTGAGGTTGAGCGCGTCCAGCAGCGGCTTCAGCGCCGCCACGAGTTTCGCCACCTGGTCGCTGATGGCGCCCGGCGTGACAGCGCCGGCATCGGCCTGCACGGCGGCGGCCAGCTTCGACGGGTCGCCGTTGGGCGACAGCTGCGCCACCACGACGGTGGTCAGCGGCGTCACGTTGGTGGTGCCGGTGGCGGTGCTGGCGGTGGTGCTGTAGAGCGTGAGGTCGTCGCGCACGGCCTGGATCACCAGCGGCGCCTTGGTGCCGGCGGGCAGCACGCAGCTGTAGGAGCCCTCGGCCGGCACGGTCACTTCGCAGACCTTGGCGCCGGTCTGGTCGAACACGGTGAGTGCGGCGCCGGCAAAGGCCGCGCCGGTGGCGACGGTGCCGCTCAGCGTGCCGGGCGACTCGGCGGCGGGCGGGGTGCCGCCGTTGCCGGTGCCCGTGCCGACGGGGAATGCAAAGCCACCACCGCCTCCGCCACCCCCTCCGCCGCCGCAGGCGCCGAGGATCAACAGGGTGGCAAGGGACAGGGCGTGGGGAATTCTGGAGGTGGGATGAGGCATCGTGGGTCTCTCGAAAAGGGAAAGGGCCTGGGCAGCAACCGAGGGCGCTGCAAACAATAGCTTTCGCTTTTGGAAATCAAATGATGCAAATGCACCATTCTTGAAACCGTGCGGCCGAGCCCCGCGCGCGTCCCCGGAACATGGGATGGGCAGGGGGCGAGGCGGCTGGAAGACTTCGCGCATGACTTCCCCGGCCCCTGCTCCGCGCGATTTCAGCGAGCTCCTGTTGCGGCTGTACCGCCTCTCGTACGAGCTGCCCATCGATGCCTTCCAGGACGCGGCGCTCGACCTCATCAAGCCCGTGCTGCCCTTCGATTCGTCGATGTGGGGTACCGCCACCCGCACCGACCACGGCATCGACATCCACACGATCCACCTGCACAACCAGCCGCTCGAGATGGTCACGGCCTACGAGCAGGTCAAGCACATGGACACGGCCGCCGGCGAGGTGGCCAAGCGGTCGAACGCCACGCTCGCCTTCAATGCGCAGGCGTGGTTCTGCCGCGACGACCAGGCCGAACTGCGCGACTACGGTCGTCGCTTCGAGCAGGCCAACTTCTTCATCACCTCCGATTCGAACCCGCAGACGAGCTTCGTCCACTGGCTCAGCCTGTTCCGCGCCGACCCCGACGCGCACGGCACGGAGCAAGAGCGGCAGCTGCTCGCCAGCCTCTCGCCGCACGTGATGCAGGCGCTGGCGATGAACCGCGTGATGCACCTGGACCGCCTCGAAGCGGGCGGCGCGTCGCCCAGCGGCTCGGCCATCGGCGACCTGCGCGGCGTGCTGTACCACGCCGACCGCCTGTTCGAGGCCACGTTGAAGGCCGAGTGGCCGTCCTGGCACGGCCGCACGCTGCCCGATGCGCTGCTGCAGCACTTCCTGCAGGGCCATGCGCGCTTCAACGGCCGCGAGATCGTGGTCACGCACCGCGTGGAGCAACACCTGCTGTTCCTGCGCTGCCGCCCGCGCTGCCGCGCCGACAGCCTCACGCCGCGCGAGCACACGGTGGCCGAACTGCTGGCGCGCGGCGACACGCACAAGGACATCGCCGCCATCCTGAACCGCTCGCCGGCCACGGTGCGCAACCACATCCAGTCGATCTACGACAAGCTGCAGGTGGGCAACGTGGCGGGGCTGATCCACGAGCTGCGGCTGGCGGGCTGACCGCCCGCCCCACTGCCCCCAAAAGAAAAGGCGCCGATGGCGCCTTTCCTGTTTGCTTGCGCGCGCTGCGCCCTACTTCGGCCGGATCGCGTCCGCCGTGCCCTGGATGAAGGCCTTGATGCTCTCGATGTCGTCGCCCGAGAGCTTGCCCGTGAAGTCGGGCATACCGCGCGACATGGCCGGGCCCTTGAGCACGAACTTGTCGAGGTTCTCGATGTACGCCGGGTCGAGGTAGCCCAGGTTCGGGATGTTGCCGCCGCGGTCCACGCCCGGCACGCCATGGCAGAACACGCAGTTGCTCACGTACAGCATGGTGCCGGCCTGGACCTTGGCGGGGTCGTACTTCACGCCCTGTACCAGCTTGGCCATGCGGTACTCGACGAACGCGGGCATCTTGGCCGTGCCGCCGACCGCGAAGGTGTAGACCGTGCCCGGCCCCTGCCGCTCGGTGGCGCGCTGCGCCAGGCCGTACACGCCGCCCCAGCCCACGGCCACCGACACGTACTGCTTGCCGTCCACCATGTAGGTCGCGGGCGCCGCCACCACGCCGGTGCCGGTGGGCGTTTCCCAGAGCTTCTCGCCGGTCTTGGCGTGGTAGGCCACGAGCCGGCCGTCGGCCGTGCCCTGGAACACCAGGGTGCCGGCGGTGGTCAGCGTGCCGCCGTTCCATGGCGAGGCGTAGTCGACGCCCCAGGCTTCCTTCTGCTTGACCGGGTCCCAGGCCACGAGGCGGCCGAAAGGCTTGCTCTTGGGCGGCTCGGCGTTGGCGAACATCGCGGTGTTCCAGCCCAGCGCGGCGTGCGGGCGGCCGGGCGCGTTCTGGTCGAACTTCCAGTCCTTGTCGTCCATCAGGTTGATCGGCACGTGCTGGGCGGGCAGGTAGGCCAGGCCGGTCTGCGGGTTGAACGACATCGGGTGCCAGTTGTGCGCACCGAACGGGCCCGGGATGCTGTCGCCCGGCTTCTCGTTCTGCCGCGCGGCGGCGACCTCGATGGGCCGGCCATTCTTGTCGTAGCCCGTGGCCCAGTTGACCGCGACGAAATTCTTCGCCGAGATGAACTTGCCGTTGGTGCGGTCGATGACGAAGAAGAAGCCGTTCTTCGGCGCATGCATGAGCACCTTGCGCGTCTTGCCGTCCAGCTTGACGTCGGCCAGGATCATCGACTGCGTGGAGGTGTAGTCCCAGTTGTCGCCAGGCGTCTCCTGGTAGTGCCACACGTACTTGCCGGTGTCGGGGTTCAGCGCCACCACCGAGCTCAGGTAGAGGTTGTCGCCGCCCTTGGGACTGCGCTTCTTGTGCGCCCAGGGCGAGCCGTTGCCGGTGCCCACGTACATCAGGTTGAGCTCGGGGTCGTAGGCAAAGCTGTCCCACGCGGTGCCGCCGCCGCCGGCTTCCCAGTACTTGCCGCTCGGGTCCCAGGTCTTGGCGGCGCGCGCCATCGACTCGTCTTCGAAAGGCTTGCTAGGGTCGCCGGGCACCACGAACCAGCGCCACTTCTGGTCGCCGGTCTTCGCGTCGTAGGCCGTGACGTAGCCGCGCACGCCGTACTCGGCGCCGCCGTTGCCGATGATCACCTTGCCCTTGAACACGCGCGGCGCGCCGGTGATGGTGTAGCTGCCCTTCTGGCCGTCGATGGTGTTCTTCTCCCACACCTTCTGGCCGGTGGCAGCGTCGAGCGCGATCAGGCGGCCGTCGTAGGCGGCCACGTAGACGCGGCCCTCGTACAGCGCCACGCCGCGGTTGACCACGTCGCAGCAGCCCCTGAAGCCCTTGGAACGGTCGACCTGCGGATCGAAGCTCCAAATTTTTTGCCCGGTGCGCGTGTCGATCGCATGCACGACGCTCCACGAGGCCGTGACGTACATGATGCCGTCGACCACCAGTGGCGTGGCTTCCACGCCGCGCGTCGATTCGAGGTTGTACGACCAGACCAGCCCGAGCTGCTTCACGTTGCCCGTGTTGACCTGGTCGAGCTTGCTGAAGCGCGACTCCGCGTAGTCGAGCCCGTAGCTGGGCCAGTCGGGCGTTTTCTTCGCCGCGTTGGCGCGCACGAAGTTGCTGTCGACGCGTTTGGCGGCCGCACCGGCGCGGTCCTGCGGGGAGGCGGCCGTCTGGGCCAGCGCCGGGGCCGCAAGGCCCAGGCACAGCAAGGCGCCCGCAAGCAGGCGCCGCCCGGAAAGAGGCTTTGTTGTCGTCTTCATCGTGGTCTGTCTCCTTCGTCGTTCTGCCCCAAGGATCGTTCGCGCGGCACCGGCCTTCACCCCCGGGATTTCCCCAATCAAGCCTTGTTCCATTGCGGAACACATTCGAGGCGGTCCCTGAATCCAGAGAGGCAGCGAACCCATGGCGCTCGACAGGCTCGGCACGGCGGATGCGCCGCGTCAACTCTTTGCCAGCACGCCGGCGCAGCGCGTGGCGCTGGCGCGGCAGCAGTTCTTCGAAGAAGGCGTGCGCCCCTCGGGGCTGGTCGGCGAGGCGGTCATCCAGTCGTGGATGCGCTGCAGCCGCACCCACGCCGACCGGCAGCGCGTGGTGGCCTTCGACGCGGTCACGCCCAGCCGGCTGCACACCACGCTCGCGCGCAACCGCGAGCTGCTGGACGTGGCGCGGCACGAACTCGCGCAGATGGAGCACATGCTCGCGGGCACCGATTGCCGCGTGATCCTCACCGACCGCGACGGCGTGGTGGTGCACGTCACGAGCCAGCCCGCCGGCACGCACCAGCCTGTGCTGCGCCAGACCGCGCGCCTGGGCGTGAACATCTCCGAGCGCGTCGTGGGCACCACGGCGCCGGGCATCGTGGCCAGCACCGGGCAGGCCTGCACCGTGGACGGCGCCGAGCACTACTACGACGTGCTGTGCCACATGCAGTGCGCCGCGGCGCCGATCCGCGACGTGCGCGGCCAGCTCGCGGGCGTGCTCGACCTCACGGTGGAGGCGAGGCGTTTCGGTTTCGATGCGGCCTCGATGGTCGCGCTGCACGCCACCATCATCGAGAACCGGCTGCTGCAGGCGCAGTCGCGCGACCACCTGATCCTGCGCTTCCAGGCCAGCCCCACGCTGCTCGGCACGCCGCTCGAGGCGCTGGCCGGTATCGCGCCCGACGGCACCATCGCCTGGCTCAACAACGCCGGCGCACGGCTGCTGGGGCGGCTGCCCGAGGCACCCGACGACCGCGACGTGGAATGCCTGCTGGGCCACGACCTCGCAAGCCTGCTGCGGCTGGGCCGGCGCGAGGCCGCGCAGCCGCTACGGCTGGCGAGCGGGCTCGGCGTGTGGATGCAGGCGCAGCTCAAGGGGGCGGACGGCGCGGATTTCCGGCATGCGGTGGCGATGCCGGGCATGGCGAGCGCGCAGGTCGATGCGCCTGCGGTGCTCGAGGTGCATGCGGAGCAGCCGGTGGCGCTCGCACCCGTCAGCGACATCGAGCCGACACCGCCCACCGAAACCCTGCGCGAGCACAGCCGCAAGCTCATCGAAGACACGCTCGCGGCGCACGGCGGCAATGTGTCGCAGGCGGCGCGGCAACTCAACGTGTCGCGCGGCACGCTGTACCGGCGGCTGCGCGGCTGGCACGACGACGACAGCAGCGCAGCGGACTGACGGACAGCGAAGGGTCAGGCGCCGGCGCGCGCCAGCGCACGCGCGCGGCGCGCTTTCGCATCGGGCTGCAGCGGCCGCAGGTAGTCGTGCAGCGCCAACGCCGCCGCCCCCACTGCGGGCGCGAGTGCTTCGTAGCGCGCCGTGCGCAGTTCCGGCGCGGGCATGCCGGCGCGCTCCGCATAGCCCTTCACGGCTTCGAACGCAATCTGCACGAAATCTGGATGCTCCGCGCAGACCTTGCCCCCGAGCACGATCGCGCGCGGGTTGAAGGTGACCCACAGGTTCTGCAGCAGCACGCCGAAGAAGGCGGCGGCGCGCGCCATGTCCGCGCCCTCGCGCGCCAGCACGCGCGAGCCGAAGAAAGCCTCGGCGCAGCCGCGCCGGCCGCACGAGCACAGCGGTCCGTCGAGCTGCAGGATGGTGTGGCCGATCTCGCCGGCCATGCCTTGCGCGCCAGTAAAGAGCCGGTCGTTCAGCACCACGCCGGCGCCCACGCCGACGTCGCTGCTGACGAAGATCAGCGGGTCTTCGCCCTCGCCCGCGGCGAACTCGTACTCGCCGAGCGCGGCCGCATCGGCGTCGTTCTGCAGCTGCACGGTGACGCCCGGCAGGCCGGCCGCAGCCAGCGCCTTTTCGAGCGCGGGCAGCAGGTTCACGTTGCGCCAGCCGAGGTTGGGCGCGAAGCGGACCACGCCGGTGCAGTCGTCCACCGCGCCGGGCACACACACGCCGATGCTCGACAGGCGCAGGCCGCGCTGGTCGAGGTGCGCGTGCGCCGCCGCGGCCATGCGCGCGAGCTGCGCGCACACGCGTCCGGGCTCGCCGTCGTCCAGCGGCTGGGCCTCCGCGTGCAGCACCTCGCCCTGCAGCGAGACGCACACGAGGCGCAGCGTTTCGACGGCGATCTCGACGCCCATCAGCGCGCGCACGCCGACGTTGATCTGCAGCGGCGTGGACGGCCGCCCGAGCCCGTCGGCCACCGCGGCGCCCGACTCGCTGAGCCAGCCCTCGTCGAGCAGCTCGCGCACCAGCAAACTCACGGTCGATTTGGTGAGCCCGCTTTCGCTCGCGAGCCGCGCGCGCGACAAGCCCGGCTGCGCGCGCAGCAACCGCAGCAGCACGCTGCGGTTCAGACGCTTGAGCAGCTGCTGGTCGCCGATGGTCTTCATGTCATGCCGCTGCAGTGGCTGCGGTTGCGGCGTGGTGCGCCTGTTCCCTGCCCTCGGGCCGCTTGCCGGCAATGATCATCCCGAGCACTTCGTCTTCGGTGACATCGGCCGTGCGGTAGGTGCCCACGAGCTTGCCGTTCTTCATCACCGCGAGCCGGTCGCTCAGCGAGAACACGTCGGGCATGTCGTGCGTGATGAGGAAGATGCCGACGCCGTCGTCCTTCAGCTGCTTGACGAGGCGCCCGACCATCGCCGTCTCTTCGGGGCCGAGCGCGGCGCAGGGCTCGTCCATGATGAGGATGCGCGCGTTGAAGTACAGCGCGCGCGAAATCGCCACCACCTGCCGCTGCCCGCCCGACAGGCGCCGCACCGGGATGCGGATGTTGGTGAAGTTCTTGTTCAGGCGCTGGAACACCTTGCGCGCCTGCACTTCCATGAAGTGGTCGTCCAGCGTGTTCCACGCCGTCATCTTTTCGCGGCCCAGAAAGAGGTTGGCCACCGAGTCGAGGTTGTCGGCCAGCGCGAGCGTCTGGTAGATGGTCTCGATGCCCTGCGCCTGCGCCTCGGCCGGCGTGCGGATGTGGACTTTCTCGCCGGCGATGAGCGTGTCGCCCGAATCGATCGGGTAGGCGCCCGCAAGCATCTTCATCAGCGTGGACTTGCCCGCGCCGTTGTGGCCCAGCAGCGCGACCACTTCGCCGGGGTAGAGGTTGATGCTCACGCCGTCCACGGCCTTCACGCCGCCGAAGGCCTTGCGGATCTCGCGCAGCTCGACCAGGGGTTTCGTGTTGTCGATGTCGGCCATGTCAGTTCTCCCCGAACTTGCGGCGATAGAGCACGTCGAAAACGACGGCCACGATCAGCACCTGGCCGATGATCACCATGCGCTTGCCGATGGGCACGTCGAGCAGCAGCATGCCGCTGTCGAGCGACTGCATGATGAGCGCGCCCAGCACCGAGCCGAAGATCGAACCGCTGCCGCCCGCCAGCGCCGTGCCGCCGATGACGGCCGCCGCGATCACGTACAGCTCCATGCCCGTGCCCAGCGAGTTGGTGCCCGCGTTGAGCCGCGCGATCGACACGATGGCCGCCACCGTCACCAGCACCGCCAGCAGTGCGAACAGCATCAGCGTGACGCGCTTGACCGGAATGCCCACCAGCGCCGCCGCATCGGGGTTGCCGCCCATCGCGAACACGTAGCGCCCGAAGCGCGTGCGGTGCACGATGAACGACAGCACGATCGCCACCGCGGCCCAGATCAGCACCGGAATCGGAATGCCCTGCGGCTCGCTCTTGGACGATATCTGGTAGCTGTTCATTACCCACGCGAAGCCGGCCACCACCGCCACCGGCACTGCGGTGAGCAGCACGTCGAGCCACAGCGCTTCTGTCGGCATGTCGTAGCGCTGGCGCGCGCGGCGCTTTTGCACCATGCGCCCGAACAGCACCAGCGCCACCAGCCCCGCGAGCACCCAGCTCGCCGTGACGCCGATGCCGCCGTCGTAGCCGCCGCCCAGGCGCTGGAAGAACTCGTCGTTCACCGGCTGCGTCTTGCCGTCGGCCACGAGAAAGGCCGCGCCGCGGAACGACATCAGCCCGCCCAGCGTGACCACGAACGAGGGCACGCCCAGCACCGCCGTGAGCCAGCCCTGGTAGATCGACACCAGCAGCGCCACCGCGAGCCCCGCGAGGCAGGCCGTGGGCCACGACCAGCCCGAGGTGTACTGCAGGTACGCGATGAGCACGCCGACGAAACCCATCACCGAGCCCACCGACAGGTCGATGTGGCGCGCCACGATGACCAGCACCATCACCGTGGAGACGATGCCGACCACGGCTGTCTGCTGCGCGACGTTGTAGAGGTTCTCGGGCGAGAGGAACACGCCGCCCGACATGACGCTGAACGCCACCGCCATCGCGGCCAGCAGCACGCACATCAGGAGC
Organism: Variovorax sp. 38R; assembly: GCF_014843395.1. Classification (NCBI taxonomy): domain Bacteria; kingdom Pseudomonadati; phylum Pseudomonadota; class Betaproteobacteria; order Burkholderiales; family Comamonadaceae; genus Variovorax; species Variovorax sp. 38R. The sequence goes on from NZ_CP062121.1 coordinate 6,248,084, forward strand.
AGGCGCAGGTCGATGCCGGTGCGGCGCCACCAGCCGGGTGTTGGATCGCTCATTTCTTGAACCCCCTCAGGATTTCAGGTGCGCAACCGGCCACCGGCAGGCCCTTGCGGGTCCGTCGGAGGCCGTGTTGCGGCGGTCAGCGCAAGGCCGAACGCGTCGTGGGTTGCGGCGTTACTTGCAGGCCGCGGGCGCGTTCGCACCCGAGACGCCCTTGCAGAGCTCGTCCTTCTTGATCCAGCCGGCCTTGACGATCACGTCGAGGTTGTCGCGCGTGATCGGCACCGGCGTCAGCAGGCGCGAGGACAGCGAGATCTTCTTGGCGCCGCCGGCCCAGGGCGCAGCCTTCTCGACCGGCTTGCCCGCTGCGAGCGACACCGCGGCCGTGGCGGCTTCGCGACCGAGCTCGCGCGAGTCCTTCCAGATGGTCGCGGTCTGCGTGCCCAGCGCCACGCGGTTCAGCGCGGCGAAGTCGGCGTCCTGGCCCGACACCGGAATGCCGCGCAGGCCCTTGGCCGTGAGCGCCGCCACCGCGCCGCCGGCGGTGCCGTCGTTGGCCGCCACCACCGCGTCGACCTTGTTGCCGTTCTTGGTGAGGATCTGCTCCATGTTCTTCTGCGCGACTTCGGGCTTCCAGCCTTCGGTGTACTCGTCGCCGACGATCTTGATGTCGCCCTTCTTGATCGAAGGCTCGAGCACCTCTTGCTGGCCGGCGCGCAGGAAGTCGGCGTTGGGGTCGCTCGGCGAGCCCTTGATGATCACGTAGTTGCCCTTGGGCTTGACCTTGAGCACCTCGCGCGCTTCCATGCGGCCGACCTCGACGTTGTCGAAGGTGATGTAGAACACACCGGGCGCCTCGATCAGCCGGTCGTACGCCACCACCGGCACCTTCTGCCGCGTGGCCTTGGTCACGGCGGGCAGGATCGCGTCCTTGTCCATCGCCAGCACGATGAGCGCCTTCGCGCCCTTGGACATCAGGCCCTCGATGTCGCCCAGCTGCTTCTCGGGCGAGCCGCCCGCGTCGGCACTGATGTACTTCGCGCCGAGTTTTTCCAGCTGCGCCTTGATCGCGGCCTCGTCGGTCTTCCAGCGCTCTTCCTGAAAGTTGGACCAGCTCACGCCGACCACGGTCTGCGCCATCGCGCCCACGGCCGTGAGACCGAGCGCCATGGCGGCCAGGGTGTGTTTCGTTGTCAGTTGCATCGGTGTCTCTCCAGAACGGTTTGCCGAGCGCGTGCTGGCGTGCCGGGTAGTTAGTTTGAGTGGCGAACTAACTATCCCATTCCCGCCGCGCGATGGGCACCCGGGAATTCCCGAGCGGAAGAAAGCGCACGCGCGGCGATCGGACGCATGCATGCCAGCGAGCCGCGGGCAACGGAAAACTCTGGGGACAGTTTCCGGACAAGCCCCCTGTTATCCACAGCGGGAGCGATCGCGCCCAAGTTGTTCCTTTTTTGATAGCACCACGGAAGCACAGGAGCACACAGTGTCTCGGGTGTCACAAGTTGTTGTCACGCAAGGGAAAAAACGGCCTGTCCACAGGGCGGGTTTACCCTTATCTACTACTACTAACTTAAATAAGAAGAATAAATAGAGAAGAGAGCGGGAAGCCCGCAGGCAAAAAGGGAGCCCTGAAGGGGTGGCAATGCCGCCCCAGCGCTCGCGCGGGTCAGGCCTTTTTGCGCCGGGGCGCGGCGCCCGCCGTCGCCTTGCGCGCGGGCGACTCCGCCTCCACCAATGCCAGCGTGCGCACCGAAGGCGGCGTTTCGAGCACGCCTTGCAGCGTGTCCATCACGTTGGAGATGGTGTAGCTGCGTTCCCAGAAGCGGCTGGGATCCTCGCTGTCTTTCGAAGACTCCCAGGCCGCCCACACGGCGTTGCCGTAGATGTTGCCCGCCAGGGTCAGGCGCTGCTCCAGGATCGGTGCGGGCATGTCGGGCAGCAGCCGCGCCAGGTGCGCGAAGCAGCGCTTGTAGCCGGCGTTCCACTTGTCCTCCAGCGCCTCGCGCAGGAACGCACGGTTGTTGAGTTGCAGGTTCGCGATCAGGCGGATGTAGGTGGCCTGGCCCGTGCGCTCCGACAGCTCGAGCAACGGCAGCGTGAGCGCGTCCAGCACGCTGGGCAGGGTCACGTTGCCCTCCCGTTCGAGCGCGTCGAGCATGGCCTGGCGTATCTCGTCGATGACGCGCGCGCCGTCCACGACCAGCTCGCGTGCCAGCTCCAGCTTGTTGCCGAAGTAGTAGCGCAGCGATGCGTTGTTGCGTTGCTCGGCGGCCGAAACGATGTCCTGCACCGACACGCCGTCGATGCCGCGCAGCGCAAACAGCCGCTGCGCTTCTTCCTTCAGTCGCGCACGCGTCTCGAGGCCGTCCGCACGAAGGGTTTTTACCGATGGGGCCATAAGTTTATCGAGTTAACTTAACTAACCGAACTCGGTTAACTATACGGAAAACAGGTGTCCAAAATGAAGATTCTCATTGTGGGTGGCGGCATTGGCGGCCTGACGACAGCGCTGGCGCTGCGGCATCACGGCATCGACGCGATTGTGCTGGAGCGTGCCGCGCAGATGGCCGAGATCGGGGCTGGCGTGCAGATCGCGGCCAACGGCACGCTGGTGCTGCGCGAGCTCGGACTCGAGCCCGCACTGGCCCAGGTCGCCACGGTGCCAGAGCGCTACGACTACCGCGACCTGCAGACCGGCCGCCTGCTCTATCTCGCGCCGCTGGGCGCAGAGGCGGCGCAGCGCTACGGCGCGCTCATGTACAACGTGCACCGCGCCGACCTCGTCGCCCTGCTCTACAACGCATTGCCGCGCGACACCGTGCGCCTGGGCGCCGAATGCGCCTCGATCTCGCAAGACGCCAAGGGTGCCCGCGTGGTCCTCAAGACCGGCGAGGTCATCGAGGCCGACGCAGTGATCGGCGCCGACGGCATCCACTCGGCCGTGCGCACCGCATTGCGCGGCCCCGAGGAAAAGCAGTTCGCCAACATCCTCATGTGGCGCGCGCTGATCCCGGCCGCCCGGCTCGAAGGACTGGCGCTGCCGGTGGCCGGCAACAACTGGTTCGGTCTGCGGCGCAGCGTCGTGTCGTACTGGGTCCGCAAGGACCTGTACAGCATCCTGGCCGCCGTGCCCGCCACCGAGGTGCGACGCGAATCGTGGACCGAGAGCGGCGACATCGGCGAAATGCTCGATTCCTTCCGCGGCAGCGAGCCGACGGTGCAGCACATGCTCGAGCAGGTGGACTCGAGCTTCATCACGGGCATGTACTACCGCGACCCCATCGAGCACTGGACCACGGGGCGCATCACGCTGCTGGGCGACGCGGCGCACGCGATGGTGCCGTACCTCGCGCAGGGTGCCTGCCAATCCATCGAGGACGCCTGGGTGCTCGCGACCTGCCTGCACCGCCACGGCGCCGGCGGCGTGGAGGCCGCGCTGCTCGAATACGAACGCCGCCGCCAGCCGCGCACCACGCGCATCCAGGCCGGCGCACGCTTTGCCGTGAAGCAGTCGCACGAGCCCGACGAGGAGTCGGTGCGCCACCGCAACGGCCGCTGGCGCGGCCTCTCGCGCATCGATCCGCTCGCCGAAACCTCGTGGGCGTTTGCGTGGGGCCACAACATCCTGGACGCGGCCCAGCAGCCAGCCGGCGAAGTGGTGGGCCTGAGCGCGGCACGCGAAGGCAAGCGCATGGCACGGCCCGAGAGCCAGCGCGCCTTCGACATGTGGAAGAGCGCCATCGGCTCCGAAGACATCGCACGCGGGCACCGGGGCCAGCGCGAAGCCTACGAACGCTTCCTCACGACGCACTTTCCCGCGCCCGCCACGCTCGGCGTCACGCCGGTCGAACTCAACGGCGTGCCGGCCTTGCGCGTAGACGGCGGCGCACCGCAGCCCGCCGGCTCCGTCGTGCTGCATTTCCACGGGGGCGCCTACGTGATGGGCTCGGCCGCAAGCTCGGCCGAGTACGCCGGACGGCTGTCGGCGGCCCTGGGCGGCGACTGCTACACGGTCGACTACCGGCTCGCCCCCGAGCACCCCTACCCCGCCGCGATCGACGACGCCTTCCAGGCCTACCGCGGCCTGCTCGCGCGCGGCGTGGCGGCGTCGCGCATCGTGCTGAGCGGCGAGTCTTCGGGCGGTGGGCTGGCGCTCGCGCTGGCCCTGGGGCTGGCGCGCGCAGGGCTGCCGCAACCGGCGGGCGTGATCGCGGTCTGCCCGTTCACCGACCTGACGCTGTCGGGTCCCACCGTGCGGCAGAACTCGGGGGACGATCCGGCGGCGCACCGGGACTCACTCACGCAGCTCGCAGCGTCGTACTTCCAGGGCCACGAGCCCACCGACCCCCTGGTGTCGCCCCTGTTCGGCGACCTGCGCGGCTTGCCGCCCTTGTTCCTGTCCGCCGTCCAGGGCGAGGTGCTGGAAAGCGACACGACGCGCTTCGCCGAGGCGGCCCGCGCGGCGGGCGTCGACGTGCGCCTGGACCTCGTGCCCGACTCGGTGCACGTCTTCACGCTGTTCCCGTTCCTGCCGGAGGCGCAACGCACGCTGGCCGAGGCCGGCCACTGGGCGCGCGGCCTGCGCGCGTCGTCGCAACAGAAGGAGGCCGCATGAACACGTCGCACCTCATGACCACCTGCGCACTCGCGTGCGCGCTGTCGCTGTGTGCCCCCGCGGCCGTCGCGGCGCCGGGGCTCTCGGACCAGGTCGTGAAGGTGGGCGTGCTCACCGACATGAACAGCATCTTTTCCGAGCTCGGCGGACGCGGCTCGGTGGTGGCCACCCAGATGGCCATCGACGACTTCAAGCGCGACGCCAAGCCGGCCTTCGCCATCGAGATGGTCTCGGCCGACCACCAGAACAAGGCCGACATCGGTGCCAACAAGGCGCGCGAGTGGTTCGACACGCAGCGCGTCGACATCGTGGTGGACGCGATCAATTCGGCGGTGGCGCTGGCCGTCTCGAACGTGGCGCGGGAGAAAAAACGCCTGCTGTTCGCCACCGGGCCCGGCTCGATGCGCCTGACCAACGAGGAATGCTCGCCCTACACGGTGAGCTACACGTGGGACGCCTATGCCACGTCGCGCCCCACCGTGGCGGCGCTGACGAAGGCTGGCACCGACAGCTGGTACTTCATCACCGTGGACTACGCGCTCGGCCATTCCATCGAACAGGAAGCCGCGGGCGCCATCAGCGCAGCGGGAGGCAAGGTGATCGGCAGCGCGCGCCACCCGTTGAGCGCGTCGGACTTCTCGTCCTTTGTGCTGCAGGCGCAGTCGTCGAAGGCCAAGGGCGTGGCCATCGCCAACGCGGGCGGCGACCTGATCGGCGCCGTGAAGGCCGCACGCGAGTTCGGCCTCGGCAAGACGCAGACCATCGTGCCGCTGAGCGGCACGCTCAACGACGTCCAGGCCATGGGGCTGGCGGCCGCCCAGGGCATGGTGCTGACCGAGGCCTTCTACTGGAACCTCAACACGCAGACGCGCGAGTGGAGCCGGCGCTTCTTCGAGAAGCAGAAGAAGATGCCCAACCTGATCCACGCCGGCACCTACTCGGCGGTGACCAACTACCTGAAGGCCGTGCAGGCTATCGGTACCGACGACGCGGACGCCGTCATGAAGCAGATGAAGTCGGTGCGCATCAACGACATGTTCGCGGCCAACGGCCACATCCGCGACGACGGGCGCATGGTGCACGACATGCTGCTCGTGCAGGTCAAGAAGCCGTCGGAGTCGAAGGAGCCCTGGGACTTCTACAACGTGAAGGCCGTGGTGCCCGGCGACCAGGCGTTCCAGCCGCTGGCGGAATCTCGCTGCAACCTGGTCAAGAAGCCTTAAGGAGAGTCGCCCGGAGAGCGGCGGGTAAGCCCGATACCTGATTTCGTCACGTTTGATACGATTTTTCTCCAAGCGCAGCTCCCACAAGCGCCGGAGACCACATGGAATCGAAGCTTCCCCCCCGCGCCGGCGAGGCGCTGTACCGCGTCATGGTGCGCATCCGCGCCTTCGAGAACGCCGCCGAAACCGCCAGCCAGGGCGGGGTCAGTGCCTACGGCCAGCAGGCGGGCGGCGCCGCCAAGGTGCGCGGGCCGCTGCACCTGTCGACCGGGCAGGAAGCCGTGCCGGCGGGCGTGTGCGCCCATCTGCGCGCGAGCGACTACCTCACCTCCACGCATCGAGGCCACGGCCACACGCTGGCCAAGGGCGCGGACCTCACGCGGATGATGTGCGAGCTGTTCGGCAAGGCCACGGGCTTCAACGGCGGCAAGGGCGGCTCGATGCACATCGCGGACTTCTCGGTCGGCATGCTGGGCGCCAACGGCGTGGTGGCGGCGGGCTTGCCGATCGCCGTCGGCGCAGCGCATGCGCAAAAACTCTTGAAGCAAGGCGACGACATCACCGTCTGTTTCTTCGGCGACGGCGCGATCAACCGCGGGCCGTTTCTCGAAGCACTGAACTGGGCACGCGTGTACGACCTGCCCGTGCTCTTCGTCTGCGAGGACAACCGCTGGAGCGCAACCACCGCGAGCGGCCCGATGACGGCGGGCGACGGCGCCTCGGCACGCGCCGCGTCGATGGACATCGCGGCGACGCAGGTCGACGGCAACGACGTGTTCGCGGTGCACGACACCGCCGCACGCCTGGTGGCCGAGGTGCGCAGCGGCGCGGGGCCGCGCCTGTTGCACGCGCTCACCTACCGCGTGAAGGGCCATGTGTCGGTCGACCTCGCGGCCTACCGCGACCCGGCCGAGCTGGCGGCCGCGCTGGAGACCGACCCGATCGCGCGCGCCCGCGGTCACCTGCTCGACACCGGCGTGGCCGCTGCGACGCTGGACGCCATCGAGAACGCCGCGCGCGACGAGGTGGACACCGCCCTCGCCGTGGCCGACGCAGCGCCCTGGCCCGAGGCGAGCGCCGCCTTCACCGACGTGCAGACCACGGGAGCAGGCCAATGGCTGTGACGACGCTGAGTTATTCCGAAGCCGCCGTGCGCGCGCTGCAGCAGGAGATGGACGCCGACCCGCGCGTGGTCGTGCTCGGCGAGGACGTGGGCCGTGGCGGCATCTTCGGCCAGTACAAGGGACTGCAGCAGCAGTACGGCGCCGAGCGCGTGATCGACACGCCGATCAGCGAGGCCGCGATCATGGGTGCCGGCGTGGGCATGGCGCTCGCGGGGCTGCGCCCCGTGGTCGAGATGCGCGTGGTCGACTTCGCGCTGTGCGGCATGGACGAGCTGGTGAACCAGGCCGCCAAAAACCGCTTCATGTTCGGCGGCCAGGGCCGCGTGCCGCTGGTGGCGCGCATGCCGGGCGGCATCTGGGACGCGTCGGCGGCGCAGCATTCGCAGTCGCTCGAGGCCTGGTTCGCGCACCTGCCGGGCGTGGTGGTGGTGAGCCCCTCGACGCCGCAGGACAACCACGGCCTGCTGCGCGCGGCGCTGCAGTGCGGCGACCCGGTGGTCTACATCGAGCACAAGACGCTGTGGGGCCTGCGTGGCGAGGTGGACGACACGCTGGCCGTTCCGCTGGGCAAGGCGGCGCGCGTGCGCGAAGGCAATGCGCTCACGCTCGTGAGCTGGAGCAAGCAGATGCAGCCTTGCGCCGCGGCCTGCGACGCGCTGGCGGCCGAGGGCATCGCGGTCGACCTGATCGACCTGCGCACGCTGTGGCCGTGGGACCGCGAAACGGTGCTGTCGTCGTGCGCGCGCACGGGGCGGCTGCTGGTGGTGCACGAGGCGGTGCAGGCCGCGGGCTTCGGCGCCGAGATCGCCGCGAGCGCGGCCGAAGCCACGGGTTGCCGCGTCGCGCGGCTCGGTGCACCGCGCATTCCGGTCGGCTATGCGCCGGTGCTGGAGGCGCAGTCGCGCGTCGGCGTGGACGCGATCGTGGCGGCGGCGAAGAAGCTGGCGGGCTGACACGCCAGAACCAGAACACGAACGGCCATGGACCCGCTCTTCTTCAAGCTGGTGCGGGTGGTCAATCTCACGGCGCGGCCGTTCCATGAGCGCGTGGGGCGCGAGCACCAGCTCACGCTGAACGAATGGCGCACGCTGGCCGTGCTCGCCACGCAGCCGGGGCTCACGGGCGCGCAGGTGGCCGACCTCACCGGCCTGGACAAGATGGCGGTGAGCCGCGCGCTGGCGGGCCTGAAGCGCCACAAGCGCGTGCAGCGCCGCGGCGACCCGACCGACCAGCGCTGCAGCCGGCTCTACCTCACGGCCGCCGGCAAGGCGCTGCACGCGACGGTCGGCGCGCTGGGCCGGCAGCGCGAGGCCGAGCTGTTCGCGGGCGTCGATGCGGGCGAGCTGGCCCAGCTGAGCGCCACGCTCGACACGCTGATCCGCGCGGTGGAGCGCGCGCCGGACAACATCGCTACCGATCAGACCGTGTAGCCGCCGTCCACGCTCAGGCTGGCACCGGAGACGAAGCCGCCGTCCGGGCCCACGAGGTAGGCGACCATGCCGGCGATTTCTTCGGCGCGGCCGTGACGCGGCAGCACCATCACGTCGTGCATCGAGGCGGCACGCGGGCCGGTGGCGGGGTTCATGGCGGTGTCGATGGGACCGGGCTGCACGTTGTTCACCGTGATGCCGCGCGGGCCGAGGTCGCGCGCCAGGCCGCGCGTGAGGCCGACGATGGCGGCCTTGCTCATCGCGTAGACGCTGGCGCCCGCGTCCAGCACGCGCTCGGCGTTGATGCTGCCGATGTTGACGATGCGACCCGTGCCGTCGCCCATGTGGCGCGCGGCGGCCTGGACGGCCACGAAGGTGGCGCGCACGTTGACGTCGATGGTGCGGTCGAAGTCGGCGAGCGAGAAGGTGTCGAGCTCGCCGCCGAGGTACACGCCGGCGTTGTTCACGAGGATGTCGAGGCGCTCGAAGGCGCGCGCGCCCTGGGCAATGGCGGCCGTCAGCGCGGCGGCGTCGCCGGCGTCGGCGCGGATGGCCAGCGCACGGCCACCGGCGGCCTGGATTTCGCCGGCGAGCTTCTCGGCCTCGGCTTGGGCGCTGACGTAGGTGAAGGCCACGGCGGCGCCGTCGCGCGCCAGCCGGCGCACGATGGCAGCGCCGATGCCGCGCGAGCCGCCGGTGACGAAGGCGACCTTGCCGGCCAGGACGGGAGAAGACGACGAAGAGGAAACAGAGGTGGAAGCCATGATTTTTCCGATCGAGTGGAGGAGGAAGGCCTTCAGTGTCGGAATTCCATTCCGTTTGCGGTAGCCATCAATCAGCCCGATCAGATTCAACCCAAAGTTGAAGATGAGCGCCAGAATCGCGGCATGGAACCGCTCAATCACCTCGAATCTTTCGTGCAGAGCGCCGAGGGCGGCAGCTTCTCGGCGGCGGCACGGCGCCTGGGGCTGACGCCGGCGGCGGTCAGCAAGAACGTGGCGCGGCTCGAGGCGCGGCTGGGCGCGCGGCTGTTCCAGCGCAGCACGCGGCGGCTCACGCTGACCGAGGCCGGTGAGCGCTTTTTGGCGCAGGTCGGCGGCGCGCTGGCCACGCTGCAGGACGCGGTGGCCGGCCTTGCGCAGGACGATGGCCAACCCTCGGGCACGCTCAAGGTGAGCATGGGCCAGGCCTTCGGGCGCGAGCATGTGCTGCCGTTCATGGGCGACTTTCTGGCGCGCTACCCAGGCATCGTGCCCGACTGGCATTTCGACAACCAGCAGGTCGACCTGATCGGCGAGGGCTTCGACGCGGCCATCGGCGGCGGCATCGCGCTGTCGCCCGGCGTGGTGGCGCGCGAGCTGGCGCGCATCCACGTGGTCGCGGTGGCGGCACCGGCCTACCTGGCGGGGCGCGCGCTGCCCGCGCACCCGGCCGATCTGGCGCGCTTCGACGTGCTGCTGCGCCGCTCCTCGCCCACGGGCCGGCTGCGGCCCTGGACGCTGCGGCACGCGCGCGGCGAAGAAACCATGGTCGAGTTGCCGACGCGCCCGCGCGCGATCTTCAACGACCCCGAGGCCATCGCGCAGGCGGCGCTCTTGGGGCTCGGCGTGGCGATGCTGCCGATGCCTTTCGTGGAGCGCGGCCTGCGCAGCGGCGCGCTGGTGCGGCTGCTGCCCGCGTGGTACCAGGATTCGGGCGCCGTGTGGATCTACTACCCGAGCAAGAAGCTGCTGCCACCCAAGACGCGGGTGTTCGTCGACTTCGTGCTGGCGCGTTTTCGCGAGGCGCGCTTCGCGCAGCGGATGCAGGTGGGTTGAGCGGCGATGGCCCTCACAGGCCGGGGTTTTTACCCGCGACGCCTGCAGCGGCCCCCTGTACAAAGACGCGCATGACTTTTACCTCTCGCTCTTCTTCCGCTACTTCATCTACCCGCCGCTTCGCACTGGTCGCCACGGCGGCGGCCACCCTTGCGCTGCTGGGCGGCACCGCGCACGCGCAGGCCACCTGGCCGACCAAGCCGGTGCGCATCGTCGTGCCCTTCGCGGCCGGCGGCACCACCGACATCCTGGCGCGCGCGGTCGCGCCCGAACTGTCGAAGGCCTTTGGCCAGCAGTTCATCGTGGACAACCGCGCGGGCGCCGGTGGCAACGTGGGCGCCGAGATCGTCGCGCGCGCCCCCAACGACGGCTACACGCTGCTGATGGGCACCGTGGGCACGCACGGCATCAACCGCGCTCTGTACCCCAAGCTGCCCTTCGATCCGATCAAGGACTTCGTGCCCGTCACGCTGGTGGCCGCGGTGCCGAACGTGATGGAGATGAACGCCGAAACAGCCAAGAAGCTGAACATCCGCAACGTGCAGGATTTCATCAAGTACGCGAAGGCGAATCCCGGCAAGCTGAACATGGCCTCGAGCGGCAGCGGCACCTCGATCCATCTGGCGGGCGAACTCTTCAAGAGCATGACCGGCACCTTCATGGCCCACATTCCGTACAAGGGCTCGGGCCCGGCGCTGCTGGACATGGTGGGCGGCAATGCCGATGTGATGTTCGACAACCTGCCGTCGTCGATGGCACAGATCAAGGGCGGCAAGCTCACGGCGCTGGCCGTGACCAGTTCGCAACGCTCGCCCGCGCTGCCCGATGTGCCGACGGTGGCAGAAGCCGGCGGCCCCGCGCTCAAGGGCTACGAGGCGAGCTCATGGTTCGGGTTGCTGGCACCGGCCGGCACGTCGCCCGAGATCGTGAACCGCATCCAGCAGGAAGTGGCGAAGTCGCTGGGCACGCCGGCGATCAAGGAAAAGATGCAGGCGCAGGGCGCCATCCCGAGCGGCAATTCGCCGGCCGACTTCACGAAGCTCATCGCGAGTGAGCATGTGAAGTGGGCAAAAGTCGTGAAAGACTCCGGCGCAAAGGTGGACTGATCGTCCGGCCCAGGGCCGCTCAGATCAAGCGGCTCAGGTCCCCCAGGTCACATCCTTGCTGTCGGCCTGTGAGTCCTTGAGCATGTGCAGCAGCGGCGCGGCGCGCTGGTGCAGGCCGACATGCTGCTTCTCTGCATCGGCGTCGTGGCCTTCCACGGCATGGTCGTCGTGGTTGTGCACGGCAGGCTTGGTGCTTTCGCGGGCCAGTGCAGCCTCGAGGGCGGCGATGGCGGACGGAATCTGCTCGACCGTGATGATGCCCTGCGGCGCGGCCGATTTGCCGACGATGTCGAGCAGTTGGCGCGCATGCACCTCGAGCATCACGAAGTCAGGAGCGGCCCGGGATTTGAAGCGGTAGAGCATGGTGTTGGGGTCCTCACTTATTTGTAGATGTAGTCACGGGCAAAAGGGTACACCGATTGCGCGCCGCGCAAGACGCCTGCGCGCCCTACATTGCCGTCAGGCTTTGTCGACAGCATCTGATGCAAGGAGATCCATCCCTGCTCGAAACTCATGGCCGAGCCCGCGAGGTACAGACGGTAGGCGCGAAGAATGCGCTCGGCGTTCTCGCCCTGGCGCCCACCGCTGCGACTGAGCACTTCGCGCGCGGCATCGAGCTGCGCCTCGAGCGCATCGGACCACGCCCACAGCGTGCGCGCGTAGTGCGGGCGCAGGCTCTCGGTGTCGACCATCTCCAGCCCGGCCGCCGCGGTCTCGCGCAGCACGTGCGTCACGTGCAGCAACTCGCCACCGGGGAAGATGTATTTCTCGATGAAGTCGCCCATGCCCGCGCCGAGCTGGCGGTAGTTCAGCTCGCCCGAGGTGATGCCGTGGTTGAGCACCAGCCCGCCCGGCTTGAGCAGCGTGTGGATCTTGTGGAAGTAGGTCGGCATGTTGGCCGCGCCCACGTGCTCGAACATGCCCACCGACGAGATCTTGTCGAAGGGCTGGTCGTCGGGCAATTCGCGGTAGTCGCGCAGCTCCACGCGCACGCGATCCTGCAGCCCTTTTTCTTCGATGAGCCGCTGCACATGCGCGTGCTGGTTCTTCGACAGCGTGATGCCGGTGGCGTCCACGCCGTAGTGCTCGGCCGCCCACAGCAGCAATGCGCCCCAGCCTGAGCCGATATCGAGGTAGCGCTCGCCGGGCTGCAGCATGAGCTTGCGACAGATGTGGTCGAGCTTGGCCTCTTGCGCCTGCGCCAGCGTGAGTTCGGGCGTGCGGAAGTAGGCGCATGAATAGACGCGGCGCGGGTCGAGCCACAGCGCGTAGAAATCGTCGGAGACGTCGTAGTGGAACTCGATCTGCGCGGCGTCCTTGCGCAGCGAGTGCGAGCCGCGCGACTTGGCGCGGTGCTGCAGGCGGCTCCACCAGCTGGTGTCGGTCTCGGCGGGGTTGCCGGGCAACAGGCCGACGGTGGCGTCAATCAGGTCGCGCATGGCGCCCTCGATCTGCACCTTGCCCTCGACGTAGGCCTCGCCGACGGCCCCGACCTGCCGGCCGGCCAGCTTCGCCAGCACCGACCACTCCTTGAAAGCCAGCGTCACGCGTGAACCCGCCTGGGCGACCCGGCGCCCGTCGGGCAGCTCCAGTGCGATGGGCACGGGCAGCGAGGCCAGCTGCGACTCGATCTTGGGTATCAAGTGTTGCATCCGTCCATGGTATTGATTTTTCAAAGAATTTGCATGACATCCCACCTGGGAGCGGGTCGGCGGGCTCTGCAGAGAACCCCTCGTTGACAACAGATCGTTTATGCCTAAACTATTCAACCATGAACAGCTTGACCTCCCCCCGCCTCGCGCCCGCCTCGGACCTCCAGCGCATCCTGTGCATCGGTGGGGGTCCGGCCGGCCTGTATTTCGCCCTGCTCATGAAGGCCCGCAACCCGGCGCTGCAGATCACGGTGGTGGAGCGCAACCGCCCCTTCGACACCTTCGGCTGGGGCGTGGTGCTGAGCGACCAGACGCTGGGCAACCTGCGCGCGGCCGACGGCCCCACGGCCGCGCTCATCGGCAACGAGTTCCACCACTGGGACGACATCCAGGTCTTCTTCAAGGGCCGCCAGGTGCGCTCGGGCGGCCACGGCTTCTGCGGCATCGGCCGCAAGCGCCTGCTGAACATCCTGCAGGAACGCTGCCTCGAACTCGGCGTGGAGCTGGTGTTCGAAACCGACGCCACCGACGACCAGGCCATTGCCGCGCAGTACAAGGCCGACCTCGTCATTGCGAGCGACGGCCTCAACAGCCGCATCCGCCAGCGCTACGCCGACGTGTACAAGCCCGACGTCGACCTGCGCAACTGCCGCTTCGTGTGGCTCGGCACGCACCAGACCTTCGACGCCTTCACCTTCGCTTTCGAAGAGACCGAGCACGGCTGGTTCCAGGCGCACGCCTACCAGTTCGACGACAAGACCTCGACCTTCATCGTCGAGACGCCCGAAGCCGTGTGGAAGGCCCACGGCCTCGACCAGATGGAACAGCCCGAGGCCGTTGCCTTCTGCGAGAAGCTGTTCGCCAAGTACCTGGGCGGCCACGCGCTCATCAGCAACGCCACGCACCTGCGCGGCTCGGCCAACTGGATCCGCTTTCCGCGCGTGGTGTGCGAGCGCTGGACGCACCGCATCGACGTCGACGGCCGCTCGGTGCCCGTCGTGCTCATGGGCGACGCCGCGCACACGGCGCACTTCTCGATCGGCTCGGGCACCAAGCTCGCGCTCGAAGACGCGATTGACCTGGCCAACGAATTCGAACAGGGCGGCACGCTCGACCATGTGCTCGAAGGCTATGAAGCCCGCCGCAGCGTCGAGGTGCTGAAGATCCAGAACGCCGCGCGCAACTCCACCGAATGGTTCGAGAACGTGCCGCGCTACACGGGCATGGAGATCGAGCAGTTCGCCTACTCGCTGCTCACGCGCTCGCAGCGCATCAGCCACGAGAACCTGCGCGTGCGCGACACGCAATGGCTCGGCGGCTACGAGCAGTGGCTCGCAGGCGGCAAGGCGATGGCACCGATGCTGATGCCGCTGAAGGTGCGCGGCCTCGAACTCAAGAACCGCATCGTGGTCTCGCCGATGGCCACCTACAGCGCCGTCGATGGCGTGCCACAAGACTTCCTGCTGGTGCACCTGGGCGCACGCGCGCTCGGTGGCGCCGCGATGGTCTGCGTCGAGATGACGAGCCCGACGCCCGAAGGCCGCATCACGCCGGCCTGCACGGGCCTGTACAACGACGCGCAGCAGGCCGCGTTCAAGCGCATCGTCGACTTCGTGCACACACAGTCGAGCGCGAAGATCGCGATCCAGCTCGGCCACAGCGGCCCCAAGGGCTCGACGCGCGTGGGCTGGGAAGGCACCGACGAACCCCTCGAAAGCGGCAACTGGCCGGTGCTCGGCGCGAGCGCCCTGCCCTACGGTGAACAGAACCAGCTGCCGGCCGCGATCACGCGCGCCGAGATGGACACGCTGCGCGACCAGTTCGTCGACTCGACACGCCGCGCGGTCGAGTGCGGCTTCGACTGGCTCGAGCTGCACTGCGCGCACGGCTACCTGCTGTCGGCCTTCATCAGCCCGCTCACCAACCAGCGCACCGACGAATACGGCGGCGACATCGAAGCGCGCTGCCGCTACCCGCTCGAAGTGTTCCGCGCGATGCGCGCCGTGTGGCCCGCGGACAAGCCCATGAGCGTGCGCATCTCGGCGCACGACTGGGCCCCAGGCGGCAACACCGATGCCGACGCCGTGGTGGTCGCACGCCTCTTCAAGGAGGCCGGTGCCGACTTCATCGACGTGTCGTCGGGCCAGACCACGCGCGGTGCCAAGCCCGTGTACGGCCGCATGTACCAGACGCCGTTCGCCGATCGCATCCGCAACGAGGTCGGCATCTCGACCATCGCGGTGGGCGCCATCACCGACGCCGACCAGGCCAACAGCATCATCGCGGCCGGCCGCGCCGACCTGTGCGCCGTGGCGCGCCCGCACCTGGCCGACCCCGCCTGGACGCTGCACGAAGCCGCCAAGCTGCAAAGCCGCGACGTCGACTGGCCCAAGCAGTACCTGAGCGGCCGCGACCAGATGTACCGCGAGATCGCCAAGCAGCAGCAGATCGCCGCGGCCACCGCTGCCGCAGGCCGCGCGGCCGACACCGAAGAGACGCACTGACATGGACCTCGAAGCACGCGCCCACAGCGAGCACCCCGAGGCGCTGCGCCTCTGGCTGCGCATGCTCACCTGCACGCAGCTGGTGGAGAAGCAGGTGCGCAACGGACTGCGCGCGCAGTTCGCCACCACGCTGCCGCGCTTCGATCTCATGTCGCAACTCGAGCGCTCGCCCGACGGCCTGAAGATGAACGAGCTCTCGCGCCGCATGATGGTCACGGGCGGCAATGTCACCGGCATCACCGACCAGCTCGTGACCGAAGGGCTGGTGGAGCGCATCAACGTCGAGGGCGACCGCCGCGCCTGGCGCGTGCGCCTCACGCCGCGCGGACGCAAGCTCTTCAACGAGATGGCGCAACAGCACGAAGACTGGATCGTCGAGGCTTTTTCAAGCCTCAACCCCAAGGAGATCGCGCAGCTTCACAAGCTGCTCGGCAAGGTCAAGCAACATTCCCACAGCAGCCAATTGGCGGAGACCGCATGAAGCACTACATCGGCGCAAGCAATCCCATGCGCGCGCAATTCGAACCCAAGGCCGACTACAAGGCCGAGCACTTTGCCTGGAGCTATGAGGCCGGCGTCGGCACCATCACGCTGAACCGCCCCGAGCGCAAGAACCCGCTGACCTTCGACTCGTACGCCGAGCTGCGCGACCTGTTCCGCGCGCTGACCTACGCGACCGACGTGAAGGTCATCGTCGTCACCGGCGCCGGCGGCAACTTCTGCTCGGGCGGCGACGTGCATGAAATCATCGGCCCGCTGACGGGCATGCGCATGCCCGAGCTGCTCGAGTTCACGCGCATGACGGGCGACCTCGTGAAGGCCATTCGCAACTGCCCGCAGCCCATCGTCGGCGCGATCGACGGCGTGTGCGCCGGCGCCGGCGCGATGATCGCGCTGGCCTGCGACCTGCGCTACGGCACGCCCGCCACGCGCACCGCGTTCCTGTTCACCCGCGTGGGCCTGGCCGGCGCCGACATGGGCGCCTGCGCACTGCTGCCGCGCGTGATCGGCCAGGGTCGCGCCTCGGAGCTGCTGTTCACCGGCCGCGCCATGACCGCCGACGAAGGCCAGGCCTGGGGCTTCTTCAACGCACTGCACGACAGTGCCTCGCTGCTCGACGCCGCCACCAAGGTCGCGCGCGACCTGGCCGAAGGCCCGAGCTTCGCGCACGGCATGACCAAGACCATGCTCGCGCAAGAGTGGTCGATGACCATCGACCAGGCCATCGAGGCCGAAGCGCAGGCACAGGCGATCTGCATGCAGACCGAAGACTTCAAGCGCGCCTACGAGGCCTTCGCGGCCAAGCGCAAGCCGGTGTTCGGCGGAGACTGACGCGCATCATGATGACCAAGATCCCCGCCCCACCTTCGACCGCGCACCTCGCGCTGCCGTTCTTTGACGACGCGCACCGCGCGCTCGCCAACGACCTGCTGCCCTGGTGCGCCGCCCAGGAGATCGATGAGCGCGACGACCGCGCCGCCTGCCGCGAATGGGTGCGCCGCCTCGGCGACGCCGGCTGGCTGCGCTACGCGGTGCCCGGCAGTGCCGGCGGCGCGCTCGAACGCCTCGATTCGCGCGCGCTCGTGCTGCTGCGCGAAACGCTCGGCTACCACTCGCCACTGGCCGACTTCGCGTTCGCGATGCAGGGCCTGGGCAGCGGCGCGATCACGCTGGACGGCACGCCCGAGCAGCAGTCGCAGTACCTCACCGCTGTCGGGAAGGGCGCGAAGATCGCGGCCTTCGCACTCAGCGAACCCGAGGCCGGCTCCGACGTCGCAGCGATGGCGATGCGCGCCGAGCCCACCGCCGACGGCTGGTGCCTGAACGGCGAGAAGACCTGGATCAGCAACGGCGGCATCGCCGACTTCTACTGCGTGTTCGCGAAGACCGACCCCACGGCCGGCACGCGTGGCATCACGGTGTTCATCGTCGACGCGACGACGCCAGGGCTCGACACCTCGGCCCACATCGACGTGATGGCGCCGCACCCGCTGGCCACCTTGCGCTTCGACAACTGCATCGTGCCGCGCACGGCGCAGCTGGGCACGCTGAATGGCGGCTTCAAGCTCGCGATGCGAACGCTCGACATCTTCCGCGCGTCGGTGGCTGCGGCCGCGCTCGGCATGGGGCGCCGCGCGCTCGCCGAAGCCATCTCGCACGCCAAGGGCCGCCGCATGTTCGGCCAGACGCTGGCCGACTTCCAGCTCACGCAGGCCAAGCTCGGCGAGATGGCCGCGCTGATCGACAGCGCCGCGCTGCTGACCTACCGCGCCGCGTGGATGCGCGACGACGCCGAGCGCCGTGGCGCGCCGGCGGTCGGCGACGTGTCGGCGGCCGCCGCCATGGCCAAGATGTGCGCCACCGAAAACGCGAGCCGCGTGATCGACATGGCGCTGCAGATGCATGGGGGACTCGGCGTGAAGGTAGGCACCAAGATCGAAAGCCTGTATCGGGACATCCGCTCGCTGCGCATTTACGAAGGCGCGACGGAAGTCCAGCAGCTGATCATCGGAAAATCCGTTTTGCGGGGGTGAAATCGTGTCTGCCCAAGTCGATCGCTTCGTTCATGACCGCCTGCCGCCTGCCGCGCAGCTGCCTGTCTTTCGCTACGACCTGCCCGAGCTGCAGTTCCCCGACCAGCTGAACCTGGTCGAGGAGCTGCTGGACAAGGCGGTCGCCAAGGGCTTCGGCGACCGGCCGATGCTGCGCTCGCCCGCCGGCGTGCTCACCTACGCCCAGGCGGGCGTCGAGGTGAACCGCATCGCCCAGGTGCTGGTCGAGGATCTCGGGCTCGTGCCCGGCAACCGCGTGCTGCTGCGCGGCGGCAACTCGGTGTGGATGGCGCTGTCATGGCTGGCCGTGGTCAAGGCCGGGCTGATCGCGGTGGCGACGATGCCGCTGCTGCGCGCCAAGGAGCTCGGCGAGATCATCGAGAAATCGCAGCCCGTGGCCGCGCTGTGCGAAGGCCGCCTGCTCGAGGAGCTGGTGGCCGCGCAGCAGATCCACCCCGTGCTCGCGACGGTGATTGCCTTCAACCAGCCCGACGCACCCGATTCGCTGTCGGCGCGCGCCGCCGGCAAGAGCGGCGTGTTCCAGGCCTGCCCCACGGCGGCCGACGACATCGCGCTGCTCGCCTTCACCTCGGGCACCACGGGCAAGCCCAAGGCGCCCGTCACCACGCACCGCGACGTGGTCGCCATGTGCCAGACCTGGCCGCGCCACGTGCTGCGCGCGCGCAGCGACGACATCGTGGTCGGCACGCCGCCGCTGGCCTTCACCTTCGGGCTCGGCGGTCTGCTGATCTTTCCGATGTGGGCCGGTGCGTCGGTGTACTTCCCGGACGGATCGTTCTCGCCCGAAGCACTCGTGAAGCTCATCAACGAGGTCGGCGCGACCATCTGCTACACCGCGCCCACTTTCTATCGCCAGATGGCGCCCTTCGTCCGGCAGCACGGGGCGCCGAGCCTGCGCATCTGCGTGAGCGCAGGCGAGGCGCTTCCCGACGCCACGCGCCAACTCTGGAAAGACACCACCGGCATCGAGATGCTCGACGGCATCGGCGGCACCGAGGTGTTCCACATCTACATCTCGGCCGCCGGCGACGAGGTGCGCCGCGGCGCCGTCGGCAAGGCGGTGCCGGGGTTCACGGCCAAAGTGGTCGACGACCAGGGCAACGAAGTGCCGCGCGGCACGGTCGGCAAGCTGGCGTTGCAAGGGCCGGTCGGCTGCCGCTACCTCGACGATCCGCGCCAGGCCGACTACGTGAAGAACGGCTGGAACTACCCCGGCGACTCGTTCGTGCAGGATGACGACGGCTACTTCTTCTATCAGGCGCGTGCGGACGACATGATCATCACGGCCGGCTACAACGTCGGCGGACCGGAAGTGGAAGATGCGCTGCTCAAGCACCCGGCCGTGGCCGAGTGCGGCGTGATCGGCAAGCCCGACGCCGACCGCGGCATGATCGTGAAAGCCTTCTGCGTGCTCAAGCCCGGCAACACCGGCGACGCAGCGATGGCGAAGGCCCTCCAGGACCACGTGAAAGCCACCATCGCCCCCTTCAAGTACCCGCGGGAGATCGAGTTCGTGACGGCGCTGCCGCGCACCGAAACCGGCAAACTCCAGCGCTTCAAATTGAGACAACTCAACAGCGAGACACCATCATCATGACGAACAAACTGATTCAGCCTCCCGGCTGGTTGCCCCCGAAGGGCTATGCAAACGGCATCGCCGCGCGCGGCACGCAAGTGTTCGTTGGCGGCCAGATCGGCTGGAATGCCCAGCAGCAGTTCGAATCCGACGACTTCATCGACCAGTGCGGCCAGGCCCTGCGCAACATCGCCGAGGTGCTGCGCGAAGCCGGCGCCGGCCCCGAGCACATGGTCCGCATGACCTGGTATGTGACGGACCGCGACGAGTACAGCCGGCGCCTGTCCGAGCTCGGCCCGGTCTACCGCGACGCGCTGGGCCGCAACTTCCCGGCGATGACCTGCGTGCAGGTGGCGGCGCTGGTGGAGCACCGCGCGAAGGTGGAGATCGAGGTCACGGCGGTCATTCCGGACTGATCCCGCGCTTGGGCTGCGCCTCATCGCAGTCCCTCAGGCGCCTTCGCTGCGCACGTTCTCGAAACCGGCCTCTTTGCGGGGCCGGTCCAGAAACAGAAAAGCCCTCTTCGCGAGGGCTTTTTTTTGCGTCGGATTTCGACCGGGAATTTCCAAACGAATTGGGCCAAAGAAAAAGGCCCTTTGATTTCTCAAAGGGCCTTTTAAATTGGTTGCGCGAGCAAGATTTGAACTTGCGACCTTTGGGTTATGAGCCCAACGAGCTACCAGGCTGCTCCATCGCGCGGCAAGTATAAATTATAGCTTATTCAGCGGCGTTTTGCTCAGCGCCAGCATCTTTAATTTCAGCACGGTCGACCAGTTCGACGAGCGCCATCGGGGCGTTGTCGCCCACGCGGAAACCCATCTTCAGGATGCGGGTGTAGCCGCCCGGACGCGCCGCGAAACGCGGGCCGAGTTCGCCGAAGAGCTTGACGACGCTGTCGCGGCTGCGCAGGCGGTCGAAGGCCAGACGCTTGTTGGCGAGCGTGGGCTTCTTGGCGAGCGTGATCATCGGTTCGATGACGCGGCGCAGCTCCTTGGCCTTGGGGACCGTGGTCTTGATGACTTCGTGCTCGATGAGCGAATTCATCATGTTCTGCAGCATCGCAAGGCGGTGCGAGCTGGTGCGGTTGAGTTTGCGAAGTCCGTGTCCGTGACGCATGGTGCTTTTCCTTTACTTTATTAAACAGGCAGCCGTATCAGGTACTGCCCGGGCACGAGCCCTCAGGGGCTCAATTCAAACAAAAATCAACGCTTGTCGAGACCGGCCGGCGGCCAGCTTTCAAGCTTCATACCCAAGGTCAGGCCGCGCGAAGCGAGGACTTCCTTGATTTCGTTGAGCGACTTGCGACCCAGGTTCGGGGTCTTGAGCAGCTCGTTCTCGGTGCGCTGAATCAGGTCACCGATGTAGTAGATGTTTTCGGCCTTCAGGCAGTTGGCCGAACGCACCGTCAGTTCGAGTTCGTCGACAGGGCGCAGCAGGATCGGATCGAATTGCTGGGCGCTGCGCGGTGCGGGTGCATCGAATGCAGCGAGTTCGCCGCCTTCGAGCTGCGCAAACACGGCGAGCTGTTCAACCAGAATTTTAGCCGATGCGCGAACCGCATCTTCGGCGCTGATCGCACCGTTGGTTTCGATCTCGACCAGCAGCTTGTCCAGGTCGGTACGCTGTTCGACACGGGCGCTTTCGACGGTGTAGCTCACGCGCTTGACGGGCGAGAACGACGCGTCCAGAACGATACGGCCGATCGACTTAGTCGGCTCGTCCGCATAGCGGCGCATCGTGCCGGGCACGTAGCCGCGACCCTTTTCGACCTTGATCTGCATGTCGAGCTTGCCGCCTTGCGAGAGGTGCGCGATCACGTGGTCAGGGTTGATGATCTCGACGTCGTGCGGGGTCTGGATGTCCGATGCGAGGACCGGGCCTTCGCCGTCCTTGCGCAGGCTCAGCGTGACTTCGTCGCGGTTGTGGAGCTTGAACACCACGCCCTTGAGATTCAGCAGGATGTTGACGACATCTTCCTGCACGCCGTCGATCGACGAGTACTCATGCAGAACGCCAGCGATCGTGACTTCGGTGGCCGAGTAGCCGACCATGGACGACAGCAGAACGCGACGCAGCGCGTTGCCGAGCGTGTGGCCGTAGCCGCGCTCGAAAGGTTCGAGCGTGACCTTGGCCTTGTTGGGGGCAAGTTGCTCGACCTGGATGGTCTTGGGTTTCAGCAGGGTGGTTTGCATGCAGACTTCCTCTCAATACCCCCGGCTCGTTACACCGGTAAGGCTGGTGAAGCGCCTGATCCGCAACAGAGTGCGGAGCAGGAACGTGAACAACAATATCAATCTCCCGTCGACGCACAGACGCGCAGGCGGGTAGAGAAAATCAACGCGAATACAGTTCGACGATCAGCGATTCGTTGATGTCGGCTGCGAATTCGTCGCGATCCGGGACCTTCTTGAAGGTGCCTTCGGCCTTGTCGGCGTTCACATCGACCCAGGCCGGCATGCCGACTTGTTGGGCGAGTTGCAGCGCTTCGACAATGCGGTTCTGCTTCTTCGACTTTTCGCGCACTGCGATCACGTCGCCGGTCTTGACCAGGTACGACGGGATGTTGACCGACTGGCCGTTCACGGTGATCGCCTTGTGCGACACGAGCTGGCGTGCTTCGGCGCGCGTCGAGCCGAAGCCCATGCGGTAGACCACGTTGTCCAGGCGCGACTCAAGGATGAACAGCAGGTTGGCGCCGGTGTTGCCACGGCGGCGATCGGCTTCTTCGAAGTAGCGGCGGAACTGCTTTTCGAGCACGCCGTACATGCGCTTGACCTTCTGCTTCTCACGCAGCTGCAGACCGTAGTCGGAGGTGCGCTGACCCGAGGTGCGACCATGCTGGCCGGGCTTGGAGTCGAACTTGGCCTTGTCCTGGATCGAACGGCGGGCGCTCTTCAGGAACAGGTCGGTGCCTTCACGGCGGGAAAGTTTGGCCTTGGGGCCGAGGTAACGTGCCACGGTATTTCCTTGGTGTCATCTGCCGCAGTTGCCTGCGGGAGCCGTCGGCGGATGTGCCGATGGCGGTGGGCTTAGTGAAAAAACAAATGCGCAGCCGCTCGAAAGCTGGCTGCGCCTTGCGGACTGACGATCAGATGCGGCGACGCTTCTGGGGACGGCAGCCGTTGTGCGGAACGGGCGTCACGTCGGCAATGGAATTGATCCGGATGCCGAGCGCAGCCAGGGCGCGCACCGACGACTCGCGACCAGGACCGGGGCCCTTGATCTCGACGTCGAGGTTCTTGATACCTTGTTCGACAGCAGCACGGCCGGCCACTTCGGAAGCGACCTGCGCAGCGAACGGGGTCGACTTGCGCGAGCCCTTGAAGCCCTGGCCACCCGACGAAGCCCACGACAGGGCGTTGCCCTGGCGATCGGTGATCGTGATGATGGTGTTGTTGAACGAGGCATGCACGTGGGCGATACCGTCCGCAACGTTCTTGCGAACCTTCTTGCGAACGCGCTGTGCGGCGTTGTTTGCAGGTGCTTTAGCCATGCTTGTCTATCCTTATTTCTTCAGGGACTGCGCAGCCTTGCGCGGACCCTTGCGGGTGCGGGCATTGGTGCGCGTGCGCTGGCCGCGCATCGGCAGGCCGCGACGGTGACGGAAGCCGCGATAGCAGCCGATGTCCATCAAACGCTTGATGTTCATCGTCGTCTCGCGACGCAGATCGCCTTCGATCGTGAACAGAGCGATCTGGTCACGGATCTTCTCGAGATCGCCGTCGGTCAGATCTTTGATCTTCTTCGAATATTCGATGCCGCTCGCTTCGCAGATTTGACGGGCGCGGGTGCGACCGATTCCGAAAATGGCGGTCAGGCCGATTTCAGTGTGCTTGTGCGGCGGGATGTTGATGCCAGCAATACGTGCCATGTGCGTCCTCTAATACTCTTCAATCAACCCTGGCGCTGCTTGTGGCGCGGGTCGGTGCAAATCACACGCACCACACCTTTACGGCGGATGACCTTGCAATTACGGCAGATGGTTTTGACCGAAGCCGAAACTCTCATTTCATTCTCCTAAAACTGTTTAACGTGGCGGTCTACCGCCCGGACTCAAAACTGAAACACAGCCCTACGATGTCTTGAAGTTCGCCTTCTTCAGCAGCGATTCGTACTGCTGGGACATCATGTAGTTTTGCACCTGGGCCATGAAGTCCATCGTGACAACCACGATGATCAGCAGGGAGGTACCACCGAAGTAGAACGGCACGTTGTACTTCAGGATCAGGAACTCGGGCAGCAGGCAGACGAAGGTGATGTACACCGCGCCGGCCAACGTCAGGCGAACCAGAATCTTGTCGATATAGCGAGCGGTCTGGTCACCCGGGCGAATGCCAGGAATGAATGCACCACTCTTCTTCAGGTTGTCGGCCGTTTCCTTGCTGTTGAACACGAGTGCCGTGTAGAAGAAGCAGAAGAAAACGATCGCAGCGGCATACAGCAGCACATAGATCGGCTCACCCGGGCGCAGTGCGCTTGCGATGTCCTTGATCCAGCGGAAGCCACCTTCACCGGTGCTGAACCAGCCCACCACCGTTGCCGGCAGCAGAATGATCGACGACGCGAAGATCGGAGGAATCACACCGGCCATGTTCAGCTTCAGGGGCAGGTGCGACGATTGACCGCCGTAGACCTTGTTGCCAACCTGGCGCCGCGCATAGTTCACGAGGATCTTGCGCTGACCGCGTTCCACGAACACCACGAAGTAGGTGACCAGCACCACGACAGCAATGATGAAGAGCGCAACGATGGGATTCATCGCACCGGTCGTCACCAGCGAAGCCAAGCCGCCGATAGCGCCCGGCAGACCGGCCGCGATACCTGCAAAGATCAGGATCGAGATGCCGTTGCCCAGGCCGCGTTCGGTGATCTGCTCGCCGAGCCACATCAGGAACATCGAACCAGCGGTCAGGCTCACCATGGCGGTCAGGCGGAAGCCGAAACCGGGGGCGATCACCAGACCGGCCGACGATTCGAGGGCCACTGCGATGCTGAACGACTGGAACAGAGCCAGGCCGAGCGCGCCATAGCGCGTGTACTGCGTGATCTTGCGGCGACCGGCCTCGCCTTCCTTCTTCAATTGCTCGAAGGTCGGAAGCACGTAGGTCATTAGCTGCATGATGATCGACGCCGAGATGTACGGCATGATCCCCAACGCGAACACGGTGAAGCGCGAGAGCGCCCCGCCCGAGAACATGTTGAACAGGCTCAGAATGCCGCCCTGCTGGCCCTGGAAGAGCGCTGCCAGCTGGTCCGGGTTGATACCCGGCACAGGAATGTGCGCGCCAATCCGATAGACCACGAGCGCGAGCAGCAAAAAGACGAGCCGACGACGGAGGTCGCCGAACTTGCCTGTTTTTGCGATCGTTGCCGCGTTAGTTGCCACGAAGAACTTCTTTCAGTCCGAAGGTGATCAGGCGAAGCTGCCGCCGGCTGCTTCGATCGCAGCCTTGGCACCAGCGGTCGCACCCACGCCCGTCAGCTTGACGGCCTTGGTGAGTTCACCGGTCTTGATGATCTTGACGACCTTGGCGAGCTGGCCCACGAGGCCGGCTTGCTTCAGTGCCAGGACATCGACTTCGGCCAGGCCGAGCTGCTCGAGAGCAGTCAGCGTGACTTCGGCGTTGAACTTCAGCAGGTGCGACTTGAAACCACGCTTGGGCAGGCGACGTTGCAGCGGCATTTGGCCGCCTTCGAAACCAACCTTGTGGAAACCGCCCGCACGCGACTTCTGACCCTTGTGACCGCGACCTGCGGTCTTGCCGATGCCAGAGCCGATACCGCGGCCGACGCGACGCTTGGCGTGCTTGGCGCCAGCTGCCGGCTTGATGCCATTGAGTTCCATATCAGTCTCTCTTACAGAACTTTGACCAGATAACTGATCTTGTTGATCATGCCGCGCACTGCGGGCGTGTCTTGCAGCTCGCTCACGCTATTGAGCTTGCGCAGGCCGAGGCCACGCACGGTCGCGCGATGCGATTCCTTGGTGCCGATCGGGCTCTTCACCAGCTGCACCTTGAGGGTTTGTTGTTGCGTCATTTGAATGCTTCCTTCAGCCTTGCGAGAGCTTGCGCTCAGGCGAAGATTTCTTCGACGGTGAGGCCGCGCTTGGCAGCCACATTGCCGGCCGTCGTCGAGTTCTTCAACCCGTCGAGCGTGGCGCGAACCATGTTGTAGGGGTTCGACGAACCATGGCTCTTGGCCACGATGTCGGTGATGCCCATGACTTCGAACACGGCGCGCATCGGGCCGCCGGCGATGATGCCGGTACCCTTGGGAGCCGGATACATCACGACCCTGGCGGCACCATGATGGCCTTGCACCTGGTGGTGCAGCGTGCCGTTCTTGATCGCAGCCTTGAACAGGTTGCGACGGGCTTCTTCCATTGCCTTCTGCACGGCAGCAGGCACTTCCTTCGACTTGCCCTTGCCCATGCCGACGCGGCCTTCACCGTCACCGACCACGGTCAGTGCTGCGAAACCGAGGATACGACCACCCTTCACCACCTTGGTGACGCGGTTGATCGCGATCATCTTCTCGCGCAAACCGTCTTCAGGACCTTCGTTCTGCGTTCTTGCTTGAATCTTTGCCATTTTGAATCTCGTGTCCGTTTAGAACTGCAGACCGGCTTCGCGGGCTGCCTCGGCCAGCGCCTTGACGCGGCCGTGGTAGGCGAAACCTGCGCGATCGAAAGCGACCTTCTCGACGCCGGCAGCCTTCGCCTTTTCAGCGATGCGCTTGCCGATGGCGGTGGCAGCGGCGGCATTGCCACCCTTGCCCGAGGCGCCCAGTGCTGCGCGCACTTCGGCTTCGGCGGTCGATGCGGTTGCGATCACCTTGGTGCCGTCGTCGGAGATGACGGTGGCATAGATGTGCAGGTTGGTGCGGTTCACCGTGAGGCGGGCCACGCCCTGCGTCGCGATGCGGATGCGGGTCTGGCGCGAGCGGCGAAGACGCTGTGCTTTTTTGGTCAACATCATTTTGCTGCCCCTTACTTCTTCTTGGTCTCTTTGATCACGATCTTCTCGTCCGAATAACGGATGCCCTTGCCCTTGTAAGGCTCAGGCGGACGAACAGCGCGGATCTCAGCGGCGATTTGACCAACGCGCTGACGGTCAGCACCCTTGATCACGATTTCGGTCGGGGTCGCGGTGGTCACCGTGATGCCTTGCGGCATGTCGATGTTGACCGGGTGCGAGTAACCGACTTGCAGGTTCAACTTGTTGTTGGACGCTGCAGCCTTGTAGCCGACGCCGACCAGGTTGAGCTTCTTCTCGAAGCCCTTGGTCACGCCAACCACCATGTTGTTCACCAGCTGACGGATCGTGCCGCTCATCGCATTCGCTTCACGCGATTCGTTGGCGGGCTCAAAGCTCAGCTTGCCGTCATTGCTGACGACATTCACCAGCGCATTGCGAGCCAGGTTGAGCGTGCCGCCCGTGCCCTTGACGCTGATCTGGTCTTCCTTGATCGACACATCCACACCTGCGGGGATGGCGACCGGCATTTTTCCTACTCGGGACATTTCAGTAACTCCTCGATGTCTCGGTTAGGCGACGTAGCACAGAACTTCGCCACCGACACCGGTAGCGCGAGCCTTGCGGTCGGTCATCACGCCTTGGGGGGTCGTGACGATCGCAACGCCGAGGCCGTTCTGGACTTGCGGGATGGCTGCGCTGGCCTTGTAGACGCGCAGACCGGGGCGGCTCACGCGCTCGATACGTTCGATGACCGGACGGCCAGCGTAGTACTTCAGCGTGATGACGAGTTCGGACTTGCCGGCTTCGGTCTTCACTTCGAAGCCGTCGATGTAGCCTTCGTCCTTCAGGACCTGTGCAATCGCAGCCTTCACCTTGGAAGACGGGATCGACACAGTGGGCTTCGCCACCATCTGCGCGTTACGGATACGCGTCAGCAGGTCGGCAATGGGATCACTCATGCTCATGTTGTTTGCTCCTGCCTGGCTTACCAGCTGGCCTTGGTGACACCGGGGATGTCGCCGTTGAACGCCAGTTCGCGGATCTTGGCGCGAGCCAGACCGAATTGACGGAAGGTGCCACGGGGGCGACCGGTGATTGCACAACGGTTGCGCTGGCGCGTGGGGTTCGCGTTGCGCGGGAGCTTCTGCAGGGCCAGACGGGCCACTGCGCGCTCTTCGTCGCTCTTCTTCGCGTCGTTGGAAATTGCCTTCAGTTCTGCGTGCTTCGCAGCGAACTTGGCAACCAGCTTGTCGCGCTTGAGTTCGCGCTGAATCAAAGATTGTTTAGCCATGGTTCGCCTCAGTTCTTGAACGGGAAACGGAAGCCAGCGAGAAGCGCCTTGGCTTCTTCGTCGGTCTTGGCCGTCGTCGTGATGCTGATATTGAGACCGCGCAGGGCGTCGACCTTGTCGTACTCGATCTCAGGGAAAATGATCTGCTCTTTGACGCCGATGTTGTAGTTGCCACGGCCATCGAATGCGCGACCCGAGATACCGCGGAAGTCACGCACGCGGGGCAGGGCCACGGTGACGAAACGGTCCAGGAACTCGTACATGTGCACGCCACGCAGCGTGACCATGCAGCCGATCGGCTGGTTTTCGCGAATCTTGAAGCCGGCAATGGCCTTCTTCGACTTGGTGACCACAGGCTTCTGGCCAGCGATCTTGGTCAGGTCGGCGACAGCGTTGTCGAGGACCTTCTTGTCGGCGACTGCTTCACCCACACCCATGTTCAGGGTGATCTTGGTGAGACGCGGAACTTGCATCGGCGACTTGTAGCCGAACTTTTCCGTCAGGTCTTTCGCGATCTTTTCGCGATAGTGTTGTTGGAGACGTGCCATGTGAGTACCTCTTAGGCGAACTTGATTTCGTCGCCGCTCGACTTGAAGACGCGAACAGCCACGCGCTTGCCGTCGGCACCTTGGGTGACCTTGATGCCCACGCGATCGGCCTTGCCGGTCGCGGCATTGAAGATCGCCACGTTGGATTGGTGAATCGGCATGGTCTTCTCGACGATGCCACCGGTCGTACCCTTGAGGGGGTTCGGCTTGGTGTGCTTCTTGACGAGGTTGATGCCGTCGACGATCACATGCGAATCGTCTGCGCGCAGCGACACGACGCCGCGCTTGCCCTTGTCACGACCGGCCAACACGATGACCTGGTCGCCTTTGCGAATCTTGTTCATGGCGTTGCGTCCTTAGAGAACTTCAGGTGCCAGCGACACGATCTTCATGAACTTCTCGGTGCGCAGTTCGCGCGTGACCGGTCCGAAGATGCGGGTGCCGATAGGCTCCAGCTTGGCGTTGAGCAGCACGGCGGCATTGCCGTCGAACTTGACGAGCGAACCGTCAGCACGACGGATGCCCTTGGCGGTGCGGACCACCACTGCACTGTAGATCTCGCCCTTCTTGACGCGACCACGTGGAGCGGCTTCCTTGATGCTGACCTTGATGACGTCGCCCACGCTGGCGTAACGCCGCTTGGAGCCACCGAGCACCTTGATACACAGGACGGATTTCGCGCCCGTGTTGTCGGCCACTTCGAGCCGGGATTCAGTTTGGATCATTTCTTGATATTCCCAACTTGTACCGATGAGCCTCCAGGAGGGAGACACCGCGGTCAGTCTTGGGCCCGTCGTCCACACCTCGAACCACTCGAGATGCTTCCGCTTTGGGCTGAAAGCTTCGCCTTTTGAAAGCGAAGCCCGCGATTGTGGCACCCATATCAGGGGATGTCAACTGCCTCATTACGCGAACTTCGACAGCCGCTAGACTTTGTGGCGTGCGCGCCCCCACCCACCCTCTCATTCCGCCGCCTTCCGTGCTGCGCCGACGCCTGCTGGCGGGCGGGGCGGGCCTGCTGGGGCTGGGATCACTGGGGCTCGCGGGATGCCGCAGCGCGGCGCCGGCGCCAGACACCGGCCGGCTGCAACGCCTGGCAGAAGCCCGCTGGGCGCATCGACGCTCTATAGAGAGCACCACAGCAGGCGGCCTGTCAGGCATCGACTATGACCCCGCCAAAGGTGAGTACCTGCTTCTCAGCGACGACCGGTCAGACCTGGCCCCCGTGCGCTGCTACACCGCGCGCTGGCCCCTTCCGTCCGACGTCGCCCCCGAAGCCACCGGCGTTGTCCAGCTGCAACGCCCCGGTGGCGGCCCCTGGCCCGCGCGGCGCCAGGCAGTCGCCGGCCTGCCCGTTCCCGACACCGAGGCCCTGCGTCTGCGCCCCTCGGCCGGCACCCTGCTCTGGACCAGCGAAGGCGACATCGCCCGCGGCTTCGGTCCTGCCCTGTATGAATCGGCGCGCGACGGCCGCTTTCTGCGCGAATTCGCCCTGCCGGCGATGTTCGCCCCGGACCCGGCCCAGCGCCGCGGCCCGCGCGACAACCTGACGTTCGAAGGCCTGGCCCTCACGCCCGACGACCGCTCGGCCTGGCTCGCAATGGAAAACGCCCTGATCCAGGACGGCCCGACCCCCACCACCGCCGCCCCCGGCGGCCCCTGCCGCTTCACCCAGGTCGACCTGGCGAGCGGCCGCGCCGTGCGCCAGATCGCCTACGTGCCCGACGCCATTCCGCTGCGCCCGCTCGTGCCGGGCACCTATGCCGACAACGGCGTGAGCGAAGTGCTGATGCTCGACGCCCACCGCATGCTGGTGCTGGAGCGCGCCTACGCCACGGGCGCCGGCAATTCGCTGCGCCTGTACGAGATCGACACCCGCGCCGCCGACGACGTGCTCGCCATCGACACCCTCGGCCCCGGCAACCACCGCCCGGCCGCCAAGACGCTCGTGGCCGACTTCGCCACGCTCGGCCTCTCTCGCCTCGACAACACCGAGGGCATGTGCTGGGGCCCACCGCTGCCCGACGGCCGCCGCCTGCTGGTGGTCGTGAGCGACGACAATTTCAACCCGCTGCAAGTGACGCAGTTCGCCGCCTTCGCCTACACCGACCGACCATGACCATCGCCGTGACCTTCCTGCCCCGCACCGCGCCGGGCCCCCTGCCCCCCATCGCCTTCATCGGCGGCGGCAACATGGCCAGCGCCATCATCGGCGGCCTGATCCAGCAAGGCGTTGCGGCCGACAACTTCGAGGTGGTCGAACCCTTCGAAGACGCCCGCACCAAGCTGACCCAGTCCTTCGGCATCGTGGCCCAGGCCGAGGCCACCGAGGCCCTCGCGCGCTGCGACGTGGTGGTGTGGGCGGTCAAGCCCCAGACCTTCGCAGAAGCCACCCGCCCGGTGCGCGCCTTTGCCGGCGACGCCCTGCACCTGAGCGTGGCCGCGGGCATTCCGTCCGACAGCATCGCCCGCTGGCTCGGCACCGAGCGCGTCGTGCGCGCCATGCCCAACACGCCCGCGTTGGTGGGCAAGGGCATGACCGGCCTGTTCGCGCGGCCGGGCGTCGAAGGCGCCGACCGCGCCCGCGTGGGCCAGTTGCTGGCACCGACCGGCGAGCTGATCTGGGTCGATGCCGAACCCGCGCTCGACGCGGTGACCGCCCTGTCGGGCTCCGGCCCGGCCTACGTGTTCTATTTCATCGAGGCGATGACCGAAGCCGGTGTCGAGATGGGCCTCACGCCCGACCAAGCCCAGCGGCTGGCCATCGGCACGTTCACCGGCGCCTCGGCACTGGCGCACAGCGCGACCGAGCCACCATCGGTGCTGCGCGAACGTGTGACGTCCAAGGGCGGCACCACCTACGCGGCGATCACCTCGCTGGAAGGCGCGGACGTCAAGGCGCAGTTCAAGACCGCCATCCGCGCAGCGCAGACACGGGCCGCCGAGCTGGGCGAGGAATTCGGCCGCGGTTGAAGCGGCTCAGCCAGCGAGCGCACGCGGGCCGAGAAAGAACAGCCACTCGGCCGCCAGCGTGACCGTGCCGTCCTCGAGTTCGAGCAGCACCTCTTCCTTCAACAGGAAACCGTCTTCTCCCTTGGGCGTTGCGCTGAGAATGCGCACCCGCGCCCGAAAGCGCGCACCCACCGGCATCGGCCTCACGAAGCGCAGGCGGTCGAAGCCGTAGTTCAGCGCGTGGTTCGAATCGAAGGGCAGCAGCGTGCGCATCGCCTCGCCGGTCAGCCGGATCAGGTGCGAGACCTGGAAAAAGCCCGGCACGATCGTTCCGCCGTAGTTCGCCTCGCGGGCTGCGCGCTCCGGATCGAGGTGGATCCACTCTCCTTCACCATCGCCCGAGAGCACCGCGTACTGGTCGACCATCTGCTGCGTGATGGCATGCCACTCGGACAGGCCCTCCTTGCCGATCTTCTGTGTCAGGCGGTCGAGCATGTGCGTCCTCTTGCTTTATCGGATGGCATAGCCGGCCACGACGCCGACGAACACCGCGAAGCCCAGCCAGTGGTTTTCGCGGAAGGCCTTGAAGCAGCCGTCGCGCGTGCGGTCATGGATCAGGCGCCAGTGCCAGAGCGCCTGAGCCACCGCCGCGGCAATGCCCACATAGAAGAGCACGCCCAGCGACCGGCTGGCACCCGCCCAGATCCAGACCGCCAGGAAGATCGCGTAGCTGGCCATCACCGCCGCCACGTCGAAACGGCCGAAGGTGATGGCCGAGGTCTTCATGCCGATCTTCAGGTCGTCATCGCGGTCCACCATCGCGTACTCGGTGTCGTAGGCCAGCACCCAGAACAGGTTGCCCGCCAGCAGCCACCAGGCAAAGGCCGGCACTGTCGACTGCACCGCGGCAAAGGCCATCGGAATGCCGAAACTGAAGGCGATGCCCAGCACCGCCTGCGGGATCGACACGAAGCGCTTGGCGAACGGATAGATCAGCGTGATCGCCAGCGCCGCGAACGACCACAGCACCGTCGTGCGATTGGTGGTGAGCACCAGTCCGAAGGACAGCAGCGCCAGCACCGCGCCCAGCCCCAGCGCCTCCTTGACCGACATCGCGCCGCTCGTCACGGGCCGCTGAGCCGTGCGCTTCACATGGCGGTCGAACTCGCGGTCAGCCACGTCGTTGACGCAGCAGCCCGCGCTGCGCATGAGGAAGGTGCCGAGCGTGAACACCACGACGAGGTGCCAGCCGGGCCAGCCATCGGCCGCGAACCAGAGCGCGCCCAGCGTGGGCCACAGCAACAACAGCCAGCCGGCCGGCCGGTTCCAGCGGATCAGATCGAGGTAGAGCGCAAAACGGCGGGCGAGAGGCATGCGAACAACAGGGAGGCAGACGTCAAAAGAGCGGCCATTGTGCCGCTCTTGGAAGGTCTCCCGGCGCACCGGGAGATCAGGCCGACGTCTTCAGTCCTCGAGCAGAGAGCGCAGCATCCAGGCCGTCTGGTCGTGCACCGTGCAGCGCGCGGTCAGCATGTCGGCGGTCGGATCGTCGCCTGCCTCTTCGGCCACCGGAATGAACTCGCGCGCGATGCGCGACACCGTTTCGTGGCCCTTCACGAGGATGCGCACCATCTCCATCGCCTTGGGCGGGGTCTGCGGCACGTCGGGCACGGTCGCGATCTTGCTGAACTCGGCGTACGAGCCCGGCGCGTAGTGGCCCAGCGCACGGATGCGCTCGGCGAGCACGTCGGTCGAGCCCCACAGCTCGGTGTACTGCGTCATGAACATCGCGTGCAACGAGTTGAAGTGCGGCCCCGTCACGTTCCAGTGGAAGTTGTGGGTCGTGAGGTACAGCGTGTAGGTGTCGGCCAGCACACGGCTCAGGCCTTCGGCAATGGCCGCGCGGTCCTGGCGCTCGATGCCGATGTTGATCAGCGGCGCATTGCGGCTGCCCGACTCCTGCGCGACGACGGCGCCGCCCTTCTTGGGCACCTTGCCGGCAGAAGAAGCGGGCGACGGGGACTTGGTCTTTTTCGGGGGTTTGGCCATGGCGGAGGGGTCTTTCTTGAAGTTGGGTGACAACACCGAAATTCTGAAAGCCGGCAGGCGGCTTCGCAACAGCTTCACTCTATCCCAGCGATCAGCGATCCCAAACAGCCCGCGCGTAGGCGAAGGCCCCGAATCGCTAGGAGAGTCGTTTGACACCCGGCAGCTCGCACGCGTAGATCGCGTTGCGCAGCGCCGCGATCGCCTCGTAGCGCGTGAAGGTGCGACGCCAGGCCAGCACCACGCGGCGCATCGGCGGATCGCGGTCCTGCGCGTCGCGCACGGGCAGGTAGCGCACCATCTGCTCGGGCTCCTTGCGGCCCTTGACCTTCGGCTTGAGCGCCTCGGCCGGCACCGACAGGCGCGGCACCAACGTCACGCCCATCCCCGAGGCCACCATGTGCTTGATGGTTTCGAGCGACGAGCCCTCGAAGCTCTTGCGGATGCCCTCGGCATTGCTCGAGAAGCGCGCGAACTCGGGGCACACCTCGAGCACGTGGTCGCGAAAACAGTGACCCGTGCCCAGCAGCAGCATCGTCTCGTTCTGCAGCTCTTCCGACGTGATCGACTCGCGGTCGGCAAACTTGTGCTTCACGGGCAGCGCCGCCATGAACGGCTCGTCGTACAGCGGCGCCATCGCCAGACCGGTGTCGGGAAAGGGCTCGGCCATGATCGCGCAGTCGATCTCGCCGGCGCGCAGCATCTCGAGCAGCTTGACCGTGAAGTTCTCCTGCAGCACCAGCGGCATCTGCGGCGTGCGCGCGATCACCTGGCGCACCAGGTCGGGCAGCAGGTACGGCCCGATCGTGTAGATCACGCCCAGGTTCAGCGGGCCAGCCAGCGGGTCCTTGCCGCGCTTGGCGATCTCCTTGATGCTGGCGGCCTGGTCGAGCACGCTCTGCGCCTGCTGGACGATCTGCTCGCCGAGCGGCGTGACGGTCACTTCACCGGCGCTGCGCTCGAAGAGCTTGACCTCGAGTTCGTCCTCGAGTTTCTTGATGGCCACCGAAAGCGTCGGCTGGGACACATAACAGGCCTCGGCCGCCTTGCCGAAGTGCCGCTCGCGGGCGACTGCGACGATATATTTGAGTTCGGTGAGAGTCATAGCTTGCGTCAATTATGCGCAAGGGTCTGTGACCCGGCTGGGGCGGGGTTAAAAGCCGCGGGCTGCGCTCAGTCGGCGCGGCTCCAGACCCATTGCACCGGCTGCCCGCCGTTCGAGGGCATCGGCTCGCCCTGTGTGACCGCCACGCTCACGCGTAGATCGGTCAGGCAGGCCCAGATGCCCGAGCGGGGGCAGGTCTGGCCGGTGTCTGCAAACAGCAACTCGTCGCGGCGCATGTGGTGCCCTTGAATCTGTGCCGAGCCATCGACCTCCGCGGAGAACGCGACACGGCCGGATGCGGCGCGTTCTTCGAAGATCTCGATGGCGCCTTGCAAGGCGATGAAGAAATCCCAGTCGGACAGATCCTGCTCCGCCGCCGCGGCGGTGAAGTCGGACTGGTAAAGGCGCTGATAGCGCTCGGCGTGGTAGTCCAACTCGAAGACGACCTGGCCTGTCGCAGCGTCGATCAACCGGAACTGGCTGAAGCCTTGCCGCAAGCGCCCATCGCCATACCGCGAACGCGCGATCTCGCTCCGCAGGACCGGCGAGAGCATGACCACGGAGCCGTCGTCGCGCTTCTGGCAGATCTCGAACACGGCACCGTCGTCGCTGCGAAAAACGAACTTCTCGTCGTCCGTCCAATAGCTGTAGTAGCGCTTGTCGTTCTCGATGGTGTAGCCGCCTTTGACCGGGAGGTCGGCGAGCACTGAAGCGCCCGGCGGTTTTTCGGCATCGTCTACCGGGCGCCAATGGCCGGTTGCGGGGTCCAGGTCGATGAGGTCGGAGGCGGTGTGATGCAGGTAGAGCCACATGGGACGGTTTGAACCCCAGCCTTACTTCGGGCAAACCTCACCACCAGAGCAATTGAGCATGGCCGACGCCGCAGCTTCCGCTTCCAGTGGCGCGTCTTTCGTTGTCGTCCAGCGACCGTCGGCCTGCAGCTTGCGGGCGTAGGCCACCAGGTCTTTCGGGTAGACCATGTGGTCGATGCTGCTGTCGTCGAGGTCGAGCAGGAAGCACGTCGCGCCAGCCTCGAAGGCCCAGTAGCCGTAGTAGAACGACAGATCGTCTTCGATCTTGAGGTGGGCGTTGTACCAGCGCGCGCCGTCCTGGTGCTTGTACCAATTCTTCAGGTAGTCCTTCACCAGCGCGACGGCCTTGGCGTCATCGTCCTCGAAGTAGGCTTCGACCAGCGTGGTGTAGGGCGCATCGTGCTGCACCGCCTGCATGTCTTCCTGCGGATCGTCCACAAAATCCGCGATCAGTTGTTCGTACAACGCATCGGCGTAGCGATTGAAGACCATCGCCTTGACGATGCGTTTGACCGAGCGCGCATCACGCAACAGGATGGCGACGCTGAGCAGTTGCAACGCGTTCTCGTACTCGATCTGGTTGTCGAAATCGACGGCGCAGACGTCCAGGTGCGTCGTGATCCCCTGCTGCTTGTCTTCCTCCGCGTACTTGTCTTTGAGGTATTGCCGATAGGGCGCGTTGGCATCATTCCAGCGCACGAACTCGTCCACGATGCCGGCGAGTTGCGGGGCCAGCGTGTCCAGATCAACACCTGCCGTGTAGTCGAGCATCCAGAGCCAGAATTTTTCATGGAAGACGAACGCCTGCGCGACGACGTACGTCTGCGTGCCAGGTTGCTTTCGTTTGACCCCGGCAACTGATACATCAATGGACTCCAGTTGTAGAGCTCGCACGTTCTCATACAGCGCCATGTAAAGAAACCGCTGACGCCGATGCAGGCGCATGTCGTCGAGCTCTGGCAACAGCGCAGATTTCTCGGGTTTGTTCATAGACGATTCCTGCCAGCTCGCCGGCCCGGCGGTGGGTCAGGTTTTGGGCCCGGTCTGATCGGTATCCCACTGCCAAAAGGTGGCGCCGTAATCGCTGCCTTCGATGACGGGCATGATCTCGCCGACCTCAAAGTGGCGGCGACTTCCAACCTTCGCAGGTGTGAACCACCAGCCGGCTTGGGGACATGGCTCCCCGCCGGGACAACTGAGGTTGACCGCCGTCGCGTCATTCATTTCCAGTGGTGCGTCCGGCGAACTGGTCCAGCGGTCTTCAGAGTGCAACTTGCGACCATAGGCCACCAGGTCCTTCGGGTACACCATGTGATCGATCGTGCTGTCGTCGAGGTCGAGCAGATAGCAGGTCGCGCCCGCCTCGAAGGCCCAGTAACCGTAGTAGAACGACCGATCGTTTTCGATCTTGAGGTGGGCGTTGTACCAGCGTGCGCCGTCCTGATGCTTGTACCAACTTTTCAGGTAGTCCTTCACCAGCGCGACAGCCTTAGCATCGTCATCCTCGAAATAGGCTTCGACCAGCGTGCTGTAGGGCTCATCGTGCAGCACCTCCTGCATGTCCTCCTGCGGGTCGTCCACGTAGATTGAAATCAGTTGCTCGTACAGTGCATCGGTGTGGCGGTTGAAGACCATCGCCTTGACGATGCGTCTGGTCGAACGGGAGTCGCGCAGCATGATGGCGACGCTAAGCAGTTGCAACGCGTTCTCGTACACGATCTGGTTGTCGAAATCGACGGCGCAGACCTCGAGGTTCGTGATGATGCCGTGTAGCTTGTTTTCCTCCGCGTACTTATCCTTGAGGTACTGCCGATAGGGCACGTTCGCATCATTCCAACGCACGAACTCATCCACGATGCCGGCGAGTTGCGGCGCCAGTACATCCAATTCGACACCCGAGGTGTAGTCGAGCATCCAGAGCCAGAATCTGTGCTCATAGGCCGCTGCTCGCCAGTCGACGTGGTCCATCGTTCCGTAGGGCTTTGTCTTTATTGCCGCGTCCGCAATATCAATAGATTCCAATTGTTCGACCCGTACGTTCTCGTACAGCGCCTTGTAGAGAAACTGCTGGCGCCGACGCAGGTGCATGTCGCCGGACTCGGGCAGCAGAGAAGGCGTCTTGGGTTTTCTCATTTCTTCTTTCTCTGGCGTGAAGTAGATGGGGTGGATTGCGGTTTCGGCTGTTGTGTTTGAGGTGTCGATGCCGGTGGCTTAGCCGCCAGGGCCTTGACCTGGTTGTCATAACGTTCCGCCACTTCGTCAATCTCCTCCACCGTAAAAACGTCTGACGGCGTGTGATCAGCCTTGTGCTGATCGTGAAGCGCCAGGTCGTAGAGGTCGCCGCCAGCCACCGCGCGCCTCGCCACCTCGAGGCTGGCAGCCGCATGCTCCGGCATACCCGGGGCCATCTCCTTCTTCAGCGGCCCGCCCGCTGCCGGCGTGTAATCCCTGGGCGGGCTGGAGCCGGAAATCGCGAAGTACACATAGACCCAACGGTTGGCTTCATTGCCGCTCCACATGGATAGCTTGACCGAGCCGCGTGCCCACGGCCTCGACATCTGCAACCCCTTCTTCGGCTGCGACAACATGCACCACAGAGCCACCTGCCGTTCGGTCATCCCCGGCGGGGGCCGCAGCTTTTTCGGCTGGCGTGGGGTAGTGCTTTTGCCTTTGGCGCCTTTGCCTTTTGGCTTCGCCTCGGTGCTGGCCGGCGGTTCTTCCTTGGCAAGTTCCTTCCAATCCGAGGCCCCTTGGCCGAACATCGCTCCAGCCGATTCGTTCGCCTTGGCTTCCACGAAATGATAGGTCTTGTTGCCCAGTGCCCATACGCCGTCCACACCGCTCTGGTTGATGCGGACCAGATGTTCGGGCACCAGTTCGGTCGGCGTGGCCTCTTTGCCCTGCTCCGTCACCAGCTTTTTTTCGCCCGTCCACCGGGCATTGGGGTGCTGGTCCTTCACCGTGCCGTGCGGCCAGCTCCCGGGCGCGTGCAGCTTCATGTGATGGTAGTGAGCCATGTGTTCACCGAGCAGGCCCTTGTAGCGGCTCCCGATTTCCGCCCATGCAGCCCGGGTGATGCGCCTTGCGATGGTCTTGGGGCCGCCTCCTGGCTCTGCGTTCTGGCGGTTGGTCTCAGCAGTGTGGTCGTGCGACTTTTTTTGTTCTTCGGCGGGTTTTGCCGACTTCTTCGCTCGGCTGGTGGCGGGCGCGGTGCGTGCATGGCTCGCCGGGGCTGCGGCGCCGCCGCGTCCGCCTCCCGACGACGTCGTCGCTGCTGCTGCGGCCGCCTGCGCCACGGCGTAGCCGTCTTCGCCCAACAGCGTGATGAGGAATTCGCGCAGTGCCTCGGTGCCCTCCCGCAGGCCGGTGCGCAGAGGACCACTGAGACCCTTGAGCTGCGGTCGCATGTCGTGCGCCAGACCCTGCAGGGCGGCAGGCTCCCACCAATGCTCTTGCTCGAGGTAGGCCAGGAACTGGTCGCACAGCGTCAGCCCCTGGTCGACCTGCTGGATCGCCGCCTGCGTGTGTCCGGCCCAGTTGAAGGTCTTGATGAACGTGATGGCGGCGCCCTTGGACTTGCCCAGCATCGCGCTGATGAAAGCCTGTCCGCGCACCGAGCCCTTGAGGGCCGCGCTGCCTCGCCACAGCGGTTTGACGATGGTCTTGAACAGTGCGCCGACCTCCGGAATGCAGCCAAAGGCGGCGATCGCCAGTTCCATCCATTCGTTCTTGCCGCATTTGGCCGGCCCGATGCGCGAGATGCGGAAGATCATGCCGCAGACGTCGCGCGCCGCCAGCACCTGTCCGGCAATGGGAATCAGCTGGACCAGCCCGTTGACCACCATTGCGGCGTTGCTGGGGTTCTCCTCGAAATCACCGAGGATCAAGTCCATGCAGAACTTGCCGATCGTGTCGAGCAAGCCGCTTTCACTTTTTTGAACAAGCACTTCGCTCATGCGGTGACTCCCTCGCTGCCGCCGTCGGTACCCGCGGACGGATCCAGCTTCTGACGGGCGGCATCGAGCTGGCGCCTGACCTCGTCTTCTACTTCCTTGTGCGGATCAAAAGGCTCCAGCGGCGGTGGTTTCCATGCCCGCTGGTCTTCGCCAAGTTCGACGTGGTACGGCAGATTGGGTGTACCTTCGAGGCGCGCGAATCCCTGCTTGTCGAGCTTGCCCTCGCGCGTACTGCCGTCGCTGAAGATGACCTTGTAGGGCGCGCCTTCGACCGGCTCCAGGTCGTCGTATTGGTAGCTGAGTTCGATGGCTTGCTTGAACTCCGAGAGTCCTAACGGCAAAGCCGGCAACTCCGCCGGATTCCCCTTCGGCCCCACGAAGCTCTTGCTCGTCCCCTTCACATCCAGCAGCCCAGGCATCTTCAGCGTGATGTTCATCCCATCCAGCTCGATGCTCGTCTGCCCACCTTTGAGCGTGATCTTCTGCTGCGCCAGCACGTGGATCTCGTCATTGCTGCTCGTGACCGTGAAG
The DNA here is from genome assembly GCF_014843395.1 of Variovorax sp. 38R. Taxonomy (NCBI): domain Bacteria; kingdom Pseudomonadati; phylum Pseudomonadota; class Betaproteobacteria; order Burkholderiales; family Comamonadaceae; genus Variovorax; species Variovorax sp. 38R. The sequence goes on from NZ_CP062121.1 coordinate 6,287,925, forward strand.
CCTTCCTTGGCCAGCCATTCGAGTTCGTCGGTGTGCGCCTGCACGCTCACGGGCCCGTCCTGCGCGATGACCTGGATGCCGCCCTTATGGCTGTACAGGCCCACCGACTTAGCAGCCGCGAAGCCCACGGTCTTACCTGCGGCCAAGTGGGCCTGCGCCTGCGCGGTCCAGTGGATCGCCTCGCCCGCGTACACGGTGGCGCTGGCGGGTGTGGCCATGTTCAGGCTCATCGCGGCATCTAGCACCATGAGCGGACGGGCAAAAGCGGGCACAGGGTCTTGCCCTTCGCGCGAACCTGCCCCTTCTCCACCCTTCGGCTCGCGCGCATCCTGCCCGTTGACGCTGCCCGGGTAATGCCCGTTCTTCTGCGGATCGATATCGTCGATGAGCGGCTGCAGCAGTGCCGTGGCGCTCAATGCCAGCGCCTTGGCGCCGCCGGCCGCATCGGACAGCTTCTGTGCCTCGCGCAACGCACCCGCGAGTTGGCCGCGCACGCTGGTGGTGTCCTGCACGCTGCCCGCCGCGCGTTCCTGGGCCAGCGTGGAGATCAGCAGGCCCTCACCGGCGCGCGTGGCGACCCAGGCGTCGGAGCGCAGCTCGGCGCCGCTGCCGCGCCAGGCGCCACGACTGCTCTCGTCGGGTGACTGGGCGTTGAGGTGACCCAAGTTGAGCTGGCTCGCGGCGTGCGAGCTGGCCAGGCGGGTGCGCACCTGGCCGGGCGCGTCGTCGGCGATCCACTGGTTGTAGCCACTGCCGTCGAGTGCGCGGCTGTGCCAGCCCGAGAGCACGCCTGCGTGGTTGGCTGATGAATCGGTGCCGGCCGACCAGGGCGGCAGGTCTTGCCCGTTGTAGAGCTGCTGGGCGACCACCGGCCGGTCGATGTCGCCTTCGATGAAGGAGACCAGCACTTCTGAACCTACGCGCGGCAGGTGGTGGGCGCCCCAGTTCGGCCCGGCCACTGGTGCAGCCACACGCAGCCAGACCGACTGGCGATTGCTGGCATGGCGGCCAGCTGCGACCAGGCTGCCCTGTCCGCTGCTCGTCGATTGCTGCTGGCCCGCACGCTGGGTCTGCCAATGGAAACGCACCTGCACGCGATGGTCGCGCTGCGTGTGGACAGCAGTCGGCGCCTCGTCGTCATCGGTACCGACCACGAGCGCAACCATCGCCTCGGGGGCCGTGGGCTTGGGTCGCCACAACGGCACGACCTGTGCCTCGGCCGGCTGGGCCTCGAAGCTGTTGCGGTAGCTGCCCTTTTCGAGTTCGCCGGCTTCGAGCACTTGAGCGGCCTGCGCGCCCAAATTGTTGGCTGCTTCATGACGCACGCGCAGCGCGAGGAATTTGCGCCCCTCGTAGCGGTCGTGCTGCGTGAGCGTGAAGCGCTCGCCCGCGCCGAGCTGTCGCACGCTGCTTGCCGCGCCATAGCGCTTGATGCGGGATTCGAAGGCCACGAGTTGCTGCTCAGCACGCCGGGCGGCGGTGGCGCTGTCGGCGTAGCGCTGCGCGCCGGCGCCGTCATAGTGCTCCAGCACGGGCACGTCGCCCATCGACAGCGCGCTCTGCACGGCCCCGGTGGGGGCTTGCAGCACGCTGGCGTCCCAGGCGTTGCGCATGACGGCGTTGGTGGCCACCTGGCGTCGGCTGCTCCATGCGGTGACGGCGTCGGTCGATTCGGTGGCGTCGACGCGATGAAAGCGAATCTGCGGCAAGGCGCAATCGGGCGGAGTCGCCGCGCGATCGAAGATCACGAGGCGGTGATGCGAGGGCGTGGTGTTGTTCGCAGTGCTGCTGCCATTGGCCGACTGCTGCTCATGTTCGAAGCGAAAGCTCAAGCCTTCTTCCGCGAGCAGGCGCAGCACGAAGGCCAGGTCCGACTCGCGGTACTGCACGCAGGTGGGCCGCACGGGCATCTCCTGGGTGACTTCGAAGCTGAAGCTCGCAGTCGTGTGGTCGGCGAACACTTCGCTGACGATGTCCTGCACGTGCTTGGCGGCGTACACGAAGCTGTCGCGACGCAGGCCGAGCGCGGCGAGCCAGGGTTGCAGGTGCAGCCGGTAGCGCGCCAGGCCGCCGTCACCGCCCAGCGCGTCGACGGCCGTGAGGTAGCCGTGCCAGGTGCGAAAGCTGCCGTTGGCCAGCAGCAGGCGCAGGCTCAGCTCTTCGCCGATCAGCGCGAACGGGTCGAACTCGCTCGACGTGGCAAGGGTGTCGATGGTGAACTCGAAGAGCTCGTTGAGGCCCTCGACGCCGGTGAAGCGCTCGACGACGACGGCGTTCTGCGGCGCCGACGCGGGCAGCTGCAGCTTGATGAGCCGCGCCTGCTCCGAGAGCCGTGCGACGTTCAGGCCTTCGAGCTTCCATGGCGCGGCCCCATAGGTCGCCATGACGCTGCTTGATGTGTCTGATGACATGGTTATCCACCTCCCTGGTGTCAGTGCCGGTCGTGCCGGTCTTCGTTCGACGCATGGCCGCGCGCGATCTTCCCGTCCTGTCGGTTCAGGGACTGGCCGATCGACATCGCGCGGACCGGAAAAATCCTAGTTCGCCAGCGTTGCATGTGCGTTTGCTGTGCCACAGCTGAATTTCATGTCCGCAGGCGGCGGAAACACGGTGTTCGATCCGAACAGCCAGTAGCGCTTCGCGTTGATCGTGACGGTCTGGGTGAACGAGCCTGTCAGCCCCAAGTCGGAAGCGGTCGGGTTCGTCTCGTCGAAGCTCAGGCTTTGCGCAAACAGGAACGGCTCTTTGGGCATGTTGAGGACCACATGAATGGCGGCTGTCGGAATGGTTTCATTTCCAAGACGGATTCCGAACCAGCTGCGCGTCACGAACGTGGAGGACTTTTCCAGCCACGCGTCATGGACCGAGCAATCGCCAAAGGACGGTGCATCGAAACGAAGCTTCGCCAACAGCCTTCCCTGGGCCCGGCTCTCGTCGCTCGATACCGCGGTGGATGTATCGGAGGTGCTCGTGTTCACCCTATAGCCGCGATAGGCCACCGCCGATGCGACGAGGACTGCGACAACGGATGCGACGAGTAGAGCGAATCGATTCATGGAAAAAGAGAACAGAGGGACAACACGCAGGCGTCTATCGCAGGCGATGGGCGAGGAACGGTGGTGTGGTCACGAGGACGACTTCGAGGCTTCGTCCACGCCGGCAGGCCAGCTCGCTTCTGGAGCGAGGCGCATCACAATGAAATTGCCGATGCCGAACAACAGCCACAGAGGAAACAGCAACGACATCAGCACCATCGTCAGCACGCCGAGGACGCCACGCATGCGCTGCCGCGCGCGTCGCCCCATCTCTGTGGGGGCAAACCACGGCATGGCGAACAACAGGCAATCGATGAAGCTCGGGTTCTGGTTGCGCAGGTTCTGCAGGGGCAGGCCCACAAGGCCTTCGTTCATGTAGCGGCGCAAAAACTCCCACTGCTCTTCGTACTCCAGCGTCGTTTGAGCACCATGCTGCAGACGGAATCGATCCACCGCTTCGAACGAGCCCGCCTTGCAAGCCACAAGTTCGAGCGCGTAGCGCTGCGTCACCACTTCGCCACTGGCGCCGATCTGCTTGGTGATCTCGGCCTGGAGCGTGGACCATTCGAATACCTTCACGCGCCCTCCCCAACGGCCAAAGGGGTTGTGATTCCAGACATAGCTGTTGGCGTAGACCTTGCCTTGGGAGCGATTGAAGCGCACAGGCCGGTCCTTGGGCAGGCACAGGTCGAAGCGCAGGAAGAAGATGCCGTGGCTGAGGGCCACAAACCACATCACGATCAACAAACCCACCATCCAGTTGGCAACCCCCTCCCAGGTCGTCACCTTGAACAGAAGATAGCTGAGCCCCAGCCCTACCGCCACGCAGGCTACGCCGCCCCACAGCATGAAGCCCCTGGGAATATCCGAGGCCATCGAGAACTCCAGATAGACCTCGTCCAGATGGTTCAACTCGTCCCAGCTGTCGGCCTTGCCCGAGGGCGGTGCATCCCGCAACGCCAGGTCTTGGGCCCACTGAGGGTGGGCGGGAATGATGCGGGGCGCTCGCAACCGCGTTGTGTCAGTGGGCATGCTCAGTCTTCTTCGTTGAGCACCAGGCTCGCTCGGCCGTGCGGGTCTGAGGTGTCTGGCACGTACTCGGCCGTCAACTCGATGTCCTGAAAGAGCGCCACCGCCACCTCCACGCTGACCTCGGCGACAAGAACGTCCTTATTCTTGCCCTCCAGCCTGTAGGTCGGCCCCACGAGGTTGCGGAAGTATTGAATATTGTCGTTCTGGCGGGGAGCGGCACGGCCCGCAAGGACGACAGCGCCCGGGTCGACCGGGAGCGTGTTGTGCTTTCCGCTTGCAAGCGTCACGCTCTTTGCCTTGTGGCCCTTGACCGCACGCAGCGTCCACTCGAAAGCCGAGTCTGCCGAGTCATAGTTTGGAAACGTGATCTTGGCCTTGACCGTATCCCACCGGAGGTCGGTAAAGCCCCAGCCGTCGTCGTTGAAGCCGGTTTCACCGGCAAGCCCCATGATGATGGCGTTGAGCTGGCTCAGCTCGTCGTCAATTTCCTTGTCCGTCCAGGGACGGTCGGCCGGGTTCTTCGCGTTCGCATAGCGCGACCCCTTGCCCCAATAGCAACGGTCAAGCCAGATGGCGGCCGGGCTGTCCTCGGCTTTCATCGCGAAGTACAGCAAGAACACGCCGGCCACGACCAAGAGCAGCGCCCATCCGATCGGGCCGAGCAGGGCCGCACCGGTGAGCGCGCCATAGATGCCAACGGCCCCCCCCACGACCATCGCGGCACCTGAAAGCGCATAGAGCACGCTGGCATCGGTATCGCCGCGGCGAGCCGTCCTGAGAGAAGCCATCCCGGCCTGCACTCCCTCCACGATCGAGGCCAGCCCGCCAACCGCCCCTCCCAGACGCCCGAGCGAGGTTCCCCATGTCGTCGCACCTATCAGCTTTCGCCCCAGGCCAATGGCTTCGGCAAATGCTCCGATGAATGCGGTGCCGCCCGCTACGAGCAGAACGCGCGCTTCGTTGTTTCCCAGGAAGGTCTTGTCCGCCTTGTTGTAGCTGTCCTTGAGCGACCACCCTTGAACCAGCACCGAGGCCACGGCCAGGATGCCCGAACCGGTACTGCTCAACCTCAGGCTGGCCCGTGTCACGGCCTCCAGCACGTTGGCCGTCCCGGCCTTCGCGGCGCTCGCGCGCGCTACCACCGCATCCACGAACTTCTGCGCACCGGGGCTGATGGTCAGTGGGTGTACGCGCATGACCGTGGCCATCGCAGCGGTTTCGGCTGCGGTGGCAGCCTGGGCGGCCTGGCGCGCCGAGCGCGCGGCGTCTTGTGCAGGAGGCAACGCGTCGATCGCTTTCGTCACGTCGTCCAACTCGTTGAAAGCCCAGCTCATGACCTCGATGAAGCCGTCGCGCGTCTTCTTGTCGCTGATGCGCAGCACACCGGCAACGGACATCGAGCGCACCGTATTCTTGCCCGCCTGGGCCACACGGCGTACGCCCCTGGCCGCGGCGTCGAAAACCATATCGGAGGCGCGAAAGGCCACGTCGTTGAGGTACGCAAGGTACTCGCGCACTTTGATGCGGGAGGTGACGAGGATGATCTCTCGCCGTTCATACAAGAGCACCGCGCCCTGAATCGCACGCAGAACGGTGGCTTGGGCGATCTCGCTGACCGCATGGGCAGCCATGCGCGACAGCGCACTTCCGACAGTGAACAGGCTGTTCGCCACGGCACCGGTGGCCTTGGGAATCCAGCCGCGGCGAATCCGGTCCAGGACAGCCGCGCCTTGGGCGCGAATCGGATTGGGGACTTTGTCCGTCGCTTCGCGCGTGAGGCTGAAGCCTTCTTCGCGCACACCCTTGAGCGTGGTGCTGGTCAACTCCTTGGTGCCGATGATGTTCTTCACCGCCTTGAACAGCTTGCTGCCCTTGTGCAGCTTGTCCTCCGTCGGATCGGCCCCTTCGGGCAGAAGGAACTCGAGCAGTCCTTCCTGGTCGCCAAAAATGGCCGCGTAGATCGGGTTGGCCTCGTCGGTGGGCTTCTTGGCAATGAAGTCTTTCCAGACTTCGTAGACACGGCTGTCCTGCGGCGCCCCCTGGCCCTGAGAAGGGCTTGCGCTGGGTCCCCCGCTGAGCGCGAGGGCGAAAGCCTCGATCAACACATCCTGCTGCGCAGGTGATTCGTTGTCGAAGTCGCGGCGACGCAGCACCCATTCGGGTTGCGCGAGCCAGTACGCGTAGTCGGCATCGTTGCGCACGAGCCAGTCCTGAAAGCGCTTGAGCGTGGCGTTCAGCGTGGTATCGAAGGCATCGCGCTCTTTTTCGCGATAGTATTTTTGCAGTGAAGACCACAGGCTCGTCACCTTGGCATCGACACGGTCCTTGCGCGTGGTCGTCGTGGTGACCGTCTGGGCATAGCGCGGCAGATCGTCCACGAAGACCTGCCTCTCGGTCTGCACGTCGGGCAGGCCCTTGCTCGTTTCCTCCTCCAGCAAGGTCGCAGCGACTTGTTCGCCGATCAGGTGCTTCAGACCCAGGATCGATTGGGAAATCAACAACGGCCTTGCAATGCGGACATCACTCAGGTAGCGCTGGCGAGAGTCCATGACCTTGAGTCGCGTCACGTTCAGCTCTTGCACCATGCCCAGGGGATCGTTGAGCACAATGGCGCTGGCCATGAATTGCTGGCCGTTGAACTCGCTCGGCTTGACGGAAAACTTGGCCACCGCCGGCGCCCCACCGGTGCGCATGCTCACGCCGTGCGCACTCTCCCATTCAATGTGGTTGCGCTTCTTCGGGTCGTAGGGGTCGATGGCGTCGTACTCGGTACGCGAACGCGCCTGGGCATCGTTTTCGGCATATTCAAGAACCAGGCGGTTCAGGCGTTTCGTCGTGCTGTCCTCGTCCGGGTGAAGCTGGAACGCATCGGCCACGGTATCGGCTTGTTTGCCGAGAGGGTCTGTACTGAATTCCTGCATGCGCCCGGTTCGCGCGCCGGCGGCACCGGCACCCTCGTACTTCTGGCGCACGCGGCGCGTCCATGGCACGTCGCTGAAAGCGATCCAGAACTTGGTGGGCAGTGCGCGCGTTGCACCCACCGGAATCAACGGGATCGTGATGAAGCTCGCGGGAACGTTGTGTCCTTCGCGCAGGCAGGCCGGCGTCATTTCACGGTCGGTCTTGAAGTCGGGGTCGTCGGGGTCTGCCAGCTTGCGAAGCAGCCCGCTCGCGGTCACGGCATAGGTATGCCAAAGGCCCGATCCAAAATAGACCATGACAAAGCCTTTGCGCAGGGTGCGCAAGGCATAGCGATGACCTTTGAGCCCCTCGGGCGGCTTGCCCTTCAAACCCGTTCCAAGCTTGGCCCATGTGGTCGGATCGGCCACCCCACCGGGCAGGAACGATGGCGTGACCGCATAGCGCAGTGGCAAGACCGGCAGGCCCACCCGACCGCAGAACGCGCACTTTCCGTCGGCGCCCAACGCACACGCTTCGGCAGCCTGGCCGTTCGCGCGAATGGTCTGTGCGCCCGTTGCCGTCCTTGCCTTGGTTTGTTCGGTTCCCATGAGCTTGCGTTCCCCCGTTTTTTTGTCTGATGCGATGGCTACTCGTGCGCACTCGCGGCAATCTCGTCGAGCACAACGTCGGGCAAGGCGGCAACGAGCTGCGCCAGCCCCACCTGGTCATCGGGCGCACCGGCCACCTGACGAATCAACTGCGCGGCCTGCGGATGCTCGGCCCATCGGGAACCCAGCGTGAAGACGTTGAGCGCGTAGAAGACGATGTCTTCTGTGCGGGAGAGGCCGCTGTGCGTGGCGCTGCGTATCGCGGCGTCGATGCGCAACTCAGGCTGCGTGGCGATGGTGATGCCTGAGCGCGTCAGCGCCATCACGACAAAGCGTGCGGTGGCAATGCGCGCCTGCGACGCGAACTGTTCGAGACCCAGCGACACGGCGCTTTCGGCATCGTCTGGCGACGATGCCGATACGATCTTGAGAGCCCCCGCCGTGTCGACAAGCACCCAATGCCTGACCGGCCCCAACCAGCGCCGCAAGAATCCTGCCGCAGCCGGATCGTCTGCCAGCAAGGCCAGTCGATAGGGTTCGAAAAAGGGCAGATAGCGCTGGCGTGCCTGGCTCTTGTCGAACACCACCCCCGCCTTGGACAAGTGGCGCGCCACGGCGGCGGGCGATGCATCACTGCACAGCCAGCCTGCCACATAGGCGCCGTTTACGCTGCGGCAACGCGCAACCGCACTGTCCAGCATGAGATCGATCAGCGCCTCGTCCGCGTAGCCATGCTCACCAGCCACGTACAACTGCAAGAGCTGCGGCAGAAGTTCGATTTCATGTGCCAGATCGGGCCTGTGCACCGGCTCGATGTGCCGCTCCATCGGTCGCTGGCTCAGGTGCGAGGGATGCAGTTCGTCGTACGGCGCAACAGGACAATTGAGGTCGAGCAACGCATAGATGTGAGCGTGGGGATACACCTCGCGCCACTGGAAAAACTTCGCTCGAAGCTGCGCGCGCAGTTCGTCGGCATCGGGCCCGGGTGCTTGATCCGAATTCGTCATTTCTTCCACTCGCAGTCGGCCAGATTTCCAGCCTTCACCGCCTCATTGGTCTTGACCCCCATCGGCCCGACGAAGTCATGCATCCCCCTGAACGTCACCTTCCCCGGCGCATGGATCTTGATGCTCGACCCTTCCAGCTTGATGTACGCCCCCGCGCTGGTCAGCAGCACGTGCTTGGGTGCTTCCACAGCCACGTCCTTCGCGGTGCTGGCAATCGTCACCTTCTTGTCCGCCGCGATCTTCGTGGCGCCCGTCTGGCTCTGCAGGCTCACCTTGCCGCTGGCCGTATGCAGCGCAATGCCGCGCTCCTGGTTCGGTTCGCCGCCTTCTCCGGCCTTCGCGCCCACCGTGTACAGGCTCACGCCCTTGGCCACGCTCACTGCGATCTGCCCTTGCGCGGGCAGGTCGACATCCTGGCTCGCGACGATGGCGGTGTGCTGTCCGCTCACGGCGATCACTTCCCTGGGCGTGACGAAGCCGATGCCCATCGGCGCGCTGAACTGCAGGTGCGGTTCGCTGTACGCGGTGACGCTGCCGTGGCCGCCCTCGGTGGCCTTGATGTCGCCGCCACTTGAACCACCGTTGCTGCCCGATGATCCGCCGCCTTCCTGCTTGGCCTCCAGCACCTCAGCCACATGCTTCAGCGCGGCAATCGCCGGCAGATCACTCGGAGCACCTTCGCCCTTGATCTGCGCCTTCTGCGTCTGCGCGCTCTGCGCGAGCGACGTGACGAGTTCTTCGGCCTGCTTGGTCTGCTGCTGCGCTTCGCGACTCGCCATGAACGCACCCTTGGCGTTCGGCTGGGCATAAGCGCTCACGAGCAGGCCCGCACCGGCGCGGATCGCGCCTTGCGCGGTGGTGGCCAGCTCGGCGCCGTGGCCGCGGCCCTTGCCGCGCGCGTTGTCGTCCTGCTGCTTGTGGTGGCCCAGGTGCAGGCGGCTGCTGGCTTGCGTGGTGGCCAGGCTGGTGCTGCCCTGGCCCGGGGTGTCGTCGAAGACAAGCTGGTTGTAGCCCCCGTCGCCGCTCTGGCTGGCGCTGAGTTCCTGGGTCTTGATGCCGCTGAAGACGGCGTTGTGCGCATGTTCCTTGGCGCCCTTGCCTTCCCCGGCGAACCATGCGGGGGCGTTACCGGTGGACTGGGCGGCGCCTGCTGACTTCTGGTTGTGTTGGGCGTCGACCTGGCCGGCGCCGTTGTACAGCGCGGCGACGACCACGGGACGGTCGATGTCGCCGTGGTGGAACTCGACGAGCACTTCCTGGCCCACGCGCGGCAGGCTCATCTGGCCCCAGTTGTCGCCGGCGGCGCTGGCGGCCACGCGCACCCAGGCGCCGAGGCGGTCGGCGGCGGGGGCGTTGTCCTGGCCGTCGGTGCGCGACTGGCGTGCGCTCGACGCGCTGCCGCGCTGCCAGTGGAATTGCACCTTGATGCGGTGGTCGCGGTCGGTGTGCACGGGCGCACCGCCGCTATCCCCACCACCCACGCCGATGACGATGGCGCTCTGGCTGCCATGCACGCTGGGCTTGGGGTGGATGTGCTGGCCGTGGCCGTCCAGGCTCAGGGGCCGGTAGGGGATGGCCGCGCGCACGGTGGTGAACTCGTTGCGGTAGTGGGTGACGGCGTCTGCTTTCGCATCGGCGTTGCCGCTGTCGACCTTTGCATCGAACACCGTGGCGATGTCGGGCAGGCCCAGCCGCTCGCCGATGCCGGTCTTCAGGTCTTCGTCGAAGTTGTTGCGCGCGATGTGGCGCACGGCGAGCACGGCGAAGCGGCGGTCCTGCTCGCTGTCCTTGTCGTGCTGCTCGTGCCCGCTCAGGGTGAAGGTGGTGGCGGGTGCCAGGGTGCGCACGGCGCTGCGGCCTTCGAAGCGCTTGTTGCGCAGCTCCAGCGCCTGCAGGGCATTGGCCAGCAGGCGTTCGCCTTGTGCACTGGTCTCCCAGCCGTAGGCGCCGGGGTCGTCGCTCCAATGCAGCGTGCGCTGGCCCGCGGCGCGGCTTTGCTGTTGCACGGGGCGCGCGCTCACGCTCTTGTAGTCCCAGCTGTGCTGCGCGAGGCTGTTGGTCTGCAGCTGGCGGTGGCCGCGCCACTGCTGGATGGTGTCTTCGCGCTCGCTCGCATCGGCGCGGTGAAAGCGGATGGTGGCTTGTGTGTTGGCGCGGAAGGCGCCCGCGTGGTCGGCGATGACGAGGGTGTGGTTGCCCAGTGCGCCCTCTTTGCCGGTGACGTGTTCGAACCAGTAGTACAGGCCTTCTTCAGCGAGCAGGCGCGCGACGAAGTCGAAGTCGCTCTCCTGGTACTGGGTGGTGATGCCGCGCATGGGGTAGATGTCGCGCTGCGCGATCTCCCAGCGCCATTGCGGCACGAGCTGGCCCTGGCTCTGGTAGCGCCCGAACACGGCATCGACGATGTCGAACACGTTCTGGTGCTGGAACAGGCAGCTGTCCTGGCGATACCGCAGGAAGGCCATCCAGGGTTCGATGACGAGCCGGTAGCGCGCCATGCCGCCGTTGCTCGACACGCACTCGGCCTCGCTCACATGGCCGTGGAAGGGGCGCAGTTCGGTGCGGCTCTGTGAGGTCTGCAAATCGAGGCGCACGCCCTGGCCGATGAGGGTCTTGAGTTCGATGTGCGCGTCGTCGCTCAGCGCGGTCAGTTCAAAGCGAAAGCCGCCGCTGTCGATGCTTTCCACGCCGTCCAGGCGTTCCGCCAGCAGCTTGTTCTCGCCCAGCGGCGTGTGCAGCACCAGCAGGCGCTCGCGCTGCGTGGTGCCCGCGCGCAAGAGCCCGCTGAGCGAAGCCGATGTGAAGGTCGTCGTCATTGTTTTTGTTCTCCCATGGACACGCGCCGTTGCCGCGCCTAGGTGATCCGGTAGCGGAACTCGCCGCCCTTGCCGCAGCTGGCCTTGATCTTCGCGAGCGGCGTCTCGTCGGCCATGCGCGTGAGCACGGCCTCGGCAATCTCGGGCAGCAAGGTGCCGTTGAGGATGTGGTCGACGTTGCGCGCGCCCGAGTCGACCTCGGTGCAGCGTGCGAGCACGGCCTCGACCAGCGCGTCGTCCCACTCGAACACGGCCTTGTGGTTGGTCGCGATGCGGTCGCGGATGCGCCCGAGCTTGAGCGCAATGATCTGCTCCAGCACCGCATCGGTGATCGGATAGAACGGCGCCACCTTCATGCGGCCGAGAAAGGCCGGCTTGAAGGCCTTCATGAGCACGGGGCGCAGCGCGTCGGCCAGTGCGTCGGGCGCGGGGCGCTCGTCGTCGGCCTTGTTGAGGCAGGCCTGCATGATCTGCGACGAACCGATGTTCGAGGTGAGGATGATCAGCGTGTTGCGGAAGTCGATCTCGCGGCCCTCGGCGTCGTCCATCATGCCCTTGTCGAACACCTGGAAGAACATCTCGAGCACGTCGGGGTGCGCCTTCTCGACCTCGTCGAGCAGCACCACGCTGTAGGGCTGGCGGCGCACGGCTTCGGTGAGCACGCCGCCTTCGCCATAGCCCACGTAGCCGGGCGGCGAGCCCTTCAGGCCCGAGACGCTGTGCGCCTCCTGGTACTCGCTCATGTTGATCGTGATGAGCTTCTTCTCGCCGCCGTACAGGATGTCGGCCAGCGCGAGCGCGGTCTCGGTCTTTCCGACGCCCGAGGGGCCGACGAACATGAACACGCCGCGCGGCTTGTTGGGGTCTTCCAGGCGCGCGCTCGCAGTGCGCACGCGCTGGGCCACGGCGGCCAGCGCGTGGTCTTGGCCGATCACGCGCTCGGCGAGCAGGGTGTCGAGGGCGCGCACGGTCTTGATCTCGTCCTTGACCATGCGGCCCAGCGGCACGCCGGTCCAGGCGGAGACGATCTCGGCGACGACGTGGCCGTCGACCTGCAGCGGGACCATCGGCGTGCTGCCTTGCAGTGCGCGCAGTTCGGTGAGCAGGGCATCGAGCTGGTCGCGCGTGGGGTCAGCGGCAGCAGCGGTTTTCTTGCGGCTGGCGGCGCGGGCGGGCGCCTTCTCTGCCACTGCGGGTGCGGCATCGGGCTGCGCGGCCGATTCGTCGCGTTGCGCACGCAGGGCGCGGATGCGTTCGACCAGCGCGTTCTCTTCGGCCAGGCGTTGCTGGCTCGCAGCCAGCTCGGCCTGCAGCGCACTCTTCTGTTCCGCCAGTTCGGCAAGGCGCGCTTCATGGCGCCCGCCGGCCGCGGTGTCGCGCACCAGCGCGGCGCTCTCGGCCTCGATGCGTTCGAGGCCGCGATTCGCTTCCTCGATCAGCGCCGGCGTCGCGCTCTGCCCCAGCGCCACTTTCGCGCACGCGGTGTCGAGCACGCTCACCGCCTTGTCGGGCAGCTGCCGTCCGCTGATGTAGCGGTGCGACAGGCGCACGGCCTCGGTGATGGCTTCGTCGAGCACGCGGATGTTGAAGTGCTTCTCCATCAGCGGCACCATGCCGCGCAGCATCGCAGCGGCCAGCGCTTCGCTGGGTTCCTCGACCTTCACGACCTGGAAGCGCCGCGCGAGCGCCGCGTCCTTCTCGAAGTATTTCTTGTACTCGCCCCAGGTGGTGGCGGCGATGGTGCGCAGCTCGCCGCGCGCGAGCGCAGGCTTGAGCAGGTTGGCCGCATCGCTCTGCCCGGCCTGGCCGCCCGCGCCGATCATGGTGTGGGCCTCGTCGATGAACAGCACGATCGGGTGCGGGCTCTTCTTCACTTCGGCAATCACGTTCTTCAGGCGGTTCTCGAACTCGCCCTTCACGCTCGCGCCGGCTTGCAAGAGGCCCATGTCGAGCGTGTGCAGCGCCACGGCGCGCAGCGACTCGGGCACGTCCTGCGCGGCGATGCGCAGTGCCAGCCCTTCGACCACGGCCGTCTTGCCGACACCGGCCTCGCCCGTGAGGATGGGGTTGTTCTGGCGACGGCGCATCAGGATGTCGATGACCTGGCGGATCTCGGTGTCGCGGCCGATCACCGGGTCGAGCGCGCCATCGCGCGCGCGCTGCGTGAGATTGGTGGTGAACTGGTCGAGCGCGGGCGTCTTGCCGGGCACGCCCGCGGCCAGCGGGTCGGCCGGCGCTTGCTGCGCATCGCCCTCAGCCGCCGCGCCCGAGGCACCGGCTTCCGCCGCTTCGCTCGAACCGTCGGTGAGCTTGTCGAAATCGTGCTTCAGGTCTTCGAGGCGGATCTTCGCGAACAGCGGCGAGCCGCGCTGCGCGAGCTGTGCGAGGTCGGGCTGCGTGAGCAGCGCGAGCAGCAGGTGGCCCGAGCGGATCTGCGCCGCGTGGGCGTCGAGCGAGGCCAGCAGCCACGCCTGCTGGAACAGCTGCTGCAGGTGCTGCGAGAACACCGGCGTGCGCGTGTTGCCGTTCTTGAAGGTCTGGATCTCGCGCTCCAGGTCCGACTGGATCGCGCTGGCGCTGATGCGGTTGGCGTGCAGCACGCGCGCGAGGTCGTTGTCGGTCTGCTCGAGCAGCGCCAGGAACAGGTGCTCCAGGTCGACCTCGTAATGGCCGTGGGACAGGCACAGGTTGGCGGCGCGCTGCGTGGCCATGCGGGCACTGGCGTTGAGCTTGGTGATCAGTGTCTTCAGCGAGGTGCTCATGAGCGGTGGTGTTCTTCTGTCGGTCGTGTTCGTTGAAAGGTCACTGCAGGGGCTGAAGCTCGTACTGCGTGTCGCTGCGATCGCTCTCGGCCTCGCAGGTGGTGATGAAGCTGTCCCAGCCGAGGTGGCTGCCGCCGCTGTCGCTGAGCTGCACGGCGGCCACTTCTTCGCGCGCCAGGATCAGGCGCACTTCGTATTCGCAGGTCACGCCGGCGAGCAGCGCCAGCATTTTTTCGAGTGCCTTCGCATGCGCGCGGCCCGGAAAGAACTCGCGCAGCGCGCTGCGCTTGAGCGGTCCGATCCACAGGCGGATGCGCAGGTCGCGCTGCCAGATGCGTTCGCCGGCCATCGCGTTCTGGCCCAGGCTCACGTTGCCCTCGCCCAGCTTGGAACGCTGTTGCACGGGCATGTCGTACCACTTGCCGAGAAACTGCTCGATGCGGATGTGGCTGCGAAAGTAATCGGACAGCACGCGCTGCAGGTAGGCCGCCGACATTGGCCGGTGACGCACGGCGGCGGCGTAGCCGGCCACGGTTTCGTCGAACACGGTGCCCGTGCCGTCGGTCAGCGGGTCTCGCTGGGCCGTGTGCTCGAGCCCGGCCATCGACAGCAGCACCGGCAGGTAGGCGCGGCTGCGCTCGTGCTCGTAGTGCAGCGGCAGGCGGTACTTGCGCCAGGCTGCGTAGAAGAGCGCAGCGGCGCGGTTGCTGAACACGTCGAGAAAGGCGCGCGCCGAGCTGTCGCGCAGATGCTGCTCGCGGCGCATCAGCATCTCGGTGTAGACGATGGGCAAGGCGCCCGACACACCCAGCATGCCGAACGACGCGGGCGTGAGTTCGATGCGGCTCAGGCCGTGGTCGTCCTCATGCGGCGCCGGCGGCTCGCACAGCTGCGCGCCCGACATCAGCTCGCCCACGGCGTCGCGCACCGCCAGCGCCTCGATCTCGCTGGGCGGAAAGTTCAGGCTCGTGGAGCTGCGAAAGCGCACCCAGCGCGGCACCATGCGCTCGCCGGGCACCAGGCGCTGGTGCACGTCGCGCTCCTGCCGCTTGAGCAGCATGAGCTCGATCAACCGCACCGCCTGGAAAAACTCGAAGCGGTAGGGTTCGCGCAGCAGCCTTTCGGCTACAGGAGGATCGATTCGCCGCTGCGGGGCTTGCATCGCACCAGCTCCTCCTTGTCGCGCGCCGAAACAATCACCAGTTGGGTGAAGCTGTTCAGGTGCACATAGAGACCGAAGAAATGGTCCATCACGCGGGCAAAGGCCTGCAGGCTGCTGCCCACGAAGCCGGTCTCGTCGACCGTGAGCTTGAGCTCGATGCCGCGCACGAAGGTCGCGAAGGGCTTGCCGGGCAACCACTGCGTGGTGGCCTGCTGCTCGATCGCGGTGATGGCCTCGATCTGCCGCGCCGACACGGCCGAACGGCC
Organism: Variovorax sp. 38R; assembly: GCF_014843395.1. Classification (NCBI taxonomy): domain Bacteria; kingdom Pseudomonadati; phylum Pseudomonadota; class Betaproteobacteria; order Burkholderiales; family Comamonadaceae; genus Variovorax; species Variovorax sp. 38R. The sequence goes on from NZ_CP062121.1 coordinate 6,303,514, forward strand.
CAGGTCGTACAGCCGCAGCATCTCTTTCAACGCCGGCAACCCGCTGGTGGCCAGCGACAAATGGTTGAGCGACAGGTGCGACACCAGCCGCCACTGCACGCCCTTGCCGCGCGGCATGCGCAGCGTCTGCGTCGGGCGGCGCAGCATGCGGATCGAGCGCGCCACCGAGTTGCCCTCGATGAACAGGTCGCCGCCGGGCAGGCCGAAGGCCAGCGAATGCGGCAGGTCGCGGTTGGTGCAGGTGAGGTCGATGCTCAGCGTTTCGGTCTGCGGCAGCGAGGGCTGGAAGTCGATGTCGACGATCGAGAGCTCGGTCTCGTAGCCCGGGCTGCGCTGCGCCACGAGTTCGTTGCGGCGCGCAAACCAGTAGTGCTCGGCCTCCTTCGGATGCTCGCCGTGGTGCAGCGAATAGAAGGGCCGGAACTCGATGTACGCGTCGCCCTCGGCGGTCTGCTTCACGAGCTTGACCGAGTCGATGCTGTAGACCTCGAAGCCGAAGGCGCGGCGCGCATCGGCCACCACCGGGTATGCGGCCGCGGCATGCGTGACGCGAATGGGGTCGCTGCGCTGCTTGAAGAGGTTGATGACAGGCGTGCAGCCCAGCCGCAGATTGCGGCTGGACACGCCTTCGAGCAGCCGCGCCGTGGGCGAGTCGGCGCGCACGTCGGTCATCACCAGGTGCAACGTGATCGAGCGGCACGAGCCGATGTGGCGCAGCGCGTTCGCCAGGTCGATGTCGACGAAGTTGAACTTCTCGGGGAACGCGAAGTACTCGCTGAGCAAGCGGTAGGCCGGGTGCGAGCGCGCCGGCAATTCGATGAGCGCGTCGGCCTCCTCGAAGCCGACCGGGTGCAGCGCCTCGCCCTGCACCAGCGTCCACTTGCCGCTGCGTTCGGGCTCCACGAAGACGGCGGCCGTCTTCAGGAAGATGGCGTCGGCCAGCGCCGTGGCCAGCGAAGGCTCGGCGTCGATGAAGGTGCGCAGGCGCGCCAGCGTGAGGGCCAGGGTGCCGAGCGACTTCTGCTCGCCGGTGGCCTCGAGCGTGACCGACAGGCAGCCCGTGGCGTTGCGCGGCAGCGAGGCCTGCGCGGGCGCGTTGACCACCGAGTGGTAGACCACGTTCGACACCTGCACTGCTGCCAGCGTGACGTCGTACACGCTGCGAAAACGGCAGGCGCCGCCGCGCACCGGTTGCGAGGTGAGTTCGGTGCCGCGCGCAATGGTGATGGGCTTGCTGAGCTTGGCGAGCGCCGCGCCGCCGGCATCGAACTGCGCAATGGAGCACGACGGAAAGGGCCGCAGGTAGTGCGGGTACATCACCTCGAGCAGCGCTTCGGTCAGCTCGGGGTAGTCGTCGTCGAGCTTCTTGCTGATGCGGGCCGTGAGCAGCGCGAACGACTGGATCATGCGTTCGACGTGCGGGTCTTCGCTGGCGTCGGCCGAGATGGCCAGGCGCGCGGCGATCTTCGGGTAGCCCTTGGCGAACTCCTGCGAGTAGCCGCGCAGGAAGGCCAACTCGCGTTCGTAGAAGGGCAGCAACTCGTCCATGGTGTGCGTCGTGTGCGCGGATCGTGGCGCTAGGCGTACCGGCTCTTGCCGGTGCCGCGGGTGATGGAGTACTGCAGCGTCGTGGGCTGCAGCATGGCGTCGAAGTTCACCGGCTCGGCCAGCTCGGGCAGCACGAGCAAGGCGGTGATTCCAAAATAAAGCATGTGGGTGCTGGCCTGGCCGTCGACCTCGAGCGACACCGAGACATCGCGCAGGCGCGACTCGTGGCGCGCAATGGCCTGCTCCAGCGAGCGGCAGATGAACGAACGGTCGTAGTGGCTGGCCAGACTCAGGCCCGAGAAATCGCTCAGGCCGTAGGTCATGACGGAACGCCGGCACTCGGGGTAGGCCTCGAGCTTGGCGTCGTCGAAGACCATGCGCGTGTTGAGCAGGGACTCGAGGTCGCGTGCGACCACGTTCTTGACCTCGTCAAGCGACAAATGGCGCAGCACCGGCGAAGCCGGACCGCGCCAGTCGTCATCGAACAGCTTGTCGAGCAGGCCCGGTTCGAATCCTGTCATGGGTCACTCCCTGTCTCTCGCGTCGGACAGCGGGCACGCAAGGCGCCGCGCGGGGGCGCGGCGCCAAAAAGAAACCGCGGCCTGCGCCGCGGTCCACGTTGCCCGACGGGTGTCAGACCGAGTAGGTCTTGTCGTTCTTCGTGAGGCTCCAGGCGCCTTGCGAGTTACCGCCCTGGTTGCCGCCGATCTTCTGCTGCGTGTACTTCCACTGCACGGCGGCGTACTTCAGCGAGAAGGTCTCGCTCGGCACGCTGGCCACGTCGGTGCTCACGACCTTCGGGTTCACGCTGGCGATCAGCACGTACTTGAGCTTGATCTCCATGTACTGCACGCGCTTGCCTTCGCCGTCGGCACGGTAGAACTGCACCGTGACTTCGTCGAAGGTGGTGCCGCCCGACGCGTGCTGATACAGCAGCGGGCTGACGACGTCCATGTCCTTCGTGAAGATCATCTCGCCGTGCTCGCAGCGCTCGGCGGTGTGGCCGCCGGCGGTCGACGCGGTGGCCGAGCGCGGTTGCACGATGCTGTGCTGCCACGAGCTGACTTCGATCCAGTCCTTGTGGTCCTTGTCCTGCGACTCGCCGTTGATGGCCGGGCTGCCGAACTTGACGTAGATATCTTTCATGTTTCTTCCCCTTCTTGATTGATTACTGACAGTTAACGTGTTGAAGCACGGCCCCTCGGCCGCGCGCCCCGATCTGCCTCCTTACTTATTCACTGACTTCGGCAGATCGGCGACCAAGCGCAGTGAAATAGACAGTTCATCCAGCTGGAAGTGCGGGCGCAGGAACGCGACCGCGCGGTACACGCCGGGCCGCCCGGGCACTTCGCCGACCTGGATGGCGGCTTCGCGCAGCGGGAATTGGGCTTTCTGTTCCTGCGTCGCGTTGTCGTCGAGCAGCACGTACTGCGCGATCCAGCGGTTCAGGAACTGTTCGACGTTGTGCGCCGAGGCAAAGCTGCCGATCTTGTCGCGCATCATGGCCTTGAGGTAGTGCGCGATACGCGACACCGAGAAGATGTACTGCAGCTGCGCCGACAACACGGCGTTGGCGTTGGCACTGTCGGTGTTGTACTTCTTGGCCTTCTGCAGCGACTGCGCGCCGAAGAACGCCGCGTAGTCGGAGTTCTTGCAGTGCACAAGCGGAATGAAGCCCAGGTCGCTGAGCTCTTTTTCGCGCCGGTCGGTGATGGCGATCTCGGTCGGGCACTTGAGGGCGATCTCGCCTTCGTCGGTCTTGAAGGTGTGCGTGGGCAGGTCTTCGACCAGGCCTCCACCTTCGACGCCGCGGATCGCGGCGCACCAGCCGAAGTCGTCGAACGCAGCCGTGAGGCGCGTGGCGAAGGCCCAGGCGGCGTTGCACCAGAGGTACTTGGCGTGGTCGGTGCCGTCGACGTCTTCGACGAAGTTGAAGCTGTCGACCACTGTGCCGTCACGCGGGTGGTAGGGCAGGCGGCCGAGAAAACGCGGCAGCGTGAGGCCGACGTAACGCGAGTCTTCCGAATCGCGGAACGACTTCCACTTGGCGTACTCGACGGTGTCGAACACCTTGGCCATGTCGCGCGGCTTGCCCAGGTCGGAGAAGCTCTCCAGGCCCAGCAGCTCGGGCGAGGCCGCGCCGATGAAGGGCGCGTGGGCGGCAGCCGCCACGTGCGCCATCTGGTCCAGGAAGTACATGTCTTCGGGCTGGCGCGTGACGTCGAAGTCGCCCACCAGCGCGCCGAACGGCGCACCGCCGAAGGTGCCGAACTCTTCTTCGTAGACCTTCTTGAACATCGCGCTCTGGTCGAACTCGACGGCGGCCTTGAAGTCGCGGATCAGGTCGCGCTTGGTGGCGTTGATGACCTTGATCTTGAGCATCGTGCCGGTCGGCGTTTCCTTGACCAGGTACTCCAGGCCGCGCCACGTGCTCTCGAGCTTCTGGAACTCGGGCGCGTGCATCACGGCGCTGAGCTGCGCGGAGATGAGCGCGTCGAGGTCGGCCACGCGGGCGTCGATCATGGCCGACACGTTGTCGGAGACGATCACCGAGCCCTCGAGGACCTGGCTCACGAGTTCGCCGATCAGGTCCTTGGTGCGCGTGTGTTCCACGTCGGACTTGGCGACCTTGCTCTTCTCGACGATCTGGTCGAGCAGGTCGACCGTGGCTTCCGATGAAGCGGCACCGCTCGATGCCGATAGTGCTTGCGCGGTCATGTTCAGCTTTCGTCCTTCTTGCCAACGCCTTGTCCCAGGCGCTGGAGTTGCTCGGTGTTGTTCAGCACGTCGGCCAGCAGGTCTTCGAGCTTGCTGTTGCCGGCCATCTTGTTGCGCAGGTCGGCCAGCTTGGTGCGCGCGTCGAGCAGGCGCTTGAGCGGCTCGATCTGCTCGACGACGGCTTCGGGCGAGAAGGCGTCCATCGAGTTGAAGGTGAGGTCGACGCCGAAGCTGCCGCCGCGGCCGTCCAGCTTGTTCGGCACCTGGAAGGCGGCACGCGGGGCCACGCCCTTCATGACGTCGTCCATGTTGTCGCGGTCGATGCTGACGAACTTGCGGTCCTTGAGCTTGGGCTGCTCCACCTCGGACTGGCCCGCCAGATCGGCGATCACGCCGACGACGAAAGGCAATTCCTTTTTCTCGATGGCGTCACCGAGTTCCACGTCGTACGTGAGTTGCACGCGCGGCGGGCGCACTTTTTGGAGACGCTTCTGCACGCTCTGTCTTTTGGTCGCCATAAGCTTTAATACCTTCGCAATAGGACTGAGAAACGAATTAAAAAGTTGTACGGCCCATTCTGAAACCGCACGCCCATTCGTTAATACATTGGTTTAAAAAACCAATTCAAAAACAAAATAATTACTTGAGGGCGTCAAATGGATTGCCGCCACCCGCGCGCGGGGCGGGCGCGGCAGGTGCCGGGCGCGGCGCGGCGACCGGTGCCGGGGCCGGCCGTGCGGCAGCGACCGGGGTCGGCGCGGCAGACGACGGCGAAGGCGCCGGGTTGGCCGCAGCGGCGCGGCGCGTGGGCGTCGGCCGGGCTTCGGGGCCGGCGGGCACCAGGACCGACAGGCCCAGGGTTTCGCGCAGCAGGGCGGCCAGGCGGTAGGCGTCGGCGTTGGCGTCGCCGCTCAGGCTGCTGTCCTTGCCCAGGTCCTCGATGGAGCGGGCCGCAAGGCGCAGGCCGCCCACGGCGGTGATGCTCTTGGCCTGGCGGCTGGACGGGTCGCGGCGCAGCGACTCTTCGGCGGCCGAGATGGCCAGGCTGTAGCGGCCTTCGTTGAAGTAGATCTGCGCGATGCGCGACCACGGCTCACCGCGGGTCGGGTTGTCGGTGGCGAGTTGCTGGTACTGGCGGATGACGGGCGCCTTGTCGCCGGTGGCCGCTGCCGCGCTGGCATCGACCTCGGCGAGGCTCTTGTTGTAGGCCGCGGTGGCCTGGGCAACGGCCGCGTCCGGCGTGGTGGTACAGGCCGACAAAAAGACGGTGCTCGCAATGGCACCGGCAATCATCGTGCGCGACATGATTTTTCGAATCGACACATTCCCCCCTGATCTGACTTTTTAGCAGGCCGCAATCATTCATTAAATTGCGACCATTGACAATAACAATACACGATACTACAGCCGCGTGGATGGCAAATGACGGGGGCGGATTAATGCTAATTTCCTAATCGAAAGTCATTTTCGAAATCGGTTAATCCTATTTGGTCCATCAAAATATTGTTACGACTCGCTTTTAATGAAAATATTAATTACATCTGGCGCGCTGCTGGCCGCGTTGATGCTCGGCGGGTGCAGCTCGCCGGCGCTCACGATCGCCAACATCGCGCTCGAGGCGAGCGGACTGAAGAAGCCCGAGCTGCCCGAGTCGCAGAAACCGCCGCGCAAGGTGACGATGTCGATCGCGGCGGGCAAGAACCTCAACGCCGACGGCCGCAACCGCCCGCTGTCCGTGGTGATGCGCATCTACAAGCTGAAGGAAACGACGGGCTTCTACCAGTCGTCCTTCGACGCCTTCGTCACGCCGGGGCGCGACAAGACGCAGCTGGGCGACGACCTCGTCGAGAGCCGCGAGATCACGCTCATTCCCGACCAGCAATACACCTGGACCGAGATGGTTCCGCGCACCGCCAACGCGGTGGCCGTGGTGGTGCTGTTCCACTCGCCCGATGCCCAGCGCTGGCGCTTCGCGTTCAACGCCGCCGACGCCGAGAAAACCGGCATCGTGATGGGCGCGCATGCCTGCGCGCTCACCGTCACGACAGGCGCGGTGGTGGGCCAGCAGAACGCGCAAGGCGCGGCCCCCACGGGCGCGCTCAACCTGTTGGGACCGGTGACCTGCCGGCCCTCGCCCGCCTGATCTGCAGCGACGGCGGGGCCGTTCAAGTCGACACGACGATGCGATACATTCAAAAAAAATTGTGGGGAGTTGATCCGACGTGAGCTACGCAGCCAAGGTCCTCTGGGGAGAGGGCTTGTTTCTACGCCCCCAGCACTTTCAGCGCCAAGACGCGTACCACGAGGCGCGCCTGCGCGCCACGGCGCAGACGCTGCATCCGTACTTCTGGGGCGTGCGCTCCATCAGCTTCGACCTCGATGCGCTGGCCAGCGGCATGCTGCGCGCTTCGCAGCTGTCGCTGGTGTTCCCCGACGGCGAACCCTACGCGGCGCCGCAGGCCGATGCGCTGCCGCCGCCCATCTCGCTGGACACGCTGAGCCCGGGCCAGAACGAGATCACCTTCTACCTGGTGCTGCACCCGGTGAAGGAACTCGGCAAGAACTACACCGACCCCAACGAGGAAGGCTTTGCCGCGCGCTACACCAGCGACGCGACACAGTCGCTCGACCTGTACACCAACGCCGTGAGCGCCGAGGTGGTGTTTTTGCGCAAGAGCGTGAAGCTCCTGGCCGACACCGAGCCGCGCGAGCAGTTTGTGTCGATCCCCGTGATCCGCATCCGTCGCACCGCCGCGGGCGGCTTTGAAATCGACCGCAGCTTCGTGCCGCCGTGCACCAGCATCGACGCCTCGCCCACCGTGTTCCAGCAGCTGCGCCGGCTGCTCGACGTGCTGCAGGCCAAGGTCAATTCGCTGTACGGCATTCACCGTGAGCCGAGCAAGAACATCATCGAGTTCCGCTCGGGCGACATCGCCTCGTTCTGGCTGCTGCACACGGCCAACTCGGCGTTCGCGTCGCTCTCGCACCTGTTCCATCACCCGTCGCTGCACCCGGAGCGGCTGTTCCAGGAACTGCTGAGCCTGGCCGGCGCGCTGATGACGTTTGCCAAGACCTACTCGCTGAACGACCTGCCGGTGTACGACCACGAGAAGCCGGGCCCGGCCTTCGCCGAACTCGACCGCATCGTGCGCGACCTGCTGGACACCGTCATCTCCACGCGCTACTTCGCCATTGCGCTCACCGAGACGCGCAACGCCTTCTACCTGGGGCGCCTCGACTCCGGAAAGATCGACGAGAAGACCGTGTTCTACATGTCGGTCACCGCCAGCATGCCGGCCGCCGAGCTGGCCGAGGTGGTGCCGCAGCGCTTCAAGATCGGCGCGCCCGAAGACGTCGACAAGCTCGTGCTCTCGGCCATGCCGGGCGTGCGCATCGTCTACGCGCCGCAGGTGCCGCCGGCCATTCCGATCCGCGCGGGCGCCTGCTACTTTTCCATCGACAGCAAGAGCCAGCTGTACGACCGCATGCTGCAGGCGCAGAGCGTCACCATCTACGCGCCGGCCGGCATCCCCGACATGCAACTCGAACTGATCGCCGTGACCGGCTGATCCGCCTGATCGTATGAACACCACCACCCTGAACAAGGCCCCTTCCCTGCTGGGCGGCGACGCGCCGCCCGCGTCGTTCACGCCCGCGGGCGTGGCGCCCGACGCCGATTCGAGCCTGCTCGACCTGCTGTACGACGGCTTCGTGATGCTGTTCCTGCTGAAGAAGAAACAGCAGCCCGCGACCACCGAGCAGTTCCTCACGGGCATCCGCAACTACCTGGGCGAGTTCGAGCGCAACGCGCGCAAGCTCGACGCCACGGCCGAGCAGATCCACGCGGCCAAGTACGCCTTCTGCGCCACCGTCGACGAGTTCGTGCTCTCGGCGCCCGAGTTCGCGATTCGCTCCGAGTGGGAGCGCCGGCCGCTGCAGCTCACGCTGTTCGGCGACCAACTGGCGGGCGAGAACTTCTTCAACATGCTCGAGGTCGAGCGGGCGCACGGTGCCGCGCGCATCCAGACGCTCGAGGTGTTCTACATGTGCCTGCTGCTGGGCTTCCAGGGCAAGTACGCCATCGACGGCACCGAGAAGCTGGCCTACCTCACGGCGCGCGTGGGCGACGAGATTGCCAACGCGCGCGGCAAGCGCACGCCGTTCGCGCCGCACTGGCCGCTGCCCGACCTGATCTCGCACTCGCTCAAGCGCGAGGCGCCGCAGTGGGTGGTGGCCGCGCTGTTCGCGCTCATCGGCCTGCTCGGCTTCGTGGGCCTGTCGGCGCACCTGGGCAGCACCACGCAGGGCGCGCTCGCGAGCTACCAGGACATCGTGAAGCTCGGCCCGCGCCAGGCCAACCTGACGATCTCGTTGCCATGACGGCCGCGACGAACCGCCTCGACCTCGCGGCCCTGCTGGCCCCGATCTCGGAGGCCCAGCCCTGCGGCGAGGACATGCTGTTCTCGCGCGAGTTCGACGCCATCCAGGAGGCGCGCAAGCACGACGACCCCTCGCTCGAACAAGGCGAATGGGTCATCGAGCTGAAGGAGGCCAACTGGCCCTTCGTGATCGCCGAGTGCGACAAGCTGCTGCGCGCATCCACCAAAGACCTGCGGCTGGCCGTGTGGCTCACCGATGCACTGGCCAGCCAGCGCGGCTTCGAGGGGCTGGCCGACGGTTATCGCCTGCTCACCGACCTGTGCCGCCAGTACTGGGACGAGCTGCATCCGCAGCCCGAGGGCGGCGACATCGAGATGCGCATCGGCACCGTCACCTGGCTGATCTCGCGTTCGGTCGAGCTGCTGCAGCGCGCGCCCATCGTGAGCGACGGCAGCACCGGCCACAGCGCGCTGGTCTGGGAGACCGCGCTGGCGCTCGACCAGGCCATCCGCCGCACGCCGGCGCAGGCCGACGAGCTGCAACGCAACAAGGTGACGCTCGACCAGTTCGACCGCCTGCGCCGCGCCACGCCCGCGAAGTTCTTGCAGAAGACGCACCGCGACGTGCACGCCTGCGAGCAGGCACTGGCCGAGTTCGAGGCCGTGTTCGACGAACGCACCGCCTCGAACGGCCCGAGCTTTCGCGCCGCGAAGGACGCGGCCACGGCCATCCGCCAGACCGTCGAGCGCTTTGCGCGCGAGGCCGGCGTGCCGATCGACAACGGCGCGGCGCCACAGGCGCCCGCTGCTGCACCGGCCGCCAGTGCACCGACGGCCCCTTCACGCATCGAACCCGTCTTCGACGCCGCCATGCCCCATTCGCCCCCGATCTACCACGCGGTCGCGCACGCGCCCGCCGCGCAGCCGCCCGGCATCCACAGCCGTGCGCAGGCCATTGCGCAGCTGAAAGAAGTAGCGGCGTATTTCGAGCAGACCGAGCCTTCGAGCCCGGCCGCCTACATGGCGAACAAGGCCGCGCGCTGGGCCGACATGCCGCTGCATGCCTGGCTGCGCAACGTGATCAAGAACGAGCAGGAGCTGGCCCAGCTGGTGGACCTGCTCGATCTGCCCAAGGGCGACGACGAATCGCGTTGACTTCGCGCTGAGCGACAGAAGAAAGGCCCGCGTTGCGGGCCTTTTTCGTTAACGTCCGACGCGGAACTCGATGCGTCGGTTGCGCGAACGCCCCTCGTCGGTCGCGTTGCTCGCCACCGGCTGGTCCGGGCCCACGCCCGAGGTCGTGAGCGTCATCGGGTCGATGCCCTTGCCCACCAGGTAGCCCTTGACCGACTCGGCGCGCGACTGGCTCAGCGCCAGGTTCGACGTGCGATTGCCGGCGTTGTCGGTGTGCCCCACCACCGCCACCGACTTGTTCGTGAGCTTCTGCAGGATGGGCGCCATCTCGTCGAGGATGGCGCGGCCCTTGCTCGTGAGCGTGGCGCTGCCCAGCTCGAACTCGATGGTGCGGTTGCCCAGCACCTGGTCGACCGCGATCTGCTCCGACACGGGCACGCGCAGGCTGTTCTTGATGGTGTAGGTCGGGTTGAGCGCGTTCGCCATGTCGCTCACGATCTTCTGGCGCAGCGCCTCGTTGCCGACCTCGCCGCTCAGCGCCATCTGCGTGCCCTCGATCTGGAACTGGCCGCGGTGGATGTCCTTGAGCGAAGGCGTGATCAGCCGCTGCACGTTGGCGGCCCAGTTGGCCGGCATGCTGACGGTGCTCACCACCTCGATCTTGTCGATCACGCCGCTGGGGCCGTAGATGCGGCGCAGCGCCTCGATGACGGCGGCGCGCGTGGCCTCGTCGGGCACCTGCCCGCCGGCCACGACCGGCTCGCCCTTCCCGACGGCCGCGGCCGTGGTCTCGACGCGCGCGGCGGTGGCGCCTGCCGCGGGTTGTTGCTGCTGTGGTTGCTGGGCCTGCACGGCCGGCACGAGCGCGAGCCCGCAGGCCATGGACAGCACGAGAACGCGCAAAGAACAATTCATGACCGTGTCATTCCCCGATGAAGACTTCGCGAAAGGCGGTGAGCACGATGTCCAGCGGCAGCTGCGGCTGGTCGAGGTAGCTCACCAGCTTGAACATCGCGTAGTTGCTGTGGATGGTGTCCTCGACCCACTCCGGGTTGTCGATGTCGATGTTGTGCTCGGTGTAGACCTGCGGATGCAGCACGCTCTGCAGGCTGCGCGGCGACAGGCCGTTGAAGCCGATCACCAGCCGCGCGCGGCCGTCTATCTCGGTGACCAGCAGCACCAGCTCGAAGTCGGCCTTGGCCAGAAACTGCGACACCATCTCGAGCCAGAAGGTGGCAATCAGCGAGCGGTCGACCGGGTCGCGCGGCAGCGGCAGCGTGAGCCCCTTGTCCAGGTGCGACACCGCGCTGGCCATCACGGGCTGCAGCAGCAGGCCCAGCGCCAGGATGGCGCGGCGCAGCGACACCTTGTGGCCGTCGAAGTTGAGCATCTGCTCGATGCGCAGCAGGCTGGTGTCGCGCGTGAAGGCCGCATAGGTGGCGCGCGAGGCCGACTTCCTGAAGCCGGTCTCGATGGCCGGGTCGATGGCCTCGAACTTCTTCAGCTCGCTGTCCAGGTCGGTGCCGGCCGCCAGCGACTGCACCTGCACCGCCATTCGATCCCAGTAGGGGCCGACCAGCATCGGCGCGCCGCGCATGAAGTCGAGCGCCTCGTCGACGTCCACCGAGGTGGCGGCCAGGAACGGGTAGCGGCGCGACGACTCGTCGCGGCTGGCGCGCAGGTGCCCGGCAATCGCCACGCGGCTGCGCGAGCCCAGGCACACGAAGTGCATCGGCGCCGCGTTGTCGTAGATCAGCTTCCAGCGCGGGTCTTCCGACAGCATCTCCATGGTCTGCGACAGCCAGTGGTCGAACACCTTGATGAGCTGCGGGTTGTACAGGCCCTTCACGAAGTCGCCGCGACCGGGCAACTTGCCGAAGTAGCACAGCTGTTGTGGCGCGCTCATTTTCCTGCCCCCCCTGCCTGCACCGGCACTTGCGCCGGCGCCTGAACTGCCGCTGCTGCGCGCGGCACACCAATCTCTGCGACCGTCGGCGGCAGCACCGTGCCGCGCAGCCCCTTGCCTTGCGGCGAATCGCCGCCCGAGCCGGCCGACTGCGTGTTCTGGATCACGCGCAGCTTGACGGTCACGCTCGCGTTGTCGCGCGCCCATGTGAGCTCGAAGCTGCCGTCGGGCAACTTGGTGCGCTGCGCCGTGCTGAGCAGGCGCTCCAGGCCGAAGTTACCCGGCTCGTTGATCAGCTCGACCGTGCGCCCGTCGAAGGTGACGGCGGTGATCTTCGCGCCCGGCGTGCCCTGTGCGTTGGGCCAGACGAAGTTGGACCACTGCGGCGGCGTGTTGCGGTAGCGCAGCTGCTGGCCGTCGATTTCGACCATGTATTCCGTCAGGCCCGACACGGGCTGCGGCAGGATCTGGAACAGCGTCTGCGGCTGCGCGCTGCCACCGGCACCTGCTGCGGCACCGCCCGACAACGGCGCCACCCACTGCGCAAAGCCGTTCACGAAATCGGGGCTCAGCGTGAGGCCCTGTTCGCCCCAGGCGCGCGGCGACAGCAGGTCGCCGCGGCGGATCACCAGCGAGCCCAGCGTGGTCGTCACGAACTTGCCGATGGCGCCTTCAGGTCCGAAGAACTGCGCGATTTCCGCCGGCGAGGCTTCGATCTTCGCGCTCGCCGAGAACGGGTACTTGGTGGCCAGCGACTGCTGGAACGGCTGGTGCACCTGCGCGCTCCAGATCTTGTTGACCTCCACCGCCGTCGGCTGCACCGTCACCGCGTACGCCTGCAGCAGCGGCCGCACGAGCAGCGGGCGCAGTGCCTGGCGTTGCGCGGCGTCCATGCCGGTGAGCATCTGCTCGTCGACGTACTTGAGCGCGTCGGCCAGCTCGGAGCCGTTGCCCTCCAGCGTCTGCTGCATGAGCTGGCGCGCGCCCGGTCCGGGGTCGCCCTGGTTCTTGATCTGGTTGAAGCGCCCGCGCAACTTCGACAGCGTGCCCAGGTAGCCGCGCAGCAGCGAGGTGTTGTCGCGCTCGACCACCAGGCGCGCCACGCCCGCGAACTCGCGGCCGATCGGGCCCATCGGGATTTCCGTGGCGCCACCGTTGAGGTCGACGTTCACGTTGACCTGCGACGGCGTGGCGCGGCTGAAGAGGCGCTTGAACCAGTTGAAGGCCCCGGTGCGCGCCTGCTGCAGGCCGGCGTTGACCAGCGAGGGGTTGTCCCACGAGGTCTGGTCGTACACCGTATCGAAGACCTTGCGGATCGGCGAGTTCTGCGGATCGCCGAGCTGGTTCATCGCCACCACGGCCTGCTCGAAGCTGCCCATGTCCTTCACCGCGATGCCCTGCAGGAAGCGCTGCCACTCCTTGGCGTACTCCAGCTTGTACATGGTGGCCAGCGTCTTGCGGATCTGCTCCGGGCTGCCTTCGAGCGTCAGGTCGTCGTTGCCGGCGACGTTGAGCACCCAGTCCTTGCTCGAGGTTTCCTTGTTCGCGGCGTCGCGGATCGCGTCGTCCACGTACTGCTGCCAGGCCTCGCGCGTGAACGCGCCCGAGATGGCGACGCTGCCGGCGAGCGTGCCTTCGCTCTCGGCACTGCTCGCCGTGGCCCCGAGGATGCGTGCCACGGTCATCGGCGCGAAGCGCGTCGAGGCGCGCGCCTTGATCTCGGCGTACACGCGTTCGCGCGCCGGCATGCCGCGCACCACGCGGCGCAGGTTGTCGCGCGTCTGCTCGACCAGCGCGAGGTTGGTGTCGGCCAGCGCGGGCCAGTTGTCGTCGCCCACGCGGCGCAGATAGAAAGTGATCATGCGTTCGGCGTCACGGATGACCGCCGCACGCGGCATGTCGCCGCGGTTGCTCTCGAGCCAGCCGCGCCAGAAGCGCGAGATCTGGTCGGTGAGGTGGGCCGTTTCCACCTGCCGCTTGTCGGACAGCATGAGGTAGGTCTTGAGCGCGTTGTAGGCGTCCTGCACATCGGCCGGTGAGGAGCCGGCATACAGGCCGCCGCCTTCCGGCGCTGCGGCGGGTGCCGTGGTGGTCGCAGCACCGGCGACCGGCAGCGGCGCGGGCGCCGTGCCGCCCGTCAGCGCGGCCACCGCATCAGCGCGCTTCAGGCGGTCGGGGTGCGCGTTGACGTCGCGCAGGAAGGCCTGCAGGTTGTCCGACACCGGCGCGAGCATGAGCTGCTTCACGCCGCCGTAGTACTCGGCCACGAGCTTGTCTTCGAGCTGGTTGCCCTGGTACAGGCCCAGCGACAGCGAGAGCGGCCGGTCGTTGCGGAATTTCTCGAGCTGCTCGATGCGGTCCTGCAGGATGTTCAGCGCCTCGAAGCGCGTGCGCAGCCCGTTGTCGCTGGCCTGCAGCTTGACCACCTTGTCGAGGTCGGCCTGCACGTTCTCGACCAGCTGGCGGTTGCCGAGGTACGACCAGGTCCAGCCGCCGAGCAGGAGGCCCAGCACGGCGACGAAGGCGAAGAAGCTCACGTAGCGCACGCGCGCCTTCACGGGGCTGGAGAACTGCCGCACCGTCTTCTTGTCGGCAAAGATCACCTTGGAGAACAGGTCGCGCAGGAAGAACCCGTTCTGCGAATAGATTTCCTTCGACTTGGTGGCCGCATTGCTCAGCGTGAGCCCGAAGCGCTTGGCGATGCGCTCGGTCGACAGGCTGCGCATCGTGCCCTCTTGCAAGGCGCTGGTGAAATAGAAGCCGCGGAACACCGGCTTGTGCTGGAACGGGTTGCTCTCGAACAGCGTGGCCAGGAAGGCCCGCAGTGCGGGCTTGATGGCCGCGAACTCGAGCGGAAAGATCAGCAACTCGGGCGACGGGTCGCTGCTGCGGTGGTTCGCGAAGTGCGAGACGCTGATTTCCTTCAGGCCCATGTAGAGCTCGTCGAAGCGCTTGTCGAACAACGCCACGGCGTCCTGCTTCTCGTCGCCGTCGTACGGGAGCGAGGCGCCCCACACGCGGTCGCGCTCCATCTTGTCGCTGTCGCCGAAAAATTCTGCAAAGCCGGTGATCAGGTCGGCCTTGGTGAACATCACGTAGACCGGCGCGAACACCTCGAGCCGCTCCGTGAGTTCCTGCATGCGCTGGCGCAGGTTCTTCGCGAGCTGGATCGCGAAGTCGGGCCGGCTGCCGATCAACTCGGGAATGCTGGCCGTGATGATGATGCCGTTGATGGGCGCCTTCGGCCGGTACTTCTTGAGCAGGTCCAGAAAGCCGAACCACTCCTTGCGGTCTTCCTGGTGAATGGAATAGCGGCCCGCGGTGTCCAGCACGATGCCTTCGGTGGTGAAGAACCAGTCGCAGTTGCGCGTGCCGCCGATGCCCTGGATCACCGCGTTGCCCTTGTCGGCGAACGGGAACTGCAGGCCCGAGTTCAGGATGGCGCTGCTCTTGCCCGCCGCCGGGTTGCCGATGACCATGTACCAGGGCAGCTCGTACAGCGCCTCGCTGCCCGACATCTGACCGATCTTCGAGGTCTTGATGGTCTTCACGGCCTCGACCATGCGTCCGCGCAGCTCGTCGATCTCGGCCTTGCGCTCGGGGTCGCTGTCGCGCACGGCCGCGTCGGCCTGCTCCTCGAGCATGTCGCCGAGCTTGCGGTTGGCCGCGCGCGTGCGCATGCGCCGCACGAACCACACGAGCAGCCACAACAACAGCAGCACCACGAAGATGCCGACGGCCCAGATCGCGCCGACTTCGAGCGTCTGCGCCCCGAGCAGCAGGAACGCGCCGAGCGCGATGGCGCCGATCACCGACAAGGTGCGCGGATCGGCCAGGAAACTGAAAAATCGCCGCATAGAAGTTTCTGGAATCGGTCCTGTTTAAGTAGCGGGTGACGCGGGGCTCGCCGGGCCGGCCAGCAAGGCCGTTCGGGCGTGCGCGTCCTGCACGGAAATGGCGAGCACATGCCGGACTTCGCGCGCGGCCAGGTGGCACGCGAGCACGACGGCGCTCATGTCGGCCGCGGCCCCCAGGTGACCCAGGGTGGCGCAGACGGACAGGTTGTTTTCGAAGGGCACATGGGGCAGGCGCTCCTGCACGAGGCTGGCCACCTCGGTGACGCGGCTGGTGCGGTGGTCGGCATCGCTCACGACCCAGTCGACCTGGGCGGTCTCGAGGGCCGCGCTCGCCAGCAGGCGCTGCGCGAACAGATCGAGCAGGCTCGCATCGGGCGTGCGCGCCGTGTCGGCCGACGCATCGCGCTGGCCGCTTGCGCTGCGCGACAGCCGCACGGCCTGGGCCGGCGCCAGCAGTGCATCGTCGGCGCGCACGAGCAGCAGGCCCGCAGCAGCTTCGCCGGGCACGCGGCCCTTGCGGCGCGTGGCGGTGTACAACAGGCCATCGGCTTCCCAGCGCGCGATGCTTGCCTCGGACACCGAGGAGTCGGCCGCCAGCGCGATCCACAGTGCGGGCCGCTGCTCGCGATGCAGCGACAGGCTGATGCGGTCGAGCAGCGCCATGGCGGACACGCCGTCTTCACTCTTGAAGCAGTCGACATGCCAGCGCTGCGACGCATCGCCCTCGCGCACGCGCTGCTGCACCCACTGCGTGGCGATCACGCGTTCGCTCTCGCTCCATGCGCCTGGCAACAGCAGCGAGAGGCTCAGTTGCGGCGCCGCCGCCGGCCCCGGAATGACACCGCCGCTGGACACGAAGCGCCCGGGCGCGCGCACCGACAGCGCATCGCCGGCGTTCGCGATCGCCTCGGCTGCGGACGTCAGCAGCTCTTGCAGCACATCCGACATGAGGTGGATGGCGCGCAGCCGGTCGTCGGGCAGCGCATCGACATCGAACGATTCGCCGCCGGGTTGCAGGCTTTCACGCAGGTGCTCGCGCAGTTCGTTCTCGTCGATGCCTTCGACACGGCCCGCGATGACGGGGAAGCCTTCGCCGTCGCGCAGTTCGGGCACCAGCTCGGGTGTCTGTGCCTGCCCGATCGCCGTGGCCACCGTGTCGGCATCGCTGCCGCGGGGTGTGCGAAGGGCGAAGGAAAGCACGGCCATCTGCAGACGCTCTTGCGATGCGTCGGGTGTCGCGGCATTCGATGAGGCGGCGGCACCTGCGGCCACTGTCGCGCCACCCACGGGCAACGCAGCAGTGGGTGCCGCCGTGAAGATGCGGCGCAGCACCACATAGAAGAGCATCAACGCCAGCGGCAGCACCACGAGGTAGAGCACGATGTCGCTCGTGCTCGGCATGCGCGCCGTGTACTGCCAGTAGACGATCACGAGCACCCACACCGTGATGAACACGGCGCAGGCCAGCAGAACGGGCTTGATCAGTCGCGCCAGCATCAGGACCCCGTGGAGGCCTTTGTCACGAGCGCACGCACGCGGTCGCGCGACCGCATGCCATGCCTGCAGCCGAAGAAGGACGCGCCGCCGTCATTCGGACGCGGAAGCGATCTGGCTGGACAGCAGCCTGCAGCCGCAAGCCGCGCGGTCGCCATGGCGCGCCACGCGCCGGCCGTCGAGCGTGACGCAGTCGCTGCCTGTCACGATGGGGTTGATGCCATGGCCGGGCCGTGGGCACGACACCATGTCGCCGATGCGCGCCACGCGCCGGTCGTCGATGCTTGTGTTTTCGGACGCGGTGATCACGAAGCCGCCGTGGTCGGTCTTGTCATGCAGAACGATCCACGGCCGATCGTTGTCGGCGTCGGGTTGATCCTCACCCATTTGAACTCCCCCCTTGATTGCCTCGTGGTGTGCCGATGCGACAGGTGTCGCCTCGGCATTCAGTTGCGTGACAATTTAAATCCCGGCTTGCGGTACTCCACGTGACCGTAGTCCCTGAAGGACCATCGACCACCCCAGACCAAGCCCACGGACTCGGCCGCTTCGCCATAGAGGCGATAGCCTTCCATGGCCCATGGATCTTTTTCAGAGATCACCAGCTTGCCATTGCGATAGAACGCGTTGTCTGCCGCAAGTCCATACTGATGATAGCTTTGATTCGCCTTCGCCATGGTCACTGTATTGCCCAATGCAGCGAGTTTGGCTTGTCGTTCGGGGCTGCGATAACCCTCGAGCAATGCGAGGTCGTAGCCGTGCTTTTCTTTCATGATCTTGTAGACCAGCAGCAAACGATTACGAAAGTCCACATCGAGAGCAGCCCAGTCCCGACTGCCTTCTTTCGTAAGCGGACGAATCTGCTCGACCTCTGCAGTGGCAAACACCTCGGGCGGCAACGGCTGCGGCGGCACCAGCTGCTCGCCCTGCAGCAACGCTTCGATCTTCGGGTCGCTTTCGGTGGCCCAGTCATCGAAGAAGAGAACGCGGCCACTTCCGAAAGTCACACTTAACAACACCGGCACGATAAGCAGACCCATGCCCGACAGCAACAAGTAGCGATGCCTTACGGCAAAAGTACGCACTCCTGAGCCGCTGTCGCGCATCAACTGAAAACTTGCTTCGGACACAAAACCGAGGCGACGTCCTATTCCAATAAAAAAGAATGCAATAGCAGTAGAAATGGAGACCGTCGCTCGCAACACACGGTCACGAAAAGAAGGGAACAAGAAGATGGCAAGTGCTGCCACCATCAAGGCAAAATAACAAAAGAGAGTGAAGAAGATCAACGGTGTTCAATGAGAGCCACTCAATTGTATGAGTCGCTCCAAAATTTGAACCCATCGCACGCAACGCCTTGTTGCATCCCAATTGCGATATCGCGTTGATCGCGCCACATAAAGCCGAGGGGAGAAATCACATGCCCGCAGCCAGCCGGACCACCCATCCATGATGGGCGCGTCAGACGCCCACAAGGACCGACCGAGCCTGCTCGGTTCGAACGCACCCACCACGGCCGCATCGACCGCCGCACCCGGAGGCGAAACCACACGGGTGCTCGCACAGTTCGGTGGCCGCGAGAGCGGCGCGCGTTCCTTCTTTGCACGGCCTGGCGTGTGGGCTTCGGTCGCAGTGCTGGTCGGCGTGGCGGGTGCCACGACCTACCACCTGCAATCGAAGCGCGCGGATGCAGCAGCGACGACCGTGGCGGCGGTGACGCCTGCGCCGGTTGCAGCGCCTGCCGCCAAGGAACCACCGAAGCACGAGACGCCCGTCGCAGCCGTTGCACCGGAGCCCACGCCCGCGCGCATCATCGAAGGCGACAGCACGCCGTCGCCGGCACCGCAGCAGCAACAACAGGCCTCCACGCCGTTCGCAGCCATCGGTGCGCAGCCCATGGCGGTGCCACCGACCGCCAAGCCTGCGCGTGTTGCGGCGGCCTCCCCTGCGAAGAAGGCAGGCGCCGACAGCAAGACCAGCGCCACTGCCGCAAAGAAACCGGAGCGCATCGCGTCGGGCTCGAAGAAGCCCGTGCGCACGGCCGCGAACGGCAAGCCCGTCAAGACTGCCGCCAACACCAGCAAGACAGTGAAGCCCGCCGCGCGCTCCGACCTCACGCAAACGGCGGCGCGGCCGAAGGGACCCGATCCCGACACCGACCTGTTGACCGCACTGCTCAAGCGCAGCAAGACGTCCGACCCCGCACCGTCGGCGCAGGCCACCGCCGCAACGGCGGACTGCAAGCCGGGCGCACCTTGCAAACCTTGAGCATCCGACCCTGAGCGAATTTCCGATGCCTTCCGCTGACCGCAGCGCCCTGTGGGCCGAGCTGAGCCAGACGGCCCGGCTGTACCGCCTCGAAGCGCCGAGCGCTGCTTCATCTTCTTCGTCGACCGTGCGCGAGAGCATCGACGCTCTGCGCGTGGAAGGCTGGGTGCAGCGCGAAGCCGTGTCGCAGCTGTTCGAACTGCGCATCGTGTGTTTGAGCCTGCGCGCGGACCTGGCGTTGTCTTCGTTGATCGATCAGCCCCTGACGCTGGTCACCGTGCTGGCCGATGGCTCTCTTGGCCGACGCACCGGATTGATCCGCGCAGTCGAGTCGCTTGGCTCCGATGGCGGTCTGGCGCGCTACCGCCTGACGCTCGTGCCCTGGCTCTGGCTGGCCACTCAGCAAGGCCGCAGCCAGGTCTTCCAGCAACGCAGCGTCGCCGACATCATCGAACGCGTACTCGCCCCGTATGCGGATGCGGGCAGCTGGGCCTTCTCCTCCGAAGTGAATGGCTTCCTGGCCGATGCCCCCGTTCGCACCTACTGCACCCAGTACCGCGAGAGCGACTTCGACTTCTTCTCGCGCCTGCTGGCTGAAGAGGGACTGGCCTGGCGCACCGAGGAAGACGCCAAGGCCCCCATGGGCCACAAGCTCGTCATCTTTTCGTCGAACGACACCCAGCCCGCCGATGCCGGCTCGCCCGTTCGCTTTCACCGCAAGAGCTCGCAGGAACGCAGCGACGCCGTGCAGGCGCTGGTGCGGCGCATGCGCCAGTCGGTGGCCCAGGTGCACCTGAGCGCCTGGAACGTCGACGGCAAGCGCCAGCTGACAGGCAGCGCCCCCGCGCGCTTTCCGGTTGGCGGCAAGAACGCCCCGCGCCTGGAGTACGACGACGTGCTCGGCCTGAACGACCGCAGCCGGGGCTGGGACACCAACCGCACGCTGGAGCGCTATGCGGCCCTGATGATGGAAGCGGCCGAATGCCGCGCCGACCTGATGCTGGGCCACAGCACCGTGCGCACCTTGCGCGCGGGCACGCGCATCGAGATTGACGACGCGCCCGCGTTGGGCTTGCAGGCCAAGCCCGCGCTGCTGCTGGACACCGTCGAGCATGTGGGAATCAACAACCTGCCCAAGGACACGGCGGCGTCGATTGCGGCCCAGCTGGGCGAGCTGACGGAGCACCTGGTGTTCGACAGTCCCTGTACGGCAGTCACGGCCGAGTCCGATGTGTTCGGGCTGGTGTCGGCCGCAACGGGCACGCGCAGCGACAACGACGACATCTACCCGCAGCCCCAGAACCTCGCCACCGCGCAGGCCCAGGGCTACGCCAACAGCTTCTCGGGCGTGCACGCCCCGCGCCCCTGGCGCCCCGCACTGACCGCAGCCGACGGCGCACGCCTGCACGCCAGGCCCACAGCCAGCGGCGTGCACAGCGCCATCGTGGTCGGGCCCTCGGGCGAAACCTCGCCCAACGGCGCCGACGAGCTGTACTGCAACGACCGCGGCGACGTGCGCGTGCGCTTCCATTGGCAGAACGGAGCCAGCGAGAACGGTGACAGCGCCCCCGACAACCGCAACACCCGCTGGATCCGCGTGGCGCAGCGCCAGGCGGGCCCCGGCATGGGTTGGCAGTGGCTGCCGCGCATCGGCCAGGAAGTGCTGGTGAAGTTCGTCGACCTCGATGTGGACCAGCCCGTCATCGTCGGGGCGCTGTACAACGGCCGCGGCGACGGCGGCATCGCCCCCACGCCCGGCGGCGCATCGCGCGCCAGTGAGAACAGCGAGAACGACAACGACGTCTTCGCCCAAGCAGGCAACGCCTCGCCCAGCGCCCAGGCCAACCTGGCGGCGGGCCATGCCCCACCCTGGCACGGTGCCAGCGCCGACGACAAGGGCCACCGCAATGCGGCCGCCCTGAGTGGCTTCAAGACCAAGGAGTTCGGCGGCGAGGGATTCAGCCAGCTGGTGTTCGACGATTCGAACCAGCAGCTGCGCGTGCAGCTGCATGCCAGCACCGCCCACAGCCAACTGAACCTGGGCCACCTGATCCACCAGGCCGACAACTTCCGGGGCAGCTTCCGCGGCCAAGGCCTGGAGCTGCGCACCGACGGCTACGCGGCCTTGCGCGGCGGCAAGGGGGTACTGCTGAGCACGTACCACGGCGCAGGCGGCCAGAAGCTGGAGCCCGTGGGCGACTTCGCCGCCGGCATGGCGCTGCTCAAGCAGGTGCAGCAGCTGGGCCAGGCGCTGAGCGATGCGACCAAGACCCACGAGACCGTGCAGCTGGCGGGCCACATCGGTGCCAACAAGGCCGACGAATCGCAACTGGACAAGGAACGCGCCCCCTACGCAGCGATGGAACGCACCGCCAGCGGCATGGTGACCGCCGATGCGCTCGATGCTGCCTACGCCGATGCAGCAGACAAGGTCGTCGCCACGGGTGAAGGCAAGGTGCCGCACACGAGCGACGCCGTGGTCGCACTGGCCGCACGCGGCGGGCTGGCGATGGTCGCTGGCCAGCAGCTGCAGATCGTCAGCGGCGAGACCGCCACGCTGGCCAGTGGCGGCGACATCAACCTGGCGCTGGCTGACGTGCTGCGCGTGCACAGCGGCCAAGCCATCGGCCTGCTGGCCGGGGCGCAGAAGGCGGATGCCGAAGCGGGCCTGTCGGTCATCGCGGGCAACGACGACCTGGACTTCCAGGCGCAGCACGACGAGCTGCGCATCCAGGCCAAGGAGGCGCTGAAGATCGCCAGCACCAACCAGACGGTGGAGTTCGCGGCCAAGAAGAAGATCCGCATCGCGACGGCGCAGGGCGCGTCGATCACGCTGCAGGATGGGGACATCACGTTTGAATGTCCGGGGAAGATCACCTATCACTCGGTGCAGCGGAAGTTGGCGGGGCCGACAAGCTCGCCGTATGGGCTGCCGCTGTCCCCGCAGAGCATCTGCATCGAGTGCATGCTGAAGGCCGCACAAAGCGGAGCTCCCTTCTCCGCCTTGCAGTGAGAGCGTTGCGTTGGAATTCGCGACCGATCCGATCGAGCCCATCCACCTTGCCCACGCCGTGCAAGCGATGGCCGACGCCCGCCCCTCATCCTTTGGCCTCTGGCTGCTGGTTGATGCAGCCTTGCTGGACCCGGCGCGCCTGGCATCGGTGCTGCGCCGCAACGGGTGGTCGCATGTCAATGCACTGGCCAACACGCCGCTAGAAGCCTACGGTGCGCAGGGACCGCAGTTGCTGGAACTGCCACGAGACGACGAGGTCCGCGCCGAGGGCCTGCGGCGTCTCGCCACGATCGACCCGGCGGCGCCTGCATTCAGCTGGCTCGCTTCCGGCCATTCCGCTGCGCATTTGCAGGCCTGCTTCGGCTACCTTGCCCAGGCGCGACACGATGGCCTGAAGCTGCACTGCCGAATGGGCGATGCGCGCGTGCTTCCCACGCTGCTGGCCGCGCTGTCCGTGCCTCAGACACAGCGTGTGGCCCAAGCCATTGCGCAGTGGCAGTGGTTCGATCGCAGCGGTGCCTCGGTCGGCAACTGGCTTGCCGCTGCTGAGGACGAAGGTGCTGCCGATGCCGGCGATCATCTCGAACTCGACGCAACGCAATTCGCAGCGCTTCTGGATGCCTCGGAAGCCGACGGCATCTTTGCGCAGTTGCTCGAGACGGTGTCGCAGTTGGTGCCGCAGACCGGCCGGGCAGCGTTTCATCAGCGGCTTCATCGCGCGCTCGAGGTCGCCACCCACCTGCACGTGGCAGGCAACCCCGACCGGCTGCAGTTCGTGGTGCTCTCGCTGACCTGTGGCGACAACTTCTACCAACATCCCGATCTGTCGGACACATGGAAGGCTGTCGCACAAGGTACCAGCCTGTGGAGCCTGATGAAGGGCTGGAGCGACGAACTGTGGAAGGCGTTGGAGGGCAAGGCTTCATGAAGCTCTTTGCTCTCTTGGTTCTTTGCGCGTTGGCGTTGTTGGGGGCTTGCAGCAGCAAGAAGCCTGCGGCCGAAAGCTACAGCGCCAGTCTCAGCCCCTACAACCACACGGAGGACTACATCCATCAGTTCTACGTGGACGGGGCCGGTGGCGGCAACTCAAGGCCTTTTGGTGGTGGCGGCAGTTTTGTGTGCTGTATCTCTTATCCGGCCAAATGGCATCCTGGTCTCAGTGCAACGGTGAAGTGGACGACTTCGAGTGGCAATCCCGCAGATACGAAACCAGAAGCAGCTCTTGAGCAGTGGCACGAAAGAGTCATCCCGATCGACAAATACGACATCCCAGGCAGCACGCTCAACGTGCATTTCCTTGCCGAGGGCGATGTTCGATTGGTCATCTCCAGCAAGGGCTCGGGCGCCAAGGGCTACCCCGGCCCCGACTACCCGGTGAAGCCACCGGGCTGGAAGTGGTGAGTCAAGACGAGCAAGAACTTTCGGAAACCCGACGAACAACACGTGAACGCATTGAAAGGCCACACGCCATGAAACGCCCAACGATCCTGACGCTTTGTGCATTGGCACTGCTGACGCTGCCACTGGTGGCTTGCAGCAGCAAGAAGCCGGCAGCCGAAAGCTACAGCGCCAACATCAGCGCCTACAACCACACCGAGGACTACATCCACCAGTTCTATGTGGATGGGGCAGGCGGTGGCAACTCATATCCCTACGGCGGTGGAGGCAGTTTTGTGTGCTGTATCTCCTATCCGGCCAAGTGGCGCCCCGGCCTCAGTGCAACGGTGAAATGGACAACCTCGAGCGGGATCCCAGGCGACAAGCGGCCCGAAGCCATCACGCCACGCTGGCACGAAAAAGTCGTTCCTATCGATAAGTACGACATTCCGGGCAGCACGCTCAATGTGCACTTCCTTGCAGGTGGCGAGGTCCGATTGGTCATCTCCAGCAAAGGTGCACGGGCCAAAGACTATCCCGGCCCTGACTATCCGGTGAAGCCGCCAACCTGGAAATGGTGAGTCAGGGCGAGCACGTATTCACTCCTTGAAAAATCCTCGGGGGAAGCAACACATGAACGAGTTTCGCGAAGGCTGGTATGAGATCAGCTTTGACGCCAAGACCTATGACAAGCGCTGCCGCTACTACAAGACCACCGAACTTTGTACGGCCGAGTGCATCGTCAAGGAAACGGGACTGCAGATCTTGCTATGGGCAGAGGAAGCGGGCAGGCCCACCAGGTGGACTTCAGACTATCGACCGATAGAGCCTGCGCCCGCGGGCGATTGGTGGGACAACGACCCAGGTGGCAAGAACTATCAGCCCGGGCTGCCCGGCGACCACTCACGCGCGGACCGAACCCTGACCGCACGGGAACTATGCCAACGCGCAGCCAGCGCTGATCCGAGTAAGGCCGATGCGCTGACTTGCTCCAAAGAAATTCATGTGGGTCTTTTTTTCGACGGCACCAACAACAATCTGATCCGCGACTCGCGCGACCGAAGTCACACGAACGTGGTCAGCCTCTTCAATGCGCACAAGAGCGATGAAGTCGAGAATTTTCGCTACTACATGCCCGGCGTCGGCACGCACTTCCCCGAGATCGGCGAGGACAAGGAATCCGACGACGGCAAGCGCTTTGGCAGCGGTGGTGAGGCGCGCATTCACTGGGCACTGATTCAGGTCTACAACGCATTACATCGGGCCCACTATGCGTCCGACCTCGTTCAGCCGGACGAGATGAAGGAGCTCTGCGTCAACCAATTGAAGACCTGGTGGCGCTGGGGCGACTCCAAGATGGTCAGCATCTTCAGGGACATTCAAGAGCGCCTGCTGAAAGCCATCAAGGACCAGCGACCGCGCGTGACCAAGCTGCACCTGTCGGTCTTCGGCTTCTCGCGCGGCTCGGCCGAAGCACGTGCCTTTTGCCAATGGGTCCAGATGATTGCCGAGAACATGACGATCGGCGAAGCAACGCTGGAGCTTCACTTCCTGGGCATCTTCGACACCGTCGCTTCCGTCGGGCTGGCCGATTCGGCACCCGTCGGCCAAGGCTTTCAGGACTGGGCCGACGGCACCATGGACATCCGCGGCGTCAACCAGACAGTTCACTATGTGGCCGCGCATGAAATACGGCAGTCGTTTCCGCTTTCGACTGCACGCATCGGCGGCAAGGTCTATCCGACGAACACCAAGGAGTTTGTCTATCCGGGCGCCCATTCCGACCTGGGGGGTGGCTATCCGGCGAAATCCCAAGGCAAGGGCATGGGCGGACGAACTTCGTTGCTCTCGCAGATCCCCTTGATGGACATGTATTTCGAAGCACTGGCTGCGGGCGTTCGATTGCGTAGCAAGGCTGAAATGCCAAACGAAGTCAGTACCGATTTTGAGGTCAACCCTGCGCTCGACAAAGCCTTCAGCGACTACGCAGCCTGGACCACGGAGGAGGAAAGACAGAACGTAGCCAAAGGCGGCGAACCGGTCCAAAACCGGATGCGTTATCACATGGAACTGTACTGGCGTTGGCGCGCATCCAAGAGTGATCGAAAGACATTCGAAGCCATGTCAAGCTTTCAGGAATCCAAGCCTCAAGACCAGCAGGATCTTTGGGAGTCGGAACTCGACTGGCTTACAGACGTCAAGGCGGCTCGGGACGCCAGCCGACCCACTCAGGTTTTCAACGCAAGAATCGGCACCTTTGTCGAACAGCCGCCTACTGCCGATGAAGTTCAAAAGCGCATCCTGCGGGCCGTCGCCGAGGCCAAGAATGTCCCGCAGAGTGCCAACGACTTCTTCGACAAGTATGTCCACGACTCGCACGGCGGATTCTGGATGCTCGGCCCCATCACGGATGAGAACCGAGAAGACTTCATTGCCGGCATCAAGCAGAAAAAGGCCACGCACGATCGATTGTTGAAGGAGGCAGAAGAGCACGGCAACCCCGGTCGCGCAAGAAACTTCCGCAACCACGCCCGCGCTTATGAACTCAACAATTTTGAACGGCGCGTGTTCGAGATGGATGCAAAAAAACCTGGAACGCTCCCATTGATGACAGACGCCGATGCCGCCGATCTTCGAGACAACGCAGGCACCCTCGCGACGATCGCGTTGAAGATCGTGGGCACGGGCACTCGTCGCGAGCCGCATGGCCACGGCCGCTACCGACGCGTGTTCGACAAGAGTTGAAGCTCGCTGCCACGTCATTGCTGTGCTGTGACGCCGGATCAAGATGAACTTGATCGCCCTCGTCCTGGTGGTTGGCACCTTGCCGTCGCTGGCGTGCACGCTCTTCCTCATCGCTCATCGCGTAAGTCCACATCCATCGTGGAAGCCGCGCTTGAAGGCAGCCTGGCTGTTCGTGCTCGTGCTGGCCGGCACCGCATTGCTCTACCTCGGCGCGCGCCACCTGTTCATCGACGCGAAGGACACCGGGGCGCGTCTGGAGACCTACATGGCAGCCGTGACGCTGACGCCCTGTATCGTTTCGGGCTTGATCGCCGTACTGTTCAAGCCTTGATGTTCTTGTGTGAACTCAGGCCGCGCGTTGACACAAGTGCTCGACGATTTCGTCTGAGCCGACACGAGGCCACGTGAAGAAAACCCCCACCACTGCAGCACTCGAAGCTCGATGTTCCGCCAGACTGCCGCGAAGTCCGGCGGCGCTGGCTTTCGTGCTTTTCGGCTCTCTGTTTTTCGGCGCACTGGCCGCGGGCTGCGATGCCGGTGACGTCATGTCATCAGGCTCCGAGGAAAAGGAGATCGGATTGCAGGTAGGAGGGCTGAACTACTCTGGCGTTCCCATCGGCGTGTTCTATGTGAACGACCAGTGGGCTGGCAATGTCGGCATGTATGCAGGTGGTAGCAGCGTTGCTACCAGCATCGGACTTCCCCGCGTCTGGCACCCCGGCTTGAAGGTGACTGTGAAGTGGCGCAATGACCTGCTGTATGCCAAGGAACCCGAGGGGCTCTACACCACGGTGGTAGATGTTCCGCGATACGGAGACATGCAGCAAGGCAACTTGTGGGTGGCCTTCTTGCCCAATGACCGAATTCAGATCTATGCCTCCAACTATGGGCCGGGTCATCTCAAGTTCCCGGACAGGGTGCTGATCAATCCCCGGGATTACTGCTTGATCCGCCCCGCGTGCCACAGCAAACACTACCCACAGGAGCGCGTGCCGGAGGTCTGGGAGGTCTATTCACCGTTTCGATTGTCCGATCCTCCGACCGAGCAGGAAAAGCAGGAAGCGATGCGGCAATCACCTGAACTCAGGGCGTTGAGCGCCAAGCCATGACGACAAGCTCGCGGCGATTTTCTCTGGAGGCGAGATGCGCCACATGACGAAGACTCACACCGCAGCAGCGTACGAGGCTCGATATACCGCACAGCTTTCACGCAAGCCGGCCGCGTTCGTGCTCTTGGCGATGCTGTGTGTCGGAACGCTGACCGCTGGATGCGACGCCAAGAACAAACCGCCGCCCGCAGAGGTCGCGCGTGAAAGCATCGGTTTGCAGGTCGAAGGGTTGAACTATTCAAACGTTCCCATCGGCGTCTTCTACGTGAACGGTCAAAGGGCGGGCAATGTCGGCACCTATGCCGGTGGGCGTAGTACAGCCACCGCCATTGGCCTGCCAGCGATCTGGCACCCTGGCCTCGAAGTCACCATCAAGTGGCGCAATGACCTGCTGTACGCCAAGGAGCCCGAGGGGCTCTACACCACGGTGGTGGAGGTCCCTCGGTACACCGGCTTTCAAGGAGGCCACTTCTGGGTTGCATTCCTGCCTGGTGATCAGATCAAGGTCTATGCATCTCCGTACGCGCCGGGACACCCCCAGTTTCCCAATCCTGAACTCATCAACCCCCGGCAGTACTGCCTGATGCGTCCCGCATGCCGGGACAAGTTCTATCCCGGAGAGCGTGTTCCAGAAACTTGGGAAACTTTGCCGATCGCGTTACAGCCTTGGCCCCCTCCCGCGCCTGCAAAGCCTTGACCGCCCTCACTCACCCGATCCGCGCAATCGCCGTCCCAGCCGCCACATAGCCACCCGCAGCAGCCGCAAACGCGATGCGCCCCGCGCGATGCGCGACGACCTGCATCTCCATCTTCATCGCCTCCATCACCGCGATCACGGCGCCTTCGGCGACCTCATCGCCATCGGCGACCTTCCATCCTTGCAACGTGCCCGACACCGGTGCAGCCACGGCGGCGGCATCGGCTGCTGGTGCATTCGCAACGCCAGGAATAGAGCCGCCCGCAGCAGCACCACCCGCCGACGCCAACCCCCGCAACAACTCCGCCGGCAACCCCAGCGACATGCGCCGCCCGTCGATCTCGATGGCCGTGCGGTGCAGCGATGCATCCGGCAGCGGATCAAGCCGAACACCTGCCGCTTCGTCGTTCGCAAAGTCCGTCTCGATCCATCGTGTGTGGACCTTGAAGACATCTTCCGACACGAAGTCAGGGTGCGCCATCACCGCGCGGTGAAACGGCAGCACGGTTGCCAGGCCTTCGATGCGGAATTCCTTCAGCGCGCGGCGTGCGCGTGCGATCGCCTGGGCGCGCGTGGCGCCGGTGACGATGAGCTTGGCCATCAGCGAGTCGAAGGTGCCGGGCACCTGCGAGCCGGCGTCGACACCGGTGTCGACGCGCACGCCCGGGCCCGAGGGTGCGTCGAACACGTGGACGGGGCCGGGCGTCGGCAGGAAGCCGCGGCCCACGTCTTCGGCGTTGATGCGGAACTCGAAGGAGTGGCCGCGCGGGGCGGGCGTCTCTTTGATGGACAGCGGCAGGCCTTCGGCGATGCGCAGCTGTTCGATGACGAGGTCGATGCCGGTGGTTTCCTCGGTCACGGGGTGCTCGACCTGCAGGCGCGTGTTGACCTCGAGGAAAGAGATCGCGCCGCTCGCGCTCAGCATGAACTCGACGGTGCCGGCGCCGGTGTAGCCGGCGGCCGCGCAGATGTCGCGCGCCGATTGGTGGATACGTTCGCGCTGTACGTCACTCAGGAACGGCGCGGGCGCCTCTTCGACCAGCTTCTGGTTGCGACGTTGCAGCGAGCAGTCGCGCGTGCCAAGCACGACGACGTTGCCGTGCGTGTCGGCGATCACTTGCGCCTCGACGTGGCGCGGGCGGTCGAGGAACTGTTCGACGTAGCACTCGCCGCGGCCGAAGGCGGTGATGGCTTCGCGCACGGCCGATTCGAACAGGCCTTCGACTTCGTCGAGCCGCCACGCGACCTTGATGCCGCGCCCGCCGCCGCCGAAGGCCGCCTTGATGGCGATCGGCAGGCCGTGCTGTTCGGCAAAAGCGAGCACCTCGCCGGCGTTGTTCACGGGGTCGGCGGTGCCGGCGACGAGCGGCGCGCCGACCTTCAGTGCGAGCTTGCGGGCCTGCACCTTGTCGCCGAGCGTGGCAATGGCCGAGGGCGAAGGGCCGATCCACGTAAGGCCGGCGTCGATCACCGCCTGCGCGAAGGCCGCGCTTTCCGAAAGGAAACCGTAGCCGGGGTGCACGGCGTCGGCGCCGCTGCGCTTCGCGATGGCCAGCAGCTTGGGAATGTTCAGGTAGGTATCGGCGGGGCGGTGGCCGTCCAGGCCGTAGGCCTCGTCGGCTCGGCGCACGTGCAGCGCATTCAGGTCGGGATCGGCGTAGACGGCGACCGACTGCACGCCGTGGTCGGCACAGGCGCGGGCGATGCGCACGGCGATTTCGCCGCGGTTGGCGATCAGGACTTTTTTCATCGCGGGACTCTCGATCTCAAAGTTCGATGGGGCCATGCTGGCCGGCCATCGGTTGGAAGCGGACGTGGGCGTTCACGGGGATCTGCCCCGCACGGTCCAGGTGGTGAGTGGCGACCGACGCAATCACGGGGTAACCGCCAGTGAGCGGGTGGTCGGCCAAGAACAGCACAGGCTGGCCGCTGGGCGGCACCTGGATCGAGCCGCGCGCCGTGCCCTCGCTGGGCAGCTCGGCGGTGTTCGAGCGCACGAGCGGCTGCTCCGCATTCAGGCGGATGCCGACGCGGTTGGACTGCGGCGTCACCACCCACGGCTGGCTGCACAGGCGCTCGACGGCGTCGGCAGTGAACCAGTCGGTGCGCGGGCCGAGCACGATGTCGAGCACAACTTCGTCCTGCACGGTGGGCAGGTCGGACGGCGGCGCTTCGGTGGCACCGACGACGGCGCCGATGGCAACGCTGCGCACAGGCAGCACATCACCCACGGCCACGGCGGGCGGGCCGATGCGGGCCAGCGTGTCGGTTGCACAGCTGCCGAGCACGGGCGTCACGGCAAAGCCGCCGCGCACGGCTAGGTAGCTGCGGATGCCGGCGACCGGTTCGCCAAAGGTGACGGCGTCGCCATCGGCCAGTGCGACGGGCTGGTAGCGCGGCAGTGGCCATTGCGCGCCATCGGCGCGGGTCAGCGTGAGCGGGCCGTCGGCGCCGGTGACCGCCATCACGGCGTCGCCGCGGCAGACGAACTGGAAGCCGCCATACGCCAGCTCGAGGCAGGCCATGTCCGACGCATTGCCGACGAGGCGATTCGCCGCCTGCAGCGAGCGCTGGTCCATCGCGCCGGAGGCAGACACGCCCTGCCGGGCCTGGCCATGACGACCGCCGTCCTGCCACAGCGCCTGCAAGCCAGCGGCGCGGACCTCGAAGGCGCTGCCGCCTTCGATGGCTGCAGACGCGGGCGCTGCGACAACTTGCGCGACCACCGGCAGCGCCACCTTCAACGCCGTGGCATCGACAAAGCGCACCGTGTCACCAGGCTGCAGCAGCGCCGGCGTCTCGCGCGACAGATCCCACATGGGCGTGTCCGTCACGCCGATGATCTGCCAGCCGCCGGGGCTGGCCTGCGGATACACGCCGCTGAAGCTGCCCGCGAGCCCGACGGCGCCTGCAGGGATGCGGGTGCGCGGCACGGCGCGGCGCGGCACGTTCAGGCTCGGGTGGCCGCCGCTCAGGTAGGCGAAGCCGGGCGCGAAGCCGGTGAAGGCGACGGTGTAGTCGCTGCCGGTGTGGCGGCGCACCAGCTCGTCGGGCGTGATGCCGAGCAGGCCGGCCACTTCGGCGATGTCGTCGCCGTCGTAGCGCACGGGAATCTCGATGCGCTTGTCGACGCGCGTCTCGCGGGCGTCGAGCTTTCGCTGGCGCACGGCGTGGGCCAATGCAGCCGCCGACAGCACGGCGGGCCGGAAGGTGATGAGGATCGTGCGCGCAGCGGGCACCAGCTCTTCGATGCCGGCGATGGGCTCTGCGCGCAGCGAGGCCAGCAGCGCGAGCGTCTGCGCCAGGTCGTCGAGCTCGACCAGCACCGCATTCAGATTGACGGGCAGAAAGCGCATCGACGTCGTCATGCGGTCGCTGCCTCGGTGAAGGGGCGGATCGTCACGCCGGCCTGCACGAGCCTCTCGCGCACGCGGCGCGCCATCTCGACCGCGCCGGGGCTGTCGCCATGCACACAAATCGAATCGGCGCGGATGCGCACCACGCTGCCGTCGATGGCGGTGACGGTGCCTTCGTTCGCCAACCGCAGCATGCGCTCGGCCACGTCGTTCGCGTCGTGCAGCACGGCACCGGGTTCGCGGCGCGACACCAGCGTGCCTTGCGGCGTGTAGGCGCGGTCGGCAAAGGCCTCGGCCACCACGCGCAGGCCCTGCGCCTCGGCCCAACCCACGAGCGGCGAGCCCGCGAGCGCGACAAGGACCAGGCTGGCGTCGATCTCGCGGAGGGCGGCGATGACGTCGCGCGCCTGGCGCTCGTCGTGTGCGATGGTGTTGTACAGCGCACCGTGCGGCTTCACGTAGCGCACGTCTGTGCCGGCTGCGGCGGCCAGGCCCTTCAATGCGCCGATCTGGTAGATCACGTCGGCGCGCAGGTCGGCGCTGTCGACGTCCATGTTGCGGCGGCCGAAGCCGACGAGGTCGCGGTAGGCCACGTGGGCGCCCACGGCAACGCCGCGCTCCTTCGCCTGGCGCAGCGTGCGCAGGATGCCCGCGGGATCGCCGGCGTGGAAGCCGCAGGCCACGTTGGCGCTGCTGACGATGTCGAGCATGGCGGCGTCGTCGCCCATGCGCCAGACGCCGAGGCTCTCGCCGAGGTCACTGTTCAAGTCGATGTTCATCGAAGGTCTCCGGCGCGCATGCGTGCACGCCTTGGGTCAGGTCAATGCAGCCGGCCGGCGGTTTCGCGCACGTCGTTGCGCACGGTGAGCGCGGTGCGAATCGCCACGCGGAAGGCTTCCACCTGCGCGTCCAGCGCCATGCTCGCCACGCCGGGCTTCGAGGACGCCTGCTCGGGCAGGTAGGGCACGTGGACGAAGCCGCCGCGCGTGTGCGCCAGCGCCGGGCGTGTCGCGAGCCGGTGCATCAGCGCGTAGAAGATGTGGTTGCACACGAAGGTGCCGGCGCTGTTCGACACGGCCGCAGGCAGGCCCGCCGCGCGCATGTCGCGCACCATGGCCTTGATCGGCAGCGTCGAGAAGTAGGCCGCCGGGCCGTCCTTGACCACGGGCAGGTCGATGGGCTGCTGTCCGGCGTTGTCGGGAATGCGCGCGTCGTCGATGTTCAGCGCGGCGCGCTCCATCGAGATTTCGGTGCGCCCACCCGCCGCGCCGATGCACAGCACCAGCTGCAGGGGCGAGCCGGTCAATGCGGCGTCGAGCGTGTCGATGGCGCGGCCGAACACGCAGGGCAGTTGCACCGCCTGCACCACGGCGCCTTCGCAGGCCCAGCCGTCGAGCGCGCGGGCAATCTCCCAGGCGGGGTTGACCGGGTCGTTCTCGAAGGGCTCGAAGCCCGCGAGCAGCACGCGGCGTGCCTTCGCATCGGTGGCGGCGATCGTCATGCGCAGTGCCTCAGCGGAACATCAGGAAGTACAGCAGGAAGATGTTGACCACCAGCAGCGCGGCCGCGGTCGGTATCTGCACCTTGATCACCGCGTTCTTGTCGGGCAGCTCCAGCAGGGCCGCGGGCACGATGTTGAAGTTGGCCGCCATCGGCGTCATGAGCGTGCCGCAGTAGCCCGAGAACATGCCGATGGCCGCCATCACGGCCGGGTCGCCGTGGTACACGCCCACCAGCACCGGCACGCCGACGCCGCCCGTCATCACCGGGAAGGCCGCGAAGCCGTTGCCCATGATGATCGTGAAGAGGGCCATGCCCAGCACGTACACCGCGACGGCGACGAAGCGGATGTCCATGTTGATGTAGCTGGTGGTGATGTGCGCCACCGCCTTGCCCACGCCGGCGTCGGAGAACACCAGGCCCAGCATGCCGAGCATCTGCGGCAGCACCACGGCCCAGCCGAGCGCGTCGGTCAGGCGGCGCGACTCGCGCATGCCCTGCACGGGCGTCTCGCGCGTCAACCAGCAGGCCAACGCGAGCGCCACCACGCAGCCGATGCCCAGGCTCACCAGCGTGGTGTTCTTGGGGTCGAGCAGCAGCGTGCCGCCGAGCTTGATGTGGCTCATGCCCACGGTGCCGATCACGGTGACCAGCGGGATCGCCAGTGCCGGAATGAACAGCTTGTTGCCCAGGCGCGTGGCGCTGGCCTGGTACTGCTCCGGGGTGGGTTCGCGGTGCTTGCCCGCGCCGACGCCGCGCAGGCCGGCAATGACGGCCATGCCGATCGCGCCGACGCCGACCAGCGCGGGCGGCAGCTTGTCGCCGATCAGGAAGACCAGCGCATAGATGCCCCAGAAGAGCGCGCTGGTGTAGCGCTTGGGGTGCTGGCGGTCGGCCAGCGTCATCACGGCCGTGATGGCGAGGATGACGCCGACCAGAAGGTACAGGTGCTGGATCGAGAGAATCATGATCAGCGTCCTTCCTTGGCGGGCACGGCAGTGGCAACGGCGGCGTCGGCCTGTGCGGCGCCACCCAGCTCACGGGCCAGCGCCTGGTCGAGCCGGCGCAGGCGCCAGGCGTGGATGATGAAAGCGGCAATGGCCGTCGGAATGCCCCACATCGCGATGTGCAGCGGCTCCACGTCGATGCCCGCTTCGTGCAGGAAGGTGGTCATGAGCACGATGGCGCCGAAGGCCACGAAGATGTCTTCGCCGAAGAACAGGCCCACGTTGTCGGTGGCCGCAGCGTAGGCGCGCAGCTTGTGGCGGATGCGATCGGGCAGCTTGCCGTAGCGCGCTTCGGTGGCGCCTTCGGCCATCGGCGCGAGCAGCGGACGCACCATCTGCGGATGGCCGCCCAGGCTGGTCAGGCCCATGGCCGCCGTGAGTTCGCGCGCGGCGAGGTAGACGATCAGCAGGCGGCCGGCGGTGGCCGACTTGATGCGGCTGATCCAGTTCTGCGCGTGCTGGCGCAGGCCGTGGCGCTCCAGCAGGCCGATCACCGCCAGCGGCAGAAGAATGATCAGCGGCAGGTTGCGCGTCTTGATGAAGCCGGTGCCGATGGCCGTGAGGATCGCCATCGGGCTGAAGCCCGCGGCAAACGCCGTCACGATGGCCGTGACGATCACGACCAGCATCGGATTGAAGCGCAGGATGAACCCCGCAATGATCACGGCCACGCCGATCAGCGGCCACAGGGGGACTTCAGGTGTCATGGTTGGTCTTTCGTTGCAATGCAAAACACCGGCGCAGGGGCACCGGTGCGGTCGATTGATGCAAACCTCATGCCAATGAATGAGCAATTCATTTCTTATGAATCACTCATTTCAAACAAGTTGTTGAACAATTTAATGTAGTGTGCCCAACAACAGTGCCTACATACCCCCATGAAAACCCTGAAACGGGCGCGTTTCGGTGCACCGGCGCGGCGTGGCACGGGGGCTGTCTGTTACAACGCAGGCTCGCTGCGCCCCTCCCTTTTCCCCTCCGACCGACCGGCATGACCCGACTGGATTCCCCCACTTCCCCCGCCTCGCCGGCCGCCGGTGCGCTCACGCTCAACGACCGCGTGGCCGAGCTGATCCGCCAGAAGATCGTGAAGGGCGAGTTCTCGCCGGGGCAGCGGCTGTCGGAGGCCGCGCTGGCCGACAGCCTGGAGATTTCGCGCAACACGCTGCGCGAGGTGTTCCGCACGCTGACCAAGGAAGGCCTGCTCAAGCACGCGCCCAACCGCGGCGTGTTCGTGGCGGTGCCGAGCATCGCGTCGATCATCGACATCTACCGCGTGCGCCGGCTCATCGAGTGCCAGGCGCTGGCGCAGGCCTACCCGCGCCACCCCGCCAAGAAGCACATGCGCGAGGCGGTCGAGATGGCGCTGAAATGCCGCGACGCCGGCGACTGGCTGGGCGTGGGCACGGCCAACATGGAGTTCCACAAGGGCATCGTGGAGCTGGCCGACAGCGAGCGGCTCAACGTGCTGTTCGCCCACATCCTGGTCGAGCTGCGGCTGGCCTTCGGGCTGCTGAAAGACCCGGAGTTTTTGCACGCGCCCTACGTGGACATGAACACCAAGCTGCTCGAGCTCATCGAGGCCGGCAAGTTCGCCGAAGGCTCGGCGGCGCTGAACGACTACCTCATCCACTCCGAGCGCATCGTGCTCGCGGTGTATGCGCGGCAGATGCCCGAAAGTGGCGTCGACGGCTGATTCGCCTGCGCCGCGCGGGCTGCTGCGTTAGCGCTCCTTGCCCATCATCAGATCGGGCAGGATCGTGACGATACCCGGGAACAGCGTGATCAGCGCGATGCACAGCACGAGGCAGAAGAAGAACGGGATGGCTGCCTTGGCGATCACGTTGCTGTCCTTGCCGGTCATGTTCTGCAGCACGAACAGGTTGAAGCCCACCGGCGGCGTGACCTCGGCGATCTCGACCAGCAGCACCACGAAGATGCCGAACCAGACCAGGTCGAAGCCCGCCTTCTGGATCATCGGCAGCACCACCGCGCTGGTCAGCACGATCATCGAGATGCCGTCCAGCGCCGTGCCCAGCACCAGGTACACCACCACCAGCGCACCGATCAGCGCGTAGGGCGACAGGTGCATGCTGTCGACCCACTCGGCCAGCTCGCGCGGGATGCCGGTGAAGGCCATGGTCTTGGTGAGGAAGGCCGCGCCGGCCAGGATGAACATGATCATGCAGCTGGTGCGCGTGGCGCCCATGATCCCGTCCTTGAAGTTCTGCCAGGTGAGGCTGCGTCCGTAGGCCGCAATCGCCAGCGAGCCCAGCACGCCGAAGGCCGCACACTCGGTGGCCGTGGCCCAGCCGGCCACCAGCACCCAGACGATGAACACGATCAGCAGCGCGCAGGGAATGAGGTTGCCCGACAGCCGGATCTTCTGCATGAAGGTGGTCGGCGGGTCGGCCGGCGGCACCTTGTCCGGATGGCGCAGGCTCCACCAGGCGATGTAGCCCGAGAACAGCAGCATCAGCAAAAAACCCGGCAGGAAGCCGGCCAGGAAGATGCGGATGATGGAAGCGTCGGCCGCCACGGCATACACCACCATCGTGATCGACGGCGGGATCAGGATGCCCAGCGTGCCGGCCGTGGCCAGCGAGCCGATGGCCAGCTTCTCGTCATAGCCGCGGCGCTTGAGCTCGGGCAGCGCCACCTTGGCGATGGTCGCGCAGGTGGCGGCCGAGGAGCCCGACACCGAGCCGAACACGCCGCAGCCGAGGATGGTGGTGTGCATCAATCGGCCGGGCACGCGGTTGAGCCACGGCCTCAAGCCCTCGAACATCTCTTCGCTGAGCTTGGTTCTGAAGAGGATCTCGCCCATCCAGATGAACAGGGGCAGCGCCGCCAACTCCCAGCTGGCATTGCTTTCCCAGAAGGCCGAGAACAGGTTCTTGCCGGGCAGCGTGTTGGTGAAGAAGGCCTGGCCGACCCAGCCGACGATGGCCAGGGTCATGGCGATCCACACGCCACCAGCCAGCAAGAGAAGCATGATGGCGAGCAAGAGCGCGCCCATGAGCAGTGTTTCGAGCATGGCGTGCGTTCAGAGGTCGGAGGAAAAATCGCCGGCTGCGTGCCGCTCTTCGATGGCCCGCTGGTAGCTCGGTTTCTCACCGCGCACCACGCCCACCAGCTCATCGAGCATGGCGATCAAGAGCAGCCAACAGCCGATCATGAAGGCGGACTGCGGAATCCAGATCGGAATGACCACCAACCCTGTGGCCATCTCCGCGAACTCGTAGCTTTCGTACGTGAAGCTGGTGGCCCAGTAGGTCAGGTAGGCGACCGATACCGCCGCGATCAGCAGGCAGGCCACGTCGAGCACACGCCGCACTTTCAGCGGCACCGCGTCCAGCAGCAGCGTCACGCGAACGAAGTCACCATGCCGGAACGCATGCGCCATCGCAAAGAAGGCTGCAGCCGCGCACAGCCAGGAGACGATGTCGTTGAGCCCGCTCACGTGCCAGTTCATCTGGCGGCCCACGCCCGCCACGATCATCAGCACGAAGATCAGGAAAACGCAGAACGCACCGAGAGCGCCTGCACCGTCATACAGACGGTCGAGGAAGCGGCGCACGGCTTACTTCTTTTTATAGGTGTCGACGATGGCGGCCCCATCGGCACCAGCCGCCTTGAGCCAGTCGGCCTGCATGATGCCGCCGACCTGGCGCATATCGGTGTCCAGCTTGGGCGAGGGCTTGTGGATCTTCATGCCGCGCTCGGCCAAGAGGCGCTTGTACTCGTCGTTCTTCTCCTGCGCGACCTTCCAGCCGCGCGCTTCGGCGTCGGCGGCGGCCTTGGTGACGGCTGCCTTGCCGGCGGCGTCGAGCGCATCGAAGGCCTTGGCGTTCACGAGGATCGCATTCTTCGGAATCCAGGCCTGCGTGTCGTAGAAGTTCTTGATGTGCTCGAAGGTCTTGGTGTCGTAGCCGGTGGAGCCCGAGCTCATGTAGCTCTCGATCACGCCGGTGGCCATGGCGGCGCTGAGCTCGGCCTGCTGGATCTGCACCGGCTGCGCGCCGATGAGTTCAGCGATCTTGGCCGTGGCCGGGCTGTAGGCGCGCCACTTGATGCCGCGCAGGTCGGCCACCGAGGCAACCTCTTTCTTGGAATAGATGCCTTGCGGTGCCCACGGCACCACGAACAGCACCTTGATGCCTTGGGCTGCGAGCAGCTTGTCCATCGCCGGCTTGGAGGCGTCGTAGAGCTTGCGGGCCTCGGGATAGGTGGTGGCCAGGAAGGGCACGCCGTCCAGTGCGTAGATCGGGTTCTCGTTGGCGTAGTTGGCCAGCAGGATCTCGCCGGCCTGGGCCTGGCCGCTTTGCACGGCGCGCTTGATCTCGGGCGCCTTGAACAGCGACGCGTTCGCGTGCACCGTGATCTTCAGCTTGCCGCCGGTGGCTGCGTCCACGTCTTTGGCGAACTGCGTGATGTTCTCGGTGTGGTAGTTGGTCGCGGGGTAGGCATTGGCCAGGTCCCACTTGGTCTGGGCGTGGGCGCCGAGGGAGAAGGCCAGGCCCGCGAAGGCAGTGACGACGGCGTGCGCGTAGGGATTTCGCATGGAAACGCTCCAGGAGTTCAAAGGGGGAAAAGGGACAGAGAGAGAGAGGAAACGAATGCGCAAGGCGAAGCCGCGGCGTGCAGTGCATGCACGCCGTGGCGCCGACGGCCAAGGGGCCGAGCCGGCTATTCCTTCTTCTTGGGGGCCAGCTCGAGCGGGCTGGCCGGCAGGTCGGAGCGCCGGGGCTCGGGCTTGTCCGCGACCTTGCAGTCCTGGTCCTTGAACGGGCCGGCCTCGCGCACCCAGTCGGGGCTGATCGGATGCTGCGCGCAGACGGCCTTGCCGCTGACCTTGTTGCGCATCAGGTAGAAGCTCTCGGTGGGTTGCGCCAGGGCCGCGCCCGACAGCGCCAGGCCGACGATGCCGATGAAGAGTTGGTGTTTCATGTCCATGCCTTCTTGTGATGCAACGTTGTCAGGGTGCTGGCGCCGACAGGGTCTTCGCCATTGCGATCACCAGGTTGCGGCCCTGGGCCACGATGGCATCGCGGAAGCCCTCGAAGGTTGCATCCGTGATCTTGCCGTCGCTGCCCGCGCCGAAGCGCGTCATGACCGGCGTGTGGATGTGCCCGGCGGGAATGTTCAGCTTGAAGGTGTCGCGCAGCAGCGTGTTGCGGTACGCGCTCGCATTGGAGAGGTAGTTGCCACCGCCGCCCCGGCTGGCGCAGTTGTTGTCCAGCGGGCCCAGCGCGTCTTTTTTGCACGGCTGCACGGTGTAGGTGTCGCGCCGCAGCACGTCCCAGCCGCCGGGCGTGCCGGTGTCGCGGTTGATGACGCCCTCGCCCGTCTTCGCGTCGATCATGGCCTGGAACGGCAGCGTCGACACCGTGAACTGCGGTGGCGCCTCCTTGGCCCAGGGCCGCGGCAGGAAGCCGAGCCAGCGCTCCGGCGGATAGATGTCGCAGTCGAGCACCGACGGAAACCTGTCGCCGTCCATGCAGGCGGGCCAGACGTTGTCGTTGCCCGGAATGCTGGCCAGGTGGTAGCGGCCGTTGAAGTGCTCCAGGTGGAAGGCACCGCCGCCCTGGCTCATGGAGATGGACGCGTCCACGCGCTTGGGCCCGGGCTTGAACCACGGCCCCAGCGTGTCTTCCTGCATGCCCTGCAGGAAGGGCGGGTAGTTCACGGGCAGGATGAAGGTGCGGATGACGGCTGTGGTGCCGTCGCCCAGCGCCACGGTGTTGCCGTCCAGCGAGAGGATGGTCGCGCCCGAGGGATTGCCGATGCGGATGTTCGGGTTGTCGTGGACGCCCGGCGTGCCCAGCGTGAAGGGATCGAAGCCGCTGACCAGGATGCGCTTGTGGCCCGCGCCTTCCGGGAAGTCGATCGCGTACTGGCCGCGCGACGCGCGCTCGAATTCGTTCTCCAGTGCGGCGCGCTGTGCGTCGTCGAGCGGGAAGTCGGGCTTCCACTGGCGCAGCGCGAGCGTCATGGTCAGCCGCGCCCAGTACAGCATGCGGTCGTCGCTCTGCGGCAGGCTGCCCTCGACCTTGCGGCCCTGCACCCGGTCCACCGCGGCCTGCCACAGCTGCTGGCCCTCGGCCTTCAGCAGGGCCACGGCTGCGTCGTAGCTCGACGCGCCGGCAAGGCCCTCCTTGCACAGCTTGAGCGCGAACGCCGGTCCGAACTTGTCGAAGCCGCTGGCCTGCAGCAGCTGCTGCGAGAAGCTCGCCGCGTCGCTGGCGCTGAGCTTGTTGGGCAGGCGCTGCTCTTCGTACGAGGCCGCGACGCCGGTGTCCATCGCGCACTTGGCCTGGATCGCCGGCGGCGCGGGTGGTGGGGGATTCGTCGTGGGTGGCGGTGCGGGCGGCGGTGCGTTGGCAGCGGCGATCGCTGCGGCCATGGCCGCGACGGTGGCCGGGTCAGGCCCGCCACCTCCGCCACCACCTCCGCATCCCGCCAGTACCGCCGCGCAGATGCCCAGCCCCAGTGCATTCCGACGCCAGGAGACGCCGCCCTGCGAGACGCCCGCCGCGCCCTTCGCTTCGCAGTCGTCCCCCGCGGAGGGGCTCGGATGAAAATCGCTTGCCATGACGAATCGCTCCCATGAATGTGATGTGTGCAAACAAGGAAAGCCTCGCGGCCGGTCGCCGTGAGCCTCGGAAATTGGTCAACACGACCATGCATCTAGGCCTCAACCATTTGATCTTGGTTGAGATTTGATTGATGTTTTGTTGAACAATTAAATGAATGATGCCCCACCATGTTCGCCATGAAATTGGTGCAAACCCGCGAGATGAAGGACGCGCCTGCCAACGCCGAACAGCAGCGCCTCGGTGATTCGTGGGGTGCGCGTGAGGGGCAAACGAGCACCGCAGACAGAGCGGCGCGCCACCCCGGACTGCTGAAATAATGGTCCCCCCGCCACACCCGCCGCCGGATGCGCCATGACCCTGTCTGCCTACCTGCTGTTCCTCCCCGCCTGCTTCGCCATCAACATGGCGTTCGGCCCCAACAACCTGCTGTCGGTGACCAACGGCGCGAAGCACGGCGTGTCGCCGGCGGTCATCGCGGCGAGCGGCCGGCTCGTGGCCTTCGCGGTCATGATCGCTATCGCGGGCCTGGGCATGGGCGCGGTGCTGGTGGCGTCGGAGCTGGCCTTCGATGTCATCAAGTACATCGGCGCGGCGTACCTCGTGTGGATCGGCATTCGGCTGCTGCGCGCGCCGGCGCCCACCGCCGAAGTGCAGGCGCACGAAGCCGCGCCGCCGTCGATGCGCGCGCTGGTGCGCCAGGAGTTCACCGTGGCGGCCGGCAACCCGAAGGCGATTTTGGTGTTCACCGCCTTCTTCCCGCAGTTCGTGGTGTCCGGCGCGTATGCGTCGAGCTACCTGCTGCTGGGCGTGACCTTCCTGGTGTTCGAGCTGGTCGCGATCGCGCTGTATGCGCTGCTCGGCGCGCGCATGCGCCGGCTGGCCAACGGCAGCCGCGCGATGCGCTGGTTCAACCGCATCAGCGGCAGCATGATGGTCGGCTTCGGGCTGATCCTCGCCTTCACGCGACGCCCGGCCTGATCGGCCTCAGGCCTTGAGGTACTCGGCCTTGGTACCGAGCCAGCGGTCGATGTGGCGCTGCGCCAGCTCGGGGTGCTTCTGCAGCATCACCGGCGCGAGCTCGCGCGCCCAGTCGAGCAGCAGCGTGTCGGTCGCGAGGTCGGCGAAGCGCAGCAGCGGCGCGCCCGACTGGCGCGCACCGAGGAACTCGCCGGGCCCGCGAATCTCCAGGTCACGCCGTGCGATCTCGAAACCGTCGCCGGTCTCGGCCATGGCCTTGAGGCGCGCACGCGCCGCTTCGCCCACGCGCCCGCTGTCGCCCGGCGCATAGAGCAGCACACAGGCCGAGGCCGCCGCGCCGCGCCCCACGCGCCCGCGCAGCTGGTGCAGCTGCGAGAGGCCGAAGCGCTCGGCATGCTCGATCACCATGAGCGAGGCGTTGGGCACATCGACGCCCACTTCGATCACCGTGGTGCTCACGAGCACCTGGATTTCGTTCGCGGTGAAAGCGGCCATCACCGCCTGCTTCTCGGCGGTGGGCATGCGCGAATGCAGCAGGCCGACGTGGATGTGCTCGCCCAGCGTGCCAGCGAGTTCGTCGCGCGTCTCGGTGGCGTTGCGCAGGTCGACCGCCTCGCTCTCCTCGATCAGCGGGCAGACCCAGTAGACCTGCCGGCCCTGTGCGATCTGCGCCTGGATGCGGTCGATGACCTCGTCGCGCCGGTGGTCGGCCACCAGCTTGGTGACGATGGGCGTGCGGCCGGGCGGCAGCTCGTCGAGCGTCGACACGTCGAGGTCGGCGTAGTAGCTCATCGCGAGCGTGCGCGGAATCGGCGTGGCGCTCATCATCAGCAGATGCGGCTCGAGGTCGCCGCCGGCCTTGCCGCGAAGCGCCAGTCGCTGCGCCACGCCGAAGCGGTGCTGCTCGTCGATGATGGCCAGCGCGAGTTTCTTGAAGCGCACCTTTTCCGAGATGACCGCGTGCGTGCCGATGACCAGCGCGGCCTCGCCGCTTTCGACGGCGGCCGACATCTCGTCGCGCTCCTTCTTCTTCTGGCTGCCCGTGAGCCAGGCCACGCGCAGGCCGCGCTCGGCCAGCAGCGGATCGAGCCAGCCGACCAGCTTGCCGAAGTGCTGGGCCGCGAGGATTTCGGTGGGCGCCATCAGCGCGCACTGGAAACCCGCGTCGATGGCACGCGCCGCCGCCAGCGCCGCGACCACGGTCTTGCCCGAGCCCACGTCGCCCTGCAGCAGGCGGTGCATCGGAATCTGGCGGTGCAGGTCGGCCGTGATCTCCTCGCCCACGCGCTGCTGCGCACCGGTGAGGCCGAAGGGCAGCACGGCAAGCAGTTGTGCGTGCAGTGAACTCGCCACGGGTTCGGTAGACGAAGGCAGCACCGGCGCACGCTGCGCCGCGCGCTCCAGCCGCGCCTGCAACTGCGAGAGCTGCTGCGCCAGCAGCTCCTCGGCCTTGATGCGCTGCCACGCCGGGTGGCTGTGGTCTTCGAGCGCGGCGATCGACACGTCGGGCGTCGGGTAGTGCAGGAAGCTCAGCGCGCTGCGCAAATCCCACGCGCCGCGCAGGCCGATCTGCACCGGAATCGTTTCGTCGAGCAGCGCGCGCGCCAGGCCTGAGCGCACCTCGCGCCGCAGCACCGGCTGCGCGAGCCCGGCCACGGTCGAGTACACCGGCGTGAGCGCATTGGGCAGCACCGTTCCGGCCGCCTTGACGGTCGGGTGCATGATCTGCCGCCCCACGAAACCGCCGCGCATCTCGCCGCGCACGCGCACCTTGGCGCCCACCGCCAATTGCTTTTGCTGCGAGGGATAGAAGTTGAAGAAGCGCAGCTGGCAGGTGTCGCTGCCGTCGTCGATGGTGGCGATGAGCTGGCGGCGCGGGCGGAACACCACCTCGCACTCGGTGACCACGCCCTCGACCTGCGCCATGTCGCCGTCACGCGTGTCGGCGAGGCGCACGATGCGGGTCTCGTCCTCGTAGCGCATCGGCAGGTAGAGCGCGAAGTCGATGTCGCGCACGAGGCCGAGCTTGCGCAGCGCGCGCTGCACGAGGCTCAGGCCGGTGCCGGGCGGTTGCGCCGGCGCGGCGGGGGGAGTCGGTTCTTTCTTGGCGGGCACGGACAAGGCTTCTAGCGTGGACGGCAAAGGTCCGTCAAGGCGCTGCGGGCATCGGGGAACATGAACTGGAAGCCGGTGCGCAGCAACTGCGCCGGCACCACGCGCTGGCCTTCGAGCAGCAGGTCGGCCTGCTCGCCGAGCAGCAACTTCACGGGCGCAGCGGGCGTGGGCATC
The DNA here is from genome assembly GCF_014843395.1 of Variovorax sp. 38R. Lineage (NCBI taxonomy): Bacteria > Pseudomonadati > Pseudomonadota > Betaproteobacteria > Burkholderiales > Comamonadaceae > Variovorax > Variovorax sp. 38R. The sequence continues at coordinate 6,347,488 of NZ_CP062121.1, forward strand.
CAGCAGGGGCGGTGCAACACACTGGCAGCGACGCGGGTGAAGGCCTCCTGGCCCAGCGCGCCCGGCGCGGTGACGTTGAAGGCCTGCGCGGCGACAGGGTCGGTGGCGGACTCCGTCACCGTCCACACATGCGCGATCGCGCGAATCAGATCGTGCACATGCACCCACGACAGCCACTGCCGCCCGCTGCCCAGGCGCCCGCCCATGCCGAGCTGCACCGGCATCAGCAACTGCGGCAGCGAGCCCTGGTGGCCCAGCACGAAGCCGAAGCGCAGGCAGGCCACGCGAACGCCGTGCGCCACGGCCGCGTGCGCGGCCCGCTCCCAGCGCTGGCACAGCGTCGACATGAAGATGCGCTGCGGCGATGCGTCTTCGGCGAGCTCGGTGGTGTCGCCCTGCGGCTGCACGCCGTAGTAGCCGATGGCCGAGCCCGAGAGCAGCAGCCACGGCTTGCGCGGGCGCGTGCCCATCCATGCGACGAGTTGCTGCGTCAGGCCTTCGCGGCTTTGCAGCAGCTGCTGCTGGCGCCGCGCGCTCCAGCGCTGGCCGAGGATGCGCGCACCCGCGAGGTTGACGACCACGTCGACGGCGTCCGCGGCGGGAATCTGGTCGAGCGACTGCACGCAGCGCACCGCGCCGCCGAAGCCCCAGGCAGCGGCGCGCGCGTCGCGCGTCCACACCGTCACCGCGTGGCCGTCGGCCAGAAGATGGCGCACGAGGATCTGGCCGATGAAGCCGGTGCCGCCCGTCACCAGCACCTGCTGCGGCTTCGTGCCGAAGCGCACCGGCGCCTCGACGGCGCGTACCTGCGCCTGCTTCTGCTGCTTGAACAGGGCGCGCGCCGCGAAGCCGTCGCGCAGGCCCGAGATGCCGACGCCCACGCCGCACAGCGCCAGGAAGGCGCTGAGCCAGCCGTGCGGCTGCCACACCATCGCCGTCGGTTGGTCTGCCCAGCCGACCGCGCTCATCGCCAGCAGCGCGATGAACGCACCGGCGTTGATGGCCAGCACCGTGTGCGTGACGCGTTCGGTGGGCGGCAGCAGGCGGCTGCCGTCTTCGACCACGAAGTCCCACAGCGTGAGCACGATCTCGACACCGAACACCGCGAGCAGCACCCACGCCCATGCGCCGTGCCAGGCCCACGCCGACAGGCCGAGGAACAGCGCGCAATAGATCGACGAGCGCGTGGCGTGGATCGCCAGCTCGCGCCCCGCCGTGCCGCGGCGCGGCAGGGCTTCCGTGCCTTCGTGGTGGTAGAGCGTGTCGAAGGCGCCCAGCGCACCTTGCGCCGCCATGAGCTGCAGGGCCAGCAGGTGCGTGTCGATCATGCGGACACCGCCTGCGGCTCCGGCACTTCTTCGAACACGCCGACCTGCGTGAAGGTGGTGCCCATGAGGCAGTGACGGATCTCGATGCGGATGTTGAAACGCTCGGGCGTCTCGTTGTGGTGCCAGAGAAAAGTCTTGCCCGGCGTGAACAGGCCCGGCAGCGGAATGCGCCAGCCGAACAGCTCCCAGAAATAGCCGTCGCTCTGGAAATGCAGGCTGCCGTTGGCTTCCACGCTCAGCACCAGCTTCATGCCCAGCCCCATGCCCACGTACTCCAGCACCTCGCCGCGTTCGCTCTCGCGCATGAAGCTGGTGAACTGGATCGGTTGGCGGCCGTGCAGGCGGTAGATGCGCTGCTTGTAGATGGCCGGGTCGTCGGGCCGGGCGTAGACCTGGATCTCGACCGGGAAGTGGCTGTCGCTGTACGGGATCAGCGCGCCCTGGATCATCGGCTGCGTGAGGTGCCCCAGCAGCTTGCCGAAGCGCGAGCAGCGCAGCTCGCTGAGCGCGCCCAGGTAGTGCAGCGCCTTGCCCGGCAGGGGGTTTTTGTCGAAGCGCCGGCGGATGTCAGGGTGCAGCCCCATCCAGGCGCCGCCCAGGATCTTCTTGAAGAGCTCGCCTTCGGAAGGAGGGGCAGGGGCTGGCGTGACACGCGCGACGGAAGAATCGACCATGCGTCGATTCTGCCTCGGCAACCCCCGGCCGACCCTCACGCGGCGCTGTGATTCCGGGCCATGGGACAATCGCCGCTCTCCGCCTTTTTCTCTTTCCCATGCCTCCTTGGCACGGGCCCGTCCGGCCCTCAAGCACCATGCGCGCCTTCACACTTTCCGATTTCGATTTCCATCTGCCGCCCGAGCTGGTGGCCCAACACCCGGCCATCGAACGCACCGCCTCCCGTCTGCTCGACGGCACCGGCGACGCCCCGGTCGACCGCATCTTCAAGGCACTGCCCTCGCTGCTGCGCGCGGGCGACCTGCTGGTCTTCAACGACACGCGCGTGGTCAAGGCGCGCCTGTTCGGCGAGAAGCCGACCGGCGGCAAGCTCGAGCTGCTGGTCGAGCGCGTGCTGCAGGGCCACGAGGTGGTCGCGCACATGAAGGTCAGCAAGAAGCCGCCCATCGGCACCACGCTCGAGATGGTCGGCGGCTTTCGCGCCACGCTGCTGGGCCGCTGGCCCGAGGAAGACGGTGCGCTGTTCCGCTTCGGCTTCGAGAGCGACGCCGGCGAAGACCCGTATGCGCTGATGCAGCGCTGCGGCCACGTGCCGCTGCCGCCCTACATCACGCACACCGACTCGGCCGACGACGAGAGCCGTTACCAGACCGTGTTCGCACGCGTGCCTGGCGCCGTGGCCGCGCCCACGGCCGCGCTGCATTTCGACGAAGGCCTGCTGGCCGAACTCGAAGCGCGCGGCGTGCAGCGCGCCAGCGTCACGCTGCATGTGGGCGCCGGCACCTTCCAGCCCGTGAAGACCGAGAACATCGCCGAGCACACGATGCACGCCGAGCGCTACGAAGTGCCCGAGGCCACGCAGCGCGCCATCGCCGAATGCAAGGCACGCGGCGGGCGCGTCGTTGCCGTAGGAACGACCACGGTGCGCACGCTCGAGTCGTGGGCCAAGAGCGGCGAGGCCACGGGCGACACGCGCATCTTCATCACGCCGGGCTTCGCCTTCGAACACGTCGACGTGCTGGTGACCAACTTCCATTTGCCGAAGAGCACGCTGATGATGCTGGTCTCGGCCTTCGCGGGGTACGAGCGCGTGATGGCGCTGTATGCCCACGCCATTGCCCATCAATACCGCTTCTTCAGCTACGGCGACGCCATGCTGCTGGCACGACAAAAAGATTGAAGACGACCATGCTGAACTTCGAACTCCTCAAGACCGACCCCGACAGCCACGCGCGCCGCGCCACGCTCACGCTCAACCACGGCAAGGTCCAGACGCCGATCTTCATGCCCGTGGGCACCTACGGCACCGTCAAGGGCGTGATGCCGCGCAGCCTCGAAGAGATGGGCGCGCAGATCATCCTGGGCAACACCTTCCACCTGTGGATGCGTCCGGGGCTGGACGTGATGGCGAGCTTCGGCGGGCTGCACCAGTTCGAGAAGTGGAACAAGCCCATCCTCACCGACTCGGGCGGCTTCCAGGTGTGGTCGCTGGGTGCGATGCGCAAGATCAGCGAAGAGGGCGTGAAGTTCGCGTCGCCCGTCAACGGCGACAAGCTGTTCCTCACGCCCGAGGTCTCGATGCAGATCCAGACCATCCTGAACAGCGACATCGTGATGCAGTTCGACGAGTGCACGCCCTACGACACCAAGGGCCACATCACGACCGAGGCCGAGGCCCGCATCTCGATGGAGCTGAGCCTGCGCTGGGCCAAGCGCTGCCAGAGCGAATTCACGCGGCTCGAAAACCCCAACGCGCTGTTCGGCATCGTGCAGGGCGGCATGTTCGAGAACCTGCGCGAAGAGTCGCTGGCCGCGCTGGTCGACATGGACTTCCCCGGCTACGCCATCGGCGGCGTGAGCGTCGGCGAGCCCAAGGAAGAGATGCTGCACATCATGGGCCACACGCCGCACCGGCTGCCCGCGAACAAGCCGCGCTACCTCATGGGCGTGGGCACGCCCGAAGACCTGGTGCAGGGCGTGGCCGACGGCGTCGACATGTTCGACTGCGTGATGCCCACGCGCAATGCGCGCAACGGCACGATGTTCACGCGCTTCGGCGACCTGAAGATGCGCAATGCGCGCCACAAGAGCGACCCGCAGCCGGTCGACCCGAGCTGCACCTGCCATGCGTGCGCGGGCACCTCGGGCGTGAGCTGGAACGACGGCGGACGCGAAGGCTTCAGCCGCGCCTACCTGCACCACCTCGACCGCTGCGGCGAAATGCTCGGGCCGATGCTGTGCACCATCCACAACCTGCACTACTACCTGAACCTGATGACGGAGATTCGCGCGGCGCTCGACGCGGGCACCTTCACGGCGTTCCGCGCGCAGTTCAAGGCCGACCGCGCACGCGGCGTCTGACAACCGGCGCGGCGGTGTTGGGGTAGGCTTGCGGCCATGACATCCGCCGCTGCTTCTGCTTCTGTCTACACCGCCCGCTACCCTTCGCTGGCCGGCCGCACCGTGTTCATCTCGGGCGGCGCCAGCGGCATCGGTGAATCGCTGGTGCGGGCCTTTCATGCACAGGGCGCCAAGGTCGGCTTCTGCGACCTCGACACCGCCGCCGGCGGCGCGCTTGCCGCGCAGCTGCAAGGCGCAGACCCCGCGCTGTTCGTGCCCTGCGACGTGACCGACACGGCCGCGCTCGCCGCCGCCATCGACGCGGTGCGCCAGCGCTTCGGGCCGGTGTCGGTGCTGCTGAACAACGCAGCCAACGACCGGCGCCACGAACTGGCCGACGTGACGAGCGACGACTTCGACCGCCTCGTGGCCGTCAACTTCAAGCACCAGTTCTTTGCCGCGCAGGCGGTGGCCGACGACATGCGCGCGCTGGGCGGCGGCTCGATCGTCAACTTCGGCTCGATCAGCTGGATGATCAAAGGCAAGGGCTACCCCGTGTACCAGGCCTGCAAGGCCGCCGCGCGCGGCCTCACGCGCTCGCTGGCGCGCGACCTGGGCAAGGCGAACATCCGCGTCAACTCGATCGTGCCGGGCTGGGTGATGACCGAGCGGCAGATCCAGCTGTGGGTGAAGCCCGAGTCGGGCGCCGAGATCGATGCGGCGCAGTGCCTGCCGGGCCGCGTGATGGCGGAAGACATCGCGGCGATGGCGCTGTTTCTTGCGGCCGACGATTCGCGCATGTGCACCGCGCAGGACTACGTGGTGGACGCAGGCTGGACCTGAAGCGCTTCAACTAACTGTCGCCCCAAAGAAAAAGCCCGGCATGCAGTCTGTGTAAATAGTCATCGCTGAGTCCGCGAGAAGTGCCCTTCAGGCGTTTGTCTGAGGGGCATTTTTCATTGGAGGCTGACCAATGGGACATCGATACGGACAGGCACGGGGACAGGCAACGTTGTTCCCACTGATGCTCGATGAGCTCGTGGACCAGAACGCGCTGGTTCGAGTGGTGGATGCCTGGGTGCAGGCACTGGACCTGAAGGCACTGGGCTTTGCCAAGGCGCAGGCGCAGCGACTGGGAACACCGCCTTACGACCCGGGCGATCTGCTGCGGCTGTACATCTGGGGCTACCTGAGCGCGATCCGTTCCTCGCGGGCCCTGGAGCGCGAGTGCCACCGCAACGTGGAGTGCATGTGGCTGCTGGGGCGCCTAGGAGCGTGCGCGGCAGAAGGCGTGACGAGTGCGCGAAGGCTTGATAGATTTGGCGCATGCCCGTGAGCTACCTGCCCTATGAACCGCAGCAGCAAAGACTGCTTCCCGACGCCCTTCAAGACTGGCTGCCCGAAGGGCATCTGGCGTACTTCATCAGCGACAGCGTGGACAGCCTGGATCTGAGCGCCTTCCACGCCCGGTATGCCAAGGGCGGGCCGCGCAACCAGCCGTTCCACCCGGCCATGATGGTCAAGGTGCTGATCTACGGTTACGCCACCGGCACCTTCAGCTCGCGCAAGCTGGCGGCCAAGCTGCACGAAGATGTGGCCCTGCGGGTGCTGGCGGCAGAGAACTACCCGGCGCACCGCACGCTCTCGGACTTCCGGGCGCTGCACCTGCAGGAGCTGGCGGCGCTGTTCGTGCAGGTGGTGCGCCTGGCGCGCGAGTGCGGCCTGGTCAAGCTGGGCACGGTGGCGGTGGACGGCACCAAGCTCAAGGCGAATGCGAGCCGCCACAAGGCCATGAGCTATGACCGCATGGTCAAGGCCGAGGGCGAGCTCAAGGCGCAGATCGACGGCCTGCTCAACCGAGCGCGTGCCGCCGACGATCTGGAGAAGAACGAACCCGACCTGGACGTTCCCGGGGAGATCAAGCGCCGCGAGGACCGGCTCAAGGCGATCACCGAGGCCAAGCTGCGCCTGGAGCAGCGCCAGCGCGAGGCCGATGCGGCCCGCGGGCGCAGCGCCGACGACGAACGCAAACCCGCGACAAGGACGGCAAGCCCAAGGGCGGGCGCTACAAGCGCGACTTCGGGGTTCCCAAGGACAGCGCCCAGGAGAGCTTCACCGACACGGACAGTCGGATCATGAAGCGCTCAGGCGGGGGCTACGACTACGGCTACAACGCTCACACGGCGGTGGATGAAGCGGCACAGATCGTGGTGGCCGCAGAGCTTGGCAACAACGCGGCCGACAGCGACCGCCTGCCGGTGCTGTTGGCCGCGGTGAAGGCCAACCTGGGCGAGGATGCACTACAGGTGCTGGCGGATGCGGGCTTCCGCTCGCAGGCCGTGTTCGAGCAGCTCAAGGACAGCCCGAGCGAGCTGATCGTGGCGCTGGGCCGAGAGGGCAAGCAGGCGCTGGACATCGACGCCGAACAATACCCGCGCACCGCAGCGATGGATGCCAGGCTGAAGACGCCCCAAGGCCAGGCGGCCTACCGCAAGAGGAAGTGGATCGTGGAGGCGCCCAACGGGTGGATCAAGAGCGTGCTGGGCTTCAGGCAGTTCAGCCTGCGGGGATTGAAGAAGGTCCAGGCCGAGTTCAAGCTCGTGTGTCTGGCGCTGAACCTGCGGCGCATGAGCGCATTGATGGCCAGATGAGGCCCGTGGCCGGGGGTGAATCCGCGCGCCGCTCGCCTGCGGCAGGCCGAGTAGGCGCCCCTTGTGGTCGTTCGAGAACAGCCAACGCGCCGCGCGAGTGCTTGCGAGGCGCGCACAACTCAACGTGGGGTCACAGCGGCGCAGAAAAACTTCTGCCGCGCGGACTCCTAGCCCCGGATCACAAGACCATCGCCGAGTTCAGGCGCCAGAACACGGCGGCCCTGGTGGCCAGTTGTGCGGCCTTCGTGCAGTTCGCGCGGGCCAGCCGGGTGATCCGCGGATCGACAGTGGCCATTGATGGCTCCAAGGTGCAGGCAGTGGCCTCGCGCAAGGCGGTGGTGGGCCAGCGTGAGCTGGCCGCACAGGCACAGCGCAATGCGCAGGAGATCGCGGCTTATCTGCGGTTGCTGGACAGCCGGGACGGCGAGGATGACCAGGGCGGTGATGGGCCCGGCGATGGTCCTGGTACGCCCGATGAAGTGCGCGCGGCCTTGGAACGACTGAAGGCCCAGGGGCGAGCCATCGCCAACCAAGCCCAGCAACTCCTGCGCAGCGACGCGAGCACCGTCGTGTGCGGTGAGCCCGAGGCCCGCCCGATGCGCAGCCTGAACAGCCAGCCGGGCTACAACCTGCAAACGGCGGTGGAGACGCAAAGTCACCTGATCGTGGCGCACGAGGTGGTCTGCGAGGTGAACGATCAGCGCCAGTTGCAGCCCATGGCCGAGGCGGCCAGCCGGGTGCTGCAGCAGCCCTGCACGGTGGTGGCCGATGCGGGCTATGCCAATGGGGAGCACATTGCAGCCTTGGACGCCCAGGGCATCACCAGCTACGTGGCGGGCGAGCGTTCGGTGAACCACCAGGGCGGCGGCAACCTGTACCAGCGCAGCGCCTTCGTTTATGACCCGGCCAGCGACAGCTTCACCTGCCCGGCGGGCAGTGCCCTAAAGCGCAAGCAGCTCTCGCGCAAGGACAAGATGGTGGTCTATGCAGCGCAGCCGAGCGACTGCGCCGACTGTGAGCAAAAACCAAAATGCACCACGGCGCGCCAGCGCTTCGTCTCGCGCCACCTGCACGAAGAGGCGCTTGAGGCCAATGCGAGCCGGCTGGCCGCTCAGCCCTGGATGATGGCGCTCAGGCGCCAGACGGTGGAACACCCCTTCGCCAGCATCAAGTACCTCATTCTGGGCAATGCGCGATTGCTGATGAGGCACACGAGCGGAGCGCGTGCGGAGTTCAGCCTGGCTGTGATGGCCTACAACCTGAAGCGGGTGTTCAACATGAAGGGAGCGCCCTCCAGGCGCTGCGGGGCTGAGGCCCTTGGGGCAATCGCTCGCCCAATGAAAAATGCCCCGCTCTCGCGGGGCATCTCGATCTAAGCGGCCAGCAGACTATTTACACAGACTGCATGCCGGGCTTTTTGCTGCGTGGGTAGCGGGACCGATCAGTCGCGCAGTTCGGCAGGCAGCGTGCCGCCATTGGCGGCGATGCGGGTCATCACCTGCTTGTGCAGGCCGATGTTCCATTCGGCCGAACCCGGTTCGCCGTCGCTGTAGAGGATTTCGCTGGCCAGTTCCTTGCGCGCGGCGAGGCTGCTGTCCAGGCCCAGCAACTTGAGCAGGTCGACGATCGAGGTGCGCCAGTTCAGGCCGGCGGCACCAGGCATCGCGTCCAGGACGGCGGGCACGTCGCCCAGCGGGATCGCAGGCGGCGGTGCGACAGCGGCCGGCGCGCCGGGTGCAGCCGCCGGCGGTGCGGCGACGACTTCAGCGGCGTTGGCCGACGGGAAAATCTTGGAAAAAATCTTGCCGAAAATGCTCATGGGTGTGCTCCGTCAATGTGAATGGGAAAACCCGCGGCACGGCGTTGCGTGCCGCAGCCCGGGGTTGTAGCACGACCGTGCGGCGCTTTCGCTACGTGGCCGGCTGAACCGGCGCGCCCGGCGTGAACGATTGCGCAGTGCCGGTCACAGGTGTGTGCGGCGCCTGCGTTGCGGTCGCGGCGGTTCCGCAGGCATGGCAGAACTTGGAGAACGCGCTCTTGCGCGTGCTGCAGTGGCCGCAGTGGTCGAACAGGCCGATGCCGCAGTGCGGGCAGAAGTCGATCTCGTTGTTCTTCAGGTCGACCGGTCGCTCGCAGCCGGGGCACACGCTCTTGCCCAGGCGTGCCAGCGCGACGTCGTAGCTCAGCTCTTCGCGGCGCACCTGGTCGGGCTGCTGCTCGGCGAGCTTCTGGCGCGCCAGGTAGCGGTTGAGCGCAATGATCGCGTAGCGCCCCACCAACACCGTGAGCACGATGCCCACCACGTAGCGCACATAGCCGCCGTAGCTCGGCAGGTAAGGCACCAGCTCGACGAAGAAGGCAAAGAACGCGAAGAAGATGAAGCCCCACACGAAGGGCCAGTAGGTGCTCTTGCGCTTCTTCACGAACAGCCAGCCGGCCACCAGCAGCAGCGGCAGGGTCAGCGCGAGCCGGTAGGCGAACACGCGCAGTTCGATACGGCGGTATTCGGCGTCCAGGCGCTCTTGCGCGGCGTGCTCCAGCACGCTCAACGCCTCGCGTGCACGCTGCTCGGCCTGGCGCGCATCGAGCGCAATCTGGCGCTGCGCGTTGGCCTTGCGCTGCGCCGCGTCTTCCTTCTGCTTGAAGGCGTCGAGCGCCTTGGTGCGCGCGATGAGCTCGGTGTCCTGGTCGGGCTGCGCGGTGGCGCGGCGCGTGGCGATCCAGTTGCCGAAGGTCTCGCGCGCGTTGGCGCTGGCCTGCTGCGCCGTGTTGAGCTGCAGCTGCGCCTGGTCGAGGTCGCGCGCGGCCTGCTCCTCGGCCTTTTCAGACGCCTTGATGGTGGCGCGCAGCGGCTCGGCCGCCGGCTTGTCGATGAAGTCGTCGAGCACGCGCACGCGCTCGACCTGCGGCAGGTCGCCCACGATCGTGCTGCCCAGCCCGATCAGGAAGCTCGCGAACACGAACGCCACCAGCCAGAGGCCGCGGCGGAACCACTTCTCGGACAGGCGCAGGGATTTGCTCATGGTCTTTCCTTCGTTCTTTCTTTTCTTCGTTGTGTCTCTTGGCTCAGAGCTTGAGTGTGACCGGCGGCGCGCCCAGGCCCGCGCGCGGCAGCCAGCTGAACACCGAGTCGACGGTCACGGTCTCGATGCGGTCCGAAAACCGCTTCTCGTTCGGATGGTCGTCGAACGCGATGTTGGCCGAGCCCACGCGCCCGCCCAAGCGAGTCAGCGGACCGAGGGTCAGCGTGGTCGGCTCGTAGCCCTTGAACTGCAGCCAGGCCTGCGCCTGCGCGCGGGTGCCGATGGTGGCGGGTTCCATCGCGGCGGCCAAGGTTTCGAGCGCCCACTGGTTCGACTGCTGGTACTTCTGGCCCCAGGCGTAGCTCACGATGCTGTAGGGCGCCACGTTCAGCCGCACGAGGCGCGCATCGGGCTCGCGCACCGCGGCCAGCAGTTGTGCCTGCACCGCGGGCGTGGGCACCGACCACGCGGCCTCGTAGCGCCAAAGGTCATCGAGGAAGAACTCGCCCAGCCCCTGCCGGTAGACCGCGGCCACCGCGGTGCCGCAGTGGTTGAGCTTGTGCACCACGCGCCACGGACCCTCGTCGGTCTTGTAGGCGATGCCCAGGTGCGAATAACGCAGGCCGTACTTGCTCAGGTCCTGCCCGGCGCGCGCCAGGATGACCGCGCGCGCGCCGCTCGCATCGAGCTGCTGCGAGGTGCGCTCGGCCAGCTGCATGCCCTTGACGATCAGCGCTGGCGTCGGCTTGACCTGCTCGCACGAGCGACCGGCATTCGCCTGCAGCGGCAGCACCACCGCTGCGATGGCGAACGCCAGCAGCAGCGCGGGGCGCACGGCGGGTTTCACGACAGTCTTTCGTTGTGGAGCAGTGCGCGGCCGACCGCGTTGGGCACGAAGGCCAGCACCTCGCCGGCGGCCGAGAGCACGACCCCCGTGCCGATCACGCTGACGACCACGGCCGTGCCGGCGACCACCGACACGCCGCGGGTGGCGCGCCCCATCACCTTGACGCTGGCGCGGGCGCCGTCCGAGGCGCGTTCGAGCAGGTAGACGGTGCCGTCGACCGAGGCCTCGACCGCGATCACGGTGAGCACCGAACCGCCCACCGACAGCGCCGCAGGCACGGCGACCACCGCGGTGGCCGATGCACCGACGACAGACGCAGCGCCGACCACCGAGGCCACGGGCAGCAGCGACAGCGCGGTCGAGGCCTCGCTCTGGGCCTGCGCGGGTAGCGGCGTTGCGACGCCCGCGAACGCGGCGCAGACGGCGAAGGCCAGGGCGGCCATCGACTGCGTCAGGGGGGTCTTGCGCGAAGCCGGCTGGCCGCGCTGAACGATCGAAACGGTGGGGGATGAGAGGGGTTGCATGAAGGCCTCGCGGCGCAGTGAAGGTGAGCGAATGATGGTTCGCCTTCACGCCGCAGGGCTCGGATACTTCAACCAGTTGCGGACTTGGCGTCCCGCAGTATCCCGACGAGATACTTCTGCGCGCTTCAGGTGGCCAGCAGGCCGGCCACGCGCTGGCGCAGCGTCTCGGGCTGCACGTCCTGCGGCGGCACGGGGTGGCCGACGCGCAGGCCCACGCGGCTGAAGAAACCGCGGCGGAACGGCTTGGCCATGGCGACCTGGTGGCCGCCGCGCAACTCGATGCGGCTGAAGTACGAGCCCCAGAGGTTGGTCAACGCCATCGGAATCACCGGCGGCTCGATGCCTTCGGCGCGCGCGCCTTCGAGGATCTTCATCACGCCGCCCTTGAAGGGCTGCAGCTCGCCGTCGCGCGTGATCGCACCTTCGGGGAAGATCGCGAGCAGGTCGCCCTCGCGCAGCACGCCGATGGCTTTTGCAAAGGCCGCTTCGTACGCGGCCGGGTCTTCCTTCTGCGGCGCGATCGGAATGGCCTTGGCCAGCTTGAACAGCCAGCCGAGCACCGGCACCTTGAAGATGCGGTGGTCCATGATGAAGCGGATGGGGCGCGGGCTTGCCGCCATCAGCAGCACCGCGTCGATGAAGCTCACGTGGTTGCACACCAGCACGGCGGCGCCCTCGGTGGGAATGTGCTGGTCGTCCTTGATGTCGAAGCGGTACACGAAGCGCGACAGCACCCAGGCCACGAAGCGCAGCAGGTACTCGGGCACCAGCATGAAGATGTAGAACGCGACCACCGCGTTGGCGATGCCGGTGAACAAAAAGATCTGCGGAATGGTGAAGCCCGCGCCCAGCAGCGCGCCCGCCAGCACCGAGCTGCCGATCATGAAGAGCGCGTTGAGGATGTTGTTCGCCGCGATGATCCGCGCGCGGTGCGTGGGCTGGCTGCGCAGCTGGATCAGTGCGTACATCGGCACGCTGTACAGGCCCGCGAAGAGCGACAGCAGCGCGAGGTCGGCCATCACGCGCCAGTGCGCGGCCTGGTGCACGAAGGCGCCCAGGCCCATGCCGGCCGAAGGCGGCAAGGCGCGCGAGGCAAAGTACAGGTCGATGGCGAACACGCTCATGCCGATGGCGCCCAGCGGCACGAGGCCGATTTCGACCTGACGGCGGCTCAGCGTCTCGCACAGCAGCGAGCCCACGCCGATGCCCACCGAGAACACGACCAGCAGCAGCGACGCCACCTGCTCGTCGCCGTGCAGCACTTCTTTCGCGAAGCTCGGGAACTGGCTCAGGAACACCGCGCCGAAGAACCACATCCACGAGATGCCGAGCAGCGAGCGGAACACCACGATGTTCTCGCGCGCCAGCATCAGGTTGCGCCAGGTTTCGCTGAAGGGGTTCCAGTTGATGACCAGGCTCGGGTCGGTGGCCGGCGCGGGCGGAATGGCCTGCGCCACGCCGCGCCCCACCAGCGCGAGCAGCAGGCAGGCCACGGCCACCGTGGTGTGGCCGATCTGCGGCATCGCCACCAGCAGCCCGCCCGCCACCTGACCCAGCAGGATGGCGACGAAGGTGCCCATCTCGACCATGCCGTTGCCGCCCGTGAGCTCGCGCGAGTCGAGCACCTGCGGCAGGTAGGCGAACTTGACCGGCCCGAACAGCGTGGAGTGCAGCCCCATGAGGAACACGCAGGCCAGCAGCACCACCGCGTCGGCGCGCACGAAGCCCCAGGCGGCGATCACCATGATCGCTATCTCGAGGTTCTTGACGAAGCGGATCATCTTCGTCTTGTCGAACTTGTCGGTCAGCTGCCCGGCCGTGGCCGAGAACAGCAAAAACGGCAGGATGAACAGCGCACCGATCACCAGCCCCGCCATGGCCGGCGGCATCCAGCTCAGTTGCAGCTGGTAGGTCACCATGACGGTGAAGGCGAACTTGAAGAGGTTGTCGTTCGCGGCCCCCGCGAACTGGGTCCAGAAGAAGGGTGCGAAGCGCCGCTGACCGAGCAGCGCGAACTGGTTGGCGTGGGCGTTGGCCTCATGAACCACGGGCGCGGGTGCGGCGGCGGCGGGGGTTGTCATGCGATGCAATCTCCTCTTTGTCTTCTACCGCTGCGCCACGGCGTTCCCGTGGTCAGGCCGCGTCATGCCGCGATGGCGGCAGGGTCGGGATTGTGCCGCAGCAGGGTGGCGCGCCAGCCCTTTTCGAGGCGGTACAGCGCCATCAGCACGGGCAGGCCGGCCATCGACGCCACCAGGTGCTTGAGCGTGTGGCCCGACACGAGCTGGCCGGTGGCTTCGTAGATGGCGTGGTCGCCCAGCTCGCAGAGCTTGGCCACCCCATAGAACGCGATCACCCAGCCCAGCTTGAGCCCGACGGCGCCGCGCATCGGCGTGGTCAGCGCCAGCGTGAGCACCACCGCCATGCCACCGAACTGCACCAGCGCCCAGGGCAGCACGTTGCCGGTTTCCTGGCAGACCTCGGCCGCCAGCAGGCCAGCCGTGAGCACGAACCAGGCGGCCGGCCAGCCGGCGCGTTGGCTGACGCGCTCGCAGACGGCGATGCCGATCAGGCCCGCAAAGGCCACGGCCATGCCGGCGCGGTCGGCGGCGAGCCGGGGCGCGTCGGGCAGCAGGTGATAGAAGGCCGAGCCGGCGGCGGTGGCGATCAGGCCGGCGAAGAACAGCCAGGCGCAGTCCAGCGTGTTGTCGGGCGGGTCGTTGGCGGGCGGTGCCAGCGGAAACCCGGCCAGCGCCTCCTGGTGCGAACGGTCGATGCGGTTGAGCCGGTACAGCCCCAGGCAGCCGATCACCAGGAACGGCAGGTTGCTCAGCACGTCCATCGCGTTGGGCAGGTGCAGCAGCGGCCGGTTGTCGGCGAACACCGCCGCAATCGCCACGTCGGCGGCGGGCAGCGCCGGGCCGAAGAAGGCGATGAGCAAGAGCAGCGCGAAGGTGAACAACAGTCCGCGTTCGCGGCGTGTCAGGGTGGGCAAAAGCATGGCGTTCCTCGGTGGGGGTGGTGTCTGGCGGGTGGAATTTAGTTGCCAGCCCTCCCCCAGGCATCGAGAATCGATACGAGGCACTATTTCACACCCTTCGGTATCCTTTTTCTATACCTTCAACCCGTACCCTCCCTTCATGAGCACCACCGTCGACCTGGTCCAGGCCCTCAAGAACGAACTCAAAAGCGCCCGCATGACGTATGCCGATCTGGCCCGGTCGCTGGACATGGCGGAGTCCAGCGTCAAGCGCATGCTGGCCAAGAGCGACATGCCGCTGTCACGCGTCGACGCGATCTGCCGCGCCCTGAAGATCGATTTCGCCGAGCTGGCGCGGCGTGTGGCCGACGCCCAGCCGCTGCTGAAGGAACTGACCCACGAGCAGGAAAAAGCCGTGGTCAAGGACAAGAAGCTGCTGCTGGTGGCGATCAGCGTGCTGAGCCAGTGGACGCTGGAGCAGATCGTGGCGTCGTACCGGATCACCGAGCCCGAGTGCATCGGCTGCCTGGCGCAGCTGGACCGCATCGGCATCATCGAGCTGCGCCCGCTCAACCGGTACCGCCTGAAGCTCGCGAAAACCTTCCGCTGGCGCCCGCACGGCCCGGTGATGGAGTTCTTCCGCGAGAACGTGGTGCTCGACTACTACAAGGGCGGCTTCGACGGCCCGGCCGAAGGCCTGCTGCTGGTGCACGGCTCGATCAGCCGGTCATTGGCACCGGCCTTCCTGGAGCGGCTGCAGCGCGTGGCGCAAGACTTCGCGCAGCAGCATCAGACCGACCAGAAGCTGTCGGCCAAGGATCGCGAGGGCTACACCCTGCTGCTGGGCATGCGCAACTGGGAGTTCGAGGCGTTCACGCGCCTGCGCAGGAACTAAGGCTTGGCGGCTTCCAGCGCGTCGCGTGTCGTACGCGCCGCGTTCTTCGCCGCATCGGCGAAGTCTTCGCCCGACGAGGCGTAGATGATCGCCCGCGACGAGTTCACGATGATCGGCGCGTCGGCACGCCAGCCGGCGCGCACCGTGGCGACCGCGTCGCCGCCCTGGGCACCGACGCCCGGGATCAGCAGCGGCACCGTCGGCGCGAGTTCGCGCACGCGCTCGATCTCGGCCGGGTAGGTCGCGCCCACCACGAGGCCGAGCTGGCCGTTGAGGTTCCACGGGCCCTGCGCCAGGCGGGCGACGTGCTCGTACAGGAAGGGCTGGCCCTCGACGCTCGCAAGCCGCTGGCCCTGCAGGTCCGAACCGCCGGGGTTGCTGGTGCGGCACAGCAGGAAGGCGCCCTTGCCTTCGTGCTTGAGGTAGGGCGCGACCGAGTCGAAGCCCATGAAGGGCGACAGGGTCACGGCGTCGGCGCCGTAGCGCTCGAAGGCTTCGAGCGCGTACTGCTCGGCGGTGGAGCCGATGTCGCCGCGCTTGGCGTCAAGAATCGTGGGCACGTGAGGCGCGTTGCGGCGCATGTGCTCCATGAGGCGTTCGAGCTGGTCTTCGGCGCGGTGGGCCGCGAAGTAGGCGATCTGGGGCTTGAAGGCGATGACCAGGTCGGCCGTCGCGTCGACGATGCGCGCGCAGAAGTCATAGATGCGGCTGGCGTCGCCCTTGTACGCCCCGGGGAATTTGGCGGGCTCCGGGTCGAGGCCCACGCAGAGCAACGAACCGTTGGTTTGCTGTGCGGCGGCCAGCTTGTCGAGAAAAGTCATGGGGCCCGATTTTACGGACCCCGCCCGCCGGCCTCAGGCCGTGGGGGTGGCTTGCTCTGCCGCCAGGCACAGGTCGGCCCAGGCGCGGGCCTTGTCGGCCGGGTTGCGCAGCAGGTAGGCGGGGTGGTACGTGGCGACCACCGGCACGCCGTTCGCCGACGCCAGCGGCACGGCGCGACCGCGCAGCTTGCCCAGCGGATCGCGGCTTTGCATCAGGCTCTGCGCGGCCAGCGGGCCCATCGCCAGCACGACACACGGCGCCAATGCTGCCGCGTGGGCGTCGAAGGCGGCGTCGATCGGCTGCGGGCTGCCGGGCTGGCCGGCGGCCACGCCGCGGTGCGTGCGCATCAGGTGCACGGGCGTGCGACCGTCGTGCAGCTTCAGCGCGCGCAGCATGTTGTCGAGCAGGCGGCCGGCGTCACCCGCGAAGGGCTCGCCGTGGCGGCCGTCGGCCTCGGGCGGCATGTCGGCCACGACCAGCCAGCCGCCCTGCACCGGCGCCGTGGCATCGGCCTTGTCGGCGTACAGGCGGCAGGGCGCTTCGACCAGCACGGCGGCGCCTTGCGCCACAGGCGGTGCCGCGACGGGACGCGGGGCCGGGGCGGCCACGGGGCGGGCGACGGGCGCGGGCGCCGGGCGTGGCGGAGGCGGTGCGTCGTAAGCCTGGTCGCGATCGTCAAGCTCCAGCGGCGGGCCTTCGGGCATGTCGGGCATGCCCGAATCAGCGGCCACGGGGGCCTCCGGCTCGGCTTCGACTTCGATCTCTGGCTCCGGCGGCACGGGCCACCAGACCTTCACGCCCATCTCGTCGAGCATGGCGCGCTGGCGCGCGTCCAGGCGCAAGGTGTGTACAGCGGCGGTGTCCGTCATCGCAAAGCTCCCCAGGCGGAGCCTGTTTCGTTGAGGCGCATGCTCATGACGACCGCGTCTTCACGCTTGCCGTCGAACGCCGGGTAGTAGCCCTTGCGCACGCCGACGCTGCGAAAGCCTTGACGCAGGTAGATGTCGAGCGCGCGCCGGTTGCTTTCGCGCACCTCGAGCCACAGCCACAGCGCGCCCTCGCCGCGCGACCAGCCGGCCAGCGCCTCGAGCATGAGCGGCGCCCAGCCCTGGCGCTGGAAAGCCGGCGCCACGGTGATGTTGAGCAGGTGCACCTCGTCCACGCCCTTCATGGCGACGAAGTAGCCGATGAGCGTTTCGCCCAGGCTGGTGCAGGGCGATTCGACACCCGCTGCCACGCCGGGCGCCAGCAGGCACTGGCAGTGGTAGCCCACGGCCATCGAGTCGGTGAAGTTGGCGCGCGTCCAGGGGTGCGTGTAGGCCGTCTGCTCGACCGCGCACACGGCATCGATCCGCTCGACGGTGAGCGGTTCAAGACGGGCTTCGACGGACTGGAGGACAGCGCTCATGCAGGGTTCGGCGGAACGGCAGCGGCAGCAGCCTTGATGGCGGCGCGTTCCTCGGTGGTTTGCGCCACTTTATCGCGAACATAGAGCGGCCAGGCCTGCGCGGCGGGCACGGTGCGTCCGGCCGCGAGCAGCGCGGGCGCCAGCCGCAGCATGGCGGCGGCCGTGGGCAGCACCTCGTGGCAGGCCGTGGCGGTCGCCAGGCGCGGGCCGTAGGCGGTGAAGGCGTTGCCGGCGAGCGCCCAGCCGGCCGGCACCTCGAGCGCCTCGGGGGCGAGCAGCAGCGGCTCGGGGTCGCCGCCGAACGGGCCGGCGGTGTCGAAGTCGTAGTGCGCAGCGTAGAGCTGGTCCATGCGCGCATCGAGCACGGCCACCACGCGCTGCGCACCGAAGGCATGGCGCGCCTCGTCGGCCACGGCCAACAGGGTGTCGACCGGCAGCAGCGGCACCTTGGCGCCGAAGGCCAGGCCCTGCGCCACCGAGCAGGCGGTGCGCAGGCCGGTGAAGGAGCCCGGGCCGCGCCCGAAGACGATGGCGTCGAGCTCGGCCAGCGCGAGCCCCGCGTCGGCGAGCAGCTGGCGAATCAGCGGCAGCAGCGTGCTCGACGCCTGCGCGCCGCCCACGCCGCTGTGCGCCAGCACGCGGTCGCCGTGGCGCACCGCGACCGACAGGTGCTCGGTGCTCGTGTCGAAGGCCAGCAGCTTGTCAGACATTCGGACGCCCCATTCCCGCCGGGCACGGCGTCGGGCAGACCGGCGCCACGCGCACGGCCGTGGCCTTGCGCACGCCGAACAGGATGCCGGCCGTCACCAGCGCGAGGCCGGCGATCAGGCTCCAGTGCATCGGTTCGCCCAGCCACAGCACGGCGCCGAAGGCCGACAGGCCCGGCACCAGCGCCGTGATCATGGTGGTGCGCACGGGGCCGAAGTGCTGGATCATTTTGGTGAAGGTGATGCCGGAGATCACGACCGAGCCGAGGCCCTGGAAGGCCATCTGGAACGCGACCTCACCCCACGGCGCGCTGCCGATGTGGCTGACGACGGCACCCGAGGCCACCAGCAGCGTGTAGACCGGCACGTAGGTCATCAAGGCAAACACGGTGATGGCGATGGTCGCGCGCACCGCGTCCAGGCCGTGGCGGCGCGCCACGATGCTGTAGCAGGCCCAGCAGAAGGCGGCGCCCATGAACATCAGGTCGCCCTTCCAGACCTCGCCGCCCTCGAAGGCGTGCAGCAGGCTGCGCCCGCCGACCACGAGGTCGCCCGCGACGATCATCGCCAGGCCGATGGCGCGCGTGGGCGTGATGCGGTCGCGCAGCACCAGCGCGGCCAGCAGCGTGGTCCACAGCGGAAGGCTGCCGGGCATCAGCACGGCGGCATGGCCGGCCGGCGCGAAGAAGAAGCCGCTGTAGGCGATGAGCGCGTAGGCCACGCCGCCGAAGATGCCGGCCGTGGCCGTCACGCGCAGCGACAGCGGCGACAAGCCGAAGAACGAGGACACCGCGCCGCGGTGCTTCGTCGCCAGCCAGGCGCCCCAGGGCACCAGCACCAGGCTGGCGCCGCAGACGCGCGCAAAGGCGAGATCGAAAGGCGTGAGCGAACGCGCGGCGGAGGCGCGCGCGATGAGGATGAAGGCGGTCCAGACCACGACGGTGACCACGGCCGCGCCGATGCCGAGCATGCGGGGAGACAGGAGGGGCGGGGAGGTCTGCGGGGGCGCGGCGGGCATCCCGCCATTATCGAGGGCGGACCTCGGCCGCGCAGGGACGGGGCGAATCAACCAGCCTCGTCGGCGCGCAGGATCGCCAGCCCGGCCGCGCGCAGCGGCGCCAGCGCCTGCTCGGAGGCCTGCGGTGCCACCAGCAGCTGCGTTGCGTCCGCCAGCGGATTGATCACCCAGGCCGACGCGGCCCCGAGCTTTTCGGACGAGGCCAGCACGACGGTCTCGGCCGCCGCGGCCATGAGCGCGCGCTTGATCTCGGCCTCTTCCGCGTCGCCCGTGGTCAGGCCCGCCTCGGCGTGCACGCCGGTGACGCCCATGAAATACGTGTCGGCATGGATGCGCGAAATGGCCGCCATGGCCGCCGCGCCGACCGCCACCATCGAATGCCGGAAGAGGCGCCCGCCGATCAGCACCACCTCGATGCCGGTGTGCGCCTGCAGCTCGACCGCCACCGACGGGCTGTGCGTGACCACCGTGGCCTGCAGCGTGGGCGGCAGGTGGCGCGCGAGCTGCACGGCCGTGGTGCCGCCGTCGATGAACACCACCTGCCCCGGCTTCACGAGGCGCGCGGCGGCGCGGCCGATGGCCACTTTTTCGTCGGGCGCGAGCTGCTGGCGCCCGGTGAAGTCGGCCTCGGCCGCCGCCACCGGCAGGGCGCCGCCGTGCACGCGCTGCAGCAGCCCTTCGGCCGCGAGCTCACGCAGGTCGCGGCGGATGGTGTCTTCGGACAGGGCCAGTTCCTCGCTGAGTGCCTTGGCGACGACCTGGCCGTCGCGCCGCAGGACCGAGAGGATGTGTTGCTTGCGCGATCGGGTGAGCATGGGTCGATGATAGCGAGTTTGCACGTTATTGCACGAATCATCTTGATATTGCACGAATCCGGTTTTATGCTCGCCGCCATGACCATCCACGACCGCGTCCGGGTGCACGAAGTCACCCTCCTGTCCGACAACTGGTACACGCTGCGCACCACCGCCTTCGACTGGCGGCGCAACGACGGCGAGTGGCAGCGCATGCACCGCGAGACCTACGACCGCGGCAACGGCGCCACGCTGCTGCCCTATCACCTCGGCCAGCGCACGGTGCTGCTCACGCGGCAGTTCCGCTACCCGGCCTTCGTGAATGGCCACGACGAGCTGCTGATCGAAGCAGCCGCGGGCCTGCTGGACAACGCCGCGCCCGAGGAACGCATCCGCGCCGAGGTCGAAGAAGAACTGGGCTACCGGCTCGGCGCGGTGCAGAAGGTGTTCGAGAGCTTCATGAGCCCGGGCTCGGTGACCGAGAAGCTGCACTTCTTCGTCGCGCCCTACGAGGCCTCGATGCGCGTCGGCGCGGGCGGCGGGCTGGCGGAGGAGGGCGAGGACATCGAGGTGCTCGAGCTGCGCATCGACGAAGCGCTGGCCATGGTGGCCGACGGCCGCATCGCCGACGCCAAGACGATCATGCTGCTCTACCACGCGAAGCTGCACGTGTTCGCGCCGGGATAATCGGCGGATGCCTCTTGCCTTCCGCCACGCGCCCCGTGCGCAGACTCTTGCGCTGACCCTTGCACTGCTGGCCCCGCTCGGTGCCCTCGCCCAGCAAGCCCTTCCGCCCCAAGTCGATGCCGCCCTTGCGCGTGCCAAGGTGTCGCGCGACGCCGTGACCTTGCTGGTGGCCGATGCCGACGCGGGCCGCGCGCCGCGCCTGGCCTGGCGCTCGCAGGTGCCGGTGAACCCGGCCTCGATCATGAAGCTGGTGACCACCTACGCGGCGCTCGACCTGCTCGGCCCGGCCTACAGCTGGAACACGCCGGTCTACGTCGAGGGCTCGGTGGCCAACGGCGTGCTCAACGGCAACCTCTACATCAAGGGCCAGGGCGATCCCAAGCTGGTGCTCGAGCGCGTGTGGCTGCTGCTGCGCCACGTGCAGGGCCTGGGCATCACCACCGTGAGCGGCGACATCGTGATCGACCGCAGCGCCTTCGAGACCACGGTCGAGAACGACCCGGCCGCCTTCGACGGCGAGCCGCTGCGCCCCTACAACGCCTCGCCCGACGCGCTGCTGGTGAACTTCAAGTCGGTGAACATGACGTTCGCGCCCGACCGCGCCGGCCAGTTCGCACGCGTGAGCTACGAGCCGCCGCTGGCCAGCGTGGCGATGCCGCCCACCGTACCGCTGGCGCCCGGCGAATGCGGCGACTGGCGCGGCGCGCTCAAGCCCGACTTCAGCGACGTGAACCGCATCCGCTTCAACGGCGGCTTCCCGACGGGCTGCGGCGAGAAGAGCTGGGCCGTGGCGTACGCCGACCCGCGCACCTACAGCCTGCGCGCCATCGGCGGCATGTGGGCCGAGATGGGCGGGCGCGTCGGCGGCCAGATGCGCGAGGGCCGCGTGCCCGCGAGCCTGAAGCCGGCCTTCGACTTCGAATCGCCGCCGCTCGCGGAAGTGGTGCGCGACATCAACAAGTACAGCAACAACGTGATGGCGCAGCAGGTGTTTCTCACGCTCGGCCTCACGCAGAAGCAGCGCGGCACTTTCGAAGCGTCGCGCAGCGCGATGGGCCAGTGGTGGCGCGACCGCATCGGCACCGGCGAGGCGTCGCCGGTGTTCGAGAACGGCTCGGGCCTGTCGCGCGACGAGCGCATCAGCGCCGCCGCGCTCGGCAAGATGCTGCAGGTGGCGTGGCGCTCGCCCGTGATGCCCGAGCTGATGGCCTCGCTGCCCGCCATGGGCGTGGACGGCACGCTGAAGCGGCGCACGCTGCGCTCGGGCGGCGCGGCCCACCTGAAGACCGGCACGCTGCGCGACGCGTCGGGCGTGGCCGGCTACGTGCACGGCGCGAGCGGCCGGCGCTACGTGCTGGTGGCCATTGCCAACGGCGAGAACGCCGGTGCCGCGCGCGCCGCCTTCGATGCGCTGATCGACTGGACCGCGCAGGACCAGTGACTCGGACGGGGCCTGGCCCGTTCCGCTACTGAATAGGTTCTGCTGGCAAACGCGGCTTGCGCGCGGCCATGGCGCTGCCCAGAATAGGACGCTCGTTCGTTTTCGATACAAATCCAGGAGACGCGTCTTGACCTTGCAGCATCCACGGCATTCCCAGCCCTCGACCTTCTCGGCCCGCCGGGTCACCGCCACGGCGACGCTCGCCGGCGCCACGCTGTTGCTCGCCGCCTGCGGCGGGGGCGGCGGTGGTGGGGGCGGCATCGGCTTTCCGCCGCCGGGCGGCGGCAGCGACACCGGGCGCGGCTCGGTCGTCACCAGCCCGCCCGAGCAGGGCACCAAGCTCACGGCCGACCAGTTCAGGGCCAGCCTGCAGGCCTCCGACCAGGGCAAGGCGCTGCTGCAGGTCACCGGCGCGCCCAAGTGCGGCGTCGACATGCGCTACCTCGAGTACCGCACCGTCGGCGGCAAGAACGAAGCCACCAACGCCACCGCCGCGATCATGGTGCCCTCGGGCTCCGACGTCGCCTGCAGCGGCGGGCGCCCCGTGGTGCTGTACGCGCACGGCACCACGCCGGCGCGCAACTACAACCTCGCCAAGTGGACCGACTCCACCCAGCCGGCCGCCGGCGAGGGCCTGATGGTGGCGGCCATGTTCGCGGCGCAGGGCTACATCGTGGTGGCGCCCAACTACGCGGGCTACGACAAGTCGACGCTGCCCTACCACCCCTACCTCAACGGCGATCAGCAGGGCAAGGACATGGTCGATGCGCTCACCGCGGCGCGCAAGACCTTCTCGGACATCGGCGCGAACGACGCCGGCTCGCTGTTCATCACCGGCTACTCGCAGGGCGGCTACGTGGCGATGGCCGCGCACCGCGAGATGCAGGCCACCGGCAAGACCGTGACGGCCTCGGCCCCGCTGGCCGCACCCTCGGCCATCAGCCTCTTGACCGACTACACCTACCTGGGCTGGCCCGCGCTGGGCTCCACGCTGTTCGTGCCGCTGCTGTCGACCAGCTGGCAGCAGCAGTTCGGCAACGTCTACGGCAGCCCCAGCGACGTCTACGAGGCGCAGTACGCCACCGGCATCGAGACGCTGCTGCCGAGCCTCACGCCGGGCACGCTGTTCTCCAGCGGCAAGCTGCCGCAGCTGGCGCTGTTCCCGGCCGACGGCAAGCCGGGCCCGGTCAGCCCCGAACTGTCGATCTTCTACGGCGCCAACAACCTCATCAAGCAGAGCTTTCTCACGCAGGCGGCCACCGACATCCAGTCGAACACCTGCCCCGGCAACGCACTGCCGGCCACGGCCGCGTCACTGGGTTCGGCCACGCCGCTGGACTGCAAGCCCGCCACGGGCTTCCGCAAGGCGGCCATCGCCAACGACCTGCGCAACTGGGTGCCGACCAAGCCGATGCTGCTGTGCAGCGGCGCGAACGACCCGACCGTGAACTTCCTGAGCACCCGCGCCACGGCCGGCTACTTCCGCGCCAAGGGCATGCCGGCCGCCGCGCTCGCGGTGGTCGACCTGGAAGACCGCGGCGCCACCGACAGCTATTCGGCGGCACGCGCAGGCTTCGCGCAGGCGAAGGACCTGCTGGCACAGAGCACGCCGGGCAGCGCCGCCGACAAGGCACGCGCCGTGACCGCGGCCTACCACGGCACGCTGGCGCCGCCGTTCTGCCTGGCGGCAGCACGCGGGTTCTTCCAGGGTGTGTTGGCGGCCGGGGGCTGAGCCCCGCAGCAGCCGATCAGGCGTTGATCAGGCCGCTGCAGCGCGCTGCAAGCGGTCCTTGACGCCTTCCCACTCGGGCGTGTCGGGCGGCGTCTCGACCCAGATCAGCTTCACGCCCTGCGCGTCGAACTCGCGCAGCACCGCGAACAGCTGCTGCGCGGCGGCGGCGGCGTCGTCGGGCATGCGCCGCAGCAGCACGCGCTGCGAGCGGCTGCGCACATTGCTGCGCGTCCACACGGCGATGTGCGCGGCGTTGGCGCCGAGCACGTCGAGGCCGGTCTGGATGGCCTTGGGGTCCATGAGCCGCACCTTGGCATCGGGCGCGTAGTGCGCCTCCAGCGTGCCCGAGGCGCGCGGGTCGGGCGTGTCGAGCACCTCGCGGTCGCGCAAAGGCTCGCCGGCGGCGGCCTCGATCTGCGCGCGCGTGATGAGGCCCGGGCGCAACAGCACGGGCGCGCCGCGGCTGCAGTCGACGATGGTCGATTCGATGCCCACTTCGCAGGCGCCACCGTCGATCACCAGCAGCGCGTCGCCGAACTCGTCGTGCACGTGCTGCGCCGTGGTCGGGCTGACGCGGCCGAAGCGGTTGGCGCTCGGCCCCGCCAGGCCGGGCACGCCCTGTTCGGCGCAGACCTCGAGCAGTGCCTGCGCCACCGGGTGCGCGGGGCAGCGCAGGCCGATGGTGTCCTGCCCGCCGGCCGCCGCCGTGCCCACGCCGGGCTGGCGCGTGACGATCAGCGTGAGCGGGCCGGGCCAGAAGGCCTGCACGAGCTTCTGCGCGAAAGGCGGCAGCGGCTGGGCAAAGCGCGACAGCGCCTGCGCGCCCTTGGCGCCCGCCGCCACGTGGACGATCAGCGGATGGTCGGCCGGCCGGCCCTTGGCCGCGAAGATGCCGGCGACGGCGGTGTCGCTGCTGGCGTCGGCGCCCAGGCCGTAGACGGTCTCGGTCGGGAAGGCGACCAGCCCGCCCGCGCGCAGCACGCGCGCGGCCTCGGCGATGGCGTCGGGAGCGTGGCCGTCGAGGATCATGCGAGCGCCGGCAGGCCCAGCAGCAGCGCGGCCTGCGAGGCGTTGGCGCGCACGCTCTCGAGCGTGGCGCCGGTGAGGGTCAGGTGGCCCATCTTGCGACCGCGGCGCGGTGCCAGCTTGCCGTACAGGTGCAGGTGCGTGCCGGGCACGGCGAGCACTTCGCTCCAGCGCGGCGCGACCGGCTTGATGCCGTCGCCTTCGCCGTCGGGAAACCACAGGTCGCCCAAGAGGTTGAGCATGACGGCGGGGCTGTGCTGGCGCGGCGCGGTCAGCGGCAGGCCGGCGAGGGTGCGCACCTGCAGCTCGAACTGCGACACATCGCAGGCTTCCATCGTGTAGTGGCCGCTGTTGTGCGGGCGCGGCGCCATTTCGTTGACCACCAGCGAGCCGTCGGCCAGCGCGAAGAACTCGACGCACAGCACGCCCACGTAGTCGAGGCCGCTGGCGATGCTCCTGGCGGAATTGACCGCGCCCTGCGCCACGGTCTTGGGCATGTTCTGCGGATGCACCTCGGTCACGGCGAGGATGCCGTCGCGGTGCAGGTTGCGCTGCGGCGGGAAGTGCACGATCTGGCCGTCGCGACCGCGCGCCAGGATCACCGAGCACTCGAACTCGAGCGCCAGCATCTTCTCGAGCACGCAGGGCACGCAGCCCGCGGCCTGCCAGGCCTCGACCAGCTCGGCGCGCGTCTTCACGCGCTGCTGGCCCTTGCCGTCGTAGCCCAGGCGGGCGGTCTTGAGGATGCCGGGCAGCAACTGCTCGTCAACGGCGGCCAGTTGCTCCGCGGTCTCGATGACGGCATAGGGCGCGCAAGGCACGCCGCAGCGCGTGAAGTGCGCCTTCTCGGCAATGCGGTCCTGCGCGATGGCGATGGCCGAGGCGGCGGGCGACACCGGCCGCGCGACCGCCAGGTGCTCCAGCGAGGGCGCGGGCACGTTCTCGAACTCGGTCGTCACCGCGTCGGCCAGGCCGGCGAGGCGGGCGAGGCCGTCGACGTCGGCGTAGTCGGTGTGGATGTGGTGATGGCTCACGCGGCCGGCGGGGCTGTCGGCGTCGGGGTCGAGCACCGCGGTGAAGTAGCCCATGCGCTGGGCCGCGTGCGCGAACATGCGCCCGAGCTGGCCGCCGCCGAGCACGCCGAGCGTGGCGCCCGGGAGAATGGGCAGATCGCCCGCATGGCCGGTGACGCCGCTCACAGCGCACCCCCGCCTTGCGGCGAGAAGGGTGACACGGGGGATACCGCGCCCGCTTCGGGCGGCGGCAGCACCATGGCCTCGGCGGCGGCGGTCTGGGCCGTGCGGAAGGCGTCGAGCCTGGCGCGCAGCGCGGGGTTGTTCACCGCCAGCATGGCCACCGCGAACAGCGCCGCATTGGCCGCGCCGGCGGTGCCGATGGCAAAGGTGGCCACGGGCACACCCTTGGGCATCTGCACGATGCTGTAGAGGGAATCGACGCCCTGCAGGTGGCGGCTGGCCACCGGCACGCCGAGCACCGGCACCGTGGTTTTGGAGGCCAGCATGCCCGGCAGGTGGGCCGCGCCGCCCGCCCCCGCGATGATCGCGGTGAGCCCGCGCCCGGCGGCGCTTTCGGCGTACGCAAACAGCGCATCGGGCATCCGGTGGGCCGAGACCACCTTCGCTTCGTGGCTGATTCCGAATTGCTGGAGAATCTCGACCGCGTGGCGCATCGTCTCCCAATCGGAGTTCGAGCCCATCACTACACCGACCTGAATGGTTTCGTTCATGGTTTCAATTTTACGTTTCACCCCCAGCTGTTCCCGATGATCGACATCACTCTCGAAAATTTCCAGTCCGAGCTGATCGAAGGCTCGGTCGCCACGCCGGTGCTGCTGGACATCTGGGCCGAATGGTGCGGCCCCTGCAAACAGCTCGGCCCGGTGCTCGAAAAACTCGAAACCGAGTACGCCGGCCGCTTCACACTGGCCAAGCTCGACGCCGACAAGGTGCCGCAGATTTCGTCGCAACTGTCCGAAATGTTCGGCGTGCGCAGCATCCCGTTCTGCGTGATGTTCAAGGACGGCCAGCCGGTCGACGGCTTCGTCGGCGCCATTCCGGCCGAGAAGATCCGCGAATTCCTCGACAAGCACGTGCCGGGCGCCGACGAGGCCGAAGCCGCCTCGGAAGGCGCTGCCGCGCAGGAAGCGCTGGCCGAGGGCGACACCCTGGGCGCGCTCGAGAAGCTGCAGCACGCCGTGGCCACCGACCCGGCCAACGACGACGCGCGCTTCGACTACATCAAGCTATTGCTGCAGGAAGGCCGCATCGACGACGCCAAGGTCGCCTTCGCCCCGGTGATCGCCAAGACCACGCTGGTGCGCCGCTTCGATTCGCTGCAGCGCTGGATGGACGCCATCGATTTCGCAGCACCCGTCACAGGCTCCGCGCCGACGCTGGGCGATTTCGACGACAAGATCGCCGCCAACAAGCGCGACTTCGACGCCCGCTTCGGCCGCGCCCGCCTGCTCATGGCCGCCCAGCGCTGGACCGACGCGATGGACGAGCTGCTCGACATCCTGATGCGCGACAAGAGCTGGAGCGAAGACCTCGCGCGCAAGACCTACATCGCGATCCTCGACGTGATCGAGCCGCCGAAGGTGAAGGTCGCCGACGGGCAGATTCCGCCGGACGATCCGGTCGTGGCCACCTACCGCCGCCGCCTGAGCAGCGTCGTGCTGAGCTGAACGACGCATTGCGCCTTTCGGTGCGCAATTGAACAAGAAAGCGACCTGTGGGTCGCTTTTTTATTGCCACCGCCGCCCCAAATAGATAGCATTGCTACTCAATTTCCGATAAAAGCGTATTGCAATGCTCCAACTGACCGAAGAACTCGAAAAAGCCCGCAAGGCCGGCGGCCTGAGCCAGGAGGCGCTGGCCACGCGCGCCGGGCTGTCGCGCATGACGGTGCAGCGCATCGAAAGCGGGCAGATCGATCCGCGCCTGTCGACGCTGCTCGAAATGGCGCGCGTGCTGGGGCTCGAACTCATGCCCGTGCCCGCCAGCCTGCGCCCACAGCTCGAAGACTTCGTGCGCTCGGGCGGGCGCCTGCTCGGCCAGCCGGCGGGCGTGGGCGCGCCGCCGTCCATCGCGCAGAGCCTGGCTGACGAGAACCGGTGAGGCGGTGAGCACGCGCGCCGTCTTCAGCACCGGCATCCGCTACCTGCGGATGCACCTGCACCTGCCCGGTGGCGGGCGGCGCGCCATCGGTTACCTCTCGCAGTACGGCGACATCCTGCGTGTGTCTTTCGACGAGGCCTACATCGCCGACCCGGGCCGCCCCACGTTGTCGCTGGCCTACCGCGGCGCGGATGAGGCCGCCACGCGCGCCATCCTCGCGTCGGCGCGCGACACCCGCGTGTCGCGCAGCGACGGCCGCTGGCCCAGCTACTTCCAGAACCTGCTGCCCGAGGGCCACAACCGCGAGCGCCTGGCGCAGCAGCGCGGTTGCGCGGCCGACGACGAGTTTGAGCTGCTGGCCGCCGCCGGCCACGACCTGATGGGCGCGCTCGAGGTCGAGCCGGTGCCCACGTCCGAAGGCATTCCGGACACCGTGCGCCACTGGCACACGGCGCTGGGGCTCGACGTGCTCGAACCCGGCTTTGTCGAGATGCCGGTGGAAGACGCCGCCGCCATCCCCGGCGTGGTGACCAAGTTCTCGGCGGTGCAGGACGGGCGGCGCTACGTGGTCAAGCGCCACGGCGCGGCGGGCTCGTTCATCCTCAAGCTGCCGAGCACGCGCCACCCCGACCTGGTCGCCAACGAATACACCGGCTACCGCCTGTGCGGCGCGCTCGGCCTCGACTGCGCGCAGGCCCACGTGATCGACCGCGCCGACGCCGACCTGCCCGAGCAGGTGCCCTTCGAGCAGATTCTTGCGGTGCGCCGCTTCGACCGCACGCCCGAGGGCGGGCGCATCCACATGGAAGAGTTTGCGCAGGTGCTGCAGTACGAGCCGCGCCAGAAGTACGGCCGCGGGCTGGCCACCGACTGGCCCGCCATGCTGCGCGTGCTCGACCGCCTGTCGCCGAACCCGGTGGCCGACGTGCGCGAGTGCGTGCGCCGCCTCGTCGCCTTCATCCTGCTGGGCAACAGCGACGCGCACCTGAAGAACTGGGCGCTGCGCTACCCCGACGGCGTGGCGCCGGTGCTCGCGCCGCTGTACGACCCGGTCTGCGTGGCCGCCTTCTTCGAGGACGTGCCGGCGCGCGACTACGGCGTCAACCGCGCCATCGACACCACGCTGCGCGCCTTCGATGGGCCGGCGCTGGAGGCGCTGCTGCGCGCGGCCGGGCTGCTGCGGCCGGCGCGTTTGATGGCCATCGCGCGCGACACCGTGCGCCAGGCCCAGGCCGAGTGGCCCGCGCTGCTGGCGCAGGACGGCACGCCCGCCAGCGTGCGCCGCTGCGTCGAGGCGCGTCTCGCGGGTGGCGTGGCCCTCGCGGCGTTGGCCGCCTGAAGAAGAAGCCCGGACGCGCCAACGGGCCTGTCTTCGCACCGGTCACGGCGTCGCATACGATGGCGCCGGTTTTAACTTGTTGCAGATTGAAAAGGAAAATTGGCCATGCGTTCCTTCGCCCGCCGTACCGCGCTCCCCGCCGTTGCCTCGGCCGCGCTGCTGCTGACCGCCCTGACCGGTTGCGGCAGCGGCATCAGCCTCGACGAGCCGATCGAAGGGCCGGTGTGGCGCCTGGTGCAACTGGGCGACGAGCCCATCGCGCCGGGCGGCGA
Organism: Variovorax sp. 38R; assembly: GCF_014843395.1. Taxonomy (NCBI): domain Bacteria; kingdom Pseudomonadati; phylum Pseudomonadota; class Betaproteobacteria; order Burkholderiales; family Comamonadaceae; genus Variovorax; species Variovorax sp. 38R. The sequence goes on from NZ_CP062121.1 coordinate 6,377,134, forward strand.
TGCCCAGCTGCAGTTCGACCGCAACAGCGGACGCGTCAGTGGGTCGGGCGGCTGCAACCGCGTCACGGGGTCGTTCACGCGCGCGGGCGTGTCGCTCAAGCTCGGCCAGATGGCCGCGACGCGCATGGCCTGCGCCGACCCGGTGCGCGGCGCCAACGAGGCGCAGTTCCTGTCGGCGCTGCAGAGCACGGCCAGCTACCGGCTGGCGCCGGGGCGGCTCGCGCTGCTCGATGCGGGCGGCCGCACGGTCGCGCTGCTCAGCAGCGGTAACCGTTAACGAAAAAACAGATCGATCAGCCGTTGGTGAGGCGGTCCAGTGCCTCACGGTACTTGGCGGCCGTCTTCTCGATGACTTCGGCCGGCAGGCGCGGCGCCGGGGGCGTCTTGTCCCAGGGCTTGCCGTTGATCTTGGTGGCTTCGAGCCAGTCGCGCACGAACTGCTTGTCGTAGCTCGGCGGGTTGGTGCCGGCGGCCAGCGCGGCCTCGTAGCCCTCGACCGGCCAGTAGCGCGAGCTGTCGGGCGTGAGCACTTCGTCCATGAGCACCAGCGTGTCGTTCTCGTCCAGGCCGAACTCGAACTTGGTGTCGGCAATGATCATGCCCTTGGTGAGCGCGATCTGGGCTGCGGCCTCGTAGATGGCGATGCTGATCTCACGGATCTGCTGGGCCAGCTTGGGGCCGACGATCTCGACCACGCGCTCGTAGCTGATGTTCTCGTCGTGCTCGCCGGCCGCGGCCTTGGCGGCGGGCGTGAAGATCGGGCGCGGCAGCTTGCTCGCGTTGGTCAGGCCCTCGGGCAGCGGCACGCCGCAGACCGCGCGGTTGTCCTGGTATTCCTTCCAGCCGCTGCCGGCCAGGTAGCCGCGCACCACGGCCTCGACCGGGATCGGACGCAGGCGCTTGACCAGCATCGAGCGGCCCGTGACCTGCGCCACCTCGTCGGGCTGCACCACGCTCTCGGGCGCTTCGCCCGTCAGGTGGTTGGGGCACAACGCGCCCAGGCGGTCGAACCACCACAGCGCCATCTTCGTGAGGATCTCGCCCTTGCCGGGGATGGGCTCGCCCATGATCACGTCGAAGGCGCTGAGCCGGTCGCTCGCGACCATCAGGATGCGGTCTTCGCCGACGGCGTAGTTGTCGCGCACCTTGCCGCGCGCAAGCAGGGGCAGGCTCTGGATGGAGGAGGTGTGAACGGTGGTCATGGACGATGCTCGGCTGGGAAACGGTGACGGGAAAAGCGGATTGTGCGCGCAGAAAAAAGCCACCGCGAGCGGTGGCCTGCGGCGCGCAGTCTGTCTTCGTTAGATGACTTGCTGCGCCAGGTCGCCCTTGGCGTACTTGGCAGCGACGACCTGCAGCGTGTCGCCCTTGATCTTGGCGCCCTGGCCTTCGCAGCCGAACTCGATGTAGCGCTGCTTGCAGATCAGCTTGGCGGCTTCGCGCGCGGGCTTGAGCCATTCGCGGGCGTCGAACTTCTCGGGGTTCTCGGCCAGGAACTTGCGCACAGCGCCGGTCATCGCCAGGCGGATGTCGGTGTCGATGTTGATCTTGCGCACGCCGTGCTTGATGGCTTCCTGGATTTCCTTGACGGGCACGCCATAGGTTTCCTTCATGTTGCCGCCGTACTGGCGAATGATGGCCAGCAGCTCTTGCGGCACGCTCGACGAGCCGTGCATCACCAGGTGGGTGTTGGGAATGCGGCGGTGGATTTCCTTGATGCGGTCGATCGCCAGGATGTCGCCGGTGGGCTCGCGCGTGAACTTGTAGGCGCCGTGGCTGGTGCCGATGGCAATGGCCAGCGCGTCGATCTGGGTGCGCTTGACGAAGTCGGCGGCCTGCTCGGGGTCGGTCAGCAGCTGCTCGCGCGTCATGGTGTCGTCGGTGCCGTGGCCGTCTTCCTTGTCGCCCTTCATGGTTTCGAGCGAACCGAGGCAGCCGAGCTCGCCTTCGACGGTCACGCCCAGGCGGTGGGCCATGTCCGACACCTTCTTGGTGACGTCCACGTTGTAGTCGTAGCTGGCGATGGTCTTGCCGTCGGCTTCGAGCGAACCGTCCATCATGACCGAGCTGAAGCCCAGTTCGATGGCGCCCTTGCAGACGTCGGGGCTCTGGCCGTGATCCTGGTGCATCACCAGCGGGATGTTCGGGTACTGCTCGATGGCGGCCTGGATCAGGTGCTTGATGAAGGCTTCACCCGCGTACTTGCGGGCGCCGGCGCTGGCTTGCAGGATGACGGGCGCGCCGGTTTCCTTGGCGGCCTCCATGACGGCCTGGACCTGTTCCAGGTTGTTGACGTTGAAGGCCGGAATGCCGTAGCCGTTGGCGGCGGCGTGGTCCAGCAGTTCGCGCATCGAGACGAGTGCCATGGGAAATACCTCGTGGGAATAGAAAAAACGGGAAAAAAGAGAAGGCGGAAAGTCGGGAGAAAACTACCCCGATTCTACCGAGCCCCCTTGTGGGACAGCGCCGACGCCACCCCAGGCGTCACGGGTACTGGCGCGCAGCTCTTTTTCAACTTTTTCAGATCGGCAACTGCGTGGTCGACAGCACCTGCTTGAGCACCACGAAAGTCCGGATCTGCCGCACGCCCGGCAGATACAGCAGCTGCTCGGCGTGCAGGCGGTTGAAGCTGTCGTTGTCGCGGGTGCGCACGAGCATGAAGTAGTCGAACTCGCCCGTGACGACGTGGCATTCGAGGCAGCCCGACACCTTCTGCGCCGCCTTCTCGAAATCGGCGAAGGAGTCGGGCGTGGAGCGGTCGAGCACCACGCCGATCATCACGAGCATGCCGACCTCGAGCGCGTCGGGGTCGAGCAGGGCGACCACGCCCTTGATGAGCCCGCCGGCCTTGAGCCGCTCGACCCGGCGCAGGCAGGCCGGCGCGCTGAGGTTCACCTTGGCGGCCAGCGCCACGTTCGACACCGAGGCGTCGCGCTGCAGGGCGCGCAGGATCGCGCGGTCGGTGCGATCGAGCTCGGTCGGGGCACGCAACTTTGTTGTGCTCATGGCTTTCTTTTCGGATGAAAAACTGTTGACTCAGGCATCCTGCCTTTTTTTGAGCCGTGAATCCAGCGAACTTCGCAAGCACATTGCAAACCCTTCTTCCTACGATCGACAGCTTCACCCCACCTCTCGGAGCTGCGTCGATGAACCTGAAGAAATTCCCCCGCCACGTCCTGACCTTCGGCCCCTCGCCGATCCAGCCGCTGAAGCGCCTGAGCGCCCACCTCGGCGGCAAGGTCGATCTCTACGCCAAGCGCGAGGACTGCAACAGCGGCCTGGCCTTCGGCGGCAACAAGACGCGCAAGCTGGAGTACCTGATTCCCGAGGCGCTCGAAGGCGGCTACGACACGCTGGTGTCGATCGGCGGCATCCAGTCGAACCAGACGCGGCAGGTGGCCGCGGTGGCCGCGCACCTGGGCCTGAAGTGCGTGCTGGTGCAGGAGAACTGGGTCAACTACTCCGACGCGGTGTACGACCGGGTCGGCAACATCGAGATGTCGCGCATCCTCGGCGCCGACGTGCGACTGGACGCGGCCGGCTTCGACATCGGCATCCGCCAGAGTTGGGAACAGGCCATGGCCGACGTGCGCGCGGCCGGCGGCAAGCCCTTCCCGATTCCGGCCGGCTGTTCCGAGCACCCGCGCGGCGGCCTGGGCTTCGTGGGCTTTGCCGAGGAAGTGCGCCAGCAGGAAGCCGAACTCGGCTTCAAGTTCGACTACATCGTGGTCTGCTCGGTGACGGGCAGCACGCAGGCCGGCATGGTGGTGGGCTTCGCAGCCGACGGCCGCGCCGACCGCGTGATCGGCATCGACGCCTCGGCCAAGCCGCAGCAGACCTATGACCAGATCCTGCGTATCGCCAGGAACACGGCCGAGCTGGTCGAGCTGGGCCGCGACATCACCGAGAACGACGTGGTGCTCGACCGCCGCTTCGGCGGGCCCGAGTACGGGCTGCCGAACGAAGGCACGCTGGAGGCGATCCGCTTGAGCGCGCGCTTCGAGGGCATGCTGACCGACCCGGTGTACGAGGGCAAGTCGATGCACGGGATGATCGAGAAGGTGCGGCTCGGGGAGTTTCCGGCGGGCTCGAAGGTGCTATATGCACACTTGGGCGGCGTGCCGGCGCTGAACGCCTACAGCTTCCTGTTCCGCAACGGCTGAACCCGCACAGGGCCGCGCAACGAAAAAGGCCGGCATGTGCCGGCCTTTGCTTTGCTGCTGACCCGTCCTGATCTGGGTTGACACCTTTTCCCTCAAGAAAAGGCAAGTCAATGGAATCAGGCGTCAAACGTACCCAGCGGGACTACACGCTGGCTTTTAAGCTGTCGGTGGTGGACCAGGTAGAAAAGGGCGATCTCACGTACAAGCAGGCCCAGCAGCGCTACGGCATCCAGGGTCGCTCGACCGTGCTGGTGTGGTTGCGCAAGCATGGCCGCCAGAGCTGGGGTTCGGCATCATGTCGGCTGCCCATGCCAGTACCGACCAAGAAATCCTCCCTTGCACCCGCACCGCTGACCCCCGAGCAAAAGATCAAGGCCCTCGAAGTCCAGCTTCGCGATGCCAATGAGAAGGCTCAGCTGTTCGAAGCGGTGATCAACGTCCTGAAGAAGGACTACGGGGTGCGCATCGTAAAAAAGCCTTCGGGCAAGTCCTCACGCAAGAGCTCCTCCCGGGGCTGAGCGTGGCGAGGGCTTGCCGCCATTGGGGCGTCAGCCGCCAGGCCTACTACCAGCAGTTACAGCATCAGCAGCAGCGCTGTGCGCGCGCCGACACCGTGATCGAGCTCGTTCGGGAGGTGCGCCTGCGCCAGCCCCGGCTGGGCGCGCGCAAGCTGCACCATCTGCTCAAGCAGCCGCTGCAGCAGGCCGGTGCGTGCCTGGGGCGCGATGCGCTGCTGGACGTGCTGCGCGAGGCTCGCATGCTGGTGGCGCCCCGGCGGGCGTACCACAAGACCACCGACAGCCATCACCGCTTCCGACGCCATCCCAACCTGCTCAAGGAGGGGCCGGATCAGGTGCGAGCAACAGCCAGCGAGCAGGTGTGGGTGGCAGACATCACGTATCTGCCCACTGACAAGGGCTTCGTCTATCTCAGCCTGGTGACGGACGCGTGGTCACGCAAGATCGTGGGCCATCACGTGCACGACAGCCTGCACACCCAGCAGGTCAGCCGGGCGCTGAAAGAGGCGCTCAAGGGCCGGCAGACCCGCCAGATGCTGGTGCATCACTCCGACAGAGGCATCCAGTACTGCTCGAACGACTATCAGGAGATCCACCGGCGCTACGGCATCGCCTGCTCGATGACCGACGGCTACGACTGCTATCAAAACGCGCTGGCCGAGCGCGTCAACGGAATCCTGAAGATGGAGTTCCTGCTGCATCGGCCCGCCGACCTGGCGCAGGCCGCCCGGATGGTTCGCCAGTCGGTGCAGATCTACAACCAGGAGAGACCGCACCTGTCCCTAGAATTGAAAACGCCCGATGAGGTTCATCGGGCGTCTATTGCCGGCTTCAGCACGCCGGCTATGTGTCCCTCGTAGGTGTCAACCTATCGCAGGACGGGTCATGCGAATGAACGAACTCAGCTCGCTCTGCAGATCTTCAGCATGTTGGTGCCACCGGGCGCACCCATCGGCTCGCCGCAGGTGATGGCGTACACGTCGCCGGTTTGCACGATGCCGCGCTTCTTCAGATGGGCTTCGGCCTGTTCGAGCGCGGTGTCGCGGTCGGTCTGCGAATCCATGAGCAGCGGGCGCACGTTGCGGTACAGCGCCAGCTTGCGCTGCGTGGCCAGGCGCGAGGTCAGCGCATACATGGGAATGTGCGCGCGGTGGCGGCTCATCCACAGGATGGTCGAGCCCGACTCGGTCAGCGCCACGATGGCCTTGGCGCCCAGGTGGTGCGCCGTGAACAGCGCGCCCATGGCGATCGACTGGTCGATGCGGCTGTAGGTCTTGCCGCTGAAGTCGGCGTCGAGCGTCTGGTCTTCGGCGCCTTCGGCGGCTTCGCAGATGCGGCTCATTTCCTGCACGGTCTCGAGCGGGTAGCGGCCCGAGGCGGTTTCGGCCGAGAGCATCACGGCGTCGGTGCCGTCGAGCACGGCGTTGGCCACGTCGCTCACCTCGGCGCGCGTGGGCACGGGGTTGGTGATCATCGACTCCATCATCTGGGTCGCGGTGATGACCACCTTGTCCATGTCGCGCGCCATGCGGATCATCTTTTTCTGCAGCGCCGGCACGGCGGCGTTGCCGACTTCCACAGCCAGGTCGCCGCGGGCGACCATGATGCCGTCGCTGGCGCGCAGGATTTCTTCGAGCTTCGGAATGGCTTCGGCGCGCTCGATCTTGGCGATCATGCCGGGCTTGTGGCCGTACTCGGCCGCCGCGACGTTGCACAGCTGGCGTGCCATTTCCATGTCGGTGGCGTTCTTGGGGAAGCTCACGGCCACGTAGTCGGCCTGGAAGCTCATCGCGGTCTTGATGTCTTCCATGTCCTTGGCCGTCAGCGCGGGCGCCGTGAGGCCGCCGCCCTGCTTGTTGATGCCCTTGTTGTTCGACAGCTCGCCGCCGAGCTTGACGGTGGTGTACACCGCGTCGCCCTTGACGCCATCGACCGTGAGCACGATCAGGCCGTCGTTCAGCAGCAGCTTGTCGCCGGGCTTCACGTCGCGCGGCAGGTCCTTGTAGTCGAGGCCGACGGCATCGATGTCGCCGGGCTCGGTGCGCGAGGCGTCGAGCACGAACTTGGCGCCGGGTTCGAGCCAGATCTTGCCTTGGGCGAACTTGCCGACGCGGATCTTCGGGCCCTGCAGGTCGGCCATGATGGCCACCTCGCGGCCCACCTTGCGGGCCGCTTCGCGCACCATGGCAGCGCGGTTGATGTGGTCCTGCGCGGTGCCGTGGCTGAAGTTCAGCCGCACCACGCTGACCTTGGCCAGGATCATCTGCTCCAGCAGTTCGGGCGTGTTGGACGCCGGGCCGAGGGTGGCGACGATCTTGGTGGCGTGGCGGGGAATGCGGTCCGTGCTCATGAAGGGTGTCTCCGTTTTGTATTCGCTACTGTATACACTTTGTGTGTCGAACGGAAGTCAGTCGCCCCGAGGGATTTCCCCTCCGTCGCCGGACCGCCGCCGACATCAGCCGGCCGCGCGCTTGGCCAGGATCTCGAAGGCCGGCAGGGTCTTGCCCTCCAGCACCTCGAGAAAGGCGCCGCCGCCGGTCGAGATGTAGCCGACCTGCTTTTCGATGCCGTACTTGGCGATGGCCGCCAGGGTGTCGCCACCGCCGGCGATCGAGAAGGCGCTGCTCTCGGCAATGGCTTGCGCGATGGCCTTGGTGCCGCCCGCGAAGGCGTCGAACTCGAACACGCCGACCGGGCCGTTCCACACGATGGTGCCGGCTTCGCGCAGTTGCGCGGCCAAGATGGCCGATGTCTTGGGGCCGATGTCCAGGATCAGGTCGTCGTCGGCCACGTCGGTGGCGGCCTTGACGGTGGCGGGCGCGTCGGCCGCGAAGGTCTTGGCCGTGACCACATCGACCGGAATCGGCACATCGGCGCCACGCGCGCGCATGGCGTCGATCACGGCCTTGGCCTGGTCGAGCAGGTCGGGCTCGGCCAGCGACTTGCCGATCTTCAGGCCCGCGGCCAGCATGAAGGTGTTGGCGATGCCGCCGCCGACGATCAGCTGGTCGACATTGGCCGACAGGCTCTTGAGAATGGTCAGCTTGGTGCTGACCTTCGAGCCCGCCACGATGGCGACCAGCGGGCGCTTGGGCTGGGCCAGCGCCTTGGAGATGGCGTCCATTTCGGCCGCCAGCAGCGGGCCGGCCGCGGCAATCTTGGCGAACTGGGCGATGCCGTAGGTGGTGGCTTCGGCGCGGTGGGCGGTGCCGAAGGCATCGTTCACGTAGATGTCGGTCAGCGCGGCCAGCTTGCGGGCCAGCGCTTCGTCGTTCTTCTTCTCGCCCTTGTTGACGCGGCAGTTCTCGAGCAGCACGACCTGGCCGGGCTTCACGTCGACGCCGTCGACCCAGTTGGCGACCAGCGGCACCTCGCGGCCGAGCAGCTCGCCCAGGCGCTTGGCGACGGGGGCCAGCGAGTCTTCGGGCTTGAACTCGCCTTCGGTCGGGCGGCCCAGGTGCGAGGTGACCATCACGGCCGCGCCGGCGTCGAGCGCCAGCTGGATGCAGGGCACCGAGGCGCGGATGCGCGTGTCTTCGGTGATGCGACCGGCGTCGTCTTGCGGCACGTTGAGGTCGGCACGGATGAAGACGCGCTGGCCGGCGGCTTTGCCTTGCGCACAGAGGTCGGTGAATCGAATGACGTTCATGGGTCTGAGGATGGTGAAAGACGGAAAGGCAGGACTGCGTGCATTGTAGTTTTCACCCTCCGGCGACCTGCGCGCCTGTTGCGGCGCACTGATGGTTTTCAGGCTTTCGGCTGCGCGGTCGCAAACTGCGCGAGGATGCCGACGAAGCTCGCCGCCGCGGGCGACAGTGACCGCCGCGCCGCGCTGTACACGCAGACCTCGCGGTGGAAGTCGGGCGATTCGAGCCGCACCATCTGCAGCCCGTGCGCCCGCACCAGCGACGCCGAATAGGTCGGGCACACGGTCAGCCCCAGCCCCGAGGCCACCATGCCGAGCGCGGTGGTCATGTACGACACCTCCTGCGTGCCGGGCCGCAGCATGTAGGCGCGCTCCTCGGGCCCCAGCTCGGGCAGCACGCGCTGGCGAAAGTCGCGCGTGGGCGCAATGAAGGTGTAGGGCGCCAGCTCGTGCCAGCGCACCTTGCGGCGCTTGGCAAAGGCGTGGCCGGGCGGGCAGATCAGCCAGTGGCGGTCGCGGAACAGTGTGCGGCGTTCGATGGCGGCGGCGTCCACTGCCACGTCCTGGCCCACGGCCAGTTCGACGTCGCCCGCCGCCACGCCCAGCAGCAGGTGCTCGGGCAGCGTGTCGGCCAGGCGCACGTCCACGTCGGGGTACGCCTCGCGGTAGGCGGCGATCACGCGCGGCATCAAGGTGCAGGCCATGAGCTGCGGCGCTGCAAGCCGCAACAGCCCTTTCTTCTTGTCACGCAGATCGGTCACGCCGGCTACCGCGCTGGTCAGGTCGCCGAGCAGGCGGTGCACCGACGGCAGGAACTCGCGCCCCGCCTCCGACAGCTGCACGCGCCGCGTGTTGCGGTCGAGCAGCTGCACGCCCATCTCGCGCTCGAGCTCGCGCACCAGCACGCTGAGCGCCGACTGCGTGAGGTGCAGCTGCCCGGCCGCGGTGGTGAAGCTGCCGGTTTCGGCCACGGCGGCGAAGGCGCGCAGCTGGCGCAGGGTGAGGTTCATATATATGTTTATTTCATCAATCGATGAATTAATTTCGATTGCATCATAAGACGCGGCATTGCCCAATCGCGGCCTCAACGGAGACACGCATGCCGACGACGACCGCCCCCACGTCCGCGCCCCCCATTCGCGGGCTGCACCATTTCGCCTGGCGCTGCCGCGACAGCGAGGAAACCCGCCACTTCTACGAAGACCTGCTGGGCCTGCCGCTGGCCCACGTCATCAAGAACGACCACGTGCCGAGCACGGGCGAGTACTGCCCCTACGTGCACATCTTTTTCCAGATGCGCGACGGCGCGTACATCGCCTTCTTCGACCTGGGCGACGACACCGCCGCACTGCCCTCGCCCAACACGCCGTCGTGGGTGAACCACATCGCGCTGCGCGTCGACTCGGGGGACGACCTGCTGGCCGCCAAGGCGCGGCTCGAAGGCGCCGGCATCGAGGTGCTGGGCGTGACCGACCACCACATCATCGAGTCGATCTACTTCTTCGACCCCAACGGCATCCGCGTGGAACTCACCACGCCGACCGTGCCGCAGGCCGAGATGGACGCGCATGCGCGCCATGCCCACGCCGACCTCGACGCGTGGACCGCACGCAAGGCCGCGCTGCGTGCCGCCGCCGGAGGCGCCTCGCATGTCTGAGCTGCAACTCGCCGTCATCGACGTGAAGCCCGGCGCGGCCATGGACAGCCAGTCGGGCCTGCAGCTGCTGCGCCCGCGCATCTACGGCGCCTTCCGCGCGCCGCCGGGACCCAAAAAGATCGCGGCCATCGTGATGCACCCGACCAGCAACTTCATGGGCCACTACCTCATCGGCCCGCTGGCCGAGCGCGGCATCTGCTGCATGGGCCTGAACTCGCGCTTCGTCGGCAACGACACGGTGCTGCTGATGGAGCGCGCGATTCAAGACCTGGGCGCCGGCGTGCAGTACCTGCGCGCGGCCGGCTACGAGAAGGTGTTCCTGGTCGGCAACTCGGGCGGCGCGGCGCTCTCGGCCTTCTACCAGGCGCAGGCCGAACAGCTCACCGCCACGCACCTGCCCGACGGCGACCCGACCCACTTGCACCAGAGCGACCTGCCCCCGATCGACGGCCTCGCGCTGTGCGCCGCGCACCTGGGCCGCACGCGGCTGATGCGCGACTGGATCGACCCCTCGGTCACCGACGAGCACGACCCGCTCTCGGTCGACCCCGCGCTCGACATGTACGACCCGCGCCACCGCGTGCCCTACGAGGCCGACTTTCTTGCGCGCTTCAGCGCGGCGCAGAAGGCGCGGATGGACCGCATCGAACAGTGGTGCCTCGACCGCCTCGCGCTGCTGCGCAGCACGCCGGGCGCGCCGCGCGACCAGACCTTCGTCGTCTACCGCACGCACGCCGATCCGCGCTGCGTCGATCTGTCGCTCGATGCGAATGCGCGCCTGCCCGGCAGCGTGTGGGGCGACGCGCGGCAGGTGAACTACTCGGCCAACGCGATGGGCCGCACCACCTCGCTGACCGCGTTCCTCTCGCAGTGGTCGTCGCGCTCGCAGGCCGACGGGCCCACCAACCTCGCGCGCACCACCGTGCCGAAGCTGCTGCTGACCTACACCGGCGACCAGTCGACCTTCCCGAGCACGCGCGACGCGTGGATGGCCGCGGGCGGCACGCGCATCCGCAACGTCGACATCGTCGGCGGCAACCACTACCTGGCGGGCCAGCCCGAGCTGATCCCGCAAGCGGCGGACGCCATCGCCGAATTCGCCCACGCGCTGTGAGCCCCGACACCATGGAAAGCTTTGCATTCGCGCCGGCCTACGAACTGCCGGTCTGGCCCTTCACGCCGCCGCCCGAACTCGGCAGCGCGCAGGTCGTGCGCCACCCGGTCGTGATCGTCGGCGCCGGCCCCTCCGGCCTCACGCTGGCCTGCGACCTCGCGCAACGCGGCGTGCGCGCCGTGCTGCTCGACGAAGACGACACCGTCGGTGTGCGCGGCGCCTCGTCGCGCGGCATCTGCTACGCGCAGAAGAGCCTGGAGATCTTCGAGCGCCTGGGCATCTACGAGCGCATCGCGGCCAAAGGCATCACCTGGTCGTTCGGTCGCACCTTCTCGGGCGATGAAGAGGTCTACAACTTCAACCTGCAGGCGACGAGCGTCTCGAAGCAGCCGCCTTTCGTGAACCTGCAGCAGTTCTACATCGAGTGGTTCCTGGTCGATCGCATTCTCGAACTCGGCGTGACCGACCTGCGCTGGAAGAGCCGCGTGACACGCGTCGAGCCGCTGGCCGACGGCGTGCGCATCGACATCGAGACGCCCGCCGGCAGCTACACGATCGAGGCCGACCACCTGATCGACGCGACCGGCGCAAACAGCCCGATCCGCACGCAGCTCGGCGTCGAATCGCATGCCTCGCGCAGCACCGACCGCTGGTGCATCTCCGACGTGCGCTTCGAGAAGCCGCTGCCCACCGAGCGCTGGACCTGGGTCGACGCGCCCTTCAACGAAGGCCGCGGCGTGTGGCAGCACCTGATGGCCGACGGCGTGTGGCGCATCGACTACCAGATGCCCGAAGACTGCGACCCGGCCGAAATCAGCCGCCCCGAGGTGGCCGGCGCGCGATTGCGCGAACAGCTCGGGCCCGACGTGGCTTTCGAGTTCGTGTGGATCGGCCCCTACGGCTACCGCGACCACCTGCTGGAGCGCTTCCGCCACGGCCGCGTATGCTTCATCGGCGACGCCGCGCATGTGGTGAGCCCCTTCGGCGCGCGCGGCGGCAACACCGGCATCCAGGACGCGGCCAACCTCGGCTGGAAGCTCGCGCTGGTCGTGCAGGGGAAAGCCGGCGATGCGCTGCTCGACAGCTACGACGCCGAGCGCCGCCCGGCCGCGCAGGAGAACCTGACGGTCACGAGCCGCTCGGCGCGCTTCCTTGCACCGCGCTCGCCGGCCGAGCACACGCTGCGCCGCGCCGTGGTGGCGCTGGCCAAGCGCCACACCTTCGCGCGTGCGCTGGTCAACACGGGCCGCATGTCGGTCGCCAACGACTACCCCGCCGCGCCGCTGCTGCCCGAAGGCGCGCGCACAGTGCAGAACCTGCCGCTGCGCTGGGCCGACGGGCGCGAGACGACGCTGATGCAGCTGCTGGCCGAGGGCACGCAATGCCTGGGCCTGTGGTTCGCACCGACGCGCGCGCAGGGCGAGGCCGCGTGCGATGCCACGGCTGGATTGCCACTGCGCCTGCTGGCCGTGGGCGGCGACAGCGGCCTGCCGACCTTGCAAGCCGACGAGACGCTCGCGCGCCACCTCGGCATCGATCCCAACGTGGGCGGCTTCGTGCTCGTGCGCCCCGATGCCTACCGCGCTGCGACGCCGCTGCAAGCCACCCCCGACACGATCGCCGCCGCCGTCCGCACGGCGCTCGCACTCACTGCCTCGTCCTCATGATCACCGAGCCCCGCATCCCCGACCCCGACGGTTTCTACGCCGCGCTGCTGGCCGCGCACGAAGGCCGCACCGAGGCGCAGAGCGCCGACCTCAACGCCCGCCTCGTGCTGCTGCTGGCCAACCAGTGCGCCGACCAGGCCGTGCTGCTCGCGTGCATCCGCGCGGCGGCCGAGGCCGACGAAGACATCCCCACGACCACGACAACATCTCCATGACCGCCCCCGTCTCTTTCGCTTCCGCCTCCGACACCCGGGAGCAGAAGCCCCGGCTGCAGGAACTCGCCCCGGGCGCCTACGGCTACATCAGCGACTTCGATCCCAACTGCGGCTTCGTCGTCGGCGAGGAGCAGGTGGTGCTGATCGACACCCGCCCCACGCCGCGCATGGCGCGCGACTTTCTGGCGGCGATCCGCAGCGTCACCGACAAGCCGATCCGCACCATCGTGCTCACGCACTACCACGCGGTGCGCGTGATGGGCGCGAGCGCCTTCGACGAGGTGCAGGAGATCATCGCCAGCAACGGCACGCTCGACTGGATCCGCACGCGCGGCCAGGCCGACTTCGAATCGGAGGTGGGCCGCTTCCCGCGCCTGTTCGCGGGCGTGGAAGAGATTCCGGGCCTGACCTTCCCGACCACGGTCTTCGAACGCGAGATGACGCTGCCGCTCGGCGGCGGCCGCGAACTGCAGTTGATGGCACTGGGTCGCGGCCACTCGGGCGGCGACACCGTCGCCTGGCTGCCCGACTGCGGCGTGCTGTTCTCGGGCGACGTGGTCGAGAACCACTGCGGCGTGTACGCGGGCGACGCCTACATCGGCGACTGGGCCGGCACGCTCGACGCGGTGCGCGCGCTGCAACCGCGCGTGCTGGTACCCGGGCGCGGCGCGGTGCTGCAGGGCGAAGCGGCCTGCGCCGAAGCGATCGGGCTCACGAAGGACTTTCTCTCGACGCTGCTCGACAGCGTGCGTGCAGGCATTGCGGCGGGCGACACGCTCAAGGGCTGCTTCGCGCGCGCCGAGGCGGCCATGACGCCGCGCTTCGGCGGCTGGCCGGTGTTCCAGCACGTGCTGCCGTTCGACGTGTCGCGCGCCTACGACGAGCTGCGCGGCATCGAGCACCCGGTCGTGTGGACCGCCGAGCGCGACCAGGAACTCTGGCAGGTCTTGCGCGGAACCTGAGCCCACCGATCACTGATTTTTTCAACAAAGCAACGGAGACAAAAACGATGAAACGCTTCCTTCCCCTGCTGGCCGCGGCCCTCGCACTCGCCACCAGCCCCTTCGCGTCGGCACAGCCGGCGGCCTACCCCAGCCAGCCCGTGAAATGGATCGTGCCCTACGTGGCCGGCGGCGGCACCGACAACCTCGCGCGTGCGCTCGCCGAAGCCATGCAGCCGTCGCTCGGCCAGCCGCTGATCATCGACAACCGCCCCGGCGCGTCGACCAACATCGGCGTGTCCGTGATGATGCAGGCCAAGCCCGACGGCTACACGATCATGCAGGCCGAGAACGCGGCGCTGCTGTTCAACGAGCACATGTTCGCCAAGCTGCCCTACAAGCCGGCGACCGACTTCACCTACATCGGCACCATCGGCCGCTTCCCCGTGGCGCTGGTCGTGCACCCCGACTTTCCCGCGAAGAACGTGGCCGAGTTCGTGCGCTACGTGAAGGCCAACCCCGAGAAGGTGAGCTACGCCTCGCCCGGCAACGGCTCGCCGCACCACATGGCGATGGAACTGTTCAAGCAGAAGGCCGGCCTCACGATCACGCACGTGCCGTACAAGGGCGCCGCGCCCGCCATGACCGATGTGATGGGCGGCCAGGTGCCGACGATGATGCTCGACTTGGCCTCGGGGCTGCCGATCATCAAGTCGGGCAAGGTGCGCGTGCTGGCCATTGCGCTGCCGCAGCGCGCCAGCGCCCTGCCCGAGGTGCCGACCTTCGTCGAAGCCGGCTTCAGCGACGTCAACGCCTACGCCTTCCACGGCCTGATCGGCCCGGCCGGCATGCCGCCCGAGGCCGTGGCGCGCATCAACACCGAGCTGCACAAGGCGATGAAGGCACCGAAGGTGGTGAAGCTGTTCTCGGAGTTCGGCTTCGAGGCGCTGCCCGGCACGCCGCAGGACTTCTACAAGCTCTCGCGCGCGGAGAGCGAGCGCTGGGGCAACATCATCAAGACCGCGGGCGTGAAGCTCGATTGAAAGGCCCCCCGGCTTTTCACTCCGCTTCGCTGCGTGTAACTCCCCCCCGAGGGGGAGGCGCGGCCCGCCTTGGGGCGGCCCGGCGGCGGCCGCCCGGCCTACCAGCCCAGGCCGAGGTGCAGGGGCAGGTAGACCGCCATGCCGGCCAGCATCGTGCCGAGCACGCCGCGCCGCCAGAAGTAATAGGCGCCGCCGACGACCGCCGCATAGAGGCGGGCGTCATGCAGCGTGGTGATCAGGTGGCCCTGCGTCATGACGATCTCGGGCGCGATCACCCCGGCCAGCGCGGCGGCCGGTGCGTAGTGCAGCGCGCGGTGCGCCCACTCGGGCAGGCCCCAGGGCCGGTCGAGGATGAAGAAGAAGCAGCGCGTGAGCACGGTGACGGCCGCGAGGCCGGCGATCACGGCAATGGACCACCAGTCGGTGCCGCCGCTCACTTGTCGTCCTCCGCGTCGGGGTCGAGCCCGAACTGCTTTTCGAGCCAGAAGCACAGCAGCACCGCCACGCCGATCGCGACCACGATGTTGAGCTTGAGCGGCAACGCATAGGCCGCGACGGCCGTGGCGCCCGCGATGAGCGCGGCCAGCACGCGCAGCCGCGTCGTCGCCATCGAGCAGACGATGGCCACCAGGCTCAGCACGCCGGCAAAACCCAGACCCCAGGTCTGCGGAATGAAGTTGGCCAGCGCGATGCCCAGCAGGCTCATGCCCATCCACGCGCACCAGGTCACGAAGTAGTTGCCCGTGAGGTAGGCCTCTTGCGAGAGCTGCTCGGCGGGCGTCGTTGGTGGGGCCGTGTACTGCTTCGTGAAGAGCGCGTAGCTCAGGTCGGCCGTCAGGTAGCCGTGCAGCAGGCGGCGCCAGCGCGGCATGTGCATGAGGTAGGGCCGCAGGTGCAGGCTGAACACGACGAAGCGCAGGTTGACGCAGAAGCCCGTCGCCAGGATCACCCAGGCCGGCGCACCCGCAGCCAGCAGCGGAATGGCGGCCAGCTGCGAGCTGCCGGCGTAGACGAACAGGGTCATCGCCACGGCCTCGAGCACGCTCATGTCCGACTTGACCATGGCCACGCCGGTCATGAGGCCCCAGGCGCCGATGCCGAGCGCGGCCGAAGCCATGTCGCGCATGCCGGCGCGGAACTCGGGCTGGCGGCGCAGCGTGGGCGAGAGGAACATCAGCCGAAGACCTGGCCGGTCTTCAGGTCGAAGCCGCGCAGGAAATCGGCCGCGGGCAGGCGCTTGCCGCCCGGGCGTTGCAGTTCGGTGAGCACGACGGTCGCATCCGATGCCGCCACGGCGACGCCAGTGGCGTCGGCCGAAACGATGGTGCCGGGCGCGGCGCCTGCGGTGCCGGGCGTCACGTGTGCGGCCCAGAGCTTGACGGTCTCGCCGCCGAGCGGGCTGTTGGCGCCGGGGAACGGATCGAAGGCCAGGACGCGGCGCACGATGGCACCGGCCGGCTGCGTCCAGTCGATCAGAGCTTCGTGCTTCTCGACCTTGTGGGCGTAGGTGATGCCTTCGGTGGGCTGCGGCGTGCGAACCAGCTGGCCGATCTGCGCCAGCGCCTCGACCACCATGCGGCCGCCGAGCGCGGCCAGCCGGTCGTGCAGGCGGGCGGTGTTGTCGTTGGCCGCAATGTCGACCGCTTCGCGCAGCAACATGTCGCCGGTGTCCAGGCCCGCGTCCATCTGCATGATGGTGATGCCGGTCTGCGTGTCGCCGGCCTCGATGGCGCGGTGGATCGGCGCGGCGCCGCGCCAGCGCGGCAGCAGGCTGGCGTGGATGTTGAGGCAGCCGTGCAGCGGCAAGTCGAGCACCCACTGCGGCAGGATCAGCCCGTAGGCCGCGACCACCATCACGTCGGGCTGCCACGCGAGCAGCGTGTCGCGCGCGGCGGTGGCCTCGTCGGGGTACTTGCCATCGAGTCGCAGGCTGCGCGGCTGCGCCACGGGCCAGTTGTTGGCAACGGCGCACTGCTTGACCGGCGAGGCCTGCAGCTTCATGCCGCGACCGGCGGGCCGGTCGGGCTGGCTCATCACGCCGACGATGTCATGGCCGGCGGCGGCAATGGCCTCCAGGGCGACGCGCGCGAACTCGGGCGTGCCCGCAAAAACGACTTTCAACGCGCTCAATCCCGGATCCGTTCGAATTCGAGGTCATCCCCCGTGTGGTACCGGCGCACCACGCCGGTGGGGTCGATGTAGATATAGAGCATGCGGCGCTCGTTGATGGCCTTGTAGCGCCAGGTCCAGACGGTGCCGTCGAAGGAGCTGACGCGGCTGATTTCGTAGGGCTTGCCGTAGAAGGCCAGCACGTCGTTCTGGCGCCAGCGGTCGACCTGGATGTCGTGGCCGAAGCGCGCTTCGGTCAGCACCTGGGTCACCGAGACGACCTTGCCGGACGCGTCGAGGTCGATGTCGACCACCTCGAAGCCCGCCGGCATGCGCGAGTACTGCAGCCGCTCGCCACCGCCGTTGAGCGGGTAGCGGCCCGTGGGCGCACCGAGGCGCTGCAGGGTTTCAGCGGCGGAGGTGCCGGGCTGGATGCGCGTGGGTTCGCTGACGCAACCCGCCAGGAACAACAGTCCGGCGGCAGCCAACGCGCTCGCAGCCCGCGGGCTCATACCCGTGCGTCTTTCATGTCCTCGCGCTGCTGCTTGAGGAGCTTGCTCTTGATGCGGTTGCGCTTCAGCGGCGACAGGTATTCGACGAACACCTTGCCCAGCAGGTGGTCGAGCTCGTGCTGGATGCACACGGCCAGCAGGCCATCGGCCTCAATGGTGTGGCTGTTGCCGTCGGCGTCGAGCGCCTGGACCTTCACCGAGGTGGAGCGCATCACGCCGTCGTAGATGCCGGGCACCGAGAGGCAACCCTCTTCGTTGAGCACCTTGTCGTCGCTGGCCCAGGTGATTTCGGGGTTGATGAGCACGATCGGCTCGTTGCGCTCTTCGGAGACGTCGATCACCACCACGCGCTCGTGCACGTCGATCTGGGTCGCGGCCAGGCCGATGCCGCTCGCGTCGTACATCGTTTCCAGCATGTCGGCCACCAGCGTCTTGATGCGCGCGTCCACGCCCTGCACCGGCTTGGCCACCGTGTGCAGGCGCTTGTCGGGGTAACTCAGAATGATTCGTTTGGCCATGAAATCGGGAGGAAGTTGTGGCTATTTTCGCCAATTCCGCGACGCGTCGCGGCGCAATGACGCGAAAACGTTGCCCTTGCAAGGGCTTCGGGCGCAGAATTCGTAGCAAATTGTGAGATTCGTATGCGCCACGATACTTCGTGCGCTCACCCATCCAGACATGACACAGCCCAGCTCCACCGAACACCAGCGCCCGACCTTCTTTGCCTTCTGGACGGCCGCCTTGGCGGTGGCCAGCAGTTGCGGCGCCACGGCGGCCTGGGCGCAGACGACCTACCCGGTCACGCCCCAGCAGCGCGCCACCGCCCAGCAGACCGCCCAGGCCGGCGTGCCGCTGAGCGAACTGTCGCCGAAGGCGCCCGACGAATACACCGTCAAGCCCGGTGACACGCTCTGGGCCATCTCGCGCCTGTACCTGCTGCGCCCCTGGCGCTGGCCGGAACTCTGGGGCATGAACATCAACGAGATCCAGGACCCGCACCGCATCTACCCGGGCCAGGTGCTGTACCTGGACAAGAGCGGCGGCCGCGCCCGCCTGACGACCCGCCGCGGCGCGGGCGGCGGCGACGGCGGCACCATCAAGCTGTCGCCGCGCACGCGCTTCGACTCGCTCGCGGGCATGGCCCTGCCCACGCTCAACCCGAGTCTCATCGAGCCCTTCCTCAGCGAACCCATCGTGGTCGATGCCAACACGCTCGACGCCGCACCGCGCATCGTGGCCGGCAACGACAGCCGCGTGCTGCTGTCGCGCGGCGACCGCGCCTATGCGCGCGGCAACGCCGAATCGCCGCTGGTCGAGAAGCCCGGCCCGGTGCAGCACTACCGCATCTTCCGCAGCGCCACGCCGCTGAAAGACCCCGGCACCGGCGAAATCCTCGGCTACGAGGCGCAGTACCTGGGCAAGGCGCAGCTACAGCGCGGCGAATCGACCACCATCGAGACGACCGGCGACAAGGACGTCATCACGGTCGTGCCGGCCAGCATCGACATCATTGCGTCGCGCGAAGAAATGCGCGCCGGCGACCGCCTGCTGCCCGAGCCGCCGCGTCAGCTGCTGAGCTATGCACCGCGCGCACCGTCGACGCAGGTCGACGGACGCATCATCTCGGTCTATGGCAATGCGGTGCAGTACGCGGCGCAGAACCAGGTCGTGGCCATCAACAAGGGCACGCGCGACGGCGTCGACAACGGCCACGTGCTGGCCATTCTGAAGAACGGCGAGACCATCCTCGACCGCACCGGTGCGCGCAAGGAAACGATCAAGCTGCCCAATGAACGCATCGGCCTGCTGATGGTGTTTCGCACCTTCGAGAAAGTCTCTTACGCATTGGTGCTCGAAATCAACGACACTCCCCGCGCCGGCGACTTCCTCGTCAATCCCTGACACGCGCCTGAGGCTTTTTTCTCGCACACTCGTTTGGAACGCGCAGAACTCGCAGGCTGGCTGCGACTTTCACTGACACCTGGCGTCGGCGACGGCGCCGCACGCCGTCTGCTCGCGGCCTTCGGGCTGCCTGAAGCGATCTTCGCGCAGCCCGAAGCGGCGCTGGGCGAAGTCGTCAGCAACGCCCAGGCCGCCGCGCTGAAGCAGCTGCCCTCCGGCCTGCAGGCGCAGGTCGACATGACCTGGCAATGGCTGCACCCCGCGGACGGCACCACCGGCGGCGCCGTCACGCGCCGCGTCGTGACGCTCGGCGATGCCGCCTATCCGAGTTCGCTGCTCGAGATGGTCGACCCGCCGCTGATGCTCTACGTGCTCGGTGCCCCCGCCTTCGACCTCACGCAGCTCGGCCGCAGCCTCGCCGTGGTCGGCAGCCGCAACCCGACGCCGCAGGGCGCGAGCCACGCGCGCGCCTTCGCGCGGGCGCTGGGCGAAGCCGGCCTGCCCGTGATCTCGGGCCTGGCGCTCGGCATCGACGGCGCGGCGCACCTGGGCGCGCTCGACGCGGCCGGCGATGCACCGGTGCTCGCCACCGTGGCCGTGGTCGGCACCGGCCTGGACCGCGTCTACCCCGCGCGGCACCGCGACCTCGCGCACCGCATCACGCTGCAAGGGCTGATCGTGAGCGAGCTGCCGCTCGGCACGCCGCCGCTCACGCAGAACTTTCCCAAGCGCAACCGCCTCATCGCGGGCCTGGCGCGCGGCACGCTGGTGGTCGAGGCGGCGCTGGCGTCGGGCTCATTGATCACCGCGCGCCTCACGTCGGAACAGGGCAAGGAAGTGTTCGCGATTCCAGGCTCGATCCACTCGCCGCAATCGCGCGGCTGCCACGCGCTGATCCGCCAAGGCGCGAAGCTGGTCGAGTCGGTGAACGACATCCTCGAAGAGTTGCCGCCGCTCGCGCCGGTCGCTCGCACGGTTGCGAGCGACATGCCTTCTTCGGCCCCAGAACATCCGCTGCTCGACGCCCTCGGCTTCGACCCCGTGAGCCTCGATGCGCTGAGCGCGCGCACCGGCTGGAGCGCGGCCATGCTGCAGGCGAAGATGCTCGAGCTTGAACTTGACGGGCATGTCGCGCGTTTGCCCGGCGGCCTGTTCCAAAGAGCCGCCGTCGGCTGACGCGCGAAGTGCACGAAAGCCTGGGGACGCACGACAGATTCCTGGGCTATATTGGGTCCATGTTCGAAGTGCTCGTGTTTGTGTATGAAAACTACTGGCGCGGCGATGCCTGCCCCGAACCCGAACAGCTGGGCCGCAAGCTCAGTGCGCACGGTTTCGAGGCGGAAGAAATTCGCGACGCCCTGCAGTGGCTCGACGGCCTGAGCCTTGCCACGCAAGGCCTGCAGTTCGAACCCCACCAGGCCCCTGAAGGCGACGGCGACAACGCCATCACCGCCGCCCGCGTCACGCTGCGCGGCGCGCCCGAAGCGGCACTGCCCCAATCGAGCCAGTCGATGCGCGTGTACTCGCCGTCGGAACAGGAACACCTCGGCGCCGAGTGCCTCGGCTTCATCCGTTTTCTCGAACTGTCGAACGTGCTGCCCTGCGGCCTGCGCGAGATCGTCGTCGAGCGCGCGATGGCCGCACCGGGCGACCCGGTGGCATTGGACGAACTCAAGATCATCGTGCTGATGGTGCACTGGAGCACCGGCATCGAGCCCGATGCACTGGTGCTCGACGAACTCTGCGAGAGCCGCGAAGGCCGAACGGCACACTGAGCGCGCGCTAAGCCCCTACCGGGGCAACACCAACGGCCTGGCAAAGCCAGTTCCGTGGTGTTCCGCGAACAGAGAAAAACAGCCGAGGTGGCTGACTAATTCAGAAGTCGCTCGGGATTCGCATCGAGCTTCGCCAACGCCTCGCGCGTCGCGCGCACGGTGAGCGTTTCTTCTTCAGCCGGCACCAGCAGGCCGGCCTGCAGGTACATCGCCAAGCGCCCCGCCTGAATGAGGAAGCTGCGGCCGTCGGCCGAGGCGAACAGGTGCAGCTGCTTGCGGTCGCTGCGCCACACGAACTGGACCTGGGTCACGCGGTCGTTGTGGTCCAGCATGAACCAGTTGCCCACCTGCAGTTCGTGGGTCCACGCGAGCATGTCTTCCGCGACCTTGACGCCGGCGGTGTCGGGAATGACCTCGATGGCCGTGGCGTCCACGCCGAGCAGCAGCTCGATGCTCTGCGCGTCGAGCGGCAGGCTGGAGGCGGTGCCGTCGTCGGTCACGAAGTCTTCGAGGTGCGCCAGCCGCTCGGCCATGGCTTCGATCTTGGCCTGGGGAATGGCCTCGGTCTTCGACATGAAGGCGTCGGTGAGCGTGGCGCCGATGGTCTTGATGTGGCTTTCCTGCGGCTCGCCGACGATGCCCAGCAGGTCCATGCCCTGGCGCAGGCGCTGCAGCAGCTGCGGCAGGTCTTGAATTACGCGGGCGCGGTCGGCACGGTTGGGCTTGGCGCTCGCGGCCCAGACCAGCTCGGAGGCCACGCGCTTGAGCATCACCGTGTGCTCGCCCTGCGCGCCGTAGCGCAGCGCGGCGATGGCCAGCACCTCGGCCCAGACCTTGAACAGGAACTCGCGGATCTCGTCGCGCACCGGCATGTCGTTGAGCATCTTGCGCAACTCGATGGTGTACTGGATCGCCATCGTCTCCTTCTGCTCGACCTGCTGCGCCACGCTCATGACGCGCTGCGTGGCGTCGCTCTGCGTGAGGTAGCGGCCGAGAAAAGCGACGAACTCGTCGAACACCAGCTTGAACACGCGCTGGCCGGTTTCGGGGTACTGCTCGATCACCTGCACCACGCGCTTGATCTCGTTCTCGAGCGCGCTGCCGGTGATGGCGGCGGCGTCGAAGCCCATCACACAGGAGCCCATGCGGTCGATCAGCATGCGGGCAGGGTGCTGCAGGGTGCCGAAGAATTCGGGCTCGGCGATGGCCACGCGCAGCACGGGCATCTGCAGCCGCGCGAACCACACGCGGGCGGAGAACGGAATGCGCTCTTCCGCGAGGATGGCCTGGAACATCAGCGCCACGATCTCGACCGTGGCCTTGTCGGCCGTGGTGGGCGCGCGCTTCTTGAGTTCGGCAGTGCGGCGACGCAGATCGACCGCGGTCTGCTGGATCAGCGTGGCCTGCTCGCCGCCGCCGTCCATGTACTGCGTGGCCGCCATGCGGTACGCGACCTCGGCATCGGCGATGGCGCCGGCAAAGGTGCGTGAAAACACGCGGGGCGCGGCCACGCCGCCGCCGGTACCAGTCACCCCGCCCGGTTGCGAGGCACCGGCCTCGCCACCGATGCGCGCGGCGACAAAACGCTTGAGGCTCAGCAGTGCGGTCTGCGCGCGCTGCCGTGCGAAGGCCAGCGGCGAACTGGCCATCATCGAGCTGGAGGCCGGCCCTGACGCCGGCACCGACGCCGCATCCGACGCCTGGAAAGCGAAGCCCGGACGCTGTTGCGGCTGCGGCTGCGATGACTGCGGGCCGTGCGACACCGCCGCACCTGCCGACGAAGCCTGCCCCATCGGCATGCTCGACGACGTCGGCATGCCCATGGACGAAGAACCGCCCGCATCGCCCGTGCGACGCACGAAGCTCTTGAGGTCGATTTCCTGCATCACGCCCTGCGCGATCAGGAAGGCGTTGGCGCTTTCATAGGCTTTCACGACCACGTCGGTCAGCGCCTGCTGCACCGTGCCCTGCACGCGGCCCCAGGCCTCGCGGCTCAGGCCGGCGGCCAGCCACTGTTCCACCAGCAGCTTGGCCAGCGTCTCGGGTTTCAGCACATCGCGGGCATCGAGCTCGTGCGTGCCTTCGAGGTGCTGGATGCGCAGGCGCAGGTCGCTGAGTTCGAAGCTGGCCTTGTCGTGGATGGTCTGCGCGAGGCGCGAGGCGAGGATGTTGCTCTCGACCACCTCGTCGCCGATGAGTTCCAGCCGCAGCGCCGCGGGGGCCGAGGAGGTGGCGCCCGCCGGGCCCGTGCCCAGCGCCTTGCGCCAGCCGACTTGCGTGAGCGACACCCACTGCGAGGCATGGCCCTGGAACGCCACGAGGTCGTCGCGGCTTTCCTGCATGGTGCGCGCGCTGCCGACATCGGAAGCCACCGCGCTCAGGCGGTCGCGGATGGCCTGGGCCATCGGAGCAATCGCACCTTCCGTGGCCGCCACGAAACGCTCACGCGCCTCGCGTGCGAGCTGCAGGGAGGAGGCGGACCGCGCAGTGCTCATTGAAGAATCGGAAAGGCCGGAGGATACGGTTCGTGGACGACAGCCCCGAGCTTGCATCGGGATGCGTCACCGCACAAGTGCGGGTGACGCGAAGCTGGCGCCGAAGTATCCCTCAGACCACCGCGCCGGCGTTCGGGTCGTCGCCGCCCGGATCGCCGTCGCGCTTGACCGGCGGGCCCTTGATCAGGTCTTCACGCTTCACGCCCAGCCACATCGCGATCGCGGCCGCCACGAAGCACGACGAGTAGATGCCGAAGCAGATGCCGATGGTCAGTGCCAGCGCAAAGTAATGCAGCGTCGGGCCGCCGAAGAAGAACATCGACAGCACCACGAGCTGCGTCGAGCCGTGGGTGATGATCGTGCGGCTGATGGTCGAGGTGATCGCGTTGTCGATGACTTCGGTGGTCGTCATCTTGCGGTAGCGGCGGAAGTTCTCGCGCACGCGGTCGAAGATCACGACCGACTCGTTCACCGAGTAGCCCAGCACCGCCAGCACCGCCGCCAGCACCGCCAGCGAGAACTCCCACTGGAAGAAGGCGAAGAAGCCCAGGATGATCACCACGTCGTGCAGGTTGGCCAGCACGGTGGACAGCGCGAACTTCCATTCGAAGCGGAACGCCAGGTAGATCATGATGCCGATCACCACCATGGCCAGCGCCTTGATGCCGTTGGAGGTCAGCTCGTCGCCGACCTGCGGCCCGACGACCTCGATGCCGCGCTGCGTGGCCGACGGGTCGACCGACTTCAGCGCCTGCATGACCTGCGCGCTCTGCTGGTCGGAGCTCATGCCCTTCTGGGTGGGCAGGCGGATCTGCACGTCGCGCGAGGTGCCGTAGTTCTGCACCTGCACTTCGGGATAGCCGAGCTTGGTGACGGCCTCGCGCACCTTGCCGATGTCGGCCGATTGCTCGTAGGCCACTTCCATCACCGTGCCGCCGGTGAACTCCACCGACAGGTGCAGCCCGCGATGGAACAGGAAGAACAGCGCCAGCGCAAAGGTTGCGAAGGAAATGATGTTCAGCACCAGGGCATGGCGCATGAACGGGATGGTCTTGTGGATGCGGAAGAATTCCATGGCGATGGTCCTCGGCCGTTACTTGGTTTCGACCACGGCGCTGCCGTCGGTCTTTGGCCGCCAGACGGTGCCGATCGACACAGACTTGAGCTTCTTCTTCTGGCCGTACCAGAAGTTCACGAGGCCGCGCGAGAAGAACACGGCCGAGAACATCGAGGTGACGATGCCGATGCAGTGCACCACCGCAAAGCCGCGCACCGGGCCCGAGCCGAAAGCCAGCAGCGCGATACCCGCGATGAGCGTGGTCACGTTCGAATCGAGAATCGTGCCCCAGGCGCGTTCGTAGCCCGCGTGGATGGCGGCCTGCGGTGAGGCGCCGTTGCGCAGCTCTTCGCGCACGCGCTCGTTGATCAGCACGTTGGAGTCGATGGCCACGCCGATGGCGAGCGCCATGGCCGCGATGCCGGGCAGCGTGAGCGTGGCCTGCAGCATCGACAGGATGGCGACCAGCAGCATCAGGTTGACGGCCAGCGCGATCGACGAGAACAGGCCGAACAGTGCGTAGTACAGGCACATGAAGACCATGATGGCCAGGAAGCCGTACATCACGCTCTTGAAGCCTTTTTCGATGTTGTCGGCGCCAAGCGTCGGGCCGATGGTGCGCTCCTGGATGATCTCCATGGGCGCGGCCAGCGAGCCGGCGCGCAGCAGCAGGGCGAGGTCGCTGGCCTCGGCCACCGTCATCGAGCCCGAGACCTGGAAGCGGTTGCCCAGCTCGCCGTTGATCGACGGGGCCGTGAGCACTTCGCCCTTGCCCTTCTCGAAGATCAGCATGGCCATGCGCTTCTTGTAGTTCTCGCGGCTGACGTCGCGCATGATGCGGCCGCCCTTGGCGTCCATGGTCAGGTCGACCTTGGGCTGGTTGCTCTGCTGGTCGAAGCCGGGCTGGGCGTCGGTGAGGTTCTCGCCGGTGACGAGCACCTGCTTCTTCACGATCACCGGACGGCCGCTGCGGTCGAGGAATTTCTCGGAGCCGAAGGGCACGGGCGCGCCGCTCAGTTCGGCCGCGCGGCCCTCGGAGCTTTCGTCGACCATGCGCATTTCGAGCGTGGCGGTGCGGCCCAGGATTTCCTTGGCCTTGGCCGTGTCCTGCACGCCCGGGAGCTGCACGACGATGCGGTCCAGGCCCTGCTGCTGGATCACCGGCTCGGCCACGCCGAGTTCGTTGATCCGGTTGTGCAGGGTCGTGATGTTCTGCTTGAGCGCGGCGTCCTGCAGGCGGCGGGCCGCCTCGGGCTTGATGGTGGCGGTCAGGCGCCAGTTGGTGCCGTCTTGCGTGTCGGTGGTGCTGAGGTCGGGGAACTGGTCCACGATCAGGCGCTTGGCGGTCTCGAGCGAGGCTGCATCGCGGAAGGTCACCTCGACGGTCTGGCCGTTGCGGCTGACCTGGGTGCCGCGGATGTTCTTGTCGCGGAAGGTGGTGCGCAGGTCGCTCGCGAACGACTCGGCCTTCTTGTCGATGGCGCCCTTCATGTCGACCTGCAGCAGGAAGTCGACCCCGCCGCGCAGGTCCAGGCCCAGGTACATCGGGAACGCATGCAGCGACGTGAGCCACTTCGGCGAACGCGACAGCAGGTTCAGCGCCACCGTGTAGGGCGGGTCGCTGGCGTCGGGCACCAGGGCGCGCTGCACGACGTCCCGCGCCTTGAGCTGGTCGTCGGTGGTGGTGAAGCGGGCGCGCAGCGAGCCGGCGTCGAGCGTCACCAGGTCGGGCGTCAGGCCGGCCGCCTTCAGCGCCTCCTCGACCCGGGTCTGGGTGGCGGCATCGACCTTGACGCTCGTCTTGGCCGCGGACACCTGCACCGCGGGTGCTTCGCCGAAGAAATTGGGCAGGGCGTAGATGAGCCCCACGAGTAGCACGATCACGATGATCGCGTACTTCCAGACCGGGTAACGGTTCATGAGAAGGCGCTTTTCACAAGCGTTTCAGAAAGGGAACACGGCGTGACTTGGGGCCCTGCGCCGCGAAGCGCAAGGTTCAGCTCACGCTTTTATTGCTTGACGGCGCCCTTGGGCAGCACCTGGACCACCGCGCTGCGCTGGATCTTGATCTCGATGCCGTTGGCGATCTCGAGGCCGAGGTACTGGTCGCTGATGGACGTGATCTTGCCGAGCACGCCGCCGGCCGTGGCGACTTCGTCACCCTTGGCCAGGGCTTCGATCATGGCGCGGGCTTCTTTCTGGCGCTTCATTTGCGGGCGGATCATGACGAAATACAGCACCACGAACATCAGCACCAGCGGCAGCATGCTGCCCAGCGAAGACAACATGTCGCCACCACCGGCGGCTGCGGGCGCGGTTTGTGCGAAAGCAGAGGAAATGAACAAGAGAGTCTCCAGCAGAGGGAAGAGAGAAGAAAAAGACTTCAGATGCGCAGGCCGGGCCCGCGGTTCCGCGCCCACGAAGGATGCGGGCCGCAAGTCAGAGGCTCGGCGGGGGAGGCCGCGCGCAGTCGGGCATTGTATTCGTCGCAGATGGCCGTTTCGCGCCCTTATCCGGCGCGGTGGGGAGGGCTTTTCGCTATTGTTTAAATAGCAAAGAGCGCCGCAAGGGCGCTCTTTGTCAGGGGAAACGGGGCCCGTGGATCAGGCCGCTGCGCGCTGCGCCTCGGGGTGGCGCCACTTGCCCAGCAGTTCGTTCCAGCGGGTGCGGGCCGCCGCCAGGTTGCGCTCCTTCACGTGGCCGTAGCCGCGGATCTGCTCGGGCAGCGCCGCGATCTCCAGCGCCAGCGCGTGGTTGTCGGCGCGCAGGCCCTTGAGCACTTCCTCGATGCTGGCGCGGTACTCGCCGATGAGGGCGCGCTCGGTCTTGCGCTCTTCGGTGCGGCCGAAGACGTCGAGCGCCGTGCCGCGCAGGCCCTTGAGCTTTGCCAGGAAGCGGAAGCCCGTGAGCATCCAGGGGCCGAACTTCTGCTTTTGCAGCTGGCCCTTGGTGTTCTTCTTGGCCATGAGCGGCGGCGCCAGGTGGTAGTTGAGCTTGTAGTCACCCTCGAACATGCCCTCGACGCGGTCCAGGAAGGTGCGGTCGGTGTGCAGGCGGGCGACTTCGTACTCGTCCTTGTAGGCCATGAGCTTGAACAGGTAGCGCGCCACCGTTTCGCTCAGGGCCGTGCTCTTGCCGACGGCGGCCTCGGCCTGCTGCACGCGGCCGACGAAGGCCTTGTATTCCTCGGCATAGGCGGCGTTCTGGTAGCCGGTCAGGAACTCGACGCGGCGAGCGACGAGGGCTTCGACCGTTTCGCGCTTCTTGAACTCGATGATCTGCCCCGGGCGCACGCGCTTTTGCAGCTCGTCGGGACGCACGGCGGCCTGGCGGCCCCATTCGAAGGCGGTCTTGTTGTTCTCGATGGCCACGGCGTTCAGCTCGATGGCGCGCATCAGCGACTCGTGCGCCAGCGGCACCCAGCCCTTTTGCCAGGCGTAGCCCAGGATCATCGGGTTGACGTAGATGGTGTCGCCCATCAGCGCGGTGGCGGCGGCATCGGCGTCGAAGGCGCCCAGGCCGTCGATGCCCACGGCGCGTGCAATTTCAGCGGCACAGGCGTCTTCGGGGTTCTGCCAGTTCGCGTTGCGCACGAAGGCGGCCGTGGGCGCGCTGTGGCTGTTGAGCGCCACGTGCGTGCGCCCTTCGCGCATGCGCGCCATGGTCTCGGCATTGATCGTGACGAGCGGGTCGCAGGCCAGGATCAGGTCGGCCGCCGCGGTGCCCACGCGGGTGGTGCGGATGTCGTCCTGCGTGTCGCCGATGAGCACGTGGCTCCAGGTGGCGCCGCCCTTTTGCGCCAGGCCCGCCGCGTCCTGCGTGACGATGCCCTTGGCCTCGATGTGCGCGGCCATGCCCAGCAGCTGGCCAATGGTGATCACGCCGGTGCCGCCGACGCCGGCCACCACCACGCCCCAGACCTTGCCGCCCACGAGCGACGGAATGGCGGGCTCGGTCAGCAGGCCGAACTCGGCCGGCGTGGCCGCCTTGTTCTTGCCCTTCTTCTTGAGCTGGCCGCCCTCGACGGTCACGAAGCTCGGGCAGAAGCCCTTCAGGCAGCTCATGTCCTTGTTGCAGCTGCTCTGGTTGATGGTGCGCTTGCGGCCGAATTCGGTTTCCAGCGGCTCCACGCTCAAGCAATTGCTCTGCACGCTGCAGTCGCCGCAGCCTTCGCAGACCAGTTCGTTGATGACCACGCGCTTGGCCGGATCGACGGCCGTGCCCCGCTTGCGGCGGCGGCGCTTCTCGGTGGCGCAGGTCTGGTCATAGATGATGGCCGTGGTGCCGGCCATGGCGCGGAACTCGCGCTGGATGTCGTCCAGCAGGTCGCGGTGCTTCACCTGCACGTGGTCGCCCGGAATGGTCACGCCCTCGTACTTCTCGGGCTCGTCGGTGACGATGACGACCTTCTTGGCGCCTTCGGCGTGCAGGCTCTCGGCAATCTGCAGCACCGAGTGGCCCTCGGGGCGCTCGCCGACCTGCTGGCCGCCGGTCATGGCGACCGCGTCGTTGTAGAGGATCTTGTAGGTGATGTTCACGCCCGCCGCGATGCTCTGGCGAATCGCCAGCAGGCCGCTGTGGAAGTACGTGCCGTCGCCCAGGTTGGCAAAGATGTGCTGATCGGTCGTGAAGGGCTGCTGGCCCACCCATGGCACGCCCTCGCCGCCCATCTGCGTGAAGCCGATGGTGGAGCGGTCCATCCAGGTCGCCATGAAGTGGCAGCCGATGCCGCCCATCGCACGCGAGCCTTCGGGCACGACGGTGCTGGTGTTGTGCGGGCAGCCCGAGCAGAACCAGGGCTGGCGCGTGGCGTCGGCCACGCTGGTGGACGCCTGCTGCACCACCATCGCGCGCTCCTTGGCCTCGAGGATGGCGAGCTGTGCGTCGATGCGGGCGGCCATGTCGGCGCCGGCGGCGGCCAGCAGGCCGGTCTTCTTCAGACGCGCGGCGATGGCCTTGGCGATGAGCGCCGGGTTCAGGTCGGCGTTGGCGCGCAGCAGCGTGTGCGAGGTCGGGTTGGGCATCGACCATTCGCCACCGGAGTAGCCGTCGTCCGTGGAGCTGGCGCCTTCGTCGAACTTGCCGACCACGTTGGGGCGCACGTCGGAGCGCCAGTTGTAGAGCTCTTCCTTGAGCTGGTATTCGATGACCTGGCGCTTCTCCTCGACCACCAGAATCTCTTGCAGGCCGGTGGCGAAGTCACGCGTGAGCTGTGCCTCGAGCGGCCACACCACGCCCACCTTGTGCAGGCGGATGCCCAGCTGGCGGCAGGCCGCGTCGTCCAGGCCCAGGTCGATGAGCGCCTGGCGCGTGTCGTTGAAGGCCTTGCCGCTGGCCATGATGCCGAAGCGGTCGTTCGGGCCTTCGATCACGTTGTGGTTCAGGCGGTTCGCGCGGATGTAGGCCAGCGCGGCGTACCACTTGTAGTGCATGAGCCGGGCTTCCTGCTCCAGCGCATGGTCGGGCCAGCGGATGTGCAGGCCGCCGGGCGGCATCTCGAAGTCGGTGGGAATGACGATGTCGACGCGCTCGGGGTCGATCATGGCCGTGGCGCTCGACTCGACGATCTCCTGGATCGTCTTCATGCCCGACCACACGCCCGAAAAGCGGCTCAGCGCAAAGGCGTGAATGCCCAGGTCGAGAATTTCCTGCACGTTGGCCGGAAAGAACACCGGCGTGCCGCAGGCCTTGAAGATGTGGTCGCTCTGGTGTGCGGCCGTGCTGCTCTTGGAGATGTGGTCGTCGCCGGCCACCGCGATCACGCCGCCGAATTCGGTGGTGCCCGCCATGTTGGCGTGCTTGAAGACGTCGGAGCAGCGGTCCACGCCCGGGCCCTTGCCGTACCAGATGCCGAAGACGCCGTCGAACTTGTTGGTGCCTTGCGGCGAGAAGCCCAGCTGCTGCGTGCCCCACAGCGCCGTGGCCGCGAGCTCTTCGTTCACGCCGGGCTGGAAGACGATGTTCTGTTCCTTGAGGAACTTGCTGGCCTTCCACAGCGCCTGGTCGTAGCCGCCGAGCGGGGAGCCGCGGTAGCCGCTGATGAAGCCGGCGGTGTTCTTGCCGACCTGCTTGTCGCGCAGGCGCTGCAGCATCGGCAGCTTGACCAGGGCCTGCACACCGCTCATGAAGGCGCGGCCGTAGTCGAGGGAGTATTTGTCGTCGAGCGTGACGGTTTCTAGCGCGCGGCGAATGTGCTCGGGCAGCGGGGCGTTCATGTGTTCTGTCTCCGTATTGGCAGGGCTTTGTGGGCCTGGCTGATGGGGTGTGGGTCTGTGCCCGGTAGGGCGCGAGCCCATGGTCACGCAAAGTGTATGCCGGGGTCCGCGACAGGTGTTTGCGTTTTTCGTCCCCAAAAAGCGGCTTTTAGAAAGAATCTTGCTTAACATCCACGCCTATGGAAAGCATTGACAAGTTCGACCTCGCTATCCTGCAAGAACTGCAGACCGATGGCCGCCTCACGAACGCCGAGCTTGCGCAGCGCGTGGGCCTGTCGGCGGCGCCCTGCTGGCGCCGCGTGCGCGCGCTGGAAGACGCCGGCTTCATCAAGGGCTACCGCGCCGAGATCGACCGCCACAAGATCGGGCTGGGCGTGCTCGCTTTCGTGCGCGTGGACACCGAGCGCGTCACCCACGAAGCCACGCGCAAGCTCGAAGACGCGATCCGCAAGATGCCCGAGGTCGTGGCCTGCCACTACATCAGCGGCACCGGCACCTTCGAGCTGCAGGTGGTGGCCCAAGACCTGAACGGTTTCTCGGCCTTCGCGCGGCAGAACCTCATGAACCTGCCGAACGTGAAAGACCTGCACACCAGCTTCTCGCTGGGCGAGGTGAAGGCGAACAGCGCGCTGCCGCTGGGGCACCTGGCGAAATAGCCGGCCCCACAAAAAAAAAGAAAAAGGCCGCCTCCCGCGAGGGAGCCGGCCCATTCATCCGCCCGAGGGCGGCGCACCTTCTCTCTATCTAGTTAGAAGGTGATTTCCTTCTCGACGTCCTGCAGCTTGCGACGGGCCAGCGCCAGGTTCGACTTCGCCTTGTCGAGCACGAAGTAGATGAACACGCCTTCCTTCTGCGCCATCGGGCGCAGCAGGTGGTACTGCTTGCCCAGCGTGATCAGGATGTCTTCGATGGTGTCGCTCAGGCCCAGCGCGCGCATCGTCTTGAGCTTGGCACGCATCACTTCGGTGTTGCCGGCGGCAGCCACTTCGAGGTCCACGCCGGAGCCGGCGGCGCCCAGCATCATGCCGCTGGCGGAATCGACCACGGCGGCGCACAGGGCGCCGTCGGCGGTCAGAAGGTTGTCGAGGCTGGTCTGGATCGAGGCCATGTCAGTGAGTCCTGGTATTGAAATTCATGCGAATGAAAGAAGAGGGTGGAGACGTCGCATGCCAATTCGTCCCCGCCCGTGAATTCGTAGGGAAGGCCTAAGGCTGCGGCGCCTCGAGCGCCCGCACGCAGGCCGCCGTGCGGTACATCGCCTGCGCGAGCACTGCGTCGGCGTCGGCGATGACGTTCACGATCAGCGCGGTCTCGCCGTTGTGCACCGGGCTGACCAGCGCAAAGCCGTTGTCGGTCGCGACCGTGATGCAGGTGCAGCGGCCCAGGCCGGCCTCCTGCGACACCACGGCGCCGATGGCGGCGATCGAGCTGGCCATGGCGGCGATGCGCGCGGGCTCGACGTCGCGCCGGGCGACGCTGGCGATCTCGAAGCCGTCGGGCGTGGCCACCACCACCGAGGCGACGCCGCTCACTTCGTCGAGCACGCGGCGGGCTTCGACCGCGGCGCGCAACTTCAGGGCGTGGGGAATCTTCATGACGCGGCCTCCTCGTCGAGCACTTCGATCTGCATCAGCAGCGTTTCAATCAGCGCGACGACGTCGTCCTTGCGGCGCGGATCGACCGCCAGCAGCGGCAGCACCAGCCCGCGCGCGGCCAGCGCCTGCGCGTAGTCGTCGAGCGTGGGTGTGGGGTGCGACGGCAGGCGGCTCACGCCCACGGCGCAGGGCATGCGCTCGAGCGCGCCGGCAAAGCCGTCCAGGTACTGGGCCAGGTCGGCCATCGGGTCGGGCCGGCTGTTGTCCAGCAGGATCGCCAGGCCCAGCGCATCGCGCACCAGGATCTTCCACATGAAGTCAAAGCGGCTCTGGCCCGGCGTGCCGTACAGGCGCAGCCGGTCGCCGTTGTCGAGCGTCACCTGGCCGAAGTCGAGCCCCACCGTGGTGGTGGCCTTGGCGACCGAGGTGTCGGCGTTGGCGACCTCGGTGGCGATCGGCGCGGTGTCGCTGATGGCCGCGATGGCCGTGGTCTTGCCCACGCCCATGGGGCCCGTGAAGACGAGCTTGAAGTCCCTCATGTCGGTGCCCTCTTCAGGCCAGCCCGAGGCGTCGGCGGATGCGCGAGAGCAGGCCGCGCTTGTGCTGCGCGGCCTCGCCGCCAGCGCTCGCACCCGAGGGGCGCGGCCCGCGGGTTTCCTCCGACCAGGTCAGCGCGCCTTCTTCCTCCAGCAAGCCGAGGAAGGTGCTGCACTCCTGCACGTCGATGCGGCCCAGCACGCTCAGGCTTTCGGCCGATTGAGCGCTTTTCGACAGCGCGGCCGCGAGCCGCACGTAGATCGGATGGCGCTGCAGGGTCACCTGCGAGGGCCAGCGGATCAGCGAGGCGCGTGCGCGGATCGAGCGCACCATGGCGCGCGCCGCGTCGCCCGAAGCCCCGCTCGGCGTGATCTGGTTGAGCAGCGCGACCAGCTCTTCCGCGTAGATGGGACGCGCCAGCGTGCGGCGCGCGGGGGCTACTGGCGCTGCATCGCCGCGCGCCACCATCGGCACCACGAAGCGTGCCGCCGGCGTCTGCCGCTCGGCGGCCGGCGTGTCGCCGTCCACCAGCAACAGGTCGCACGGCTGCGATTCGCTGACGGTCCAGAGGGACCGGAGATTGGAGCTGAGGCGAACGATGATCCTCAAGAGCTCGACCTCGACCTGAGGGAGCCCCATGACGCCCAAAACCAATGGCATAACCTTCTTCCCTGACCAATTGTTTTTAATAGTTCCTTATTGTTATATGTGTTAACTAATTGATGCGCCGTGTATCGAATCGATGCCCAAATATGGGTGCGCACCGAGAAGTAACGCACACGATGGGAGCGCCGAACGGGCGTGGCCGCCCTTCGCAAGACCTCTGGGACACTTGGCCCCATGAACCCCGAAGCAACCGGCCTGCGGGCCCTGTCGCACCTGCACACCCTGGGCCTGCTGACCGACGCGGAACACGCACAGGCGCTCGCGCACCCCGACCTGCCGACCGCCGCGCTGCGCACCCCGAGCGAAGCGCTGGGCTGGGCGGCCGCCAAGGACATCGTCGCGCCGGAGGCACTGCCCGGCCTGCACGCCCGCGCCGCCCCCGGCGCGGAAGACGAGGCGCACCGCACCGTGGCGAACGCGGTGGCCATGGTCAGCGGGCAGGCGCCGGCCTGGGTGCTGCTCGAGATCAGCCTCATGGCGAACCGCCTGGAAGACGGCGTGACCGACAGCGCGCTCGACCAGTTGCAGGCGCTGCAGCTGGTCGACCCCGCGCAGCACGCACAGGCCCTGAGCCTGCTGCCCGCACCGGAACCCGAGTGGGCGGCGCCCGCGTCGCCAGCCGCCACGCTGGCCTGGGCCGTGCGCACCGGCGTGCTGACGCCCGCGCAACTGCAGACCCTCGCATCGCCGACGTCCGCGGGCTCGCCGGAAGGCCGGCAGGTCGCGGCCGACGCGCTCGCCCGCACGGAGCGCAGCAGCGGCGGCCACACGAAAACCGTGCACACCCGCAGCGTGACGTGGCATTCCACGGGCGCCTCCGCGTCGCCCCGTGCGGGCAAGGTGATCGCCATCGTGGCGCTGGTGGCGGTCGCGCTCTACTTCCTGTTCGCCCGATAGGCGGCAAGGGGTCCCGATAGCGACCGCCTAAAATGCTCGCCCACCGCTTCCCGCCGGGCGGCAAGACACAAGGACCCCGAATGAACTCCCTCCGCCGCGCCTTGGCCCTCGGCCTCGCAGCCGCCACGCTCGCCTTCGGTGCCCAGGCCCAGAACCGCGAACTCACCGTGGCCTCCAGCGCCACCTATGCGCCGTTTGCCTTCGAGAACAAGGACAAGCAGATCGTCGGCTTCGACATCGACATCATCAACGCCATCGCCAAGCAGCAGGGCCTGAAGATCAAGGTCGTCAACACGCCCTTCACCGGCATCTTCGGTGCGCTGAACAACGGCGACGTCGACCTCGTGATCTCGGGTGTCACCATCAACGAGAAGCGCAAGCAGAGCTACGACTTCACGCCGCCGTACTTCGCGGCCCGCCAACTCATCGCGCTGCCGAAGAACAGCACCGTGGCCTCGCTGAAGGACCTCACCGGCAAGAAGATCGCCGTGGTCAGCGCCTCGACCGCCGACGACATCGCCTCGCGCGAGTTCGGCAAGACCAGCCCCAACATCCGCCGCTTCGAGAGCACGCCGCTCATCATTTCCGAGCTGGCCGGCGGCGGCGTCGATGCCGCCATGGGCGACAACGGCGTGATCGCCTACCGCGTGGCGCAGCACGCCGAGCTGAAGACGCTGGACGACAAGTCCTTCCCCGAAGAAGGCTTCGGCATCGTCGTGAAGAAGGGCGACAAGGCGCTGCTCGACAAGCTCAGCGCCGGCCTGGCGGCCATCCGCGCCGACGGCAGCTACGTGACGATCTACAAGAAGTGGTTCAACAAGGACCCGAACGTGCGCTGAGCCGCACGGCATTGCATTGAACACGGCCGCCTTCCAGCGGCCGTTTCGTTTTTCGTTTGTTGATTGAGAAAGTTGGAGGAGCTAAGGATGGAACAACCGATCCTGCTTTTCGGATGGTTCCGCTGGGACATCCTCGTGGAATACAAGGACCTGTTCTGGCAGGGCGCCTGGATGACGCTGCGCATGACCGTGGTCTGCGTGCTGCTCGGGTCGAGCTGGGGCCTGTGCCTGGCGCTCGCGCGGCTGGCGCAGGCGCGCCATGCGCCGTGGACCTGGGTCACGCGCGTGCTGCTGCGCTGGCCGGCCACGGTGTACGTGAGCTTCTTCCGGGGCACGCCGCTGTTCGTGCAGATCCTGTTGATCCACTTCGCGGTGATGCCGGTGTTCATCCACCCGAGCACCGGCCTGCTCATCGACGGCGAACTCGCGCGCACACTCAAGCAGGAGCACGGCGCACTGATCTCCGGCGTGGTCGCGCTCACGCTGAACTCGGCGGCCTACATCTCGGAAGTGTTCCGCGCCGGCATCCAGTCGATCTCGCGCGGGCAGTTCGACGCCGGCCGCTCGCTGGGCCTGAGCCCCGCGCAGGTGATGCGCTACGTGGTGCTGCCGCAGGCGTTTCGCCGCATGCTGCCGCCGCTGGGCAACAACGCGATCGCGCTGCTCAAGGACACCTCGCTGGTGTCGGCCATCGGCCTGGCCGAGCTGGCCTACGCCGCGCGCACCGTGGCAGGCGCCTATGCGCGCTACTGGGAGCCGTACCTGGCGATCTCGGTGGTGTACTGGG
Source organism: Variovorax sp. 38R (assembly GCF_014843395.1). Taxonomy (NCBI): domain Bacteria; kingdom Pseudomonadati; phylum Pseudomonadota; class Betaproteobacteria; order Burkholderiales; family Comamonadaceae; genus Variovorax; species Variovorax sp. 38R. The sequence goes on from NZ_CP062121.1 coordinate 6,413,484, forward strand.
TGATGACGCTGGTGCTCACGACGCTGCTGCGCCGACTGGAACACCGTCTCGCCCGCAGCGACCGGGGCTAGGCGCGCCACGTCGCGCCACAATAGCGCGACATGCCGCCCATATCCCCCGAAGAGACACCCCTCCCGCCGGCCAAGCCGCAGCCCTCGAACCTCGCGGCGCTCGAGCCGCTGAAGCTCCCCGTGTTCCGCATGCTGTGGAGCACCTGGCTCATCGCCAACATCTGCATGTGGATGAACGATGTGGCGGCGGCGTGGATGATGACCTCGCTCACCTCCTCGCCGATCTGGGTGGCGCTGGTGCAGTCGGCCTCCACCTTGCCGGTGTTCCTGCTCGGGCTTCCGAGCGGCGCGCTGGCCGACATCCTCGATCGCCGGCGCTGGCTGGTGGCCACGCAGTTCTGGCTGGCCGGCACGGCCGTGGTGCTGTGCGCCGCCATCGCGCTCGACGTGATGACCGCGCCGCTCCTGCTGGCACTCACCTTCGCCAACGGCATCGGGCTGGCGCTGCGCTGGCCGGTGTTCTCGGCCATCGTGCCCGAGCTGGTGCCGCGCCAACAACTGCCGGCGGCGCTGGGCCTGAACGGCATCGCCATGAACGCCTCGCGCATCGTCGGCCCGCTCACAGCCGGCATGCTGATCGCGAGCGCGGGCAGCGTGTGGGTGTTTGCGCTCAACGCGGTGCTGTCGGTGGCCTCGGGCTTCGTGGTGCTGCGCTGGCGCCGCGAGCACACGCCCAACCCGCTGGGCCGCGAAAAACTCATCAGCGCGATGCGCGTGGGCGTGCAGTTCGTGCGCCAGTCGCAGCGCATGCGGGCGGTGCTCACGCGCGTCTCGCTCTTCTTCTTCCACTCGACCGCGCTGCTGGCGCTGCTGCCGCTGCTGGCACGCAACCTCGAGGGCGGCGGTGCCGGCACCTTCACGCTGCTGCTGGCCGCCATGGGCACGGGCGCGATCATCGCGGTGCTCTTTCTGCCGCGGCTGCGCCAGGCGCTCGGGCGCGACCAGCTGGTGCTGCGCGGCGCCATGCTGCAGTCGGCCGCCACCGCCGTGATGGCCGTCGCGCCCAACGCCTGGGTCGCGGTGCCGGCGATGTTCTTCGGCGGCATGGCGTGGATCACGGTGGCCAACTCGCTGTCGGTGTCGGCCCAGCTCGCGCTGCCCGATTGGGTGCGCGCGCGCGGCATGTCGACCTACCAGATGGCGATCATGGGCGCGAGCGCGATCGGCGCGGCGCTGTGGGGCCAGGTGGCCACCGTCACGTCGCTCAAGCTGAGCCTGGCCATCGCCGCCGTGAGCGGCACGCTGCTGATGCTGGCGGCCATGCGCTGGGTGACCGACGTGAGCGGCGAGGACGACGTGCGCCCCGCCCAGGCCGGCTGGGCCACCGGGCCGCCCGCCGAGGCGCCGCAGGAAGACGGCCGCGTGGTGATCACGGTCGAGTACCTGATCGATCCGTCGCGCGCCGCGGCCTTCCACCTCGTGATGCAGCAGACCCGGCGCGCGCGCCTGGGCCAGGGCGCCATCGGCTGGGAGCTGCTGCACGACATCGCGCAGCCCGAGCGCTACGTGGAGCAGATCGTCGACGAGTCGTGGACAGACCACCTGCGCCGCTTCAACCGCGCCACCGCCGCCGACATGGCGCTGCGCGAACGCCGGCTGGCGTTTCACCTCGGCGAAACGGCGCCGGTGATCACGCGCTTCGTGGTGCGCCGCTGAGCGAGTCCGTCAGCGGAAGAACAGCAGCCGCGTGAGGAAGGTGTGATCGGCCTCCGCGGCCATCAGCCCGACCAGCACCAGCAGGCACAGCGGCGGCAGCAGGATGGCGTAGACCAGCGCCAGCCGCTCCCACGCCATGTGCATGAAGACCGCGACGATGAGCCCGGCCTTGAGCAGCATGAAGACGAGGATCAGGCCCCAGCGCAAATAGCTCTGCACGTGGAAGTAGTCGACCATGTACGACATCGCGCTGAGCACGAACAAAAGCCCCCAGATCTTCAGGTACAGGCCGATGGGGTGCTGCTGGCCGGTGGTGGTGATATGGGTGTTCATGGTGGTCCTCCTCCTCACCAGAGATAGAACAGCGCGAAGATGAAGACCCACACCAGGTCCACGAAGTGCCAGTACAGGCCCACGATCTCGACCACCTGGTAGTTGCCGGCCTTGTCGTAGTCGCCGCGAATGAGCTTGAAGGCCACCGCAAACAGCAGCACCACGCCGGCCGACACGTGCAGCCCGTGGAAGCCCGTGATCATGAAGAAGGCCGCGCCGAACTGCGCCGCGCCCATCGGATTGCCCCAGGGCCGCACGCCCTCCTCGAGGATCAGCTTGGACCACTCGAAGGCCTGCATGCCGACGAAGAGCTCGCCGAAGGTGGCGGTCACGAGCATCAGCGTGGCGGCGTTCACGCGGTCGCCGCGGTAGGCGAAGTTGACCGCCATCGCCATCGTGCCGCTGCTGCTGATGAGCACGAAGGTCATGATCGCGATCAGCAACAACGGCACGTCCGCCCCGCCCACGTGCAGCGCGAACACCTCGCTCGGATTCGGCCACGCCGCGGTGGTCGACACGCGCACCGTCATGTACCCCGTGAGGAAGCAGCTGAAGATGAAGATGTCGCTCAGCAGGAAGATCCAGATCATCGCCTTGCCCCACGAGACGTGGAACGCCTGGCGATCGGACGACCAGTCGGCCACCAGCCCGCGCCAGCCGCTCGCGGCGACGGCAGAGCCGGTGAGGGTTGCAGCGGAGTGGTTCATGCGAAGCCTCCTCACGAAGTGCCGCAGATGACGCGCGCCACCTCCGGCGTCACCCATCCCAGCAGTGCGAACAGCGCCAGCCACACGGCCAACATGAAGTGCCAGTAGCGCGCGCACAGCGCGATGCGCCATCCGGCGCGGGCGGGATCGGCCCACGCGACGCGCGCCGCCATCGCCCACCCGACCAGCCCGCCCGCCAGGTGCAGCCCGTGCATGGCGGTCAGCAGGTAGAAGAAGCTGCCCGACGGGTTGCCGGCCGGCATGACCTGCGCGTGCGCCATCGCGCCCCAGGCCCACAGCTGCACGCCGAGGAAACCCACGGCGCACAGGCCGCCGGCCAGCAGCAGACGGCGCATGCGCGCCAGGTCCGCGCTGCGCGCGGCACCTTCCAACGCCACGCTGCCCGCCACCAGCAGCGCCGAGCTGAGCCACAGCTGCCACGGCAGCGCGAGCGCGATCGCGTCGCCGCTGCTCATGCGCATCACGTAGGCCACGGTGAAGAGGGAGAACAGCGCGGTGACCACGCCCATGAAGACCCACAGGCCGATGCCGGCGGCGTTCGCGTGCGCGTCGCGCAGCCGCACGTCACGCGGCAGGCCGCGCATGCGCAGGGCAGTGTCCGCGTTCATGCCGGTGCCCCCCGTGCGCCGCTCACCGGCACGTCGTCCTTGTCGTCGCTCGCCTGCGGCGGCGCGTTCTGCGCAATGAAGTCTTCCGCCGCGCCCGGCACGCCATAGGCGTAGGCCCAGCGGTAGGCCACGGGCAGCCGCGGCCCCCAGTTGCCGTGGCCGGGCGGCGTTTCGGGTGTCTGCCATTCGAGCGAAGCGGCGCGCCACGGGTTCGCGCCGGCCGGTCGGCCGCGCCAGGCACTCCAGGCCAGGTTGACGATGAACAGCACCTGCCCCACGCCGACGATCAGCGCGACCACGGTGATGAATTCATTCAGGCTGAAGGCCGAGGGCGGAATGAACTTGTAGCCGTCGAAGTTGTAGTAGCGCCGCGGCATGCCCAGCACACCGAGGTAGTGCATCGGGAAATAGATCGCGTAGGTGCCGAGGAAGGTGATCCAGAAGTGCAGCCGGCCGAGCCGGTCGTCGAGCATGCGCCCGGTGATCTTGGGAAACCAGTGGTAGATGCCGCCGAACACCACCAGCAGCGGCGCCACGCCCATCACCATGTGGAAGTGCGCCACCACGAAGTAGGTGCCCGACAGCGGGATGTCCACGCTCACGTTGCCCAGGAACAGCCCGGTGAGCCCGCCTATCACGAAGGTGCACATGAAGGCCAGCGCGAACAGCATCGGCACCGACAGGTGGATGTCGCCGCGCCACAGCGTCAGCAGCCAGTTGTAGACCTTGATCGCGGTGGGCACCGCGATGACCAGCGTGGTGGTCGCGAAGAAGAAGCCGAAGTACGGGTTCATGCCGCTCACGAACATGTGGTGCGCCCAGACCACCACGCTGAGCCCGCCGATGGCCACGATGGCCCACACCATCGTGCGGTAGCCGAAGATGCGCTTGCGCGCGTGCACGCTGATCAGGTCCGACACGATGCCGAAGGCCGGCAGCGCCACGATGTAGACCTCGGGATGGCCGAAGAACCAGAACAGGTGCTGGAACAGCAGCGGGCTGCCGCCCTTGTAGCCCGTGACCTGGCCCATCGACACCAGCGCCGGCATGAAGAAGCTGGTGCCCATCGTGCGGTCGAGCAGCAGCATCACGCCGCTGACGAACAGCGCCGGAAAACCCAGCAGCGCCAGCACCGTGGCCACGAAGATGCCCCACACCGTGAGCGGCATGCGCAGCAGCGTCATGCCCTTGCAGCGCGCCTGCAGCACGGTGGTCGCGTAGTTCAGGCCACCCATCGTGGTGGCCACGATGAAGATCAGCAGCGACACCAGCATCAGCACGATGCCGCCGCCGTGGCCCGGCGTGCCGGGCAGGATCGACTGCGGCGGGTACAGCGTCCAGCCCGCGCCCGTGGGGCCGCCCGCGACGAAGAAGCTGGCCATCAGCACCACCACCGACAGCAGGTAGACCCAGAAGCTCAGCATGTTGAGGTAGGGGAACACCATGTCGCGCGCGCCCACCATGAGCGGGATCAGGTAGTTGCCGAAGCCGCCGAGGAACAGCGCCGTGAGCAGGTAGATCACCATGATCATCCCGTGCATGGTCACGAACTGGTAGTAGCGCTCGGCGTTGATGAACTCGAACTGGCCCGGAAAGCCGAGCTGCAGCCGCATGAGGTTGGACAGAACCAGGCCGACCACGCCCACCGCGATGGCGGTGCAGGCGTACTGCACGGCGATCACCTTGTGGTCCTGGCTCCAGACGTAGCGGCGCAGGAAGCTCTGCGGCGCCGGGTGGCCGGCGTCGTCATCGTGTGCGTCGTGTTCGTCGTCGGGGGTGAGCACAGCAGCGTCAGTCATCGCGCGGCCTTCTGTTCGGTGGCAGCCTGCGCCGGCGGGCTGCCCAGACTCTGGATGTAGGCCACCAGCGCGGCCAGTTCCTCGTCGCTCAGGTCGATCTTCGGCATCACCGGCGGGAAGCCCTTCACATGGCGCGCCTGCGGGTCGCGGATGAAGCTGCGCAGATACGCCTCGTCGACCAGCGCCGTGCTGCCGTCGGCCATCGACTCGTTCTTGCCGTACAGGCCCTTCCAGGTCGGTCCGACGCGCGCGCTGCCGTCGATGGTGTGGCAGGCCACGCAGCCCTTGGCATCGGCCAGCGCGCGGCCCTGGTCGACGCGTGCGCCACCGCCGCCAGCGGCCGGCGTCTGGGCCGCTTGCGCCGCCTGGGCCGCCCGCGCCTGCTGCATCACGGCGAAGGTCGGCAACGCAGTGCGCCACGCGCCGTAGGCCGCCGCGTCTTCCACCACCACGAAGCCGCGCATGTTCGGATGGCCCACGCCGCACAGCTGCGCGCACAGCGCCTCGTAGCGGCCCGCAACGGTCGGCGTGAACCAGAAGCGGCTGACCTGCCCCGGCACGATGTTCATGCGCGCGCGGATGGGGGGCACGAAGAAATCGTGCAGCACGTCGTGGGAGCGCATCAGCACCAGCACCGGCTGGCCGATCGGCAGGTGCACCTCGTCGCCGGGCGCCAGCAGGTCGTCCTGCCCCGCCGGGTCGGCCGGGTCGAGCCCGAACGGATTGGCGGCACTGACGAAGCGCGCATCGGTCGCGCCCAGCTTGCCGTCCGCGCCCGGCAGGCGAAAGCGCCACTGCCACTGCTGGCCCAGCACCTCGAGCACGAGCGCGTCATGCGGCGTGCGCACGTAGTTCGCGTACACCACGAGGCCGGGCGCCAGCAGCGCCATGATGCCGACGGTGGTGCCGCCGATCAACCAGCGCTCGAGCGCGCGGCCCTCAGGCGCATGCGGCGCCACGCGGCGCCCCTCGCGGTGGCGAAAGCGCACCACGGTGTAGGCGAGGAACACGTTGATGACGACGAAGAACAGGCCCGTGATGACCAGCGTGATGGTCAGCGTGTCGTCCATGGGCTGCCAGTTGGAGGCCAGCGGCGTCGTCCACCACGGGTTGACGACGTGGAACGCCACCGAGGCCACCACGATGAGCAACAGGACGACGGCGATGGTCATGTGCTGCGCTCCCTGGGGTGGCCATCGTGGGTTCCGGGGATCGCATGCGCGGGGGCGTCAGCGGATCGCCGGAATGTGCGGCTCATCGCCCTCGAAACGGGCTTCGGGGTGCGTGGCTTCCAGCATCGCCTCGACCTCGCGCACGCGCGACGGCGGCAGGTCGACCATCAGCAAGACCTGGCCCTGCGCGATGGCGCTCTCGAAGCGTTCCAGCCGCGGGCTCGGGATCGACACGCCGACCATGCTGGCCGACCACGCGCCCACCACGCCGCCCAGCAGCGCCAGGCCCACGGCCACGGCCCATTCGGACTCGTCACCGAACACCGGGAACAGCAGCGCGGCCAGCAGGCCGACGACGACACCGCAGGCGGTGCCGAGCACCCAGCCGGTCTTGGCGGCGTGAACGAGGTCGGAGGTCTGCCAGATGTTGGCCGCATGGAGCCCGGCCATGTCCTGGCCTTCGCGTGCGGCGAAATGCAGGTGCGCGATGTCGACACGCGCCAGCAGCAGATCGTTCATGGCCTGCCTGGCACTCGCCAGGTCGGGCAACAGCCAATAGATGCGTCTTTTCATGGCGCCTCCTTTCCGTCTTGCGACGAGCAAGAGTCCATGGGTGATTTATAGGCTCAAGAGGGGCTGCATTCAAGTCGCCGCTCAATCGGGATCGACCCGGTGAATACGGAAGCTCGTCGGTTTCCAGATGGGAATTTGCACTGAATAATCCGTCGCGCCAGGCCCCCACGGCCTTATGAAAAACAAGAAGGAGCAGACAACATGCGCATGAAGCAAGGCCCCCGGTTTTCCCGTTCTTCCCGCCTCCCCTGGCTCGTGACCGCCCTCGCAGGGCTCGCGGGCGGCGCCGCGCACGCGGCCTGCGGTCCCACCGCCACGCCGGGCACCGGCGACACGGTGGTCTGCGACGGCGCCACGACCGGCTCACCCAGCGTGATCGCCACGCCGGGCAGCACCGGCGTCACCATCACCGTGAACAGCGGCGCCACGCTGACCACCAACGCCACGCAGGTGCTGCTGGTGCGCGATGCCAGCACCATCACCAACAACGGCACGATCACCGTCTCGGGCGGTTCGGGCTCGGCGCGCGCGGCGATGGTCGCCACGGGCAACGACAACACGCTGACCAACAACGGCACCCTGCGCACCACGAGCAGCGGCACCTCGGGCATCCTCGTCACGTCGAACAGCAGCACGCGCACGCTCATCACCAACAACGGCAGCATCGGCACCACGGGCGGCAGCTCGCACGGCATCTCCTCGCTGGGCCCGGGCAACACGGTGATCAACAACGGCAGCATCTCGGCCAGCGGCACCTCGGCCAAGGGCGTGTACCTGCAGGGCGGCAACCTCGTGACCAACCTGCTGGTGAACACCGGCAGCATCGCCACCACCGGCGCCAACTCGCCGGCGGGCGGCGCCGACGCGGTGCATGCGAACACGCTCGGCGGCACCTTCTTCTCGCGCGTGGAAAACCGCGCCGGCGCCTCGTTCTCGAGCGCCAACGGCTACGGCTATCGCGGCCAGAACGGCAACGACGTGCTGGTCAACGCCGGCACCATCGAAGGCCACGGCGGCGCCGCCAACACCGACGCGATTTACATGGGCGCGCTCGGCAACGGCACGCTGATCCTGCAGACCGGCTCGGTCATCAAAGGCGGCGCCGACGGCGGCGTCGGCAAGACGGCCAGCACCTTTCTCGAAGGCAGCGGCACGGTCGACAACGCCTTCCGCAACTTCCAGCACCTGACGATGCGCGGCACCGCGTGGTCGTGGCAGACCGACGCGAGTTTTTCGGATTCGATCCGCATCGAGTCCGGCCGCTTCAACCTGCCCGCCACGCTGACGAGCCCGGTCATCACCGTGCTCCCCGGCACCACCGTGGCCGGCACCGGCACCTTCGCGGGCAACGTGACGAACCAGGGCACGCTGCTGCCCGGCCCGAACGACGGCGTCGGCTTCGGCTCCTTCACGGTGCGCGGCAACTACGTTGGCGGCACGGGCGCGCTGGTGCAGGTCAACACCGTGCTGGCGGGCGACAACGCGCCGTCGGACAAGCTCGTGATCGACGGCGGCGCGGCCACGGGTTCCACCGGCCTGCGCGTGGTCAACCGCGGCGGCCTGGGCGCGCCCACGCTGGCCGACGGCATCCTGGTGGTGCAGGCCGTGAACGGCGGCACCACGGCCGACAAGGCGTTCTCGCTGACCCAGGCGGTGGAGGCCGGCGCGTACAACTACCGGCTGTTCCGCGGCGGCGCGACGGGCAGCAACCCCGACAACTGGTACCTGCGCAACAACGGCTACCTGGTCGGCGGCACCGTGGTCGGCTCGCTGGAAGAAGCTGCCGAGGTGATCGCCGAGTCGGGCGCCCCGGCAACGGTGGAGCCGGTGAAGCTCTACCGGCCCGAGGTGCCGCTGTACAGCGCCCTGCCGATCGCCGTGCGCCGCCTCGGACTCGCGCAGCTGGGCACCTTCCACGACCGGCAGGGCGACCCGCAACTGCTCGCGGACGGTGAAGGTGGAGGTCGACAGGCCTCGTGGGGCCGCGTGTTCGGCGAAAGCACGCGGCAGCGGCTGCGGGGCGATGCCAACCCGCAATTCGACGGCAGCGTGAGTGGCCTGCAGCTGGGCCACGACTTCCTGGCGGCCACCGACAGCGCGGGCGGGCGCCACCGCGTCGGCGTGCTGGGCGGCTACACACGGGCCAGCGGGAACGCGAGCGGCGTCGCCGGCGGCGCCACCAACGCGGCGGCCGGCCGGCTCACCGTCGAGGGCTACAGCCTGGGTGCCTACTGGACCCGTGTGGCCAGCAGCGGCTGGTACAGCGACGCCGTGCTCCTGGCCACGCGCTACAAGGCCGATGCGCGCTCCACCTTGGGGCGCGGCGGCCGCCCGCACGGCACCCACGTGACCGCATCGCTCGAGGCCGGCTACCCGCTCGCGCTGAGCGACACCGTGACGCTGCAGCCGCAGGTACAACTCATCTGGCAGCGCAGTTCGCTCGACGACTTCGACGACGGCCTTTCGACCGTGCGCTTCCAGCGCGACAACGCCGTCACCGGCCGGCTCGGCGCGCGGCTCGAAGGCCGCTTCGACGCGGCCGGCGGCGTCTGGAAGCCCTACCTGAAGGTCAACCTGTGGCACACCTTCAGCGGCAGCAACGCGATCTACTTCGGGCCGACCGACCAAGTCGTCAACCGCCGCAACGCGAGCGCGCTCGAGGTCGGCGGCGGCATCGTCGGGCAGCTGAACCAGACGCTGTCGGTCTACGGCGGCCTGGCCTACACCAGCGCCATCGGCATCACCGAGCAGACCGGCGTGCAAGGGCAACTGGGGCTGCGCATGCGGTGGTGACCCCCGGGGCGCCGGACACCGGACGGGTCAAGTTTTGACCGTCCGGGCAAATTTGATGGCATGCAGTTTGCTTGATAAAGATCAACGGGTATCCACGGATAGCCAGTCTTTTTTGACCACATGGATAATTTAGACCATCATCCCGTCCGCCCGCCCCGAGGAACATCCCGATGAATCACCCCCCCTTGCGCAGCCGCTTCTGGTCCGACCTGACCAGTGAAGAGTTCTCCCGCCTCGACCGCGAACGGCTCATCGCCGTGCTGCCGGTGGGCGCGACCGAACAGCACGGCCCCCACCTGCCGATGTCGACCGACACCGCCACCATCGACGGCATGGTGCAGGCCTGCCTGCCCTACCTGCCCGACGACCTGCCGGCGCTGTTCCTGCCCACCGTGCCCTACGGCAAGAGCAACGAGCATTCGCGCTACCCGGGCACGCTCACGGTGTCGGCGAACACGCTGATCTCGCTGTGGAAGGACGTCGGCGCCTGCGTCGCCAAGGCCGGCGTGCGCAAGCTGGTGCTCTACAACAGCCACGGCGGGCAGATGAGCGTGATGGACATCGTGGCGCGCGACCTGCGCGAAGAGCACGACATGATGGTCGTCGCCGCCAACTGGTACACGCTGGGCCTGCCCGAAGGCCTGTTCACCGCGCACGAAGGCAAGCACGGCATCCACGCGGGCGACCTCGAAAGCTCGGTGATGCTGCACCTCACGCCCGACTACGTGCGCCGCGACCAGTTCCAGAACTTCAGCTCCCTGACCGAGCAGATGGCGGCCGAAAACAAGTTCCTGTCGATCACGCCCAGCGGCAAACTCGGCTGGCAGATGCACGACATCAACCCGGCCGGCGCCGCCGGCGACGCCACCCGCGCCAGCGCCGAGAAGGGCGCCGCGGTGCTCGACCACGTGGGCCAGCGCTTCGTCGAGCTGCTGCACGAGATCGACCGCTTCCCGCTGGAGCGGCTGGCCAACGTTCCCGCCTGGCGCTGAGCCCCGGCTGCACAAGGAGTTCCATGGAAAGCACCACGCCATCCACGCCGCCGCTGGTCCGCCTTCGCAATGTCGGCAAGCGATTCGCCAACGGCACGCTCGCCCTTCAAGGCATGACGCTCGACATCGGCGAGCACGACTTCGTCAGCTTCCTCGGCCCCTCGGGCTGCGGCAAGAGCACCGCGCTGCGGCTGATCGCCGGACTCACCCGCATCAGCTCGGGCGACATGCAATGGTCGGGCGCCAACACCGGCACCGCGAAGGACAGCAAGAGCGACCGCGACCTGGGCTTCGTGTTCCAGGAGCCCACGCTCATGCCCTGGACCAAGGTGTTCGACAACGTCTGGCTGCCGCTCAAGCTCGCGGGCATGGGCCGCGACGAGGCCGCGCCGGTGGTGCAGCAGGTGCTGGAGCTGGTCGGCCTTTCGCGCTTTGCCGACGTGTACCCGCGCGAGCTCTCGGGCGGCATGAAGATGCGCGTGTCGATTGCGCGCGCACTGGTCACGCACCCGCGCCTGCTGCTCATGGACGAGCCCTTTGCCGCGCTCGACGAAATGACGCGCATCAAGCTCAACAACGACCTGCTGGCCATCTGGCGCGAGCACCGCTTCTCGATCGTGTTCGTCACGCACAGCGTGTACGAGTCGGTGTATCTGTCGAACCGCATCGTCGTGATGGCGGCGCGCCCGGGCCGCGTGATCGACGAGATCGCCATCGACGAGCCCTACCCGCGCGGCGAAGCCTTCCGCACCTCCAGCCGCTACAACGCGCACTGCACCGCCGTTTCACACTCTCTGCACGGAGCACTCCATGGCCTCGACATCGACCATTGAAACCGTGATGCCCCTCGACACCACCACCGCCCACGAAGCCACGCCGTCCGCCGAGACGCTGCGCGCGCACGAAGACAAGCTGCGCCGGCGCGAGGCAACGCTGCGCGTCGTCGTGCCGGTCGTCATCGTCGCGGCGCTGCTGCTGGTGTGGGAGTGGATGGTGCGTGCCAACGACATCCCGCACTACATCCTGCCCGCGCCCTCGCTCATCCTGCGCACGCTGTTCGACAACTGGGGTTCGCTCTCGGGCGCGCTGTGGTTCACGGTGAAGCTCACGCTGCTCGCGCTGGGCGCCGCCATCGTCGGCGGCGTGCTGCTGGCGATTGCGTTCGCGCTGTTCAAGTGGGTGGAGATCGGCCTGTTCCCGATCGCCGTGATCCTGCAGGTGACGCCGATCATCGCGATCGCGCCGCTCATCTTGATCTACGTGTCGAGCACCACCGCGGCGCTCTTGCTGTGCGCGTGGATCGTGGCCTTCTTCCCCATCCTGTCGAACACCGTCATCGGCCTGAAGAGCGCCGACAGCAACCTGCGCGACCTGTTCCAGCTGTACAAGGCCTCGCCCTGGCAGACCTTCCGCTACCTGCTCGCGCCCAGCGCACTGCCGTACTTCATGGCGGGCCTGAAGATCGCCGGCGGCCTGAGCCTCATCGGCGCGGTGGTGGCCGAGTTCACGGCCGGCACGGCGGGCAAGGAAACGGGGCTGGCCTCGCGCATCCTCGAGTCGAGCTTCCGCACCGAGATCCCGATGATGTTCGCGGCGCTGCTGCTCGTGTCTCTGCTGGGCATCGTGATCTTCATCGTGTTCGCCGCGCTGTCGCGGTTGGTGCTCGGCCACTGGCACGAGAGCGAGATGCGCCGTGAACGCTAGAACCCCGCTGTCCGCGGTCGACTGGGACGCCGTGCGCGAGGACCTGCGCGGCCTGAACGTGATCGCCACGCCCAGCCAGCGCAAGCAGCTGTCCAAGGACTTCTACTGGTACAGCCCCATCCTCACGGCGCAGCTCGCGGGCTGCGTGGCCGACCTCGTGGTCAAGGTCAGCACCGAGGACGACGTGCGCCAGGTCGCGGCCGTGGCCGCCAAGTGGAAGCTGCCGCTCACCGTGCGTGCCGGCGGCACCGGCAACTACGGCCAGTGCGTGCCGCTCGAAGGCGGACTCGTGCTCGACGTGACGCAGATGTGCCGCGTGCTCGACCTGGCCGACGGACGCATCCGCGTCGAAGCCGGTGCGCGCATGCACGACATCGACCTCGCCGCGCGCGAAACCGGCCAGGCGCTGCGCATGTGGCCCTCGACCTGGCATGTGGCCAGCATCGGCGGTTTCATCGCGGGCGGCTTCGGCGGCATCGGCTCGTTCCGCCACGGCATCCTGCGCGACCCCGGCAACCTGCTGCGCGCGCGCGTGATGACGGTGGAGCGCGAGCCGCGCGTCATCGAGCTGGTGGGCGACGAGATCCAGCAGGTGCACCACGCCTACGGCACCAACGGCGTGATCCTCGACGTCGAAGTGGCGCTGAGCCCGGCGGTCGACTGGGTGCACTGCACGGTGCTGTTCGAAACGTACCGCGGTGCGCTCGACTTCGGCATTGCCGCGCAGGCGCCCGCGTACGATCTGTTTCTGCTCTCGACCGTGGAGGCGCGCTTCTCGCCCTACTACACGGCCATGGGCGAGCACTTTCCGCCCGACCGGCACGCGGTGTTCACCATGGTCTCGCCCGACACGCTGGCGGGCTTTCGCGCGTTGGCCGCGGCGCACGGCGGCACCATCTCGGTGGCCGGCACCGAAGATGAGCTGCAGGCCGCCGGCCTGCCGCCGGCCTACGAGTGCGCCTTCAACCACACGACGCTGCAGGCGCTGAAGGCCGACCGCAGCTGGACGTACCTGCAGGTGGCCTACGCCCAGCCCTTCGATCCGGCCGTGGTCGAGCGTCACCTCGCCATCTTCGGCGACGACGTGCTCCAGCACCAGGACTTCGCGCGCGCCAACGGCGAGTGCGGCACCTTCGGCATCCTGCTCGTGCGCTGGAAGGGCGAGGCCCACCAGTACGAGGTGATGCGCGAGATCGAGTCGCAGGGCGGCGCGCAGATCTTCAACCCGCACGTCTTCACCATCGAGGACGGCGGCATGAAGACCATCGACACGCAGCAGATCGAGTTCAAGAAGCGCAGCGACCCGATGGGGCTGATGAACCCCGGAAAAACGCGCGGATGGACGCCCGACATGGCCGTCGAGCGCTGAAAAAACATTAGTCTTCGCATCCCGTCCCCACCCCAACCTCCACAGGAGTCCGTCCCCATGCGCATCCCCGCTCTCTCTCTCCGGCCGCTGGCCTTCGGCCTGGCCCTCGCAGGTGCTGCCTTCGCCGCACACGCCCAGGAAAAAGTGGTGTTCGCCACCAACTGGAAGGCGCAGGCCGGCCACGGCGGCTTCTACCAGGCGCTGGTGGACGGCACCTACAAGAAGTACGGCCTCGACGTGGAAATCATGCAGGGCGGCCCCATGGTCAACAACCGGCCCATGCTGCCGGCCGGCAAGGTCGACTTCCTGATGACCGGCAACCTGCTGCAGTCGTTCGACAACGTGAAGAACGGCGTGCCCACCGTGGTGGTTGCGGCCATCTTCCAGAAAGACCCGCAGGCCATGTTCGCCCATCCGGGCCAGGGCTACGACACCTTCAAGGACCTGACCAAGGCGCCCGTGGCCTTCATCGGCAAGGACGGCCAGTTCAGCTTCTGGCAGTGGATGAAGTCGGAGCACGGCTTCAAGGATTCGCAGCTCAAGCCCTACACCTTCAACGTCGGCCCGTTCCTCGCCGACAAGAAGTCGATCCAGCAGGGCTACGCCATCTCCGAGCCGCTGTCGATCAAGGCCCAGGCCGGCTTCGACCCCGTGGTGCACCTCCTGGCCGACCACGGCTTCTCGACCTACGCCACCACCATCGAGACCCGCGCCGACCTCATCAAGACCAAGCCCGAGACCGTGCGCAAGTTCATCGAGGCCTCGATCATCGGCTGGAACAACTACCTCTACGGCGACAACAAGGCCGCCAACGAGCTCATGGCCAAGACCAACCCCGACGCCACGCCGGCCGCGCTGCAGGGCTCCATCGATCTCATCAAGAAGATGGGCATCGTGGACAGCGGCGACTCGCTCACCAAGGGCATCGGCGCCATGGACGAAGCGCGCGTGAAGGACTTCTACGAGAAGATGGTCAAGGCCGGGCTGTACAAGCCGGGCGAGATCGACCTGTCGAAGGTCGTGAGCACGCAGTTCGTCAACAAGGGCGTGGGTGTCGACATCCGCAAGAAGCTCGCCGGCAAGTAATTCGCTTCGTTGTTTTTCCCGTGGGTCGCGCGGGGCTTGCGCCGGGGTCAGATGCCGGCGCCTGGGTTTGCCATAAGGCACGCGCGGCCTCTTATCCCTGGGCTCTGACCCCGTCTCGCCGAACAGGCGAACCGGCCCGAACCATGAAAACGCTCGTCGTCCATTGCCATCCGAATCCTGACAGCTTCAACCACGCGCTCTACCGCACCGCCCTCGAAGCGCTGCAGCCTCGCCACCCCGTGCGGGCCATCGACCTGTACGCCGAGGGCTTCGACCCGACGCTGACACGCGAAGAGCGCATCGCCTACCTCGACAACCCCGATCTGATCCGCGAACGCGTGAAACCCCACGTCGAAGCGCTGCTGTGGGCCGAGCACCTGGTGTTCGTCTACCCCACCTGGTTCCATGGACCGCCGTCCATGCTCAAGGGCTGGCTCGAGCGCGTGTGGCTGCCGGGCGTGGCCTTCCTGCCCGCGGAGCGCAAGGGACAACTCGCCAAGTCGGGCATGCGGCACATCCGCCGGCTGACGGTTGTGACCACGGGCGGCTCGCCGCGCTGGTTCGTGATGGTGATCGGTGATCCGGGGCGGCGGCTGTTCACGCGCGCGCTGCGGGCGCTGTTCGCATGGCGCTGCAAGGTGACGTGGCTGCAGCTGCACGACATGAACGCCGTCACCGACCGCGACCGCAGCCATTTCATCGCGCGCGTGGCGCGCACGCTGCACAACATCTAGCCAACAAACAAGCAAGCAGGGAGACAGACACCATGAGCCTCGAACGCACCCTGACCGTCCGCGTCGAACGCATCTCGCGCCAGACGCCGGAAATCCTGGCCTTCGAGCTGACGCATCCGTGGGGCCGCGCGCTGCCCGGCTACGAGGCCGGCGCGCACATCGACGTGCACATGCCCGG
This sequence comes from Variovorax sp. 38R, assembly GCF_014843395.1. Taxonomy (NCBI): domain Bacteria; kingdom Pseudomonadati; phylum Pseudomonadota; class Betaproteobacteria; order Burkholderiales; family Comamonadaceae; genus Variovorax; species Variovorax sp. 38R. The sequence continues at coordinate 6,429,280 of NZ_CP062121.1, forward strand.
CGGCTTCTCGCGCCAGTACTCGCTGGCGCGCGCGCCGTCGGGCGCCGGCTCTTACATGATCGGCGTGAAGCGCGAGCACGCGAGCCGCGGCGGCTCGGCCTCGATGCACGAGCGCGTGCGCGAGGGCGACCTCATTGCGATCAGCGCGCCGCGCAACACCTTCCCGCTGCGCGCCGAAGCCCGCCGCCACCTGCTGCTGGCCGGTGGCATCGGCATGACGCCGCTGCTGGCCATGGCGCAGGCGCTGGCCGCGCGCGGCGCCGACTTCACGCTGTGCGTGTTCGCACGCAGCGAGGAGCACCTGGCTTTCGCCGAGGCGCTGCACGCGCCCGCGCTGGCGCCGCACCTGAAGCTGCACCTGGACCAGGGCGACGCGTCACAGCGCATCGACCTGCACGCGCTGCTGGCCGAGCGCGCGCCCGACACGCACCTGTACGTCTGCGGCCCCGGCGGCTTCATGCAGGCGGTGCGCGAGGCCGCCGCGCACTGGCCCGAAGACGCGCTGCACACCGAGTACTTCGCCGCGCCCACCGGCACGGCCGCCGCCACCACGGGCCTGCCCTTCACGCTGAAGCTGGCGCGGCGCGGCATCGAGGTGCCGGTGGCGGCCGACCAGACCGCGGTCGACGCATTGCACGAAGTGGGCATCGACATTCCCGTGTCGTGCCAGCAGGGCCTGTGCGGCACCTGCGTGGTCGAGGGCGACGGCGAAGGCGCCGAGCACCGCGACTTCTGCCTCACGGGCACCGAGCGGCGCACCAAGGTGGCACTGTGCTGCTCGCGCGCCAAGGGCCCCGACCTGGTGTTGCAGCTGTGAGCGTGAGCGACACCGACAGCGAAGCACCCGCCACGCGCGGGCGTTCGCGCAAGTACACGCAGGTGCTGGGCCTCATCAACCAGGCCGCCATCGAGGTGTTCGCCAGCGAAGGCCTGGCCGGCGCGTCGACGCAGGCCATCGCCGACAAGGCGGGGCTGTCGAAGGCGCAACTGCACTACTACATCGAGAGCAAGGAAGCGTTGTACCGGCAGGTGCTGCAAGACATCCTCACCGACTGGATCGTGGTGTTCGGCTTCAGCGACGAAGCCTTCGGCCCGCGCAAGGTGCTGGGCGACCTGATCCAGCGCAAGATGATGTTCTCGTTCGAGCACCCGCTGCGCTCGCGCATCTTCACCGCCGAGATGATGCGCGGCGCACCCGTCATCGACAGCATGATGGACACGAGCAAGCAGCGCACCGACCAGGCCGCCGCGGTGATCCAGAACTGGATGAACCAGGGCCTCATGGACAAATCCGACCCGATGCTGGTGCTGTTCCACATCTGGGCCGTGACGCAGTTCTACGCCGACCACGCCACGCAGGCGGCCTACTACCGCAGCGCCGCGCAACAGGGCGACGACAAGGACCGCCGCTACCTGATCGAGCAGGTGACGGAGTTCCTGCTCAAGGGCGCGGGCGTCAAGTAGCGCTGCGCAGAGGCAGGAACATCGTCGCTTCCACTTCGACGAGCACCTCGTCGCCCGGCAGGAAACGCGACACCTCGACCACCGTGCTCACCGGCGGCTCGCCCGGATAGAACAGGCCGCGCACGCGGTTGTAGAAGGCGTAGTGCGGCAGGTGGCGGAAGTACTGCACCAGCTTCACCACGTCTTCCATGGTGCCGCCGTGCTCGGCCGCGATCTGGCGGATGCGCTCCAGCACGAACCAGCTCTGCGCCACGATGGGCGCCTCGAAGATGTCGACCGACATCTGGCCCGTGGCGTAGCCCACGCCCTGCAGCGCGGTGCGAGCTTCTTCGGGAATGGCGTCGTAGCCAGCCACCGCGCGGCGCGTGGCCGGGTCGACGGCGACCACGCCGCTCATGAAGACGAAATCGCCGACGCGCTTGGCGGCGGCATAGTTGGCCATCGGCTTGCCCATGCTCATGGTGTTGTCGGCTCCAGAAGTTGACCCGCGCGGTAGACGCTGCGCAGGCGGCCGCGCGGGCCGATGAGTTCGTGTTCGTCGGTGGCGGCCAGCACCACCAGGTCGGCCGGGCAGCCCGGCGCGATGCGGCCGTCCCACGCGAGCCCCAGCGCATTCGCGGGGTTCACGGTGATGGTGTCGAGCCAGTCGGCGGCGGGCGCGAGGTGCGCCATCTGCACGCCGAGGCCGAAGGTCTCGAGCAGGTCGTAGCTGCCGTAGGGATAGAAGGCGTCCTGCACGTTGTCGGTGGCCAGGCTGGCGCGCAGGCCGTGCGCGGCGGCCTCGCGGATGCGCGTGATGCCGCGCGCCACGGGCGTGCGGTCCCACGCGCCCTGCAGGTAGAGGTTGGTGGTCGGCAGCGCGACGAGGTGCAGTCCGGCGCCAGCGCACAAGGTGAGCGTTTCGGCGGCCACGGCATCGTCCTGCACCGAGAGCGAGCAGGCGTGACCGCAGACCACGCGGCCCTTGAAGTCGCGCGCGCGCACCAGTTGCGCAATGCTGCGCAGGCCGCTGGCGTCGGTGTCCAGGCCTTCGTCGACGTGGAAGTCGAGCCCCAGCCCGTGCTGCTGCGCGAGGTCGAACACGAGGCCCAGCTTGTGGACGAGGCCGTCGTTGCGGTAGATGAAAGCGCCCAGCGCCCCGCCCGCGCGCTTCACGTCGCGCGCGATGCGTTCGCCGGCCGCGAGGTCGGCGAACACGTCGAGCGGCACGAGCGCGACGAACTGCAATTCGATGCGCCCAGCCCACTCTTCGCGCAGCGCCTCGAACACGGCCAGCGCAGCCGGCGGCTCGGGCTCGACCCAGTCGAGGTGCGTGCGCAGCGCGCGCGTGCCGGCACGCCAGGCCTCGTGCAGCGCGCGCTCCATGCGCAGGCGCAGCGATGCGCCGGTCCAGCTCGCGCGGTGGCGGCCCATGCGCTCGATGGCGGTGAACAGGTCGCCCTGCGCGGCGCCGACGTCCTGCACGGTGAAGTTCTTGTCGATGTGCGCGTGCGCTTCGACGAGGGCGCTCAGCAGCGTGCCGCGTGCTTGTGTCTGCGACGCGCTGGGCACGATGGCCACGACCGTGTCGCCATCGATTGTGACGTCGAAGACCTGCGCATCGCCCGCTGCAAAACCTCGCAGCGGCATCGGGATGCGCAGCGCTTCGAGCATCGTCATGCGCGCTGGCGCCAGTCGCGCAGCCAGCCCAGGCCGGCCGAGGTGCCGCCGGGTTCCATGCCGCGGCGCGGGCGGTATTCGCAACCGACCCAGCCTTGCCAGCCGCATTGCGCCGAAACCTCGTCGATCACGCCGAAGAGGTAGTCGTAGTTCTGCTCGCCGACATCGGGCTCGTGGCGCTCGGGCACGCCCGCGATCTGCAGGTGGCCGACGCGGCCGGTCGGCAGGTACTGGCGCAGCTTCATCGCCACGTCGCCCTCGACGATCTGGCAGTGGTACAGGTCCATCTGCACCTTGAGGTTGGCGGCACCGATGGTCTCGACGATCTGGTGCGCGTGGTCCTGCCGGTTGAGAAAGAAACGCGGAATGTCGCGCGTGTTGATCGGCTCGATCAGCACGTCGCGCCCGGCCTTCGCAGCCTCGGCCGCGGCCCAGCGCAGGTTCTCGACATAGACGGCTTCCGCCGCCTCGCGTGCGAGGCCTTCGGGCACCAGGCCGGCCATGACGTGGATGCGCGGGCAGTCGAGCGCCACGGCGTAGTCGATGGCCTTGGCAATGCCCTCGCGGAACTCGCCCTCGCGCCCCGGCAGGCAGGCCAGGCCGCGTTCACCGCCGGCCCAGTCGCCGGGCGGGCCGTTGAACAGCACCTGCTGCAGGCCGTTGTGCTTCAGGCGCGCGACGATCTCTTCTTTGCTGAAGTCGTAGGGGAAGAGGTACTCGACGGCCTGGAAGCCGTCTTTCGCGGCGGCGTCGAAGCGGTCGAGAAATGCGAGCTCCGGGTAGAGCATCGAGAGGTTGGCGGCGAATTGAGGCATGGGGTGTTTGTACTACCAGCGCGCACCGAAAGTGCGGCGCAGTTCATCGACCTGATCGGGGGCGAGCGGTGCGGGCCGGGTGGCCTGCGTGAGCATCTGCAGGCGTGCGGTTTCTTCCAGCTCTTCGAGCACGGCCATCGCGGCGGCCGGCGTCTCGTGCCAGACGTTGGGGCCCAGGCGCGCGAGCATCGCCGCGCGGATCGGCGTGCCGGCCGCGCCGTAGCGCGCGATGGTTTCTGCCACCTGCTCGGCCGCCTCGGGCGCGCCGGGGCGGTGGTACGGAATGACCGGCACATGGCCGACCTTCATCACGAAGTAGGGCGTGAGCGCGGGCAGCAGTTCGGCTTGCGGGTTGCCCAAGGTCAGGGCGACGCAGTGCGTGCTGTGTGTGTGGATCACGCAGGCCGTGCCCGCATCGAACGCGCGCGCGGCGGCGTAGATGCGCGTGTGCAACGCGATGGTCTTGCTGGCGCGGTCGCCGCCGGTCTGCTGGCCTTGTGCATCGAGCCGGGCGAGCCGCGCGGGGTCGAGAAAACCCAGGCAGGCGTCGGTCGGCGTGATGAGAAAGCCGTCGTCCAGCCGCACGCTGATGTTGCCGGCCGTGGCATGCACGTAGCCGCGCTCGAACAGGCTGCGGCCGACGCGGCAGATTTCGTCGCGGGCTTCGTTCTCGGTCATGCGAGCACTGTAAAAGCTTTGGTGAAGAAATCGTCGCTGCCGAAGTTGCCCGACTTCAGCGTGATGTGCAGCCCCGCTTCGGGCGCCGCATCGGAGCGCGCATGGCACCACGGCACGCCGGGGTCGATCTGCGGACCGATCTGCATCTGCGCGATGCCCAGCGCCTGCACGCAGGCGCCCGAGGTTTCGCCGCCAGCGACCACCAACTGGAGCACGCCGCGCTCGACCAAGCCGCGTGCAATGGCGGCGATGGTGTGTTCGACCATCGCGCCGGCTTCTTCCACGCCGAGCCGCCCCTGCACCGACTTCACGGCGCCGGCTTCGGCGGTCGAGTAGACGAGCACCGAGCCCTTGTCGATCAGCGGTGCGGCCCAGGCCAGCACCTCGGCGGCCACGTCCACGCCCGCCGCGATGCGCAGCGGGTCGATGGCCATGGCCGCGCCACCGCGCTGGATGAAGTCGAGCACCTGCCGGTTGGTGGCCAGCGAGCAACTGCCCGACACCACCGCGGTTTTGCCGCCGGCCTTCGGCAAGGCGCTGGCCTGCGACGACGGCGCGAGGCCGAAGTTGGCCGGCAGGCCGATGGCCACGCCCGAGCCCGCCGTGAGCAGCGGCAGCTTCGCGAGCGCCGGGCCCATGCGCAGCAGGTCGTCGTTCGAGACCGCATCGACGATGGCGATGCTGACGCCCTCGGCCTTCAATTGCGCGATGCGTTCGTCGATGGCCGCTGCACCGCGTGCGACCACCGCGTGGTCGATGAGCCCGACCTTGCGCGTGCACTGCGCCTGCAGCACGCGCACGAGGTTCGGGTCGGTCATCGGCGTGAGCGGATGGTTCTGCATGCCGCTCTCGTTGAGCAGCACGTCGCCCGCGAACAGGTAGCCCTTGAACACGGTGCGCTTGTTGTCGGGGAAGGCCGGCGTGGCGATGGTGAAGTCGCATTGCAGCGCGTCCATCAAGGCCTCGGTCACGGGGCCGATGTTGCCTTGGGCCGTGCTGTCGAAGGTGGAGCAGTACTTGAAGTAGATCTGCTGCGCGCCCTGCGCCTGCAGCCAGCGCAGCGCGTCGAGCGACTGCGCGATGGCCTCGGCCGGTGCGATGGTGCGCGACTTGAGCGCGACCACGACCGCATCCACGTCGGCATCGAGCGGGCCGGCGGGCACGCCGATGGTCTGCACCACGCGCATGCCGGCGCGCACGAGGTTGTTGGCCAGATCGGTGGCGCCGGTGAAGTCGTCGGCGATGCAGCCGAGCACAAGCTTCGCCATCGCTCAGCCCTTCAGCGGCAGCGTGACCGCCTGTGCGTTCTCGCGCACGTAGTCGCGCAGGATGGCGTCGAAGCTGGCGTCGGCCTTCAGGCCCAGCGCCTCGGCGCGCGCGGCGTGGATGCGGCTGGGCCAGCTGGTGACGATCTTCGCGATGGCGGCGTCGGGCTCCCAGTCGATGAGGGCGGTGGCCTCGGTGCCGGCGATGCGCTCGAGCGCCTGCGCCATCTCGCGCACGGTGGTGGTCAGCGCGGGCAGGTTGATGGCGGTGCGCGCGCCCCATTCGGTGGCGCCAGCGGTGGCCGCGCGCACGATGCCGGCGACGGTGTTGCCGGGCGAGGCCAGCGCGACCGGCGTTTCGGGCGCCACGGGGCAGCGTGCGCGCACGCCGGCCAGCGGCTCGCGCAGCATGCCGCTGAGGAAGCTGGACGCCGCGCCGTTCGGGCGGCCCGGGCGCACCGACACCGTCATGAGCCGCACGTTGCGGCCCTGCACGAAGCCCTTGCGCGTGTAGTCGGCCACGAGCTGTTCGCCGATGAACTTCTGGATGCCGTAGCTGTTCTGCGGCGTGGGCAGCGTGGTGTCTTCGATCACCGCGGGCAGGCGCTGCTCGGGCGAATCGCCGAACACGGCGACGGAGCTGGAGAACACGAACACGGGCGCATGGCCCGCGCTGCGGCAGGCGTCGAGCAGGGCGCGCGTGGTGTCGAGGTTGCTGCGCATGCCGAGGTCGAAGTCGGCCTCGCACTCGCCGCTCACGGCGGCGGCGAGGTGGAACACGGCGTCGGTGTCGGCCAGCGGCAGCGCGCCGTTGGCGGCCTGTTCGTAGAGGTCGCCCTGCACGAACTGGATGCGCGCGTCGGCGGCGAGGTCGGCGGGCGGCGGCACGCGGTCGGCGAGCGTGATGCGTGCGATGTCCTGGGGCTGGCCGCCGGCCAGTGCGAGCGGGCCGCCTGCGAGCAGGGTGCGGGCGAGGCGGGCGCCGAGGAAGCCGCAGCCGCCGGTGATGAGAACGTTCATGGTGTGTGTCTTTCCTGGGTCGGTGGAGCGCAGAGGCCCCATGTTATTTTTTCGCGGCGGGCAATTCGATGCCCGGGAAGATCTTGATGACCGCGCTGTCGTCTTCGCGCGCGAAGCCGGCGGTGGAGGCCTGCATGAACATCTGGTGCGCGGTGGACGACAGCGGCAGCGGAAACTTGCTGGCGCGCGCCACGTCGAGCACCAGGCCCAGGTCCTTCACGAAGATGTCGACGGCCGACAGCGGCGTGTAGTCGCCCGCGAGCACGTGGGCCATGCGGTTCTCGAACATCCAGCTGTTGCCGGCGCTGTGGGTGATGACCTCGTACAGCGCGTCGGGGTTCACGCCCTCGCGCAGGCCCAGCGCCATGGCTTCGGCCGCGGCGGCGATGTGCACGCCGGCCAGCAGCTGGTTGATGACCTTCACCTTGCTGCCCGCGCCGGCCGAATCGCCCAGGCGGTAGACCTTGGCGGCCATCGCGTCGAGCATCGCGCCGGCCTTTTCATACGCCGCGGGCGTGCCGGCGGTCATCATCGTCATCTGGCCGCTCGCGGCCTTGGCGGCGCCGCCGGAAATCGGCGCGTCGAGGTACAGGATGCCCTGCTGCGCGAGGCGCGCTTCGAGCGCCACCGACCAGTTCGGGTCGACGGTGGAGCACATCACGAACAGGCTGCCGGGCTTCATCGACGCCGCGCAACCGGGCGTGGTGCCGTCGCCGAACAGCACCGATTCGGTCTGCGCCGCGTTGACGACCACGCTGACCACGATGTCGCACTGCGCACCGAGCGCAGCCAGCGTGTCGCAGGCCGTGCCGCCTTCGCGCGCGAAGGCTTCGGCGACGCCGGGGCGCACGTCGAACACATGCGGCGCATGGCCCGCGCGGCGCAGCGATTGCGCCATGCCGCTGCCCATGGCGCCCAGGCCCACGAGGCCGACGACGGGGGTGGTGGAAGAAGAAGTCATGTCGTGCGTCCTTGGATCAACGGTTGACGAGTTGCTTGGGCGTGAGCCACACGCCGATGGCGCCGAGCACCAGCGCGCCGGCCAGCACGTACATGCCGATCTGCGTGCTGCCCGTGAGGTCCTTCAGGTAGCCGATGAGGTAGGGGCTCACGAAGCCCGCGAGGTTGCCCACCGAGTTGATGACCGCGATGCCCGCCGCCGCCGCCGTGCCCGAGAGGAAGGCGGTGGGCAGCGACCAGAACAGCGGTGCGCAGGTGAGCACGCCGGCGGCCGCGAGCGACAGGAAGGTCAGCGACACGACGGTGTTCTGCGTGTACGAAGCCGCGACCGTGAAGCCCACGGCGCCCATCATCGCGGGAATGATCAGGTGCCAGCGGCGCTCGCGGCGCGCGTCGGCGCTGCGGCCGAACAGGTTCATCGCGACGATCGCGCACAGGAACGGAATGGCGCTCAGCAGGCCGATGTTGAAGTTGCCCTGCACGCCCGTGGCCTTGACCAGCGTCGGCAGCCAGAAGGTCAGCGCGTACTGGCCCATCACGAAGGCGAAATAGATGAGCGCCATCCACCACACGCGCGCGTCGCGGAACATCGCGCCCACCGAGTGCGGGCCCTTGGCGCCGTGCGCCTGGTCGCGCGCGACTTCACGTTGCAGCAGCTGCTTTTCTTCGGGCGAGAGCCAGCGGGCGTGCTGGATGCCGTTGTCCAGGTAGAGCAGCACCATCACACCCACCAGCACGGCGGGAATGGCTTCGATGATGAACATCCACTGCCAGCCGTGCATCGACGACACGCCGTGGAAGGCGTCCATGATCCAGCCCGACAGCGGGTTGCCGAAGATGCCCGCCACGGGAATCGCCGACATGAACACCGCGATGATCCGCGCGCGCCGGTGCGACGGGTACCAGTGCGTCAGGTACAGGATCACGCCGGGATAGAAACCCGCCTCGGCCACGCCGAGCAGGAAGCGCAGGATGTAGAAGCTGGTCGGCGTTTCCACGAACACGAAGCAGGCCGACAGCAGGCCCCAGGTGATCATGATCCGCGCGATCCACACGCGGGCGCCCACGCGGTTGAGCAGCAGGTTGCTCGGCACTTCGAACAGGAAGTAGCCCAGGAAGAAGATGCCGGCGCCCAGGCCGAACACGGTTTCGCTGAAGCCGAGGTCCGCGCCCATCTGCAGCTTGGCAAAGCCGACGTTCACCCGGTCGAGGTACGCGACCACGTAGCAGAGCATCAGGAAGGGCACGAGGCGCCAGAACACCTTGGCGTAGGCGCGTTTCTCGAGCGCGGCGTCGACGGGCAGGTCGGCCATGGCCGAAGGCGCGCCGGCCTGGAGGGTGGAAGTCATTGGGAGGGAGTCCGCTGGATGAAAAAACGGGGTCGTCCCGTCACCCTGCGGCGCGGTCGCCCCTTACTTGTCAGGTCATCATACAAATTTAAGACAAGCTCTCGGATACGGGATAACCCGCACACCGCGACCCCTTCAGAAAGTTGTGAGCGTGGGCTTACTTGCCCGCTGGCCAGCCTTCGACCAGGGGTCGGGCGAGCTGGGCGCCTTCCTGCTGCCAGAAGGCAGGGTCGGCCTGCTCGATGCGGCGGATGGCGTTGTCCATGTGCGCCTTGGCGGCTTCGCGCGCGGCCAGCGGGTCGCCGGCGTCGATCGCCTCGACGATGCGCGCGTGCTCCTGCGCCACTTCGCGCACGAAGTCGGCACGGCGCGCCTCGTTGGCGCGCGTGACGCGGGTGGCGCCATGCAGGAACTGCCGCAGGTACTGCAGCGTGCCGATGAGGAACGGGTTGCGCGCGGCCTCGGCGATGGCGCGGTGAAAGCGCACGTCCTCGTCGGCCCCGTTGCCGCCCATCGACACCGCCGCCTGCAGCGCATCGATGGCGTCGCGGATGCGCAGCATGTCCTCGGGCGTGCGGCGCTCGGCCGCGAGCGCGGCCACCTCGGCCTCGAGCGCGCGGCGCAGCTCGACCATCTGCACCACCGCTTCGCGCGACGCCACATGCGGCATCTCGAAGCGCAACGGCTCCACGCCGGCAGCGCGCACGAACATGCCGCTGCCCTGGCGCGAATCGACCAGCCCGAGCGACTTCAGCCGCGACACCGCCTCGCGCACCACGGTGCGGCTCACGCCGAACTGGGTGGCCAACGCGGTCTCGGTGGGCAAGCGATCGCCTTCCGACAAGCGCCCGCTGCGCACCTCGGCCACGAGCGCATCCGCCACCTGGTCGGCCAGGCGGACGGCGGGAGCGAGGGACTGGAAACGGGCGGTCATGGGCGCGGGGAGGCGGTGGGGTCTGCGACTCTAACGCAGGCACCGCACCGCCATACCGCATGGCCGCGCCTTCGCCTGTGTCAGAGGCCGAGCGCGTGGCGCGCGGCCCGCGCGATGCTCGCCGCGTCCACGCCGAAGAAGTCGCGCAGCGCGGCGCGCGTGTCGCTGCGCCCGAAGCCGTCGGTGCCCAGCGTGAGGTAGCGGCGGCCTTCGGGCAGGAAGGCGCGCACGCTCTCGGGCAGGGCGCGCACGTAGTCGGTGGCGGCGACGATCGGGGCCTTGCTGCTGCCCTTGCCGAGCTGCTGCGCGACGAAGGGCGTGCCGGCGTTCCTCTCGCCGGCCAGTGCGCGCTGCTCGCAGGCCTGGCCGTCGCGCGCGAGCTCGCTCCAGCTCGTGACGCTGAACACCTCGGCTTCGATGCCTTCGTCGGCCAGTTGCTGCGCGGCCTTGATGACCTCGGTGAGGATCGCGCCCGAGCCCAGCAGCGTGACGCTCTGCTTTGCCTTGCCCGACGCCGGTGCATACGTGCCGAAGCGGTAGCAGCCGCGCAGGATGTCGGCCTCGGCGCCCACCGGCAGATCGGGCTGCGCGTAGTTCTCGTTCATGAGCGTGACGTAATAGAACACGTCCTGCTGCTCGACCATCATCTCGCGGATGCCCGCGTCGACGATGACCGCCATCTCGCCCGCGAAGGCCGGGTCGTAGGCCTTGCAGTTGGGAATGGTCGCGGCCACGAGGTGGCTGCTGCCGTCCTGGTGCTGCAGGCCTTCGCCGCCGAGCGTGGTGCGGCCCGAGGTGGCACCCAGCAGAAAGCCGCGTGCGCGCTGGTCGGCCGCCGCCCAGATGGCGTCGCCCACGCGCTGGAAGCCGAACATCGAGTAGTAGATGTAGAACGGCAGCATCGCCAGGCCGTGCACGCTGTAGCTGGTGGCTGCGGCCGTCCAGCTCGCGATGGCGCCGGCCTCGCTGATGCCCTCTTCAAGAATCTGCCCGTCGGTGGCTTCGCGATAGCTCAGCACCGAGCCGATGTCTTCCGGCGCATAGCGCTGGCCCACGCTCGAGTAGATGCCGACCTGCTTGAACAGGTTGGCCATGCCGAAGGTGCGCGCCTCGTCGGCCACGATGGGCACGATGCGCGGGCCCAGCGCCTTGTCCTTCATGAGGTTGCCCAGCATGCGCACGAAGGCCATGGTGGTGCTCATCTCCTTGCCGGCGGCGGCCGTGGCGAAGTTCGCGTAGGCCGCGATGTCGGGCTTGGGCACGACGTCGCACGCGGTCTCGCGGCGCGGCATGTCGCCGCCGAGTGCTTCGCGGTGCTGGCGCAGGTAACGCATCTCGGCGCTGTCTTCGGCGGGGCGGTAGAAGTCCATCGCGGTGGCCTGCGCGTCGGTGAGCGGCAGGTTGAAGCGGTCGCGGAATTCGATGAGGTCGACGTCGCCCATCTTCTTGTGCGAGTGCGTGGTCATCTTGCCCTGCGCGGCGCTGCCCATGCCGTAGCCCTTCTTGGTGTGGGCGAGGATCACGGTGGGCTGGCCCTTGTGGGCAGCGGCTGCGGCATACGCGGCGTGGATCTTCACGAGGTCGTGGCCGCCGCGCTTCAAGCGGTCGATCTGCTCGTCGGTCATGCCTTCGGCCAGGCGCGCGAGCTCAGGGTTCTGGCCGAAGAAGTTGTCGCGGTTGAAGCGGCCATCCTTCGCGGCGAAGGTCTGCATCTGGCCGTCGACGGTGTTGGCGAACACGCGTGCCAGGGCGCCGCTCACGTCCTGCGCGAAGAGGCCGTCCCAGTCGCTGCCCCACACGAGCTTGACGACGTTCCAGCCTGCCCCGGCGAAGAGCTTTTCGAGCTCGTCGATGATGCGGCCGTTGCCGCGCACCGGACCGTCGAGGCGCTGCAGGTTGCAGTTGACGACCCACACGAGGTTGTCGAGCTTTTCGCGCGCGGCGAGCGTCAGCGCGCTCATCGACTCGGGCTCGTCCATCTCGCCGTCGCCGAACACGCCCCACACCTTGCGGCCTTCGCAGTTCAGCAGGTTGCGGTGCGTGAGGTAGCGCATGAAACGCGCGTGATAGATCGAGCTGATCGGGCCGATGCCCATCGAGCCGGTCGGGAACTGCCAGAAGTCCGGCATCAGGTACGGATGCGGGTAGCTGCACAGGCCACGCGCGCCGCTGCCGTCGGTGAAGGCGGGCGCGGTGAGTTCCTGGCGGTAGTGGTTCAGGTCTTCTTCGCTCAGGCGGCCTTCGAGGTAAGCCCGCGCATACACGCCGGGCGCGCTGTGCGGCTGGAAGAACACGAGGTCGCCGCGATGCGCCGGGCTGCGCGCATGGAAGAAATGGTTGAAGCCGGTTTCGAACAGGTCGGCCGCGCTCGCATAACTGGCGATGTGGCCGCCGAGTTCGCCGTACGCCTGGTTGGCCTTAGCCACCATCGCGAGCGCGTTCCAGCGCATCAGCGAGGCGAGCTTTTCTTCGACGGCGAGGTCACCCGGGAATGGCGGCTGGTCGGCCGCGGCGATGGTGTTGACGTACGGCGTGGCCAGCTCGGGCTGCCAGCCGATGCGCTGCTGCCGCGCCAGGCGCGCCAGCTCGGCCAGCATCTGGCGCGCGCGCTGCGGACCTTGCGTCTGCGCCAGCGCCAGGAAGGCGTCGCGCCATTCGGCGGTCTCTTCGGGATCGGGGTCGTGCGACGGCGGCGTGTCGAGCAACAGGGCGCGCATCTGGTCGGCGGAGATCGGGGCGTTCATGCCAGCACTTTAAGCCGCCTCGAGGAAAATTATCTACCGGCACCTTCGATTTCATGGCTATTCACAAGCATAAAATGCCGCGATTTAAGAGATTCACGGAATTTCATGGAACTCGATGCCATCGACCTGCGCATTCTCGACGAGCTGCAACGCGACGGCGCCCTGTCGAACGTCGAACTCGCGCGCCGCGTGCACCTGTCGCCCTCGCCGTGCCTGGCGCGCGTGAAGGTGCTGGAGACCAGCGGCGTGATCGATCGTTATGTGGCGCTCGCGAACGCCAAGGCGCTGGGCCTCGGGCTCAACGTGTTCATCTCGATCAGCCTCACGACGCAGAGCAAGCAGTCGCTGGCCGACTTCGAGCAGCGCATCGTCGAGCACGACGAGGTGATGGAGTGCTACCTGATGACCGGCGACAGCGACTACCTGATCCGCATCGCCGTGGCCGACATGGCGGCGCTGGAGCGCTTCATCATGGAACAGCTGACGCCGATTCCGGGGATCGAGAAGATCCGGTCAAGTTTTGCGTTGAAGCAGGTGAGATACAAAACGGCGCTGCCGTTGCCAGCAGCGCCGCTTCTTTCGTCGAAAGGGTGAGCAAGGCCGCCCGCTGGCGGTCGGCCCTGCTCCGCACCATCGTCGTCAGCTGCCGATGCGTCCGCCGTCATCCTTGGTGATGACGATGGTTGCCGAGCGCGGGCGCTTGCCTGCACCGTAGCCCGCGTTGGAAGGCCATTGGCTGGTGTACTTCGCAGGATCCGCCAGGTCGGCTTGCTTGGTGTTTTCGCCCGGGTGCTGGATGTTGACGAAGATCGCCTTGCCGTCCGGCGTTTCGCAGAGCCCGGTGAGTTCGCAGCCCGAAGGACCGACCAGGAAGCGCTTGAGCGTGTCCGCCGTCGGCTGCTTGCCGATCATGGTGTCGACCGTGTACTGCGTGCTGTCGGCGCGCTGGTAGGTCAGGGTCTTCTTGGCGCCGTCGCCGACCTGGCCCGGCAGCGCGGCCAGCATCATGCAGTTGGTCACGTCGGTGTAGGCGCCGTCGTCGGTCTGGATCCAGCAGATGCCGGTCGAGCGGCTGAACACCAGGCCGTCGGGGCTGGAGAAGTCCTGGTCGGCGGTGAGCTTCGAGAGATTGACTGTGTCGGCATTGGCGCCCGACTCGGCGCCGAAGGCGTAGACGTCCCAACGGAAGCTGGTGCTCGCCGGATTGCCGCCGGCATCGGCCATGCGCAGGATGTGGCCGTTCGGATTCCCGGACTGCGCCTCGGCGCCCTTCATGTCGGTGTAGACGCGCGGATTGGCCGGATCGGGAGTCAGTTGCGACGACGAGGCCGGTTCGATGCGCCGGTTGCTGTTGTTGGTCAGCGTGAGGTAGACCTCGCCGTTGGCCGGGTTGGTGGCGCACCATTCGGGGCGGTCCATCTTGGTGGCGCCGGCAGCGTCGGCCGCAAGGCGCGCATTGACCACCACATCGGCCAGGTTCGCGAACGAATAGCCGGCAAAGCCCGCCACCGCCGGGTTCGACAGCGACAGCTCCAGCCAGGTGCCCGCGCCGTCGGCATTGAAGCGCGCCACGTAGAGCGTGCCGTTGTCCAGGTACTTGGCGCCGGTGGCAAGCGGATCGGCCGGATGGGCATCGGCCTCGGACCAGACCGCATCGGAAACGAACTTGTAGAAGTATTCGTTGCGCGCGTCGTCGCCCATGTAGCAGGCCACCTTCTGGCCCACGACCGGCTTGCTGAACGCGATGCTCTCGTGTGCGTAGCGGCCCAGCGCGGTGCGTTTGACGCCCAGCTTCGACTTGTTGTACGGGTCGAACTCGACGACGAAGCCCATGCCGTTCATCTCGTTGCGGTAGTCGTCCGTGCCGTCGACGGAAGCTCCGGTCTTGCTGATGTTCCAGCGCTGGTACTTGTCGTCCGCACCACCGGTTTCCCAGCCATGGCGGCTGGTCGCGCCCGCGGCACGGCCGTAGCGCTTGAGCGAGGTCACGCTCTTGTCGTTGCTGCGCGCTGCATCGTCGCCCGCGGCGCGGGTGAAGTAGCCGAACCAGTTTTCTTCGCCGGTGAGGAAGGTGCCCCACGGCGTCTTGCCGGTGCCGCAGTTGTTGAGCGTGCCGCGTGTCTTCACGCCGGTGGGCGAGTACTTGGTCTTCATCAGCGCGTCGCCCTTGGCGGGGCCGGCGATGTCGATCTCCGTCAGGGGCGTGACACGGCGGTTGAAGGCCGAGTCCTGGACGTAGCTCCACTTGCCGCCGCCGTTCTTGCGCACTTCGAGGACCGCAATGCCGTGAATGGCGACTTCCTTGTCCACTTCCGCCGCCGGGCGGGGCAGCGTGGTGGTGCCGCCATTGGCGTGCAGGAAGAACGAGGAAAGCTTTTGGTCGGTGGTCGCCTCATGGTTCACCGCGAGGACGCCGCGATCGATGCTCGCGTCGGAGCGCTTGCCGTCGGCGCCCAGGCCGAACCACTCCATGCCGTCGTGGTGGTCACCGCCGCGGTTCTCGAAGTCGGTGTCGGTGCCGTCGTTGGCATAGGCCGGCGTGGCGCCGGTCAATGGATCGCCCAGCGCGTACAGGACGCTGGCGCTGTAGCCGGCGGGAATAAGCACGCTGTCGGCCAGGCTCTTGGGCACGGCGCCGAAGCCCAGCAGCTTCTCGGTCGGTCCCGGCGCAGGTGCGGGAGCCGGTGCGGGCGCCGGAGGAATGATGGGAAACGCCACGCCGCCGCCATTGCCGCCACCGCAGGCAGTCAGGACGGCAGAGCCGACGCCGCCGAGCAGCAGGCCACGCCGGTTGAGGCGGCTGGTCAGCACGCTGTCGAATGTGGGATTGGCGGATCGGTTGGAGTCTTCGTCGTTGAAATCGATGCGGTCTGACATGGAGGATCTCGTGGGGTGTTGGAGAAAAAACGCCCCATGCTAGAAATCGCCCGTGACATCCCCGTGAATCCGCAGTGACGGTTCGATTACTTCGTAAGTCTTACTGCTTGGGCCACAGCGCCCACAGCCGCAGCGGCTGGTTCACGCTCGCGGCCAGCCGGCCGGCCTCTGCGCCGGTGCCGGCGAAGTAGTCGGCGCGCACCGCGCCCACGATGGCGCTGCCCGTGTCCTGTGCCACCACCAGCTTCTGCAGCTGCGCGGTCGGGCCGCTCGATGCGAGCCAGACCGGCGTGCCGTAGGGAATGCTCTCGCGGTCGACCGCGATGGAGCGCCCGGCCGTGAGCGGCACGCCCTGCGCGCCGCGCGGGCCGAAGGCGGCGTCGAGCTCGCTCATGGTCTCTTCGCGGAAGAACACGTAGCGCGGGTTGCTCCACAGCAGCTGCGACACGCGCTGCGGGTTCTGCACGACCCAGGCCTTGGTGTCGTCGGGCCATTTGCCGACCTTGGCTACGCCCTGGCTCATCAGCCATTGCTGCACGCTGCGGTACGGCTGCTCGTTGGTGGCCGCATAGGCCACGCGCACCGTGTGCTGGTAGCCGTTGGCCTCGGTGATGCGCAACCGGCCCGAGCCCTGGATGTGCAGCATCAGCGCGTCGATGGGGTCGGCCATCCAGGCGATCTCGCGACCGCGCAGCGCGGCCTGGGCCTCGGGCAGGGTTTCGATTTCCTGGCGCGTGAACCAGGGGCGCTTGGGCACGAGGCCCTCGGGCGCCTGGTACAGCGGCACGCTGAAGCCGGCCGAGGGCACGCGCGAGGCTTCATACACGGGCTCGTAGTAGCTCGTGAGCTTGCCTTCGCTCTGGCCCGCGAGCGATTCGACACGGTAGGGCTGCAGCCGATCGGTCATCCAGCGGCGCTGCTCTTCGGGCGTGGCGATGGCGAGCTGGCGCACCTCGCGGCACAGCGGTGCGAAGGCGGCGTTGGGTCGCGCGCAGTTGGCCAGCAGCGCAATCCACCCTTCATGCAACGGGTCTTCGCTGAAGCCCGGCAGTTCGGACCAGCCCACGGGCACCCAGCGGCTTTTCGGATGCGCGAGCGATCCGGTCAGCGGACCGAGGTCGCGCGGCGGGGTGACGGTGGGTCGGGTGGGGGCTTCGGGGGCGCGGGGGCCGAGGGAACAGCCGGCGAGCGTTGCTACGATTGCAAGCCCGACCAGCCACTGGAGTCCATTTCTCATGGGTTTGATTCTGCTTGAAGCCCTCGCCGCGGGACTCGTCCTGATCTTGATCATCTGGTGGACCATGTTTTCCGGGCGTAACAAGGGTGAATTGCATGACGAGGCCGACGCCGAGCGTTCCGACGAGGATTCGCCGCCCAAAGCGTGAATTGCTTGTGTAGCCACACGGCGCGCGCCACTGTCGGACAAGCACCCCACTGCTACAACTTTAGTAGCAATCATCGCAGCATTCACGGGCGATGGCGAAAGTTTTCTTATTTTCCGTAGGGCTTTGAGCACGTACCATCGGGGTCCCGTCGGGGGCTAAGCTGTGGCCCGCTTGATTCAACCTTGAAAGGGATCGCCATGAAAAAGTTCGTTCTTGCAACCACCGCAGCAGCCCTCGTTTTGTCCGGCTGTGCCGGCGGAATGACCGACACCCAACGCAACACCGGCATCGGCGCCGGCATCGGTGCCCTCGGCGGCGCCGCCATCGGCTCTGCCACCGGCGGCAACCGCGGTGCCATCGGCACGGGCGCCGTGGTCGGCGCGGCCGCCGGCGCGCTCGGCGGCTACCTGTGGTCGCAGCGCATGGAAAACCAGAAGCGCCAGATGGAGGCCGCCACGCAGGGCACCGGCGTGGCCGTGACGCAGACGGCCAACAACGAGCTGAAGCTCGCCATTCCGAGCGACGTGTCGTTCGACGTGGGCCGCTCCAACATCAAGTCGAACTTCGCGCCCGTGCTCGACCAGTTCGCCAACGGCCTGCGCAACAACCCGAACGCCGAGGTGCGCATCATTGGCCACACCGACAACACCGGCTCCGACGCCATCAACAACCCGCTGTCGGTGGACCGCGCCGCCAGCACGCGCGACTACCTGGTGGCACGCGGCGTGAGTGCCGCGGCATTCCGCATCGAAGGCCGCGGCTCGCATGAGCCGGTGGCCAACAACAACAGCGACGCCGGCCGGGCACAGAACCGCCGCGTCGAGATCTACGTGGGCGAGCGCGCACCGCGCGGCTGATCGAAGCCCCACCGGGAAACCGGCCGCCACATCGAACGGCCGGTTCCCGCTTCAGTTTTCATTGGTCCAAGCAGAGGGAAAATTCATGAGGAAGTTTGTAGTGTCTAGCGCGGCGATGGCCGCTGTGTTGTTCATCGCGGGTTGCGCATCGTCGACCCCGCCGGCCGAAGCACCGGCCGCACAGCAGGCCGCACCGGCCAACAGCTGGACCGCCCGACTGGCCGCGCTGAAGGCCGAGCTCGAAAGCTCCACCAAGGGCACCGGCGTGGTGATCGAGCAGACCGCCGACAACCAGCTTCACGTCGTGATTCCGAATGAACTCTCGTTCGACACGGGCCGCGCCAACGTCAAGCGCAACCTCGCCCAGGTGCTCGACAAGGTCGCCGAAGGCCTGAAGAGCGCCACCACCGCCAGCCTGCGCGTGGTCGGCCACACCGACAGCACGGGCAGCGAAGAAGGCAACGAACGCCTCTCGGTGAGCCGCGCCGACAGCGTGCGCAACCACCTCGTGGGCCGTGGCGTGTCGACCACCGTGATCACCACCGACGGCCGCGGTTCGCGCGAGCCGCTGGCGGACAACGGCACGGCCGCTGGCCGCGCACAGAACCGCCGCGTCGAAATCTTCGTCGCGGAAAAGATCTGACCTTCTAAAGGTCTCTGAGGCGGTTGGCCAGTTCGACCGCCGACTTCACTTCCATCTTCTCGAACACGCGCGCGCGGTGGACCTCCACCGTGCGCACGCTGATCGCGAGCTGGTCGGCGATGAGCTTGTTCGGCAGGCCCTCGACCACGAGCCGCATCACGTCGCGCTCGCGGTCGGTCAGCTCGGCGATGCGGTCGGCCAGGCCGCGGCGCACGCGCTGCACTTCGAGGGCGCGCTGCGACATGCCCAGCGCCTGCTCGATGCGGTCGACCAGCGCGTTGTCCGAGAACGGCTTCTCGCAGAAATCGAAAGCCCCGCGCTTGACCGCCTCGACGGCGGTGGGCACGTCGGCATGGCCGGTCAGGAAGATCACCGGCATCTCGGCCAGCAGGCCGCGTTCGGCCAGTCGGTCGAACAACACCAATCCACTCATGCCGGGCATGCGCACGTCCAGCAGCAGGCAGCGCGGCTGGTCGGGCAGCGGCGCCTCGGTGAGGTACTGCTCGAAGGCCTCGGCGCTGCCGAAGTGCTCGCTGGCGAGGCGGCGCGAACGCAGCAGCCAGGCCAGCGCCTCGCGCACGCTGGCGTCGTCGTCCACGATAAAGATCAAACCATCGATCAGCGGTTGCATGCCATGAGGTCCAGCGGAACAGAAAACGAAGAAGAAAAAGGCGGCCTTATCCCGCAGCGGGAAGGGTAAACCTGAAGACGGTGCCCCGGGGGCGGTTGGGCTCGAACATCAGCGCGCCGCCATGTTGCTCCACCACGGTGCGGCACAGGCTCAGGCCCAGGCCCATGCCGTCGGGGCGCGTGGTGAAGAAGGGCGTGAACAGGCGCGCGGCCACCTCGTCGCTGATGCCGCAGCCCAGGTCGGCCACGGAGAACTCGAGCCAGCGCCGGCCGTCGGCCGGCGCGGTGGCGCCCACGGGCAGGGCACGCGCCACGCGCAGCCTCAACAGGCGGTTGCCGGTGTTGTCGGGACTGTCGAGACTGTCCATGGCCTGCATGGCGTTGCGCGCGAGGTTCAGCAGCACCTGCTCGACCAGTGTGCGGTCGCACACCACGGCGGGCAGGCGCTCTTCGAAGACGATCTCGATCGTCACGTCGAGCTTGCGCGCCTGCAGCCGGACCAGCGGCAGCACGGCGTCGATGAGGGCCTGCGGCGCCACGGCTTCGCGCATGCGGTCGCGCCGGCGCACGAAGTCGTGCACGCTGCGAATGACCTGGCCCGCGCGGTCGGCCTGCTCGGCGATGCGCTTCACGGCCATGGCCACTTCGGCCTGCTCGCCCTTCACTTCGGGCCCGAGCAAGTTGAGCGAGCCGGTGGCGTAGCTGGCAATGGCGGCCAGCGGCTGCGTGAGTTCGTGGCTCAGCAGCGAGGCCATCTCGCCCACGGTGGCCAGGCGCGCGCTGGCCTGCAGGCGCTCCTGACTGGCGCGCGAAATCTCTTCGACGCGGCGCTGCTCGCTCACGTCGATGAAGGCGCTCATCCAGCCGGTCTGCACCTTGTGCGCATTGATGAGCGGCGCCTCGAAGATGAGCACCGGAAAGCGCGTGCCATCTTTGCGCATGAAGACCGACTCGAAGCCCTCACGCGGCGGCAGGCCGCCCGCGAAGCGGCGCGTCTGGCGCAGGTGGTATTCGTGCGCCAGCTCGGTGGGCCAGTACGGCGCCTCGACGCTGTCGGCCATGAGCTCTTCGGGCGTGAAGCCGACCATCTCGCAGAAGGCCGGGTTGACGTAGGTGATGCGGCCCTGCAGGTCGCGCGCGCGCAGGCCGGTGATGACCGAGTCTTCCATCGCCTTGCGAAAGGCCAGCGCATCGGCCAGGTCGCGTTCGGCGCGCAGGCGGCGGCGGGTGTCGCGCGCCAGCAGCACGAGCACCGACACGAGCGCGATCGAGATCGCCGTGACCAGCGCCGTGAGCATGTTGGGGAACAGGTCGGGCGCGGCGCGCCAGCCGTCCACGCGCAGCATGAGCGAGGCGCCCGGCAGGTCGATGCGCTGCTGCGAGGTGAACACGCGCGTGCCGATGCGCCGCGAGGTGCCCAGCGCCACCAGCCGCGTGCCGTCGGCCTCGGTGAAGGCGACCTCCTGGCCGCGCGTGAGCGTGGGGCCGACCAGCTCGACCAGCGTGTCGCGCAGCGAATAGCTCGCGACCAGGTAGTCGCCGCCGTCCATCGGCAGGCACAGCTCCATCACCTCGACGCCGCCGCCGCCGGCCACGGGCACGTAGTGGCTGGGCGAGTAGGCGGGCGCGCCGCCCTTGCGCGCGGTGGCGCAGGCCAGTGCCACGTCGGACTGCGCGGGGCCGCGGTTGCTTTCTTCGAGGATGCGTGTGCGGTAGGGCGTGTTCACGGCCTCGACGGGGCGCAGGTCGGCATCGCGCCATTCGAGCCGCAGCCATTCGCGGTGCTCGCGCAACTGCGCCGCCGCGCGGTCGGCCCAGTGCGTGCGCTCCATGCCCGGCGCGAGCGTGGCGCGCAGGCTCTGGGCGTTTCGCTGCAGGCCGCTGCGCAGGTCGACGACGGCATCGGCGGTGTCGCGCTCGAGCGCGGCCTGCACCTGCTCGACCTCGTGCCGACCGGCCAGCCACACGACGGTGACCAGCAGCGCCGACACCAGTACCGCCAGCAGCAGCCACAGAAACCAGCGCTTCCACAGCGAGCGCAGGCGCGCGAAGGCGACGACCCATCCCCCGCGCTGCGGCTGCTGTTGCGGCGGCGGTGCAGGAACGTCGAGCGCCTCGTCGGCCATCGTCAGGCGAGCACGCGGTGCGACAGCGCGGGCAGCTGGGCGCGCGTGCGCTCGACCTGGCGGGCGTCGAGGTCGAACAGCACCACGCCCTCCTCGACGGCCTGCTGGGCCACCACCGTGCCCCAGGGGTCGATGACCAGCGACTGGCCCCAGGTCTGGCGGCCGTTCTCGTGCGTGCCGCCCTGCGCGGGCGCGACCACCCAGGCCAGGTTCTCGATGGCGCGGGCGCGCAGCAGCACCTCCCAATGCGCGGCGCCCGTCGTGCGCGTGAAGGCACTGGGCACCAGCATCAGGTCGGCGCCCTGCCCCGCCAGCGCGCGGTACAGCTCGGGAAAGCGCAGGTCGTAGCAGACGCTCATGCCCACGCGCCAGGCGTGGCCGTCGCGCGACGGCAGGTCGAACACCACGGGCTGCGCGCCGGGTGCGATGACGCGGCGCTCGTCGTAGTGCTCGGTGCCGTTGTCGAAGAAGAACAGGTGGATCTTGTCGTAGCGCGCCACGCACTTGCCTTCGGGCGAGAAGGCCAGCGAGCTGTTGAACACGTGGTCGGCGTCGTCGCTCTCGATGGGCAGCGTGCCGCCGACGATCCACAGGCCGAACTCGCGCGCGGCGTCGGCCAGGAAGCCCTGCACGGTGCCGGCGCCGGCGGTCTCGCGCAGGCCGAGCTTGTCGGTGTCGCGCGCGCCCATCATGCAGAAATACTCGGGCAGCACCGCGAGCTCGGCGCCGTCGCGCGCCGCCTGCCCGAGCAGGGCGTGGGCCCGCACGAGGTTGGCTTCGCGGGTGATGGCGGACACCATCTGGATGGCTGCGACTTTCATTGCGTGGTCTCCGTTTTCTTGCCTTCGCCGGCCGCGGGTGCGCCCGAGATACCGGGCAGTTGCAGCGAGCGCGGCACCTTGGTGATCTTCGGGTCGGCCCAGGTGCCTTCGACGTGGAACTCCTGCGTGGCGGCGGCCGCGAGCGGCTTGCTCAGCACCCACTGCGCGAGGAAGGTGCCCAGGCCGATGGCCGGGTTGATGGCCGTGGCCACCAGCGCGGCCGTGCCGGCGTTGATTTCGGGCACGACCACCACGCGCAGGTTCTGCGTCTCGCGCACGATGTCGGCCGAGCCGTCCATGAGCGCGGCGGCGTTGACGCCCTTCATCTGCAGGTTGTTGGTGCTGGCGATGCCCTTGTTGATCTTCGCGTCGCCGCGGATGAAGTCGAAGGCAAAGCCCTGGCTGAACACGTCGCGGAAATCGAGCGTGAGCCGGCGCGGTAGCGCCTGCAGGCTCAGCACGCCCAGCAGCTTGGCCAGACCCGGATCGGCCTTGAGGAACTGGCCCTGCTCCACGTCGACCTGCAGCTGGCCGCCCAGGCTCGGGTAGTCGAGCGAGAACGGCGAGCCACGCCAGTTCACCTCGCCCTCGAGCCGCCCCTTGCCGCGCCGCAGCACGCCCGGCATGCCGAAGCGCGTGAGCAGGTCGCCGGCGTCGGCGATGTCGAGCTTGAAGTTCATGGCCGTGGTGCGGCGCTGGCCGGCGTTCGCGCCGCCGCCCGCCGGCGCGGCCCAGGTACCCTTGGCGGTGAAGGTGGCTTCGGGCACGCTGAACGCGAGCTTGTTGAGCAGCCATTCGCGCCCGCCGCGGTTGACGGCATCGATCTCGGCGCGGCCCAGGCGCTTGCCGAGCAGCTCGAAGTCGTCGACCACGATGTCCAGCGCCGGCAAGGTGCCGGGTTGCTCGTCGAGCAGGGTCTCGACCTGCGTGGCCTCGGTCGGCGCGATCTTCAGGCGCGCCAGCCGCGCATAGAGCCGGCCGTCCTGGCTGTGGCTGTACTCGGCGTAGCCGCTCAATTCGCTGGCGTCGACGTTGGCGCGCCAGAGCGCACCTTCGCGCGTGCCGCCGAGCACCACGTTGTGCAGGGTGCGCCCCGCGATGCCCAGTTGCTGCGCGCGCACCGCGATGCGCGTGGGCAGGTAGGCCAGGTCGGGGTCGTCGGCGCGCTCGCCGGCGGCGGCCGCGGCGCTGGTGCCCACCAGCGTCTGCCAGGCACCCATGTCGAGCTTGGCGACGTTGACGTTGGCGAACACGCCGCGGTCGGGCGGCAGCGCCGTCTCGCCCGCGGCCAGCCCGATGCCGATGCCACCGCGCAGCACGCGCGCCTCGCCCGTGGCCGACAGCTCGCGCACGTACTGCACCGAGCCGACGCGGCCGAGTTCGAGCGTCAGCTGGTCTTGCGTGGCGACGTGGCGGGCATCGCGCGTGAGCACCTTCTTCTCGATGCGCAGCGGCATCTGCTCTTCGGCGGACTTGACCAGCGGCGTGGGCAGTTGCAGCGCCAGCCCCTGCAGGCTGCTGGTGAGGGAGAACTCGGGCGTGTCGTCGCGCATCGAGAAGGTGGCGGCGTAGGGCGTGCTGCCGGTTGCGTGCTTGGCCAGCCGCGCGAGCCAGTCGACCTCGCGCGCGCCGCGCAGCCCTTCGGCGCTGGCCGTGCCCTGCGCCTTCAGCGCCAGTTCGCGCTGCGGTCCGCTGAAGCGGCCCTTGCCTTCGACGCGCACGTCGCCACCCAGCAGGCGGGCCTGCACGCCGGCCAGCGAAAAGCCGGTGTCGGTGAAGCTGAGCGTGCCGCGCGCCTGCGTGAACGGCGGGGCCTCGGGCACCAGCTGCAGCTCGTTGTCGGCCAGCGTGACGGTGGCCTGCACCTTGGTGTTGTTGACGTTGTCCAGCGGCAGGTCGAGGCGCAGCTTGTAGTCGGCCGAGCCGGTGGCGCGCGCGCGCTGCAGGAAAGGCCCGGCCTCGCCGGCCAGCGGCGCACCGGCGCGCAGCACTTCGCCCAGCGGCCCCTTGGCCTGCGCGTCGACGCGCAGCATTGCGGCGTGGTGCGACATGTCGGCGATCTGCACCTCGGCCTTCGTGACCTCGACGCCGGGCGCGCCCGCCACACGGCCGCGCGCGTTGCGCACCAGCATGCCCGCACGCTCGAAGACCAACTCGCCCGACACGCCGGTGAGCGCCGGCCACACGGGCGGCGGCGCGGCAGGCGGGCCGGTGCGCGACGGCGGGGTTGTGGTGGCCGCGCTGGCCGCACTGGCCGCCGCGAGCGACGGCGGCACGTAGGCGTAGTGCACGTCCGACACCTTGGCCGCGATGCGGAACTCGCCCTGCTTCGGGTCCATGAAGGGCATGTCGTGCAGGTCGCCGCGCACGCGGAAATCGACGATGCTGGCCGTGCCCTTGACGACCGACTCGCGCACGTAGTCGCGCGTGTGCTGCGGAATGTCGAGCGGCAGGTAGCGGAACACGCGGGTGCCGTCGGCGCGCGTGAGCTTGCCCTGCAGGTCGAGCACGCCGGGGTGCTGTGCGCGGCTGCTCGAGGTGGCCGGGTCGCTGGTGCGCCAGTGGGCCTCGGCCTCACCCTCGGCGTCGGCGTTGGCAAAGCGCAGCTTCGACACCTGCACCTGCATGGCGCCGTTGTCGAGCTTCCACTGCAGCTGGGTCGAGAGCCGGTCGATGGGGATGACGGGGTCTTCGAACACGCCGGGGAATTCGAGCGTGCCCTTGGCCATGGCCAGCGTGGCGGTGCCGCCGGTGTGGCTGGCGTCGAAGTCGAGCGTGGCGCCGCTGAGGCCGGGCGTGCCGGGGTGCACGCGCGGTGGCGAGGCGGCAGCGCCCGCCGGTGCCGGTGTGCTCGGCGCGGCCGATGCAGCCGGCGCTGGCTGCGACGCCACGCGCAGCCCGCTGACCCGGCCCTTGGCCTGGTAGCGCGCGATGGCATCGGGCGCGCCCTGCCAGTTCATGTCGATGCGCTCGACCAGGCCGCGCGGCGCATAGGCGCCCAGCACGCGGTGCGTGGCCTCGCCCAGCGGCAGGCGGTCGGCAATGAGGGCCAGCGCGGCGAGGTCGAGCCGGTCGGCCTTCAACGCGCCGTGCTCGGGCGTGCGGCCCTTGGTCGGCGTGTGCTGCAGCCACAGGTTGCCGCCGGGCCAGCGCATGCCGTCGACGGTGTCGAACTGCAACGCGGTGGTCGAAAACTCGAAGGTGTCGGCCTTCAGGTGCCCCGCCAGCCGGCCGGTGACGGCGCGCAGCACCAGCGGCTGCAGCCCCTTGCCGAGCGAGGCGTCGATGCGGTTCAAGCCGAGGTCGGCGGCGCCGCCGACGACGCGCCCGTCGTCCACGTCGGCCCACAGGCGCAGCGCGCCGTTGCCTTCGCGGATGCGCGCGTCGAGCGAGACGTACTGGCCGAGCCGGGTGACGTCGATGTAGGGCAGGTCGGCATAGAGCTGGCCGTCCCAGGTCTGCCAGTGGCCGCTGCGCAGCGACAGCAACGGCTGGCGGAACTGGCCGCGCAGCGTGAAGCGCTCGCCCCAGCCGGCCGGCGGCGTGGCGTCCAGCCGCAGGCCGTGGCGGCGCGCGCCGTTGCGGGACACGAAGCGCACGTCGGTCAGCAGCAGCGGTTCGGCGCCGCGCTGCTCGTCGGTCCAGCGCACGGTGCCGCCTTCGATGACGAACTCGCGCTGCGCGAAAAACCAGTCGGCGGCGCGGGTCTCTCCGGTGGTGTCGGTCTCCATGTGCAATCCAGCCACATGGAGTTTTCCCTGAGTGTCGCGGCGCACGTCGAGCTGCGGGCCCTCGATGTAGAGCTGCTCGAAATTGAGGCGCCACAGCGAGCGCGGCGACACGCTCGCCACCACCCGCACGAGGCGAAGGGCCTCGCGTTTGTCTGCGTCCTGCAGCACCACGTCGCGCAATTCGAAGGCCGGAAATAGCCCTTCGGAACGGGCGGTGATGGCGCCGATGCGCACCGGGACACCGATGGCCTTGCTAGCCTGCGCCTCGAGTGCACCGCGAAAATCGCCGATTCGCGGCACAATCCACGCGTGCAGGACCACGACTGACAGCGCCAGCAGAAGCCACGCAGCGAAGAGCAGACCCAATAGCCAGCGCGCTGTCACAGCGGTGATTTGGAGCAGACGTGAAGGGGAAGACGCCGTGTCGTTCATTGAGGGTCGCGCTGTGTCGGGAATTATGACCGCCAGCCTAGAGCCGGGTTCCGCGCCAACCCACACCAGTGTGAATCAGTTGCCATCCAATCCGACGCCTTCCGCGTTTTCTTCCAGTTCCCGATTCGTCCAGCGGCTGCGTCGCCGCTATGCGGCCGAGCTCGGCCTGCTGCCGCCCGGCGAGCCCCGGCGCGAATCGATGACCGTCGCCTACGACGAACTGCGCGCCCGCGGCGTGGCCGTCGGCGATGCGTTGCGCATCGTGCGCCAGCTCGTCATGGAACGTCTGGTCACACTCGATTGCGACCAGCAGGCCCCGCTCGCCGTGGTGACCACGGCCGTGACCGAGCTGGCCGAACTGGCGCTGGACATCGCCTGCCAGGACGCCTGCCATGAACTCGACGCCCAGCACGGCGCGCCGCTCGGCCCCGAAGGTCAGCGCTCGCAGCTGTGGGTCATCGGCATGGGCAAGCTCGGTGCGCGCGAACTCAACGTGTCGAGCGACATCGACCTCATCTACCTGTACGACGTCGACGGCGACACGGCCGGCGATGCCGACGGGCGCGGCAAGCTGTCGAACCAGGAATACTTTGCGCGCGCCGTGAAGCGCATCTATGCGCTGGTCGGCGACGTGACCGAGCACGGCTTCGTGTTCCGCGTCGACCTGGCGCTGCGGCCCAACGGCAACTCGGGGCCGAGCGTGGTCTCGCTCGATGCGCTCGAAGAATATTTCCAGGTGCAGGGCCGCGAGTGGGAGCGCTTTGCCTGGATGAAGAGCCGCGTGGTCGCGCCGCGCGCCGTGGTGCAGGACGGCCAGGCCCAGGCGCTGCGCACCGTGGTGCTGCCCTTCGTGTTCCGCCGCTACCTCGACTACAGCGTGTTCGACTCGCTGCGCATCCTGCACCGCCAGATCCGCGAGCAGTCGGCGCGCCGCAGCGCCGGACGCCCCGAGCGCGCCAACGACGTGAAGCTCTCGCGCGGGGGCATCCGCGAAATCGAATTCACCGTGCAGCTGCTGCAGGTGGTGCGCGGCGGCCAGTTCCCCGAGCTGCGCACGCGCCCCACGCTCGATGCGCTGCAACGGCTGGCGCGCGCCAACCTCATGCCGCAGGACACGGCCGACACGTTGGCCGCGGCCTACGAGTTCCTGCGCCGCGTGGAGCACCGCATCCAGTACCTGGACGACCAGCAGACCCACGTGCTGCCGGTCAACGACGACGACCTGCGCTGGATCGCGCAGTCGATGGGCTATGCCGACTGCTGCCCTTTTCTCGAACAGCTCGACACGCACCGCGAGTTCGTGGCGCAGGAATTCGACAAGCTGCTGGGCGGCGAGAAGCCCTGCAACGGCAAGTGCAACGGCAAGAAATCCACCGCGCCCGCCGATCTGGTCGACCTGCTCGACGACCTGCCGCCGGTGTTTGCCGAGCGCATCCGCGACTGGTGTGAAACGCCGCGCGTGCTCGCGCTGCGCGAAGAAACCCGGGGCCGCCTGCGCCAGCTGGTGCAGCGCACCGGCCAGTGGCTGAAAGAACCCGACGGCGACGGCGCAGGACAAACGCCGCGCCACGTCGATGCCGCCATGCGCTGGGCCGACTGGATCGAGCCGCTGATGCGCCGCGAGAGCTACCTGGCGCTGCTGGTCGAACGCCCCGCCGTGCAGGAGCGCCTGCTGCGCCTGCTGGGCGCCGCGAAATGGCCGGCGCGCTACCTCATGCAGCACCCGGGCGTGATCGACGAGCTCGCGAGCGACGAGATGCTCTCGGGCCGCTTCATCGCCGACGAATTCGAGCGCGAGCTCGAAGCGCGCCACACCTCGCTCACCCGCACCGGCGAAGCCGACGAAGAGCGCCTGCTGAACCTGCTGCGCCACGCCCACCACGCCGAGGTGTTCCGCACGCTGGCGCGCGACGTGGACGGCCGCATCACCGTCGAACAGGTGGCCGACGACCTGAGTGCGCTGGCCGACACCACGCTGCGCGTGACCGCGCGCTGGTGCTGGCCGCATGTGCGCAACCGGCACCGCGAGGTACCGCAGTTCGCGATCATTGGCTACGGGAAATTGGGCGGCAAAGAGCTGGGCTACGGCAGCGACCTGGACATCGTGTTCGTCTATGACGACGACGACGAGCGCGCCGGCGAGGTCTATGCGGCCTACGTGCGCAAGCTCATCAACTGGCTCACGGTGAAGACACGCGAGGGCGACCTGTTCGAGATCGACACCGCGCTGCGGCCCAACGGCAATTCGGGCCTGCTCACCACCAGCTTCGAAGCCTACGAAAAGTACCAGCTCGGGCGCGGCAGCAACACCGCATGGACCTGGGAGCACCAGGCCATGACGCGCGCGCGCTTCGTGCTCGGCAGCGCCGACCACGGCGCCGAGCTTGGCGCGCGTTTCGACCAGGTGCGCGAGGCCGTGATGGTCGCCCCGCGCGACCGCGAATCGCTGAAGGCCGAGATCATCGGCATGCGCAACAAGCTGCGCGGCGCCCGCCCCGTGAAGGCCGACCGCTTCGACGTGAAGCACAGCCCCGGTGGCATGGTCGATGCCGAGTTCGCTGTGCAGTTTCTGGTGCTGTCGGCCTCGGGCGCGCACCCCGAGCTGATTCCCAACCTGGGCAACATCGCGCTGCTGCTGCGCGCCGAACAGGCCGGGCTGCTGCCCGAAGGCGTGGGACGCGACGCGGCCAAGGCCTACCGCGAGCTGCGCCGCGTGCAGCACCGCGCACGCCTGAACGAAGAGCCGACGCAGGTCACGCCGCCCGCCCTGAGCGCCGAGCGCGACGCCATGCTGGCGCTGTGGAAGGCGGTCTTTGGCTGACGGCGCCCTCGCATCCCGCGCGCTGACGGCCTGCGCCCTGGCCGCCGCGCTCGTGCTGGCCGGCTGCGCCAGCGGACCGCGCAGCAGCGGTGGCGGTGTGGCCAGTGGCCGCGACGGCCCCGGCAGCAACATCCCGTCCGACCTCGATCGCGTGCCCGACGCCGAGCCCCGCATCGAGGCCATCCGCAGCACCGGCGGCACCAGCAAGCCCTACACGGTGCTGGGCCGCGGCTACCAGCCGATCACCGACGACCGGCCGTTCCGCGAATCGGGCATCGCCTCGTGGTACGGCCGCAAGTTCCATGCGGCCTCGACCGCCAGCGGCGAGCCCTACGACATGTACGCCATGACGGCCGCGCACAAGACGCTGCCGCTGCCGAGCTACGTGCGCGTGCGCAACCCGGCCAACGGGCGCGAAGTGATCGTGCGCGTGAACGACCGCGGCCCCTTCGTGGACGGTCGCGTGATCGACCTGAGCTACACGGCGGCGCTGAAGCTCGACCTGCTGCGCGGCGTGGCGCCCGTGGAGATCGAGCGCATCACCAACGAAGACATCCGCACCGGCGCCTGGCGCCGCGATGCGGGCACGGCCTATGCCGCGGCGCCAGCGCCGGCACCCGTTCGGGTGGCTGCGGCACCGGTGGCTGTGCCATCGGCCTGGGTCGCGCCGGTCGCGATGACGGCTGCTGCCGCGCCTGCTGCGACGATGCCCGTGGCACCGCAGACGCCGGTGATGGCCGCTGCACCGTCGGAGCCCGAGGCACCGGCCGGCCCGCGCGAAGCGATGGTGGTGACGGACCTCGCGCCGCTGGCCCCGCTCGCGGCGCCCGCCGCACCCTCGACGCCTGCATCCGCGGCGTCCGGCTTCTGGGTGCAACTCGGCGCGTTCCGCGAACGCGACGGCGCCGAGAGTCTGAGAAACCAGGCCGCGCGCGGCCTGCCCACGCTGGCACCGCAGCTGCGCGTGTTCAGCGAAGCCGGCACGCACCGCCTGCAGGCCGGCCCGTTCCCGTCGCGCAATGCGGCGGGCGAGGCTGTCACGCAGCTGCGCGACAGCCTGCGCATCGCGCCGATGGTGGTCGAAAGGCGCTGAGGCTCAGGGCATCGCCTTGGGCACGACCTGCGAACGCAGGCCCACGCCGAGGCGGTTCCAGGCGTTGATCTGCGCCACGGCGAGCGAGAGCTCGACGATTTCCTGGTCGCTGAACACGGCCTTCAATGCTTCGTACTCGGCATCGCGGTCGGCGTGGTGATCGGCCAGGCGCGTGAGGGTTTCGGCCCAGTCGAGCGCCGCACGCTCGCGTTCGTTGAAGAGGCTCACTTCACGCCAGGTGGCGAGGCTGTTGATGCGCTGCCAGTCTTCGCCCTGCACGCGCAGGTCGCGCACATGCATGTCGAGGCAGTAGGCGCAGCCGTTGATCTGCGACACGCGCGCAAAGACGAGGTCGATCAGCACCTTGCCGAGCGTGCTCGACTCGAAGCTGCCGTTGACGGCGATCATGGCCTGGAAGGACTTCGGGGCGAACTTGGTCCAGGCGAGACGGAGGGCGGGGGCTTGGCTCATGGTGTGTACTCCAGGGTGGTGGGTGAGAGAAACGAAATCTGCTTGCTACACCCTGAAGACGCGCCAGCCATCGGCCCTGTGACAGGCGGCGCGAATTTTTTCTTCAAGCGCCCCGTTTGGCCGCGAACAATTGGGCGATGCGCGCCAGCTTGTCGGGGTTGCGCTGGGCGCGGATGCGCACGATGCGCTCGCCCTCGATCTCGAAGGTCTGGGCCGATTCGAGTTCGCCGTCGAGAAAGCGCAGCATGCCGGGCTCACCGTTGAGCTCGACCAGCTCCATGCGCACGCCGGCGCCCATGCGGCGCCACAGCGAGTAGTACAGCTGCGCCAGGCGCTGGCTGCCGCGCAGCATCTTGCTGAAGGTCTGCACCTTGCCGCCGCCGTCGCCGATCAGTTCGACGTCTTCGGCCATCAGCAGCTTCAGGTCCTGCATGCTGCCGCGCGCGGCGGCGTCGGCAAACGCGCGCAGCAGGCGCTGGTGGGTGTCGCGCGACACCTGGAAGCGCGGGCGCGCCTCCTGCACCTGGGCCTTGGCGCGGTGCACCAGCTGGCGGCAGGCGGCCTCGCTCTTGCCGAGGGTCTGGGCGATCTCGTCGTAGTCGGCGTCGAACACCTCGCGCATGAGAAAGGCGGCGCGCGCCTCGGGCGCCAGGCGCTCGAGCACGGCCAGGAAGGCGACGGAGATGTTGTCGACGCGCTCAAGCGTTTCTTCGGGCGTGTCGGGCGACCCGGTGAGCGTGGGCTCGGGCATCCACGGGCCGATGTAGTGCTCGCGCTGGACCTTGGCGCTGCGCAGCCGGTCGATCGACAGGCGCGTGACGACGGTCACGAGCCAGGCTTCGGCACTGTCGAAACTGGCCTTGTCGGCCTCGTGCCAGCGCAGCCAGGCGTCCTGCACCACCTCTTCGGCCTCGGCGACGGAGCCGAGCATGCGGTAGGCGATGCCCTGGAGGCGGCGGCGGTGGCTGTCGAAGGTGAGGGTCGGGTCGTCCATGCCCGATTAGACGTTTGACGCCAGCGCGCTGTGACAGCCCGCGGCCAAAAAAAATCGCCCCGGAATGCGGGGCGATTTCATCGAAGTCTGGGGGCGGCTCAGGCGCCCTGGTACTCGGGCTTGGGGCCCAGCGTGGCCGAGACTTCCTTGCGGTAGCGGTTCAGCTCCTGCACGGTCTTGAAGCTGCGGTTCATCAAGAGGCTCAGGTTGTGCAGGATGCGCTCGCCGACCTTGGTTTCCCAGACGGCGTCGAACTTGATTTGCTTGTCCAGCCAGTGCTCGAGCCAGTCGGGGTCGGGCATGCGGCTCTGGATGGTGTCGTTCGGGAACAGCGCCTTGTTCACGTGCAGGTTGGTCGGGTGCAGCGCCTGGGCGGTGCGGCGCGCGCTGGCCATCAGCACGCCGACCTTGGTGAAGGCGGCACGGGCCTCGTCGCCGAACTTTTCCATGGCGCGCTTCATGTAGCGCAGGTAGGCGCCGCCGTGGCGGGCTTCGTCCTGGCTCAGCGTGGTGTAGATGTGCTTGATGACCGGTTCCGTGTGCCACTGGGCGGCGCGGCGGTACCAGTGGTTCAGGCGGATCTCGCCGCAGAAGTGCAGCATGAGGGTTTCGAGCGGGGGCGCGGGGTCGAAGTCGAAGCGCACCTCGTGCAGCTCCTGCTCCGTGGGCGCGTGCTTCGGGCTGAAGCGCTTCAGGTACTCCATGAGCACCAGCGAGTGCTTCTGCTCTTCGAAGAACCAGATCGACATGAACGCCGAAAAGTCACTGTCGTGCCGGTTGTCGCGCAGGAACATCTCGGTGGCCGGCAACGCCGACCACTCGGTGATGGCATTCATCTTGATGGTCTGCGCCTGCTCTTCGGTCAGCAAGGAAGCGTCGAACGACTGCCAGGGGATGTCCTTGTCCATGTCCCAGCGGACGGATTCGAGTTGTCTGAAGAGTTCCGGGTAGAGCATCAAAGTCTTTCAAT
Organism: Variovorax sp. 38R; assembly: GCF_014843395.1. Lineage (NCBI taxonomy): Bacteria > Pseudomonadati > Pseudomonadota > Betaproteobacteria > Burkholderiales > Comamonadaceae > Variovorax > Variovorax sp. 38R. The sequence continues at coordinate 6,462,019 of NZ_CP062121.1, forward strand.
GGCCGCCGATTTTAATCGGGCCGTTTGGCGCGCCCGTGACAGACGCGCGATGATGTGCTTACGCGCGCGCTTGCGCCATAGATGCACACCCCCCCTTTCGATCCAGGAGCCCGTCATGCGAACCCCCGCCCGATTGTCGATGCTGCGACGTTGCGCCACGGCCTTTTCCCTCGTGGCGGGCCTGTCCGCCACCCTGTCGGCGGGTGCCCAGACGGCCCCCGCTGCCCCTGCCGCGCCCGCGGTGGGCGGCGCTGCCGGGTGCCCGGCGATCCTGCAGCACAGCTTCCCGCGGCTGCAGGATGAAAAGCCCCAGAACCTTTGCCAGTACGCCGGAAAAGTGGTCCTGGTGGTCAATACGGCCAGTTTTTGCGGCTTCACCCCGCAGTACAAGGGGCTGGAGGCGCTGGACATGAAGTACCGCGCCCGCGGCCTGGTGGTGCTGGGCTTCCCGTCGAACGACTTCTCGCAGGAATCGGGCTCCAACAAGGAAATCGCCGACTTCTGCGAAAGCACCTTCGGCGTGAAATTCCCGATGTTCGCCAAGTCGTCGGTGCGCGGCACCGACGCCAACCCGCTGTTCAAGCAGCTCGCGCAGGCCTCGGGCACGACGCCGAAATGGAACTTCTACAAGTACCTGATCGGGCGCGACGGCAAGGTGGTGCAGGCCTGGTCGAGCATGACGGCACCGGACGAAACCGGCTTTGTGAACGTCATCGAGAAACAGCTCGGGCCGAATCAGGACAAGGCGGGCGATTGAAGAATGCACCGGGCTGCGGCGATGCGCGACGCGGCCCCTGCAATGTGAACTTTGAGTCACAAACGTTTACCACTCGACCGGGAACCGGGCACCGGAGCCGCGCTCATACTTGAGCATGGGCCGCCAAGGCCCACAGGTTTTCATGTTGCGAGGTCTTCCGGGCGCCTGCCGTCCGGTTGAAATCCCGAGGCGATTCTTCTCCTCCTCCCTCCCTCCCTCCTTCGTGTCGGGGCGCCTCGCAGCATTTTTGTCTTCCCGCCGGAAGCGGGGCCCGCGATGACGCAGCGCCCCGCCTTCCTGCACGTCGCGGCCTGAACGGCCCCAAAGAAAAAGCGCCCCGGGCAGTCTGTGTAAATAGTCAGCGCTGAGTCCACGAGAAGTGCCCTTCAGGCGTTTGTCTGAGGGGCATTTTTCATTGGAGGCTGACCAATGGGACATAGACACGGACAGGCGCGGGGACAGGCGACGTTGTTCCCACTGATGCTCGATGAGCTGGTGGGCCAGGACGCACTGGTTCGGGTGGTGGACGCCTGGGTGCAGGCGCTGGATCTGAAGGCGCTGGGCTTTGCCAAGGCGCAGGCGCAGCGACTGGGAACACCGCCCTACGACCCAGGGGATCTGCTGCGGCTGTACATCTGGGGCTACCTGAGCGCGATCCGTTCCTCGCGGGCCCTGGAGCGCGAGTGCCACCGCAACGTGGAGTGCATGTGGCTGCTGGGGCGCCTGGCCCCGGATCACAAGACCATCGCCGAGTTCAGGCGCCAGAACACGGCGGCCCTGGTGGCCAGTTGTGCGGCCTTCGTGCAGTTCGCGCGGGCCAGCCGGTTGATCCGTGGATCGACAGTGGCCATTGATGGCTCCAAGGTGCAGGCAGTGGCCTCGCGCAAGGCGGTGGTGGGCCAGCGTGAGCTGGCCGCACAGGCACAGCGCAACGCGCAGGAGATCGCGGCTTATCTGCGGTTGCTGGACAGCCGGGACGGCGAGGATGACCAGGGCGGCGATGGGCCCGGCGATGGCCCTGGTACGCCCGATGAAGTGCGCGCGGCCTTGGAACGACTGAAGGCCCAGGGGCGAGCCATCGCCAACCAAGCCCAGCAACTCCTGCGCAGCGACGCGAGCACCGTCGTGTGCGGTGAGCCCGAGGCCCGCCCGATGCGCAGCCTGAACAGCCAGCCGGGCTACAACCTGCAAACGGCGGTGGAGACGCAAAGTCACCTGATCGTGGCGCACGAGGTGGTCTGCGAGGTGAACGATCAGCGCCAGTTGCAGCCCATGGCCGAGGCGGCCAGCCGGGTGCTGCAGCAGCCCTGCACGGTGGTGGCCGATGCGGGCTATGCCAATGGGGAGCACATTGCAGCCTTGGACGCCCAGGGCATCACCAGCTACGTGGCGGGCGAGCGTTCGGTGAACCACCAGGGCGGCGGCAACCTGTACCAGCGCAGCGCCTTCGTTTATGACCCGGCCAGCGACAGCTTCACCTGCCCGGCGGGCAGTGCCCTAAAGCGCAAGCAGCTCTCGCGCAAGGACAAGATGGTGGTCTATGCAGCGCAGCCGAGCGACTGCGCCGACTGTGAGCAAAAACCAAAATGCACCACGGCGCGCCAGCGCTTCGTCTCGCGCCACCTGCACGAAGAGGCGCTTGAGGCCAATGCGAGCCGGCTGGCCGCTCAGCCCTGGATGATGGCGCTCAGGCGCCAGACGGTGGAACACCCCTTCGCCAGCATCAAGTACCTCATTCTGGGCAATGCGCGATTGCTGATGAGGCACACGAGCGGAGCGCGTGCGGAGTTCAGCCTGGCTGTGATGGCCTACAACCTGAAGCGGGTGTTCAACATGAAGGGAGCGCCCTGGATGCTCCAGGCGCTGCGGGGCTGAGGCCCTTGGGGCAATCGCTCGCCCAATGAAAAATGCCCCGCTCTCGCGGGGCATCTCGATCTAAGCGGCCAGCAGACTATTTACACAGACTGCGGGGGCGCTTTGTCGTTTCAGGGCTGGGTGTCGATGAAGCTCGGCCGCAGCATGAGCTTGTCGTACAGCCGGGCCAGGTTGGCGTGCTCGCCGCGCCAGTCGATCTCGGGAAAACGCAGCCCCAGCCAGCCCAGTGCGCAGCCGACCGCGATGTCCGACAGGCTCAGGTGGATGCCGCTGCAGAAAGGCTTGTCGCCCAGGCCCTTGGCCATGGCGGCCACGCCGGCCTCGACCTTGACGCGCTGGCGCTCGATCCAGGCGGCGCTGCGTTCGCCGTCGGCGCGGCCGGTCCAGGTGGCTTCGAGGCGCCAGAGCACGCCGGCGTCCATGACGCCGTCGGCCAGCGCTTCCCAGGTCTTGACCTCGGCGCGCTCGCGGCTTTGCTGCGGAATGAGCTTGCCCACGGGCGACAGGGTGTCGATGTATTCGACGATGACGCGCGAGTCGAACATCGCCTCGCCGCCTTCCATGATCAGGCACGGCACCTTGCCCAGCGGATTCGAATGGGCGATCGTGGTGTCGGCGGACCAGACGTCTTCGATCACGAACTGGTAGTCGAGCCGCTTTTCGGCCAGCACCACGCGCACCTTGCGCACATAAGGACTGGCGGCGGATCCGATCAGTTTCATGAAGGCTCTCTCCCCATATCGTTTGTTAACGTTTGTTCGCAGGCATTTTAGGTGAACGGAAAAAGACGCCGCCCCAATTCCCCCGCGCCGCGGCCCCCCGGCGGCCGCCTAAAATTCGGGCATGAGCTTTTCCACCGTCTCCGCCCTCTCCCCCCTTGACGGCCGCTATGCGGCCAAACTCGCGGCCTTGCGCCCGCTGATGAGCGAACAGGGCTACATGCACCGTCGCGTGCAGGTGGAGGTGGCGTGGTTCATTGCGCTGTCCGACTGCGGCTTCGCCGAGTTCAAGCCCCTCACGGGCGGCGCGCGCAAGTACCTGATGGGGCTGGTGTCGCACTTTTCCGAGGCCGACGCACTGGCCATCAAGGACATCGAGAAGACCACCAACCACGACGTGAAGGCCGTCGAATACTGGATCAAGTCGAAGTTCGAAGCCCGGCCGGAGCTGCTGGCCGCCGCCGAGTTCGTGCACTTCGCCTGCACCAGCGAAGACATCAACAACACCAGCCACGCCCTGCAGATCCAGGCCGCGCGCGACACCGTGGTGCTGCCGGCCATCGACGGCCTGATCGCCAAGCTGCGCGAAATGGCGCACCAGTTCGCTGACGTGTCGATGCTCTCGCGCACGCACGGCCAGACCGCCAGCCCGACCACCGTCGGCAAGGAAATCGCCAACGTGGCGGTGCGCCTGACCAAGGCCCGCGCGCAAATCGCCGCCGTGCAGCTGCTCGGCAAGATGAACGGCGCCGTCGGCAACTACAACGCGCACCTGGCCGCCTGGCCCGAGTTCGACTGGGAAGCCTTCAGCCGCAAGGTCGTCGAGACGCCCGCGCCGCTGGGCCTGGGCCTGAACTTCCAGCCGTACAGCATCCAGATCGAGCCGCACGACTACATGGCCGAGCTGTTCGACGCCGTGGCGCGCGTGAACACGATCCTGGTCGACTTCTCGCGCGACATCTGGGGCTACGTGAGCCTGGGCTACTTCAAGCAGCGCCTGAAGAAGGGCGAGATCGGCTCGTCGACGATGCCGCACAAGGTCAACCCGATCGACTTCGAGAACGCCGAAGGCAACCTGGGCCTGGCCAACGCGGTGCTGCGCCACCTGAGCGAGAAGCTGCCCATCAGCCGCTGGCAGCGCGACCTGACCGACAGCACGGTGCTGCGCAACATCGGCGTGGCCTTCGGCTACGCCACGCTGGCCTATGCGAGCCTGGCCACCGGCCTGGGCAAGCTGGAGCTCAACGAAGAAGCGCTGGCCGACGACCTCGACGCCTCGTGGGAAGTGCTGGCCGAGCCGATCCAGACCGTGATGCGCCGCTTCGGCGTGCAGGGTGCCTACGAGCAGCTCAAGGAAGTGACGCGCGGCAAGACCGTGACGGCCGAAGCGCTGCACGGGCTGATCCGCTCGCTGGCGATTCCCGAAGAGGAAAAAGCCCGCCTTCTGGCCATGACGCCGGCCAGCTACACCGGCAAGGCCGCCGAACTCGCTCGTAGAATTTAGGCACCCCCGCGACGATCCGCCGGCCCGTGTTGCCCACGGCCGGTGCGCTTCGTTCGCCGCTCGATCCCTTTCAGCCAACGTGCCCCTCCGGGGCGCATGCCAGCCGACAACCCTGACGGGACGCTTCGACGTCCCCGTTGTTCATGCTGCGCGCCCTGCTGAGACACCACTGGCTCACGCTCCACCGATGGACCGGCCTCGCGCCCGGTCCGCTGGCCGCGTTCGGCCACTGCGCCCACTTCACGACGATCACCGCACTGCGGCCTGCGCGGCGTCTGCACGACGCCCTGAGCACCCGCGGCACACCCATTCAAGCAAACCAACAGACAACAACGCTTTCGACAACCAGAGGAGGAAAAAAACCATGTTCAAGAAAACAAAAACCGCCGCCATCGTGATGGCGCTCTTTCCCATCAGCTTCCAGAGCTGGGCGGCCGACGCCGAGCCCGGGGTCGATCCATCGAAGTCGCTCGAGGCCATCACCGTCACCGGTGACTGGCTGGGCTCGCCCAGCGAGACCAAGGTGCTCGAGCACGCCGGCGCGCGCAGCATCGTCGAACGCAGGCAGATCCAGGAGAGCGGCGCCGCCAGCGTGCGCGACGTGCTGCGCCAGGTGCCCGGCGTGCAGGTGCAGGAAAGCAGCGGCACGGGCGGCAGCGACATCTCGCTCAACGTCGGCGTGCGCGGCCTGACCTCGCGGCTGTCGTTCCGCTCCACGGTGCTGATCGACGGCGTGCCCGTGGCCTATGCGCCCTATGGCCAGCCGCAGCTGTCGCTGGCGCCGGTGGCGCTGGGCAGCCTCGAGGCGGTCGACGTGGTGCGCGGCGCGGGCTCGGTGCGCTACGGCCCGCAGAACGTGGGCGGCATCATCAACTTCGTGACGCGTTCGATTCCGAAGCAGTTCGCGGGCGAAGTGGGCGTGGGCGTCGAAAGCGCCAGCCACGGCGGCGGCACCAAGTCCACGCCCACGCTGTTCATCGGCGGCACCAACGAGAATGGCCTGGGCCTGGCGCTGCTGTATTCGGGCACGCACGGCAACGGCTTTCGCCAGAGCAACGACAAGACGCGCATCGACGACCTGATGCTCAAGGGCGCCTACCGCCTCTCGAAGACCGACGACATCGCGGTGACGCTGCACCGCTTCGAAGGCAGCGCCCGCATGCCGGGCGGGCTGACCACCGCGCAGTTCGCGGCCAACCCGTTCCAGTCGGACCGCCCCTTCGACGAGTTCAGCGGCAGCCGCACCGACGGCTCGGTCAAGTACACGCACAACGACGGCGTGAACAAGTTCGAGATGCTGACCTACTACACGGACTCGTTCCGCGGCAGCCACCTCGAGCAGGAAGGCTCGGGCAACAGCGCCGGCCAGCGCCGCCTCACCGCCGCCCCGCGCAATTACAAGACCTACGCCTTCGAGCCGCGCTACTCGCGCCTCATCGATTCCGGCAGCGTGGTGCAAGAGATCAGCGTCGGCGCGCGCTACCTCAAGGAAGAGGCCTCCGAGGTGGCCACGCGCAGCAGCTACTACCGGCCGCGCCCGGGCTTCGATGCCTACTCGCTGGCCCAGCCCACGTACCAGTTCAGCAAGGGCGGCACGACGGCGCACGCGTTCTACATCGACGACCGCATCGACTTCGGCAACTGGACCGTCACACCCGGCGTGCGCTACGAATCGATCCGCTCGCACAACGATGTGTTCAACATGGCGAGCGGCCGGATCACCAGCGCGATCTACCCGAAGATCGACTCGAACGAGGTGCTGCCCACGCTGTCGGTGCTCTACCGCATGAGCGAGCGCTGGTCGGTGTTCGCGAATGCGGGCGTGTCGTTCGGGCCGCAGCAGTACGCGCAGCTCGCGCAGTCGACCAGCGGCCTGCATCCCGAAAAGGCCAAGACCTACGAAATCGGCACGCACTACAAGGGCGAGGCCTGGAGCGGCGAGCTGACGCTGTTCAACATCAACTTCGACAAGGAACTGCAGCTGGCGCGCTCCATCACCGGCGAGGTCAGCCAATGGACCGACCTGGGCGCCACGCGCCACCGCGGGCTGGAGTCGGCGCTGCGCTACGACCTGGGCAGCCTGAGTGGCGCGCTCAAGGGGCTGTCGGTGTCGGGCACCTACACGTACACGCAGGCGACCTCGAAGGCCGGCGCCTTCGCCGGCCGCGACCTGCCGTTCTACTCGCGCCAGGTGGCCACGCTGGGCGCGCGCTACGAGCGCGGGCCGTGGACGGTCAACGCCGACGTGTACGCGCAGTCGAAGCAGCGCTCGCCGGGCGCACCCGACGACGGCGCGAGGTACATCACGCTGGAAGATTCGACCGGCCGGCTCGGCGACATCCCCGGCTACGCCACGATGAACCTGCGCGCCGCCTACGACTTCGGCCCCTCGCTGAGCCACCTGAAGCTGGCCGTGGGCGTGAAGAACCTGTTCGACCGCCGCTACTACAACCGCTCGGTCGACAACAACGGCGGCAAGTACGTGGGCCAGCCGCGCACGCTGTACATGCAGGCGTCGCTGGCGTTCTGAGGCGCGGGGGTGCGCGGGAGGGCGTCGGGCCTACACTCGCGCACCCATGGCTCTCAAATCCACCATCTTCAAGGCCACCCTCGCGGTGGCCGACATCGACCACGGCTACTACGCCGACCATGCGCTGACCCTGGCGCGCCACCCCAGCGAGACCGACGAGCGGATGATGATCCGGCTGGTTGCGCTCGCGCTCAACGCGCACCAGCTGCAGGACATCTGCAACGGCGACGGCACGCTGGCCTTCGGCGCGGGGCTGTCGAACGTCGAGGAACCCGACGTGTGGCTGCGCGACTTCACGGGCCAGACCAAGATCTGGATCGAGGTCGGCCAACCCGAAGACAAGCCCGTCATCAAGGCCTGCGGCAAGGCGGACGAGGTGATCGTCTACTGCTTCAACCACGCGGCCGAAATCTGGTGGCGCGGCATCGAGAACAAGCTCGCGCGGCCGCAGAACCTGAAGGTCTACCGCGTGCCGACCGAGGCCTCGCAGGCGCTCGCCAAGCTGGCGCAGCGCAGCATGCAGCTGCAGGCGACGATCCAGGAAAGCACGCTGACGCTGGGCGATGGCGTGAACAGCATCGACGTCGAACTGCTGCGCTGGAAGTAGTCCCGCGCCGCTAGGCCGCGGGCATCATCTCGCCGCACTGCCAGCACTGTTCGAAACCGCCTTCGACCTGCTCGCCGCACACGCACAGCCAGCTGCGCTGCGGGCGGTTCTGCAGTTCGTGCAGCAGGCGCTTCGCGAGTTCGTACTGGGACTCGTCGTCGATCCAGATCTCGGGCAGGCATTGGTTGGGCGGCAGCTGGCCCATGACCGCACCGAGGAATTCGCGCTGCACCGTCGCGGCCACACCCTCCTCGCGCAAGGCGTGCGCCCACACGGTCGCGATCGCGAGGTTCGGGGCTTGCGCGAGGCGGCGCATGGTCAGGGCGCCCAGTTTTTATCGTCGTCGGGGTCGAGTTCGGGTTCAGCCTCGGCCGGCTGCGCCGGCTCGGCTTCGCGCGCGCGCTCGGCGTAGCGGTTGAAGCGCCAGGCCGAGTCTTCCATGGTGATGCGGCGCCAGGTGACGCGCTTCTCGACCGGCGTCATGGCCGGCCAGTACTGCACCTCGTCGAAGCTGCGCCCGCAGCCCTTGCACTCGTCGTCGCCCTGGCTCGTCGAGCAGATCGCGATGCAGGGCGTGTCGGGCGTGCTGTGGTACCAGTCGAGCCAGGCGGCCCATGCCTTGGGAGGAAAGCCGACCTCATCGACCTCGTCTTCGTGGTGGAAGACCATGAGCGCGTAGACCTCGGCCAGCGCGCGCAGTTCGGGCGCCAGCGTGATGCCGTCGGGCGAGGGAGACTTCTCGCGCCAGTGGTTGATGGCGGCCTCGATGTCGGTGATGTGGATGGCGGCCATGAAGAGTGAAAAAACAGCGAGCGGCGATCATAGTCCCGCAATGTCCCGCGCCTTCTTAGGGCCATAGACGCTACCAAAAATAGAGCATGCATCGCCCAGTGCATGCGGCTTTCAGAAGAATCACCCTCCGTTGTAAAGAAAACTTTTGGTTGCCTCGGCGCGGTCTTCAATGCTCTAATCCCGCCCACGAAGGGGAGTAGCTCCCGATCGCTGTCCCCGGGCAGCGTGAATCGTCAGGTCGTCAATACGAAGCACAACACTTCCGGCCTGGCGGGCGACACATGCGCCGACGCCTGTCGGCGCGCCTGCTGTTGTCGAGCGAGACCTTCGATTTGAACCTGCGCAGGTTTGGTCGAAGCGTTCGCAAGTCCCCGGTGTCACCCGGCCTTCGCACCCCCGCTCTCGACCGCACCCGCGCAGGGTGAATCGAAACGCATCGGCATGCCGCTGCCCGTCGTGGTCCCCTCCAGGGAGCTGCGGGCGCGCTGCCAAGACAATGAGGAATCTATGGAACAGTTCATGACCCCGGAATTCTGGGTCGCGGTCGGTCAGATCATCATGATCGACATTCTTCTGGGCGGCGACAACGCTGTCGTCATCGCGCTGGCATGCCGCAAGCTGCCGCCCGCGCAACGCACCCAGGGCATCCTGTGGGGTACCGCCGGCGCCATCATCCTGCGCGTGATCCTGATCTTCTTCGCGCTCACGCTGCTCGCGATTCCGTTCCTGAAGCTGGTGGGCGCGATCCTGCTGCTGTGGATCGGCGTGAAACTGCTGGCCCCCGACCATGACGACGCGCACGGCAACATCACCGGCAGCGACAAGCTCTGGGGTGCCGTGAAGACCGTGATCATTGCCGACCTGGTGATGAGCGTGGACAACGTGATCGCCATCGCCGGTGCCGCACAAGGCGCGGGCGACGGCCACCAGATGCCGCTGGTGATCTTCGGTCTGCTCGTGAGCATCCCGATCATCGTCTGGGGCAGCCAGCTGGTCATCAAGCTGATGGACCGCTTCCCGATGATCATCACGCTGGGCGGCATGCTGCTGGGCTGGATTGCCGGCACGATGGCTGTGTCCGACCCGGCCCTGGCGAATCCGACCAACTGGACCTGGGTGCCGAAGGTGCCGCAGACCGACACCATCAAGTACGCCGCCGGCGTCTTCGGTGCGCTGCTGGTGCTGGCCATCGGCAAGTGGGTGGCCTCGCGCAAGCCGGCCCCCGCCACCCCGGCCCACTGAGCGTTCATCGGTCGATAAACGCCCCGCACTGAAACTTCTTGCATCAATCCGGTCTCTGTCACTCTAACTATCAAAGGAGAGCACTCATGGAAAAGATCATTCTTTACGTCGACGACGCCGTCTATGCCAGCGAGCAGTTCGCCGAACTGGCGCCGGACGCAGACAACGTCGTGGCGCGCCATTGGGTGCTCGTGGCCTGCGCGCCGCGCATGACACACCGGATCAGCAAGTGGGTGAGCCACAGCGCGCGCGAAAACTGGCGCGCCAAGTGGTTCAGCAAGGTGCAGGCGCAGATGCTGCCGCTGCTCGAACGCAACGGCGGCCAAGTGACGGCGGTGCTGGCCAAGGGCCCGCTGACCGACCTGACGCAGCAACTCAAGCGCGAGCACGCGGCCACCCACGTGGTCGATGCGCGCCGCCCGAAGATCGGCGTCGACCTGGAACCGGTCGCGCCCGACCAGACCCCGCCCAAGCAATCGGGCTGGGCCTTTCCCGGCGCCGTGATGGGCATGGGCGCGCTGCTGGTGCTGGCGAACGAGCTGGCCGAGTAAGCCCAGGGTCACACGCCCTTCGAACCGACACAAGCCCCGCTGCGGCAACGCAGCGGGGCTTGTTCTTTTGTGCGGGCCCTGTGGGGTATCCTGCGGCGCATGCGCATCCTCCTCAAATGGCTGCTCAGCGCCGTCGCGCTGCTCGCGGTCGCCTACCTCTACAGCGGCGTCCAGGTCCAGAGTTTCGGTTCGGCGCTGCTCGCGGCGGCCGTGATCGGCCTGCTCAACATGGTCGTGCGGCCGGTGCTGGTGATCCTGACGTTGCCCGTCACCATCGTCACGCTCGGGCTGTTCCTGTTCGTGATCAACGCCCTGCTGTTCTGGGCCGCCTCGGGCCTGCTCGGGGGCTTTCACGTCAGCGGCTTCTTCGCCGCGCTGCTGGGCTCGCTGATCTACTCGCTGCTCGGGCTGCTCATCGAGAGCGCGCTGGGCGGGCTGCTGTCGCCCCGGCGCTGAGCGCCGGCGGCAACGCCCTCTTCCCCTTCTTCATCACTTCAGCGGCGGCTCCTCGGCCTGCTGCTTGACCAGCACGTCGACGGCGCGCGCGCGCGTGTCGACGATCGACGCCTCGTAGTGGTCGATGGGCCCGCCCGACTTGCGGATCAGTTCCTGCGCCGCCTTGAAGCGGTCGCGCGCCGCCGGGTAATCGAGGATCGCCACGTTGGCCTCAGCATCGGCGCGAATCGCGCGCAGCGTGTCGTTCTGCGCACCGTACAGATTGGCCAGCGTGCGCCAGACCGTGGCGTCGCGCGGGTGAACGGCGACCCAGTCGCGCAGCACGGGCACCATCGGCGCGGGCTGGTGCTGGGCGATCGCGGCTTCGGCCGCGAGGATCATCTCGGGCCGCTCCTTCGACTTGGCGTCGAGCAACGCCGCCGCGCGAGGCGCGCCGCCGCCCGCGAGTTCGATCTCGGCCTGCAGCCAGCGCGCCTGCTTGCTCGCGGCCGCATCGTCGGCCGTGCGCGCCACGAGCCGCTCGGCCAGCGCGCGCGCCGCCTTGAAATCGCGCAGCTCCTTGGCCGACATCGCTGCCGCGTAGAGCGTGCCCGCCTGCTGCGCCGGTGAACTGCCCGCGAACTCGCCGCTCGACGCCGCGTTGACCCACAGCCGCAGCACGTCGACGCCGGGGCGCGTCAGCACGCGGGCGCGCGAAGCGACCATCGCGTGGTCCATCACCAGCGGTACCACCGGCGGTGCGGCATCGGCGCGGAACTGGAAGCGGCCCTGCATGTCCGAGATGCGCTCGGTCGTCAGCGGGTGGCTGCGCAGGTAGGGGTACGAGCCGTTGTCGTTCAGGCGCGAGGCGTACTGCAGCTTCTCGAACATCGCCGCGGCGCCCTGCGGCGCAAAGCCCGCCTGCGTCATCACGCCGAAGCCGATGCGGTCGGCCTCGCGCTCCATGTCGCGCGAGAAGCTCAGCTGGTTCTGCATGAACAGCGCCTGGCTGCCCATGATCACCGCCTGGCCGGCGTCGGAATTGCGGCTCTTGCTGGCCGCGATCATCCCGAGGATCAGGCCAGCAATCATCAAAGGCATCTGCTTGCCCTGCTTGCTCATGATGCGCGAGATGTGGCGCTGCGTGACGTGCGACAGCTCGTGCCCCAGCACCGTCGCCAGTTCGTCGCGGCTGCCGACCGCGGCCAGCAGCCCCAGGTTCAGCCCGAGGTAACCGCCCGGCAGCGCGAAAGCGTTGATGTTGCGGTCGCGCCCCAGCAGGATGGTCCAGGCGAAGCGCTCGTCGAGCTCGGGCGTGAGCTCGCCGCGCGCGCGTGCCGCGGCGAGCAGGCGCTGCCAGATGTCCTGCACGTAGGCGGCGATCACCGGGTCGTCGATGTAGTCGGTGTCGCGGTACAGCTCGCGCACGATCTGGTCGCCCAGCTGGCGCTCGGCGCTCGCCGTCATCTCGCCGCCGTCACCGAGGCCCGGCAGGATCTGCTGCACCTGCGCCAGCGCGGGGACCGGCAGCAGCACCTGGGAAGCTATCAAAAAGGTAGCGCACACCGCATGCCGGAGGGGCGTCGGGCGTGTTTTCTTGGGGGAAGAGGGAGTCAAGCGCGGCATTCCTCGTCTGTGGCTCGGGCTCGTATGATGCATCTTCAAAACGAACGTTCACCGATGAGCACCCTCACCCACTTCGATGCCCAAGGCCAGGCCCACATGGTCGACGTGGCGGCCAAGCCCGCCACCCACCGCGTGGCCGTGGCCACCGGCCGCATCGAGATGCAGCCCGCGACGCTCGCGCTGATCGAATCGGGCACCGCCAAGAAGGGCGACGTGCTGGGCATCGCGCGCATCGCCGGCATCCAGGCGGCCAAGAAGACCAGCGACCTGATCCCGCTGTGCCACCCGCTCGCGCTGACCCGCGTGGCCGTGGCCTTCGCACTCGCCGAGGGCGGCCAGGCGCCGCAGGTGGCCTGCACCGCGACCGTCGAGACCGTCGGCCCGACCGGCGTGGAAATGGAAGCCCTGACCGCCGTGCAGGTCGCGCTGCTCACCATCTACGACATGTGCAAGGCCGTCGACCGCGGGATGCGGATCACCGACGTGCATGTGCTGGAGAAGCACGGCGGGAAGTCGGGAAGCTACGTCGCGACGACGGGCTGAGCCCGCGCGGCTACAGCTCGGGCGCGTCGTCCGGGCGGTCTTCCAGCCAGCGGGCGAACTCGATAGGGAACGCCGCACGGAAGCGTTGTGCCCACATGTGAGCCTCGGCATCGCGGCCCACCAGCTCGGCACTTTCGATCAGCTTGACGATGACGCGCGGCTCGGGCGAGAAATGCACGACACGCGCGGCCAGGGCGTGCATCTGCGCAGCATTTGCGGGCGTGACGGCGGTGAGCGTCAACTCGGCGAAATCCACCTGGCGTGAGAACAGCCACGAGCCCTGGAGTTTGGCGAGCGTGTCGTCGCGGTAGGCCGGCAGGCGCGCCTCGCGCGGCAGGTAGATCTGGCTGACGCGGGTGTAGTCCCAGGCGGCGTAGCCGATGACGGCGATCCAGGCTGCGGCGGCGAAGGCGGCGATTTTTCTGCTGCTTGCTTTCGGGCGCTTGAGCGATCCTGGCCACAGGATGCCGAGGCACAGGCCGAATACCAGCTGGAACGGGCCATACCAGAGCGGGTACTCAAGCAGGCTGTGCAAGAGGATGACGCCGAGCAAGCCCCACGCCATCAGCCGCAAGGGGTCACGCTCGCGCCAGGGCTTCGCCGCACACACCATCCAGAGAAATCCGCCACAGATCAGCAACGCCGCCGGAATGCCCAGCTCGACCGCGAGGTGCAGCGGCAGGTTGTGGGCGTTGTCGAGGATTACGGGGAAACGCGGGCCGTCGTACAGCGTGACGAAGTGGGCGAAGCTCAGTTCGCCCCAGCCCCAGCCGGTGAGGGGGCGCTCGCTGATGAGCGAAAGCACGTTGCGCCACAGCGTCAGGCGGCTGTCGCCCCCAAGAGTAGCGGGGTCAAGGCGCTGGACCAAAGCGCCAGCTGAAGCACCGGTTTTTCCGCTACCGCCGCCGCCCAACCGGGGCAGCAGCCAATTCGCGACGAAGTAGAGCGGGAGCATGGACAACAGCGCGAGCGGATGCGGCAAGCTGAACGTTCCAGACGGGCGCTCTGTACGGCGCTGCCGCCACGCCACAAGGCTCGCCCCGCCAGCAATCAACATGATTTGCAGCAGGCCGGTGCGCGAGCCAGAAGCCGCCGTCGCGACCAGAAGGAGCACGCCAACGCCTCCCATCAGCACCGGACTACGCTGCGATTTGCGAGTCGCGTAGAGCCACAGAGCAGCCACAAGCCCGAGGCTGATCAGCGTGGCAAATTGGTTGCGCTGGCGCAAGGTACCCCAGGCGCGGCCTCCCGTGGGGGAGGTGACCCAAGGCAGGAGCGCCTCGGCAAGGTTGTAGTACTGCAACAGGCCAACGACGGCATTGATGACCGCTGTGGCCAGCACACCCCACGCCAGCGCCCGCGCGGCCAGGGGCGTTCGGACCAAGCCCCCTCCCGCAAAAGCCGACAACCCGACGGCCACCAGCACGGCACACGCCAGCAGCCTCGCGTCCATGGCGCCTTGGCTCGACAACGCGATGACGGCGACGCACAGGCCCAGCCACGCCATCAAACCCCGGGCCATCGAACCTCCGCTCGGAGTCAAAGACAAGAACAGCGCAGCGCACAGGCCGGAAGCGAACAGTTGCCACGCACCGGCAGAGGGGCCCGCGACGAATGGGCACAAGAACGGAAATGCCACGAGGCACGCGCGAAGGATCTGAATCACCTGGGTCGCGGGGTCGCGCGAAAGAGGTTGGGCGGGGACAGCGACAAAGGTCATTGGAACCGCCCGCCCTTGCCCGCCGGGTACGCCCCAAGTCGCCGCATCGATGACCGCTGGATCCGACAAGCGGCAGGCCGCCGAGGACGGGCGGAATTCTCAATCGCCAACAAATAAAGACAATTCTTCACCAATTGTTTCCAAATCTTTTCGCTCGTGCATTCGAGCCAGGCGCCGGAACGGGGCCCTCTTTCCGAAAGGTACGACTTTGCAATCGACATCCTCCCATCAGCGTCGTCGCGCCTCTGGCTTCACTCTCATCGAAGTGATGATCACTGTGGCGATCATCGGGATCCTGGCGGCCATTGCCATTCCGAGCTACCGGGACTACGTTCTGCGCGGCCAGATCGTGGAGGCTACCAACGGCTTGGCGGCCATGCGCGCCAACATGGAGCGCCACTTTCAGGACAACCGTACCTACCAAACCGTCGGCACCGGCGCCACCGCCGTCACCACGCCCTGCGCGGTAGATGCATCCAAGCGAAAAGCTGGCACCTTCACGCTGGCCTGCAAAACCGGCACGCCCACCGCCACCACCTATGTGCTGGAGGCCACGGGCAGCGGCAGCACCAGCCCCTTCGTCTACACCATCGACCAGGCCGACAGCCGTTCGACGACCATCACAGGCGTTTCGGGTTGGAGTACTTGTGCCACTGCATGGGTCTTGAAGAAGGGGCAATCGTGCTGATTCGCCTGAGCAGTCAGCGGATTGGCCGGCATGAAAGCTTTGGCTTCACATTGGTCGAGCTCATGGTCACCGTGACCCTGCTGGCCATTCTCATGATGCTGTCCGCGCCGTCGATGATGGAGTGGGTGCGCAACAGCAAGGTGCGGGCGGTCAGCGAGGCGCTCCAGAATGGCTTGCGCGAGGCACAAAGCGAGTCGCTTCGGCGCAGCCGCCAAGTCGTCTTCGCGCTGACCGACAGCAAACCCACGGCCGACAGTTCGGCATTCACGGCAAAGACCGACGGCAACCACTGGACGGTTCGCGCCCTGCCCTCCATGGCAGGCGAAAGCAGCGAGTTCGTTTCCTCGGGCATCCTGACCGATGTCGGTGCCGGCGTGACGATCACCGGTCCCGCCGTCGTGTGCTTCAACTCGGTGGGTCGGCTCGTGCCCAACACCACCTCCGCGTTCAGCACGCTGACGGGCGGCGCCACCTGCAGCGTCGACGCAGCGACCCCCCCCATCTTCGACATCCAACTCGACGGCGCTGACCGGCCCCTGCGCGTTCTCGTGGCGCTCGGCGGACAGGTGCGCATGTGCGACCCCAAGAAGACGATGTCCAACGCCCATCCCGACGGGTGCCCCGCCTCATCATGACTTACCACTCCAGGCATCAACGGGGCGTGGCCCTGATCGAAGTGCTGATGGCCGTTCTTATTTTTTCGGTTGGCATCCTGGGCCTCGTCGGCTTGCAGTCACGCGCCATTCAGCTATCGATGGACACTGAAGACCGCAACCGCGCTGCCTTGCTGGCCAATGAATTGGTCAACGAGATGTGGTTGCGACGCACGCCCACGGTTCCGGCGGGTGTCGAGACCGCATGGCAGGACAAGGTCAAGGACGCGACCAAGAGCGGCCTGCCCGGTGGCGAGGGCAAATACGAGGTGACCGGCCGCCAGGCAGACGTGACGATCGAGTGGCAATCACCGGGCGCCAGCACCAAGAGTCGACTCACGACACGGGTGGTGCTGCCATGAACCGCGTGACTTTGCATAGCCGCCGCCGCACAGGTGGCGTCACGCTGATCGAGCTGCTGGTCGCCATGGCGATCGGCCTGGTGGTCACGCTGGCGGTCACCAGCATGGTCATCGTGGGCGAGAGCCGCAAACGCAGCACCACCTCGTTCAACGACGCCAACCAATCCGGCAACTACGCCGCCTATGTACTGGACCGCGCACTGCGCAGCGCGGGCTCGGGCTTCACGCAAGCCTGGGACCTGGGCATCTTCGGCTGCCAGCTGAATATCAAACGCGGCAGCGACGCCGTCTTGCCGCGCACCACGGCATTTCCCGCGCCGTTCGCTGGCGTTCCCCAGGCGGTGCGCATGGCGCCGGTGTTGATCTACCGGCCGGCTTCGGGCTCCGACGTGCTGATCGTCATGGGGGGCAACTCGTCCGCTGGCGACATCGCGCGCCCCGTGCGTTCGATCGGCAGTGCAACCAACAAGCTGCGGCTGGACAACACCATCGGGCTGCGCCAGGGCGACATCGGCCTGCTCAGCCGCAATGGCACCCCGGATTGCCTGGTCGAGCAGGTGCATGCCAGTCCGGCATTCCTGGATTCGGCCGGCAATGACAACCTGCCGCTTGGCGGCACCTACTACGCCCCAAGAGGCCAGGCGGACAACACCGATCTCGCCACGTTCGTCGCAGATGGCACGGCCTTCTTCACGCCCATCGGCAACCTGACCGCGAACAACCTGCAACTGCAGATGTTCAGCGTCAACGCGGACCGGACACTGGTGAGCTACGACCTCATGCAAAACGCAGGAGGCGACACCGCAGCCAAACGCGATGAACTTGCGCAGCAAGGCATTGCCGATGGCGTGGTTGCGCTGCGTGCCGTCTACGCCATCGACAAGAACGAAGACGGCAACTTCGATCTCACGAACGATGCCTGGGTAAAGCCGAACGACACGGCCTACAACATCGAGCAAATGATGAGCACACCCGCCAAGGTGCGTCGCGTTCTGGCGGTGCGCGTGGCCATGGTGTTGAGAAGTACCAACTACGAAAAAGAGGTCGTGTCGAAGAGCAGCTTGACGCTGTTCGACGACCTGCCCGACGCGCTCAACGAGTCGTACGCGATCTCCGGCGACGACCTGCATTTCAACCACCGGGTGGTTGAGTTCACCGTGCCGCTTCGCAACATGCTTTTGCTCCCAACATCATGATGAGACATCGATCGCTCTCGCCCCGCTCGCGCCAACGCGGCGTGGTTCTGCTCTTCGCGCTGGTCGTGCTGGTCATCCTGCTTGCGGGCGGCGTGGCCGTGATTCGCTCCATGAACACTTCGCTCAGCAGCGCGGGCAACCTTGCCTTCAAGCGCGACCTCGTCAATCAGGGCGAACAGGCCATCGCTACGGTGCTCAGCAGGTTCAGCGGCAGCGGGAGTTTGAGCACCGCTGCAGCCCGCAACAGCAACCTGAAATCGGCGAACTACAGCGCAACGACGCTCGAAACCAACGATAGCGGCGTGCCCACCGCGCTGCTGAATAACACGGTGTTCAATACCATCGGCGAGGCTGACAACGACCTCAAGAACGACGCGGCAAAGGTCACGATCCGCTATGTGATCGACCGGCTGTGCAGCGCAGCCTCGTCACCCGGCACGCAGGGCCCTGCGGGCTGCGTTTTTCCGCCCGCGGCGAATGATGTGCGCGGCGGCAGCAGCCAGGAAATGGCAACGCGTCTCCCGCCACCGCCTTCGACCACCTATCGCCTGAGCATGCGTGTGACCGGCCCCCGTGACACGCAGGTGTTCCTGCAAGCCTCTTTCGCCAGGCCCGAACAATAAATAACCAGCTCCGGGAACCCTTCATGATTGCCTTGACCCGATATCCCCGGCTGCGCGCCGTTTCGTGCAGCGTGCTGGCACTGGCGCTCGTCACCGCTCCGCTGCCGGCCATCGCGACAACCGCGCTGGCAAACCAGCCAATCTTTTCCACGTCGGAAGTGCCCGGCAACCTCGCGCTCAGCCTGTCGGTGGAATACCCCACGGCAACGCGCGTGGCGCATGTTGCCGACTACACCAGCACGCGCAACTTCCTGGGCTACTTCGATCCGTTGAAGTGCTACGAATACAAGAAAAACACCAACCAGGTGACGACCGACGGCGGCACGGTGATTCCTCTGGACAAAGGAGACTCCAGCTATTTCCAGCCCGTGAGCGTGACCACGAACCGGATCTGCAGCGGGAAGTGGAGCGGCAACTTTCTCAATTGGGCGACCCTTACGGCCATCGACCCTTTTCGCTGGGCGATGACGGGTGGGCGCCGTGTCGTCGATACCCCGACCGAGACCATCGTCGAGAAGGGCTGGCATTCCGGGCAAGGCAGCTATTACCCGGAGCGCAATCAGGACGCCCGGACCGAAGGTCGGCTGCCGTTGACTGAGGTGGCCGGGGCAACGCCTTTTTCGGATGCCAAGACGATGCGGGTCATCGTCGATGGCCGGGGCTTCGCGATGCAGCTGGTCATGACCACTGGCGTGCGCGGACAGTACTACGCCGGTGTGAGCCAGACCCCGACGCCCGACACACTCAAGTGGACGAACACCAACGACAGCATCGACCACAGCTGGGGCAACGGCGGTCCCGGCAACAACGTGCCGAATGACAATTTCACCGCGATCTATACCTACTCGGGTATCGCGCCTTCCACGGGCACCTACAAGTTCCAGACCTCCTCGGACGACGGCGTGCTGCTGAAGGTCAATGGCACCTTGCTGATCAACGACTGGACGCCGCACGGTACCGAGAACCGCGAAGGCTCCATCAACCTGGTGGCTGGACAAAGCTACGACCTGGAGCTCAAGTACTTCGAACAAGGCGGTGGGGCCGTGATGCGCCTGAACTGGCAGCCACCCGGGCAGAACAACTACACGCTGTTCTCTTCCGCTGTGGGCGCCGCGTCGACGCAGGACTACACCATGCGCGCGAAGGTCTGCGATGCCACCGTGGGCTTGGAAGCCAACTGCAAGCAGTACCGTGACGGATGGAAGCCCGAGGGCTTGATCCAGCAGTACGCGGACAAGATGCGCTTCAGCGCCTTGGGCTATCTGAACGACGGCAATGAATACCGCGACGGCGGTGTGCTGCGCGCGCGCCAGAAATTCGTCGGCCCGACCAAGCCTGAGCCGGGCCAGGCTCCGAGCGACAACACCAAGAAGGAGTGGACCGCCGACACCGGCCAGATGCTGCGCAACCCGGATAAAACGGACGCTGACGCTACGACCGATGCCAGCGCGGAAGCAGTGACCAACCGCGTGCCGATTGCCGACAGCGGCGTGATGAACTACCTCAACAAGTTCGGCCAGCTCCTGCCGGGCAACTACAAGAGCATCGACCCCGTCAACGAACTGTATTACGCCGCCTTGCGGTACCTGCGAGGCCTGGAGAATGTGCCGTCGTGGACATCCATGACCGACGCCAGCAAGGCCACGAAGACAACCTACCTGGATGGCTTTCCGGCGATCACCGACTGGAAGGCAGCGGACCCCGTTCAGTACAGCTGCCAACGCAACTTCGTCCTGGGTATCGGAGATATCTATACCCACCGCGACAAGAACGTTCCGGGCAATTCGTTGACAGACCATGAGCCGACCATGCCCACCGAGGTGAGCACGGGGGATCCCATGTTCGACGCAGTCAAGTCCACGAACAATGCCAAGTTTCTTCAGGGCATGGGCGCCGGCAAGGCAACCGCCGCCACGGGTTCGAGCTACTCGACCGACTACATGGCCGGCTTGGCCTTCGAAGCCAACGCCAAGGACATTCGACCCGATCTGGTTGGCAAGCAGACCGTACAGACCTATTGGGTGGACGTTCTGGAACAGCCCTTCTCCCGGAACAACAAGTTCTACCTGGCCGCGAAGTTCGGCGGGCTGAACCAGAAGAAGCTGCCGGCCGATTTCGACCCCTACACCTTCGCCGGGACCATTCCCCTGGACTGGTGGTCGACCACCGGCGACACGCTGACAGACACGCGAAACACGGCCGTGACGGTACCCCGTCCCGACAACTATTTCGCAGCCGGACAGCCCGACACCATGGTGGCCGGCCTGAAGCAGGCTTTTGAACGGATCTCGAACGAAATTTCCGCCTACACCACCTCGTTCTCGCTCTCGAGCGCGCAGGTATCGTCCACCGGCGCCGCCTCCTACGCGGCGCAATATGACTCGAAGAACTGGACGGGTCTTCTCAGCGCCAGCCGGCTCACCTTCAACAGCAACGGCGATCCCTCTGCAACCCTGGTATGGGAAAGCAAGACCAAGCTCGAAGAACAACTGACCGGCACCGGGTGGAACACCGGCCGCAACGTCGTGACGCGCGGCGCCGCGGGCGGTGTGGCCTTCCGTTATGGCAGCCTGACGGTAGAGCAACAGGCGCTGATGAACACCAGCTACGTCAGCGGCAACGATGCCGAGAACTACGTCAACTGGCTGCGCGGCGACCGCACCAACGAACGCACTGCCACCGATGCCAGCAAGGCTTACCGGATGCGCGACCTGCGGCTGGGCGACATCGTGAACGCCAAGGTGACACCGGCCGGCCCTCCGGCACTGCCCTACTCCGATTCGGTCAACCCTGGCTATGCGGCCTTCAAGACGACCTGGAAAGATCGACCGGTGATGGTGTACGCCGGCGCCAACGACGGCATGGTCCATGCCTTCAACGGCGCACTGACTGGCACGGATGCTGGCAAGGAGCAATTCGCCTATGTGCCGAGCTTCCTCTTTGCGAAGGCGGCCTCAGCCGACACGGACGGATTGCTGTCGCAGCTGGGCAACCCGTACTACCAGCACCGCTTTTTCGTCGATGCCACGCCCTCCACCTTCGACATCGACTTCAACAGCGCCGGCGGCACCTTCACCACGACGACCGCCGCCACATCGGATTGGCGCACGGTCCTGATCGGCGGGCTGGGCAAAGGAGGCAAGGGCTTCTACGCCCTTGATGTGACCAATCCAGCGGACATGAACACCGAGGCCAAAGTCGCTCCCAAGGTGCTCTGGGAATTCACCGAAGCCGACATGGGCTACAGCTTCGGCGCCCCCGTGGTCGTCAAGACGCGAAAGCACGGCTGGGTGGTGATCTTTACCAGCGGCTACAACGGCGGCGGAACGAGCAGCCACCTTTACATCGTGAATCCGACCAACGGCCAGCTGATCCAGAAGATCAGCACGCCGACGGCCTCCGAAGGCATGGCGCAGGCGTCGGCCTATGTGCAGGACTTTTCCGATGGCACCGCCGATGCCGTGTATGCAGGCGATCTCAACGGACAGGTGTGGCGCTTTGATCTCACGGCGGCCAGGGCCGACACAACCACTTACCCCGCGCCCACCCGCATTGCCAATCTCACCGATGGCGCGACGACGCCCCAAGCGCAGCCGATCACCACGCAGCCGTTGATCGAGATCCAGCCATTGACGAAGAAGCGCTTCGTGCTGGTGGGCACGGGCCGCTTGCTGGACGCCAGCGACATTCAGTCAGCCCAGGAGCAAAGCTACTACGCTCTCATCGACGGCACAGCCAGCGCGTTCACCCCGGTCGGCACTGGCAACTTCCCCATTGCGCGCAGCAACCTGCAGGCAGTAGCCGATTTGACGCAAGGCATTGCACTGACGGCGACCAGCCGCGGCTGGTACATCAACCTGGGCGTGACCAACAGAGTCGGCTGGCGCGCGGTCAATGCATCGACCTCGTACAGCGGCGTGGTCGCGTTCTCCACCCTGCAGACCGCAGGCGACGCCTGCGCCCCCTCGGGCACCAGCCGTGTCTATGCCATCGACTTCGGTACAGGCAGGTCGGCGTTGGTGGACGCCAACGGCAACCTGATTGCTTATGCGGCAGCGGGTGCGGCGGTGAACGACGTGCGCTTCCTCAGCGTCGATGGTTCTACGCGGCTGGTCAGCGGGGATGTGAAGGGAAACATGCAGAACAACCCCATTAAATTGCCTGGTGCGTTGGGGTTGCGGCTTCTTAATTGGCGAGAAGTGCCTACGGTGGATTGAGGAAGAGCGTGGCGGCGTAGGTCAGCGCGTATCGGTCTGCGACCTTAAGTCCACCCCTCTGATCAGGAGCGGCTCGGCCTTTCCTCTCAAAGACGAGGAATCTGTACACCGGTTCACGCAGCGCTGCCCGCTGCGTGAGCCAACGCAACTGCCGGTGGCTCTGCTCAAGCAGTTGGCCAACTTGCGCGGGTTGATGGTGTTGCCCGGGCGTAAGCCCGTGGTCGACGCAGAACCGCATCTCGACACCCCGATCTCCAGGCGCTCGCGATGTAGCTGGCATCCATTTTCTCGATCTGTTGTTGCAACTCCAGCAACGCGTGCAGGTCATTGGCGGCATAGGCTTGGTTCGTCTTCTGGATCAGCGCCGCCTTGACGTCGCGCTGCTACGCGTCGGTTTCGCAGTCGGGTGCAGGGCCGTGGCGAGCTTGTGGAAAATTACGCGGCGAACAGCGCCTTGAGTCGTTCATCGCCGTTGCCGCCGTGCGCATGCAGCAGTTCGCTGGCGGCGCACACCAGTTCGTCCAGTGCGAACGTTCATTGCCTGCGTGCGACCTAGGTTGTCTTCCATCGGCAGCCGTTCTTGCGCATGGGCCTAGCAGTAGGTTCCGATGCCGCCGTGCCACGCCGTCAGCGTCAGACGGGCCTTTTCGGATCTGGCGGATCGGGGTGTTCAAGTGTTTCTGCGGCGGTGTTAGTGCAGGGCCGGCTTCGTGGGAGGAGGCGTGCAGGCGCGCATCGGGCGAATTCGGAATCGACGGCAGAAGACCGCGCTGTCGATGAGCGCCTACGTGTCAACGAGCCGAAACGAGCCGAGCCCCTTGCATCGGCAAATGACGCTGTTGGAAATTGGAGTCCGACTCGTCTTTCCCCGTTTTTTCGGATGATGCCGAACACCGAGCATGCTTGCGCAGCCACACCAGTGCCGTCGAGCGCTCCGGATGCTGTAGCGCTCTTGTGCCGTGAACTCGCCTTTCTCTCCCGTTGACTTTCCTTTGAGGGAAAGGTGTCAATCTTGAGCAGGACAGATCAGCAGACGCAAAAAAGCCGCCCGAAGGCGGCTTCCAGCTAGCGCAAGAATTACGCGCCAGTGCAGGTCTTGGGGACGTACTTCTGAAGAATGTTGGAGGTGCATGTCCACACGAACGAACCCGTGTCGGCATTGCTCAGGGTCAGCGTGAGGGTCTTGGAAATCAGGGGGGTGGCAACGCCAGAGCCTTGCATCGTTGCAACGATGGTGCAGCCGCCGCCAGCAGCAGCGGTGCCGCCCGCAGTCGTCTTCAGCACATACTTGCCCTTGATGTCCGTATCGACGGCCATGCTAGACGCTTTGGCTGTGGCCGCGTCGGTGTTGGTGGCACAGGTCGCGTCTTGCGTGAACTTCTCCGTCACAGCGATCCGCTGGCCTTCTGCCAAGGAGATTGCTTCTGTCACTTGGGCGCGTGCGACGTAATCCTGATACGCCGGCAGCGCAACAGCAGCCAAGATACCAATGATCGCCACAACGATCATCAATTCGATCAGGGTGAAACCCTTTTGCACATTGCGTGCGATAGAACGACGGTTCATTCGATTAACTCCAGGTTGGTTTGTAGAGCCCGGGAACCAGCCCGGAGCGGGATAACTTCCGCAGCATCCGTGCCACCCGGCTTCCCCGCCCTGCAGCCCTCTTTTGGGCCGACTTTGGTCACAAGATAGTTACATGATGTGACACAACTCGCACTCAGATGCCAATTGTGTCGACAAATTTGTCATGCCCGACCGGGCCCGATCAAAAGGTCAGCACCCCGTTCGCCTTGAGCCAGCGGATATCCCGCTGCGCCAGCCCTGCCACTTCCCGCCCCGCCAGCATCTCGATCTGGCTCATGATTTCTTCGGTCTCCGCCGGCTTGGTGTGGGTGATGTAGATCGGGTATTGCTTGCCCGGGTCGATCTGCGCCAGCTCGTGCGCCAGCGCCACCGGTGACAGGTGCAGGCTGCGTTCGGCCAAAGCCTCTTCGCGGGAGCTGAAAGCCGTCTCGATGACCAGCATCGCCACGTCGATGGCGTTGATGCGCTCCCAGAAAGGCGGGTTGCGCTCGGTGTCGCCGCTGAAGACCCAGTGGGCGCCGCCTTCGGCCCGGCGGATGGCGAAGCCGCAGGCCGGCACGGTGTGGACCGCCGGCAGCACCTCGATCAGCTTGGGGGCGTCGCTGCCCAGCGCGAGGCGTTGCCCGACCGCGATCTCGTGAAAGCTCACGAACGGCGATTCGGGGCTGGGAATGCGTTCGAAATTCGGCCAGATGACGTTGTTGAACACGTGTGCCCGCAGCGCGTCGATGGTGGCTGCCAGGGCGTGCACGCGCAACGGCCGGGTGCGGCGGCTGCCGACGGCGTCAAGCATCAGGGGCAGGGCGGCGATGTGGTCGAGGTGCGAGTGGGTGAGCACCACGTCGTCGATGGCGGCCATCTCGTCGAGGGTGAGATCGCCGACGCCCGTGCCGGCGTCCACGAGCAGGTCCGCATCGACCAGGAACGAGGTGGTGCGGCAGTCCTTGGCGATGGCGCCCGAGCAACCCAGCACGCGTACCTGCATTGTGGAAGACCCCTTGGTTGCGTCTGTCGTCATTTGGTGTCGAACCGGGTGGCGCCGTCCCAGTCCGGGTCTTGCGGGCGTAGCGCCATCGAGGCTAAACGCTGGGCATAGAGCTGGTAAAGGACTTTTTTGGCATCCGCGGCGAGCAGGGGAGCCAGCAAGTTTCGGCCCAGCGCCCAATCCTGGCGGCGGTAGGCAGCGAGCACCTGGTTCCAGCGGTCGAGCTGCTGCCGCGTCGTGTCCTGCGCCTCGGCGCCGGCCTGCGCCGAAAGCGGGGTGTAGATGGCGACGGCCTGGGCCTTGCCCTTGACGCGCACGCTGTCGAGTTCCTGCCAGATGAAGCCGGGCGCCGCCTCGCGGGTCGCGCCGCTGGCCACGATCTCGACGCCGTAGTGTCCACTCAAGCCCTCCAGCCGCGCCGCGAGATTGACCGCGTCGCCGACGACGGTATAGCTGCGGCGCGCGGTGGAGCCCATGTCGCCGACGCTCATGAGGCCGCTGTTCAGACCAATGCCGGCGCTGATTTCGGGACGGCCGCTCGCGCGGTGCTGGCGGTTGATGTCGTGCACGGCGGTGGCCATGTCGAGCGCGGCCTGCACGGCGAGCGCGGCGTGGTCGGGGGTGTCGATCGGCGCGCCCCAGAAAGCCATGACGCAGTCGCCCATGTATTTGTCGACGGTGCCGCGGTGCGCGCTGATCACCTCGGTGAGCCGGCTGAAGACGGTGTTCAGGAAGGCCTGCAATTCGGCCGGTGCCATCTGCTCGGACAACCGGGTGAAGTCGCGCATGTCGCAGAACATCACGGTCATCTCCTTGCTCTCGGCGCGCATGCTGTAGCGGCCGGGGCGCACGAGCATTTCGTCGACCAGCTGCGGCGGCACGTAGGTGCCGAAGAGCCGCACCAGCCCGCGCCGCGCGCGCGATTCGACGAAGTAGCCCCAGCTCATGTTGAGCGCGAAAGCCAGCGCCGCCATGAAGAGCGCCGATGCCAGCGGGAGCACGAGGCTGTGGCCGATGTAGAGCCAGGTGTTGAGGCCGACCAGCGCAGCGACCACGCCCACGCCGAGCAGCACGGCGCGTGATGCGGACAGCAGCGACAGCCCGAACGCGAGCAGCAGCCCCGCCGCCAGCACGGTCAGCACTTCGTAGCCCGGCGCGTAGTCGGGCACGGCCAGCAGGCGCTGATCAAGCAAGCCGGAGACGATGTTGGCGTGCACTTCGACGCCTGGGAACGCGGCGCCGACCGGGGTGGCGCGCAGGTCCTGCAGGCCGGGCGCGGTGGCGCCGAGCAGCACGATCTTGCCCTTGAGCTCGCCCGGCGCCAGGCGGCCTTCGAGCACGTCGGCAGCGGCCACGTAGCGGAACGACCCGGCACGCGGACCGCCGGGGCCGCGGAACGGCACCTGCAGGCTCGCGCTCTGGTCGACCGGGATGCGCAACGAACCGAGCACCAGCGCCTGGAGGCGCGGAAAGTTGCCATCGCCGGCCACGAGCGCCGGCCGCACCGGCGGCGAGCCGTTCGCCAGGCGGTACACCGCCAGCGCCAGCGACTCGTAGTGCCCGGGCGACGCGTGCTCGCCTTCGTAGCGCGCGATGAGCGGCACGCTGCGGATCACGCCGTCGTCGTCGCCGTCACCGACCAGGGTGTTCAGGAACCCCGCGACCGGCGCCGCGCGCGCCAGCACCGGCAGGCTGGCGCCGAAGCCGTTCCAGAGCGTGACGAAGGAGGCATTCGGCGGAAAAGCCTCGGGCGGCAGCACCGGCGTCGCCGGCAGCAGCCCCTTGGCGCTGGGCTGTTCGGTGCGCGTGAAGTAATAGCCGAGCGCCACAGGCTGGCCGCGCAGGGCCTGGGCCAGGGTCGCGTCGTGGTCGAGGGTCGGCGCGAGCTGGTCGATCTCGGCGGAAAGGCCCGGCACATCACGCAGCGGGCCGGCCGCGATTTCCTTCAGGCGCCCAAGGCCGGAGCTGCGGTCGGGCTCGAGAAACATCACGTCGAAGCCGAGCACGGCCGCGTGCTGGCGGGCCAGCAGTTCAGTGGTGAGGCTGGCGATCTTGTCGCGCGGCCAGGGCCACTGGCCCTCGCGCGCCAGGCTGGCGTCGTCGACATCGACGATCACGACCCGCGTGTCGGGCGTGCCCGGCATGGTGGCGCGCAGGCGGGCGTCGTAGATCAGGTGGTCCAGGTGCTCGATCACGCCCAGTCGCCAGGCGCCGGTGGCATGGAGCAGCGCCAGCAGCACTGGCAGCAGCGTGATGGTGATGCGCGGCCAGTGCCGCCGCAACACGCTCATGGCTGATCAGCCTTGGACAACGGGTGCCTGACGGCGAAAAAACGGGGAGCGGAGCAGGGCGCCCGAGCCGACTCAGATCCGGACGAACTGCATGCGCGTCGCGCCGCCGAGTTCGAGCACGTCGCCTTCCTGCAGCGCGACGGCTTCGGCGCCCAGTTGCACGCCGTTGAGCGTGACGCTGCCCACAACGGTGGCAGCCACGTAGCCCTGACGGCGACGCGTGACGACGGCCACTGCGACGCCGGGCTTGCCGATGGTGGTGACCACCTTCTGCAGCGGGACGTCCTGGCCTTCGTTGCTGCCCGAGAGCACGCGCAGCATGGGCACGCCCAGCTCGACCAGCGCGCCCGATTCGGTGGGCGCCGACGAGAGCGGCATCGGGGCGGAATACTCGGAGAGCGAGGCCCGCACGGAGCCGGGGCCGACCATGAGGTTGCTGTGCGAGCGGAAATGGATGCGGCAGCCACCGACCTCGATGACGTCGTTGTCCTGGAGCGCCTGCTTCTGGATGGCCAGCGCATTGACGTAGGTGCCGTTGGTGCTGTTGAGATCTTCAATTTCGACTTCGCCGCCGCTCATGTGCAGCACGGCATGCTCGCCGCTGACGGCAAGATTGTCGATCACGATGTCGTTGTAGGCGCGTCGGCCCAACGTCGTGCGATTCTTGGCGAGCGCCACTTGGCCGATGACGACGCCATCGACCGAAATGATCATCTTCGGCATGGCCGATTACTCCCCGTTTGCAAAGATCCAGCACCGTCAGGCGGCGCAAACGGTCCGCCGCCTGGGTTGGCTGCTACATGGCCCCGCGGGTCGCTTCGCTGACGCCCGCCTTGGCCAGAACAACTGAAATGTTATCCCGTCCGCCATTGTCGTTTGAAATTGCAACCAAAAGTGAAGCCATCTCCTTGAGCCCGAGATCGCGAGTCAAAAGCGTGAAAAGCTGCGCATCCGGCACCATCTCGCTGAGCCCGTCGGAGCACAGCATGTAGAGATCGCCCGGTCTGGCGCTGTGCTCGTGCATCTCCAGCAAGACCTGGGCTTCCACGCCCAAGGCCCGCGTCACGAGGTTGCGGGTGGGGGAGTTCAGGGCTTCTTCCGGGGTGATGGCCCCGGCGTCGAGCTGCTGCTGGCGCAGTGAATGGTCGCGCGTGAGCTGCTCCAGCTTGTTGTTGCGCAGGCGGTAGCAGCGCGAATCGCCGATGTGGCCGACCACCACGCGCTGCGGGCGAAACGCCGCCAGCACCAGGGTCGTGCCCATACCCCGCAGTTCTTCGTGGGTAACGCCCGCTTGGAGGATGGCGCCGTTGGCCTCGTCGGTGGCCGCCTGCAGCGCACGCCGGACCACGCGGGCGGGCGCCTGCATGCCGGCCTGGGCGAACCAGCGGCCGAAGCTCGCGTGCATCAGCGAAATGGCCATGGCACTGGCCACCTCGCCACCCTTGTAGCCGCCCATGCCGTCGGCCAGCAGCGCCAGGCCGAGGGCCGGATCGACATGCACGGCGTCTTCGTTGTGCGCGCGCAGGCGCCCGACATCGGTCAGCGCCGCAAACTCCCAGCTCAGGGCCGGTCGACTGGAGAAAAGGGAAACGCCAACACCTGCCATCGTTTGTCAGCGCTCGCTTTTTTAAAGTATCAGTGCGCAGCAGCGCGTGCGCGCCGTTGCAGGAAGCGGCCCAGGGCCACGACGAGCACCGCGCCGGCAATTGCGCCCGCGTAGTGCATCCAGGGGTTGGCCGCCAGCGCGTCATGCAGCGACACGTCGCTCACGATGGTCTCGCCGCCGACCCAGCCGATCAGCGCAGCGCCCAGCATGATGATGATCGGGAAGCGTTCCATGAGCTTGATCATGAGCGTGCTGCCGAAAATCACCAAGGGGATGCTGATGGCCAAACCCAACACCAGCAGCACCATGCTGCCTTGCGCGGCGGCCGCCACGGCGATCACGTTGTCCAGGCTCATCACCAGGTCGGCCAGCAGGATGGTCCGCACGGCCACGAACATGCTGCCGTACTCCTTGGACTCGCCGTCGCCGTCGTCTTCCTCGCTCAAGAGCTGCAGGCCGATCCAGAGCAGCAGGGCGCCGCCGATGATCTGCAGGTAGGGCAACGCCAACAGCTTGGCCGCCACCACCGTCAGCACGATGCGCAGCACGACGGCCGCGCCCGAGCCGAACAGCACGGCTTTTTTCTGTTGCGCGGGCGGCAGCGATCGCGCCGCCATGGCGATCACGACGGCGTTGTCGCCCGAAAGGATGATGTTGATCCAGACGATCTTGATCAGACCGATCCAGAAGTCCGTGCTTTGAAGAAGTTCCATGTCTCTGATTCCACTGTGTTGTAGTTAAAAAAGCGCCCGCAACTCAATGCGGGCGCTTTTTCATTTCTGCGTGGTATTGCGAGCGGCGGGAACGCCGCCAGCGGTACGAGTGCTTTTTAGAGCTTGCCCTTGAGCAGCTTTGCCAGTTCCGAGAAGTTGCGCGTCACAGTGAAGCCGCACTCTTCCATGATGGCGAGCTTGGCTTCGGCCGTGTCGGCGCCGCCCGAGATCAGCGCGCCGGCGTGGCCCATGCGCTTGCCGGGAGGGGCGGTGACACCGGCGATGAAACCGACGACTGGCTTCTTCATGTTGTCCTTGCACCAGCGGGCTGCGTCAGCTTCGTCCGGGCCGCCGATTTCACCGATCATGATGACGGCGTCGGTTTCGGGATCGTCGTTGAAGGCTTGCATCACGTCGATGTGCTTCAGGCCGTTGATCGGGTCACCGCCGATGCCGACTGCCGACGATTGGCCCAGGCCGATTTCCGTCAGTTGAGCCACGGCTTCGTACGTCAGCGTGCCCGAGCGCGAGACCACGCCGATGCGGCCCTTGCGGTGGATGTGGCCGGGCATGATGCCGATCTTGATTTCGTCGGGCGTGATCAGGCCGGGGCAGTTCGGGCCCAGCAGCAAGGTCTTCTTGCCGCCGGCCGCTTCCTTGGCCTTCATGCGGTTGCGCACTTCGAGCATGTCGCGGACCGGAATGCCTTCGGTGATGCAGATCGCCATGTCCAGGTCGGCTTCGACAGCTTCCCAGATGGCGGCCGCGGCGCCTGCCGGCGGCACGTAGATCACCGACACGGTGGCGCCGGTCTGCGTGGCGGCTTCCTTCACCGAACCGAAGATCGGGATGTTGAAGATCGACTCGCCGGCCTTCTTCGGGTTCACGCCGGCCACGAAGGCGTTCTTGCCGTTCGCGTATTCCTGGCACTTTTCGGTGTGGAACTGACCGGTCTTGCCGGTGATGCCTTGCGTGATGACTTTGGTGTCTTTGTTGATGTAGATCGACATGACTTGTTCCTTAGGCCTTCTTGACTGCTGCCACGACCTTCTGGGCCGCGTCCGCCATGGTGTCGGCGCTGATGATCGGCAGGCCCGACTCGGCCAGCAGCTTCTTGCCTTCGACTTCGTTGGTGCCCTTCATGCGCACGACCAGCGGCACTTGCAGGTTCACGGCCTTGCAGGCTGCGATCACGCCGGTGGCGATGGTGTCGCACTTCATGATGCCGCCGAAGATGTTCACGAGGATGGCTTCCACGTTCTTGTTCTTCAGCATGATCTTGAAGGCTTCCGTGACCTTCTCGGGGGTGGCACCGCCGCCCACGTCCAGGAAGTTGGCCGGCTCGCCGCCGAACAGCTTGATGGTGTCCATGGTGGCCATGGCCAGGCCGGCACCGTTCACCAGGCAGCCGATGTTGCCGTCCAGCGAGATGTAGGCGAGGTCGAACTTCGAGGCTTCGACTTCGGCCGCGTCTTCTTCGTCGAGGTCGCGCAGGGCCACGATTTCGGGGTGACGGAACAGCGCGTTGCTGTCGAAGTTGAACTTGGCGTCCAGCGCCATGACGTTGCCCTTGCTGTCACGGTTGAGCGGGTTGATCTCGACCAGCGAGGCGTCCGTCTCCATGTAACAGGCGTAGAGCTTCTTCAGGATGTCGACCGTTTGCGCGGTCGAGTCGGCCGGCATGCCGATGCCGTCGGCGATTTCCTTGGCTTGCGCGTCGGTCAGGCCGTCCTTGGGGTCGGCGTAGACCGTGATGATCTTCTCGGGGGTGGAATGGGCCACTTCCTCGATGTCCATGCCGCCTTCGCTCGACGCGATGAACGCGATCTTCTGCGTCGCGCGGTCGGTCACGGCCGAAATGTAGTATTCCTTGTTGATGTCGGCGCCGTCTTCGATGTAGAGGCGGCGGACCTTCTGGCCTTCAGGGCCGGTCTGGTGCGTCTTGAGCTGCATGCCGAGGATCTCGCCAGCCAGCTTCTTGACGTCTTCGATCGACTTGGCGACCTTGACGCCGCCGCCCTTGCCGCGGCCACCCGCGTGAATCTGGGCCTTGACGACCCAGACCGGGCCTCCAAGCTTCTGGGCGGCTTCGACCGCCTCCTGAACCGTATAGGCCGGAATGCCGCGCGGCACCGGCACGCCGAACTTGGCAAGGATTTCCTTGCCTTGGTACTCGTGAATCTTCATGAGGGATGTCTCTCGGAAGGAGGAGGTTGAGAACGGGAGATCGGGAGTGAGACTGTTGTTTCTGCTCTGTTGTTCGCGGGCGACGGCAGCCTGACGGCTGGGGGCGGCGAACAACCGCGGACTGTATCATGGTGCGCCGCACCAATACTTGATGTGCGGTTGCGGTCAATACGTACTTTCTTCTAGCCACTCTACGCATACTCCGATATGGCCAAGGTTTTCATCGACGGCGAAGCCGGCACCACCGGCCTGCAAATTCGCGAGCGGCTGCAGACAATGCCGCAGATCGAGCTCGTGAGCATCGCGCCCGAGCTGCGCAAGGACGTGGCCGCCAAGCGCGAGCTGATGGCCGGCGTCGACCTCGTGGTGCTGTGCCTGCACGACGACGCGGCGCGCGAGTCGGTCGCGCTGATCGACCAGCTCCCGGGCCAAAAGCCCAAGATCATCGACGCCTCGACCGCCCACCGCATCGCGCCGGGCTGGGTCTTCGGCTTCCCCGAACTCGTCGCAGGCCACTGGCAGGCCGTGGCCCAGGCCGACCGCGTCGGCAACCCCGGCTGCTACGCCACCGGCGCCATCGCCATGGTGCGTCCGCTGATCGATGCGGGCCTGCTGCCGGCCGATTTCCCGGTGTCGCTGCCTTCGGTGAGCGGCTACTCCGGCGGCGGCCGCACCATGATCGAGGACTACGAGGCCGGCAAGGCGCCGCTGTTCGAGACCTACGCGCTGGGCCTGAAGCACAAGCACATCCCCGAAATCATGGCCTACACCGGCCTCACGCGCCGCCCGGTCTTCATTCCGTCGGTGGGCAATTTCAAGCAGGGCATGCTGGTCCAGTTGCCGCTGCACCTCGACCTGCTGCCCGGCAAGCCCAAGGCCGGCGACCTGCAGGACGCCCTGGCCGCGCACTATGCCAAGAGCAACACGCCCGAGCAGTTCGTGAAGGTGCTGCCGCCGACCGACGACGGCAAGCTCGACGCGCTGGCGCTCAACGACACCAACCAGCTGGAGATCCGCGTGTTCCCGAACGAGGACCACCGCCACGCCGTGGTGATCGCGCGCCTGGACAACCTGGGCAAGGGCGCCAGCGGCGCCGCGGTGCAGAACCTCAAGCTGATGCTGGCGCTCTGAGCCACCGCGTCAACCGCTGACAAGAACAAGAGGCCGGCCCGCAAGGACCGGCCTTTTTGCTTTCAGTCGAGTCGCATCGTGCCCGTGTCGCGGTAGCGCACGTGCCACGAAAACGCTTCTTCGAGCCGGTGCGGCGTGTGGCCGCCGCAGGTCGCCACGGCGCGCGTGTGGTAGTCCTGCAGCATCGCGCGGTACGGCTCGGCCGCGCAGTTCGCGATGATCGCCGCCGCCCGCTCGCGCGGTGCCAGCCCGCGCAGGTCGGCCAGCCCCACCTCGGTGACCAGGATGTCGACGTCCTGCGGCGCATGGTCGACGTGCGACACCATCGGCACGATGCTCGACACCGCGCCCTGCTTGGCCACCGACTTGGTCGCGAAGATCGACAGGTAGGCGTTGCGCGCAAAGTCGCCCGAGCCGCCGATGCCGTTCATCATGTGCGTGCCCAGCACATGCGTCGAGTTGACGTTGCCGTAGATGTCGGCCTCCAGCGCCGTGTTCAGCGCAATGATGCCCAGCCGCCGGATGATCTCCGGGTGGTTGCTCACCTCCTGCGGCCGCAGCACCAGCCGGTCCTTGTAGCGGTCGAGGTCGCCAAACACCTGCCGCGCCTTCGCGGGCGACAGCGTGATCGACGAACCCGAGGCAAAGTCGAGCTTGCCGGCGTCGAACAGGTCGAAGGTCGAGTCCTGCAGCACCTCCGAATACATCGTGAGGTGCTCGAACGGCCCCGCGCCCAGCCCCGACATCACCGCGTTGGCGACCGTGCCGATGCCCGCCTGCAGCGGCAGCAGCCGCTCGGTGAGCCGGCCCTGCGCCACCTCGCGCTCGAAGAACGCCACCAGGTGCGCCGCGATGGCCGCGGTCTCGGCGTCCGCCGGCAGCACGGTGGAGGTGCTGTCGGCCTTGTCGGTGATGACGATGCCCAGGATCTTCTCGGGCGGAATCTCGATGGCGCTGACGCCGATGCGGTCGTGCGGCGCCATCAGCGGCATCGGCTCGCGCTGCGGCCGGTGCTTGGGAATGAAGATGTCGTGCAGGCCTTCGAGCGCGGTCGATTGCGAGGTGTTGATCTCGACGATCACCTTGTCGGCCAGGATCGCGAAGCTCGCGCTGTTGCCGATCGAGGTGCTCGGCACGAGAGCGCCGGTCTCGGTGATGGCCACGGCCTCGATGATCGCGATGTCGATCGGCGGGATCTGCCGCGTGCGCAGCATCTCGACCGTTTCCGACAAGTGGTGGTCGATGAACATCACCTCGCCGCGGTTGATCGCCTGGCGCAGCACGGTGTCGACCTGGAACGGCATGCGGCGGCTGATGGCGCCGGCCTCGGTGAGCTGGCGGTCCACGTCGCCGCCGAGCGAGGCGCCGGTCATCAGCGTGATCTTCATCGGCTCGCGGCGCGCGCGGGCGGCGAGCGCCAGCGGCACGGCCTTGGCGTCGCCGGCGCGCGTGAACCCGCTCATGCCGACCACCATGCCGTCGCGAATCCATTCGGCGGCGGCTTCGGCGGTGGTGATCCTGCTGCGCAGGGCGGGCAGGCGGATGCGGTCTTCGTGCGACATGGAGGGAAAGCGTCTTTCTTTCGGGAAGGGGGAGGCCAGCACCGCGCGCGGCGGGTGTCAGCGCAGGAAGTAATCGACCGGCAGCATCGGCGCCGGCGCCGGGGCGCCCACCGACTGACACAGGTCGATCTCGAGCGTGCGGCACAGCGCCTCGAGCGGCAGGTCGTTCGACTCCGTGCCGAAGGGCTCCTCGATCTCGTCGCCGAGCGCGTCGAGGCCGAAGAAGGTGTAGGCCACGATCAGCACCACCACCGGCGTCATGAACCCGACCGAGTCCACCAGCCCGAAGGGCAGCAGGTAGCAATACAGGTACGCCGTGCGGTGCAGCAGCAGCGTGTATGAAAAGGGAATCGGCGTGCTGAGGATGCGCTCGCACGACGCGGCCGCACCGCTCAGCGCCGACAGCGTGCCGTCGACGCCCGCCGCCAGCGCCGGGTCGATGCGCCGCGCGCGCAGCGCTTCGCGCAGGTCGGCGCCCATGTGCATCAGCAGCGCATGCGGCCGGCTGGCGACCTGCGTCAGGCCCTGCCATTCCGCTTCGCGCAGGAAGGGCCGGGTGTCGGCGGCAGCATCGGTGCCGCGCAGCTGGTGACGCAGCGCATGGGCGAAGGCCGCGGCGCGCAAGGTCATGCGCACGCGCAGGTCGTCCAGGCGGCGGACGGTGTCGGCGCCGGCGTTCACCGGCACATCGCCGTCGATGAGGCTCTGGCATTGGCGCGCCAGGTTGCGCGAACGCAGGATCACCTCGCCCCAGAGCTTGCGCGCTTCCCAGAAACGGTCGTAGGCCGCGGTGTTGCGAAAGCCCAGGAAGATCGCCAGCGGCAGGCCGAGCAGCGCGAAGGGCACGGTGCCGAGCGGAATCTTGATCGAGCCGAAGCGCCCGTGCAGCACCGTGACGACGATGGCCACGATCACATTGAGCGTGAGCGCCGCCGCGATGCGCGGCAGGACGGAGCCCCGCCAGGACAGAAACAGCTTGAGCCCGGACGGGCGTTTCCGGACGATCATGAAAGCGAGGAGAAGGGCGAGCAGGGAGGCATGGATGCCGCGCACACCGCAAGGCCCGCGCGGGCGCTGATTGTCGCCGGGGCGTCAGCGCGGGGGCGGCTGGGCGCCCTAAGACCGAGGAAGACGGTCGGGCTCAGAAGGTGTGAATGAATCCGGCGTGGCCGAGCAGCCCGCCCAGACGCGCCCCATCAAGGCGCAAAGCGCAGCCATAGCTTGGGCTATGGCGAGCATTTGCAACGCAGAGGGGGCGCGTCTGGGTGGGATGAGCGGGCATGGCGGGTTCGTTCGCACCTTCTCAACGCACGAGCCACAGCCCCACGCCCAACAAGACCGCCTGCACGGCCAGCGCGATGAAGAAGGGCTTGCGCGAGGGCGTCGACATGTCCTGCAGCACCTCGTGGATGCGGCGCGTGAGCAGGGCGCGCAGCGCGGGGTCTTGCGTGGCGCCTTCGCCCGTCGCCGGTGCGGTGGCACCCTGGGCCGCACGCTCTTGCTGCCACTCGGCCAGCATGTCGCTCAGGGGCAGGCGGGCCAGCACGAAGCCGACCACGGTGCGCACGGCCCGGCCTTCACCGAGCACCGGCGCGAGTTGCTGGCACAGCGCGTCGGGCGACAGCCAGTCGGCCACGCGCTGCAGGCCGCCGTGCGTGCGCGGCATGGCTTCGATGCGGCCTGCAATCGCGTCGCCGAGCCGCTGCGACACGGCCTCGCCGCGCGCCACGACCAGGTGCTGCATCGCGCGGGCGCGGCCCTGCTGCACACCGAGCAGAAAGTACACGCCGACGAACAGCGCCAGCAGCACGGCCACCAGCAGCGGCGGCGACGTGATCAGGGCCACGATGGCGCCGAAACCACCGGCCCGCGCGGCCGGGTTGCCGGGCCCTTGCAGCTGGCTCAGGTAATAGAAGAACACGCCGCCGCCAAGGAACAGGCCGATCAGCGCGCCCTTGATGGCCGAGCCGGCGAAGGCGAAGCCGGCCTTGGCGCCGGTGCGAACGAGAGACTGCGGACGAGCGGGTTGTGACGACATGAACGGTTCCTCCGGTTTTTTGGAAAGCCGCCTCCTGGGAGGCCGGTCGCTGGCGATCATGCCACCGCCTTCCCGCACCATAATCGCGCCACACAACAACGAGGAGGATCGCCATGGGAACCGTCAGATTTCAGAAACCGACCGCTGCATTCGTCGCCGCCTCCTGGGCCGCGTTGATCGTCGGTGCCATCGTCTACCTGGTCGGGCTGTGGAATGCCGCGATGCAGCTCAACGAGAAGGGCTACTACTTCACCATCCTGATGTACGGCCTGTTCTCCGCGGTGTCGCTGCAAAAGACAGTGCGCGACCGGCTCGAGGGCATCTCGGTCACGGGCATCTACTTCGGCCTGTGCTGGGTCTCGTTGCTGCTGTCGGTCGGCCTGCTGGCCGTGGGCCTGTTCAACGCCTCACTGGCCGCGAGCGAAAAAGGCTTCTACGCCATGGCCTTCCTGCTGAGCCTGTTCGGCGCGGTGGCGGTGCAGAAGAACGTGCGCGACATCGCCTCGTACAAGGCCGAGAACCCGCTGGCCGACGACGTCGCCGCCGCGGAGTAAGCCAGGCCCGGCTCAGCCCGCCTCGAGCAGGCGGCGCAGGGCCTGCAGGTCGCGCGCGATCCATTCGGCATCGCGCGCAAAGGCCGCATCGTCCATGTGCGGCTGGCGCAGCAGCGTGAACTGCAGCTCGCACACACCCGGCGCCACGCCGATCACGCGAAACGGCAAATAGACCTCGGGCACGCCTTCGGGCGCCACCCAGTGGTCGAGCACGCCG
The DNA here is from genome assembly GCF_014843395.1 of Variovorax sp. 38R. Lineage (NCBI taxonomy): Bacteria > Pseudomonadati > Pseudomonadota > Betaproteobacteria > Burkholderiales > Comamonadaceae > Variovorax > Variovorax sp. 38R. The sequence continues at coordinate 6,499,530 of NZ_CP062121.1, forward strand.
AACTCATTGGGTGCCGCAAAGCGCATGCGGGCCTCGCCGCTTTCGGGCGTGCGCACGATCCAGTGGTCGCCGTGCGGCACCAGCGCGCTTTTCGAGAGGCCGCTGGCCCAATCGGGCAGCCGCTTCGGGTCGGACGCGAGCGCATAGGCGTCGCGCCATTCGCAGCTCACGCGCTGCGTGATGACGCGAGAGGGCGCGCCGCCTTCATTCGTCGGGGTTGTCGTCGCTTGTGTCATCGAAGTCACTCCTGAGCACCTTGGACACGACAGCGCCCGAGAAACCGCGCGCCATCAGGAATCGCATCTGCTTCGCGCGCGCTTTGGCATCGGCCGGCGGCGCATCGAAGCGGCGGCGCCACAGGGCCGTGGCGCGCGCGACTTCCGTTTCCTGCAAACCGGCCACCGCCTCGGCGATGGCTTCAGGCGCGATGCCCTTGGCCTGCAGTTCCTGCTTCACGCGCAAGGCGCCCGAGCGGGCCGCGCGCTGGTTCAGCACCGAGGCCACGACACGCGGCTCGCTGATGAAATCCTTGGCGGCCAACTCGTCGAGTGCCTTTGCCAGCGTGCCAGGCTCTTCCTCGTGCTTGGCCAGCTTGCGCTCCAGCTCCGCGCGCGAATGCTCGCGCTGGCTCAGGAGGCGCAGGGCGCGGCCTTTGAGGGAGGGGGCGCTGAAAGCCATGCGGGGGTGGGTCGCTCACGCGGCCCACGCAACACGCGAAGGCCGCCTTGTCGAACTTACTCCGCTGCCGCCTTGTCGGCCTTCGAAGCCTTGGCGGGCTTCTCGGCCTTCTCGGGTTCGCTGCCGGCATCGGCTGCGAGCAGCGGAATGCCCAGCGACTCGCGCACCTTGTTCTCGATCTCGCGCGACAGGTCGGGGTTCTCGCGCAGGAACTCGCGGGCGTTGTCGCGGCCCTGGCCGATCTTCTCGCCGTTGTAGGCGTACCAGGCGCCCGACTTGTCGATGATCTTGGCCGTGACGCCCATGTCGATGATCTCGCCCTCGCGGCTGATGCCTTCGCCGAACAGGATGTCGAACTCGGCCGTCTTGAACGGCGGGCTCACCTTGTTCTTCACCACCTTCACCTTGGTTTCGTTGCCGATGGCTTCGTCGCCCTTCTTGATGGTGCCGATGCGGCGGATGTCCAGGCGCACCGAGGCGTAGAACTTCAGCGCATTGCCGCCGGTGGTGGTTTCGGGCGAACCGAACATCACGCCGATCTTCATGCGGATCTGGTTGATGAAGATGACCATGCAGTTGGTCTTCTTGATCGTGGCCGTGAGCTTGCGCAGCGCCTGGCTCATCAGGCGGGCCTGCAGGCCGGGCAGCGAGTCGCCCATTTCGCCTTCGATTTCGGCCTTGGGCGTGAGCGCGGCGACCGAGTCGATGACGATCAGGTCGACGGCGCCCGAGCGCACCAGCGAATCGACGATTTCGAGCGCTTGTTCGCCGGTGTCGGGCTGGCTGATCAGCAGGTCGGACAGGTTCACGCCGAGCTTCTGGGCGTACTGCACGTCGAGCGCGTGCTCGGCATCGACGAAGGCGCAGGTACCGGCCTGCTTCTGCATGGAGGCGATGACCTGCAGCGTGAGCGTGGTCTTGCCCGAGGATTCCGGGCCGTAGATTTCGATGACGCGGCCGCGCGGCAGGCCGCCGACGCCCAGGGCGATGTCCAGGCCCAGCGAGCCGGTGGAGACCACCTGGATGTCTTCGAGCGCCTCGCCTTCGCCGAGCCGCATGATCGTGCCCTTGCCGAACTGCTTTTCGATCTGGGCCAGTGCGGCCTGGAGGGCCTTGGCCTTTTCACTGTTGGCGACCGAGATGCTTGTGCCCTTGACGACTGCGTCCATGTGGAAATCTCCTTGAATATCAACGGTTTGTGTCGGGTGTCATCCATCTGCTTTTAATCACAGGCTGGATGCTTGAACAGTAGTGTAGGGGCTCATTGCGCTTTGCAAGCCCACTTTAAAGTCAGTTTGCCTTACCATCTGGCACATGTCCGACCCCGCCTTTCCAACCGATCCCGACGCCTGGCGGCAGACCCACCTGGGCCGCCTGCTGGGCCATGCGATGCGCCGCTTCGACGAGCGCGTGCTGGCGCTGATGGCGCACGACATCGAGGTGCCGCTGGCGCTGTCGAACCTCGCGGCGCGCGCGCAGGTGAGTGCGGCCCACATCCACATCACGCGGCACCTGGCGCGCGAGGGCTCGCGCCTGACCGAGCTGGCCGAGCGCGCCGGCATGACCAAGCAGGCCATGGGCACGCTGGTCGACCAGTGCGAGGCCTGGGGGCTGGTCACGCGGGGGCCCGACCCGCTCGATGCGCGCGCGCGGCGCGTGCTGTTCACGGCCGACGGGCTGGCCTGGCTCGATGCCTTCCGCCGCGCCGTCACGCAGGCCGAGCGCGAGTTCCGCGCCAGCGTGGGCGACGAGATTGCCACCGTGGTAACCATCGGACTCGAAGCCTATACGGCGGGCTAGACTTCGCCCATGGGACAACGCGCGCCGAGGGGCGCCGACACTGACTGAGCCGGAGGTGGCGCACATGCGGATACTGATTGCCGAAGACGACCAGGTGCTGGCCGATGCCTTGCTGCGCAGCCTGCGCACCTCGGGCGCGGCGGTCGATCATGTGGCCAACGGCTCGCAGGCCGACACCGCGCTCATGACCCACAGCGAGTTCGACCTGCTGATCCTCGACCTCGGGCTGCCCAGCCTGCACGGCATCGAGATCCTGAAGCGGCTGCGCGCCCGCGGCTCGCAGCTGCCCGTGCTGGTGCTCACCGCGGCCGACAGCGTGGAAGAGCGCGTGAAGGGCCTGGACCACGGCGCCGACGACTACATGGCCAAGCCCTTCAGCCTGCAGGAGCTCGAGGCGCGCGTGCGCGCCCTCACGCGGCGCGGCATGGGCGCCACCAGCAACGCGATCCGCCACGGCCCGCTGGTCTACGACCAGGCCGGCCGCGTGGCGACCATCGACGGCAAGATGATCGAGCTGTCGGCGCGCGAACTGGGCCTGCTCGAAGTGCTGCTGCAGCGCGCCGGCCGGCTGGTCAGCAAGGACCAGCTGGTGGACCGGCTGTGCGAATGGGGCGAAGAGGTGAGCATCAACGCCATCGAGGTCTACATCCACCGCCTGCGCAAGAAGATCGAAAAGGGACCGATACGCATCGCGACGGTGCGCGGGCTGGGCTACTGCCTCGAGAAGATTCCTTCCTGATGCGCCAGACCCCGCGGGCCACCGGCACGCAGCGCCGCGCCGTGCATCCAAAGGCCGGGAGACCGGCTTGAAGCTCTTCCAGCGCGCCCAGCGCTCCCTGTTCGGCGAAATCCTCGACTGGATGCTCACGCCGCTGCTGCTGCTCGTGCCGGTGAGCATCGGCGTGACGTGGCTGGTGGCGCAGGGCATCGCCAACGCGCCCTACGACCGCGCGCTGGAGCACAACGTGAAGGTGCTGGCCGAGCTGGTCACGGTGAAGCAGGGGCAGACACACTTCGTGCTGTCGCAATCGGCGCGCGAGATCCTGCGTGCCGACGACGCAGGCCACATCTACTACCAGCTGCTCGATGGCCACGGCACGCTGCTGCACGGCGAGCGCGACCTGCCGCAGCCCAACGTGGACGACCCGCCCGGCACCAACGTGGTCCTGCTGCACAACAGCACGGTGCATGGCCAGCCGGTGCGCGTGGCCTCGCTGTGGATTCCCAGCGGCAGCGAAGAGGTGCCGCCCTCGCTGCTGCAGCTGGCCGAGACGCGCGAGAAGCAGGCGGTGCTCGCCACCGAGATCATCAAGGGCGTGCTGCTGCCGCAGTTCGCGATCCTGCCGCTGGCGGTGCTGCTGATCTGGCTGGCGCTGGTGCGCGGCATCAAGCCGCTGTCGGTGGTCGAGGCGCGCATCCGCGAGCGCCGCCCCGGCGACCTGAGCCCGCTCGACGAGTCCTCAGTGCCGCTCGAAGTGGTGCCGCTGGTGTCGTCAGTGAACGAGCTGCTCGACAAGCTCAACGACTCGATCTTCACGCAGAAGCGCTTCCTGGCCGACGCCGCCCACCAGCTCAAGACGCCGCTTGCGGGCCTGCGCATGCAGGCCGACCTGGCGCAGCGCGAAGGCGCGAATGCCGACGAGCTCAAGCAGTCGCTCAAGCAGATCGGCCGCGCCAGCGTGCGCGCCACGCACACCGTGAACCAGCTGCTGTCGCTGGCGCGCGCCGAGGGCACCAGCGCCATGACGCACTGCCAGCCCTGCGACCTCGCGCGGCTGACCATCGAGGTGGTGCGCGAGGCCGTGCCGCGCGCGATCGAAAAGCGCATCGACCTCGGCTACGACGGTGCCCAGGCCGGCGCGCCCGGCGTGATGGTCGACGGCAACCCGACGCTGCTCAAGGAGCTGGTGCGCAACCTGGTCGACAACGCGCTCAACTACACGCCCTCGACGCCCGAACGCCCCGGCGTGATCACCGCGCGCGTGCTGGCCGACCCCTTCGGCCACGTGCAGCTGGTGCAGGTGGAAGACAACGGCCCCGGCATCGCCGAGTCCGACCGCGAGCTGGTGTTCGAGCCCTTCTACCGCGTGCTCGGCAACGAGGCCGACGGCTCCGGGCTCGGCCTGCCGATCGTGCGCGAGATCGCCAACCAGCACCGCGCGCGGGTGAAACTGGAAGACGCGCACCCCGGCAAGCATCCGCCGGGCGCGCTCTTCACCGTGCGCTTCGAGGAGGCCCCTTCCGAATGAGTTCGTCCCCCACGCTCGACGCGCTGCGCCAGCGCTTCGCAGAGATCCGTACCGACACCGACGTGTCGGACATGTTCGACTTCGGCGCCGACCTGCTCGAGCTGCAATCGCCCGAAGCGCTCGCCTTCCACTACGCGCTGCTGCACGACACCGGCATGGACAGCGAGCTCTACGACTGGCTCTGCCGCAAGTTCGGCGAGCGCGGCGACGAGGCCGAGGACCATCTGCTCGCGCAGTTCGAGCAGGAGCCCGACCCGGCCATGCAGGCCACGGTGCTGCAGATGCTCGGCGCCTTCAAGTACCGCAAGGGCCGCCGCCTGAAAGAGACCGCAGCCCTGGCGCGCGCCGCGCTCGCGTCACCGCACGACGACCTGCGCTGCAAGGGCCTGTGGGTGATCGGCTGGCTCGGCGGCACGACGGACATCGCCAAGGTGGTGCCGCTGCTCACGCACGATGCCGTCGCCACGAACCGGCAATGGGCCGCGAGCGCGCTGATGCAGATCGTGTTCAACCGCCGCAGCGCCGCGCCCAAGGCGCTCGAGCCCTTGCGCCAGGCGCTCGACACCGAGACCGATCCGGTCGTGCTGGGCAGCATCCTGGTCGCGGTGCAGGAAATCGCGGGCAAGAAGTTCGGCCTGAGTTCCAGCTCGCACGAACCGCCCTCCGAAGAAAAACTGCAGACCGCGCTGGCCAAGGCGCGGCGCATGTTCGCGCGCGCCGCGGCCGCCTGACCGGGTCAGGGCGCGGGCTTGGCTTCCTTGCGGATCTGCAGCCACTCGGGGTGGATCTGCCGCGCCATGCGCTGCGGCTCGCGCTCGTCGAGCGCCGCGGGGGCGAGCCCGAAGCCGGCCAGGTCACCGCGCGTCCACAGCCAGTAGCCCGCGTTGACAGCGAGCAGGGCGATGAGGACCAGGCGCAGCTTCATGCCCTCGCTCAGAAAGACATGCCGCGCGGGCGCACGCTCACTTCGTCGCTCGAGATGAGTTGCAGGCCGGCGTCGGTGCGCACCTGCAGCTCACCGCCCCAGGCCACGCCTTCGCACAGGCCGGCGGTGCCGTCGCTGAGCGTCACTTCGCGCCCACGCAGCACGTCGCGCGCCGCAAAGCGTTCGGCAAAGGACCCGAAGCCGTTCGCCTCGAAAGCCAATACGCTGCGCACCAGCGGCTCGGCCAGCGCCTGCAGCACCTCGGATGCGGACGCGTCGGGCTGCCACTGGCGCAGCCAGGCCGGCGGCGTGCGCATGCCGTCGGCTTCGCGCGGGCCGATGTTGATGCCGATGCCGACCACGAGGTAGCGCGCGGCATCGGGCCGGGCCGTCTGCGGCATCGCGGTCTCGATGAGGATGCCGACCAGCTTGCGGTCGTTCACCCAGATGTCGTTGGGCCACTTGAGGCCGACGTGGTGCGCGCCTGTCGGGTCGAGGCTTTCGGCGACGGTCACGCCCACGGCCAGCGACAGGCCCGACCAGTCGGCCGGCGCCAGCGGCATGCCGAGCGAAAAGGTGAGGGAGGCGGGCGCCTCGGGTTGCTGCGCGCTCTGCCAGGGGCGGCCGAGGCGACCGCGGCCGGCCGTCTGGCGTTCGGCCACGAGCAGCACGGGGTCGGTGCGGCCGGCGCGCGCACGGCGCATCAACTCGGTGTTGGTGGAGTCGATCTCGGCCACGGCCTCGACCGCGAAGCCGGGCAGCAGCGGCGCGACCGCCGCGGCGATCCGGTCTTCGAACCAGGCGGAGGCCGGCGTGCCCATCGTCAGTCTCCGGCGGCGGACGGGGTGTCGTCCTTGCTGGACTTCTCGGATTTCTTCTTGCCGTCGGCCTTTTTCTTGTCGGCCTTCTTGTCCGCTTTTTTCTTCTCGGCTTTCTTTTCAGCCTTCTTCGCTTCCTTGGCCTCGGCCTTCTTCTTCTCGGCCTTCTTTTTGGCCTTCTTCTTTTTCTTCTTGTCTTTTTCCTCGTCCTCGTCCTCGTCCTTCGGCGTCAGCAGCGTGCCGCGGCACTGCTCGGAGCCGCACCAGCACGGAAACTCGGACAACAACTTCTCGGTGTACGGCTCGTCGATGACCAGGCCGTAGTCGTAGTTGAGTTCCTCGCCGGCAGCGATGTTTCTCAGGGCCTTGATATAAACGCGCCCATCGACTTCGTCGGCCTCGCAGTTCGGCTCGCACGAGTGATTGATCCAGCGCGCGGCGTTGCCTTCGACATTGCCGTCGATCACACGACCGTCATCGATGTGGAAGTAGAAGGTGTGGTTGGGCTGCGCAGGGTCGTGGGGGTGGCGGCGCAGCGCCTCCTTCCAGCTGATGACCTGGCCCTTGTATTCGATCAGCGTTTCGCCTTCCGCCAGGTCCTGCACGGCGAACACGCCGTTGCCGTGGACATCGGAGCGGCGCGTCTGAATGCGGCGGCCGCCGGAAAGTGGGGATTTGGAAGGCATCGCCGAAGTCTGTTAGGTTGAATATGCACACATGCGTGTGCGCGCGTGTGCACGCGGGAAGCCGCAGAGTATAGAGAGCCCTCAGATGACAAAAACTTTGGTAATCGCAGAAAAGCCGTCGGTGGCCCAGGACATCGTCCGCGCCCTCACGCCGGTGGCCGGCAAGTTCGACAAACATGACGAGCATTTCGAGAACGACACCTACGTCGTGACCAGTGCCGTGGGCCACCTGGTCGAAATCCAGGCGCCGGAAGAATTCGACGTGAAGCGCGGCAAGTGGAGCTTCGCCAACCTGCCGGTGATTCCGCCGCACTTCGACCTCAAGCCGGTCGACAAGACGAAGACGCGCCTGAACGCCGTGGTCAAGCAGGCCAAGCGCAAGGACGTGACGCAGCTCATCAACGCCTGCGACGCGGGCCGCGAGGGTGAACTGATCTTCCGTCTCATCGAGCAGTACGCCGGCGGCAAGAGCCCGCTGGGCAAGCCGGTGAAGCGGTTGTGGCTGCAGTCGATGACGCCGCAAGCCATTCGCGACGGCTTCGACCAGCTGCGCACCGAGAAGCAGATGCAGGGCCTGGCCGACGCCGCGCGTTCGCGCTCCGAAGCCGACTGGCTCGTGGGCATCAACGGCACGCGCGCCATGACCGCGTTCAACTCGCGCGACGGCGGCTTCTTCCTCACGACCGTGGGCCGCGTGCAGACGCCGACGCTGTCGGTGGTGGTGGAGCGCGAAGAGCAGATCCGCAAGTTCGTCTCGCGCAACTACTGGGAAGTGCACGGCAGCTTCGCGGCCGAAGCCGGCCAGTACCCCGGCAAGTGGTTCAACCCCGACTGGAAGAAAGCCAACGCGCCGCTGCTGGCCAACGGCGAGCCCGATGCCGAGCAACGCGCCGACCGCGTGTGGAGCGAGCAGGAAGCCCGCGCCATCGCCGACGCCTCGCGCGGCAAGCCCGCCACGGTCACCGAAGAGAGCAAGCCCACCACGCAGGCCTCGCCCGCGCTGTTCGACCTGACCTCGCTGCAGCGCGAGGCCAACGGCCGCTTCGGCTTCAGCGCCAAGACCACGCTCGCGCTGGCCCAGAGCCTGTACGAACGCCACAAGGCGCTGACCTACCCGCGTACCGACTCGCGCGCGCTGCCGGAAGACTATCTGCCGGTGGTCAAGCAGACCATGGAGATGCTCGCCGACAGTGGCATGAAGCACCTGGCGCCGTTCGCCAAGCAGGCGGTCGACGGCAACTACGTCAAGCCCAACAAGCGCATCTTCGACAACGCCAAGGTGTCGGATCACTTTGCCATCATCCCGACGCTGCAGGCCCCGAGCGGCCTGAGCGAAGCCGAGCAGAAGCTGTACGACTTCGTGGTGCGCCGCTTCCTGTCGGTGTTCTTCCCGAGCGCCGAGCACCAGGTGACCACGCGCATCAGCACGGTGGAGCAGGGCGGCAAGAAGTACCCGTTCCGCACCGACGGCAAGGTGCTGGTGAAGCCGGGCTGGCTCGCCATCTACGGCAAGGAAGCGCAGGACGACGAGAAGGAAGACGACAAGGACGGCAAGCGCCTCGTGCCGGTGAAGCCGGGCGAAATCGTCAACACCGAGTCGGCCGACCTCAAGGGCCTGAAGACGCGCCCGCCCGCACGCTATTCGGAAGCCACGCTGCTGGGCGCCATGGAAGGCGCCGGCAAGACCATCGACGACGACGAGCTGCGCGAGGCCATGCAAGAGAAGGGCCTGGGCACGCCAGCCACGCGCGCGGCCACCATCGAAGGGCTGATCGCCGAGAAGTACATGCTGCGCGAAGGCCGCGAGCTCATTCCGACCGCCAAGGCCTTCCAGCTCATGACGCTGCTGCGCGGCCTGGGCGTGGAAGAACTCTCCAAGGCCGAGCTCACGGGCGAGTGGGAGTACAAGCTCGCGCAGATGGAGAAGGGCGCCTTGAGCCGCGACGCCTTCATGCGCGAGATCGCCGAGATGACGGAGCACATCGTCAAGAAGGCCAAGGAGTACGACCGCGACACCGTGCCGGGCGACTACGCCACGCTCGCCACGCCCTGCCCGAACTGCGGCGGCGTGGTGAAGGAAAACTACCGCCGCTACGGCTGCACCGGCAAGAGCGGCACGGGCGAAGACGCCTGCGGCTTCTCGTTCGGCAAGTCGCCGGCCGGGCGCACCTTCGAGGTGGTCGAGGCCGAGGCGCTGGTGCGCGACAAGCACATCGGCCCGCTCGACGGCTTCCGCTCCAAGGCGGGCTGGCCTTTCACCGCCGAGATCATCCTCAAGTACGACGAGGAAGAGGCGAAGAACTGGAAGCTCGAATTCGACTTCGGCGACGACAAGAACGCCGAGAGCGGCGAGATCGTCGACTTCAGCGCGCAGGACACCGTGGGCCCCTGCCCCGTGTGCGGCGCGCCGGTGTTCGATCACGGCAGCAACTACGTCTGCGAAAAATCGGTGCCCACGAACGAGCAGCCGACCCCGAGCTGCACCTTCAAGACCGGCAAGATCATCCTGCAGCAGCCGGTGGAGCGCGACCAGATGGAAAAGCTGCTCGCCACCGGCAAGACCGACCTGCTCGACAAGTTCGTGTCGATGCGCACGCGCCGCGCCTTCAAGGCCTTCCTGACCTGGAACAAGGACGAGGGCAAGGTGACCTTCGAGTTCGCACCGCGCGAAGGCGGCAGCAAGTTCCCACCGCGCAAGACCTTCGGCAAGCCGGCGGCGAAAACCGCGGCGGCCAAGAAGGTCGCGGCGAAGAAGACGCCCGCCGCCAAGAAGGCACCGGCCGAGAAGAAGGCGGCCAAGCCGCGCAAGCCAGGCGCGGGCCTCAAGCCCAGCGACTCGCTGGCCGCGGTGATCGGCGCCGAACCGGTGGCGCGCACCGAGGTCATCAAGAAGCTGTGGGACTACATCAAGGCCAACGGCCTGCAGGACGCGACCAACAAGCGCGCGATCAACGCCGACGCCAAGCTCAAGCCCGTGTTCGGCAAGGACCAAGTGACGATGTTCGAACTCGCGGGCATCGTGGGCAAGCACCTCTCGGCGCCCGACGCGGCCTGACGACGCATGCAGCGCAGACACCTCGCCACTGCCCTGTGTGCAGCGATGCTGCTGGGCGGCGCGGGCCTGGCCCAGGCCGCCGCCTGGCCTGACAAGCCCGTCAAGCTGGTCGTGCCTTTCCCACCCGGGCAGGCCACCGACATCTTTGCCCGCGCGCTCGCCGAACAGCTCGGCAAGCGGCTGGGCCAGCCCGTGATCGTCGACAACAAGGCGGGCGCGGGCAGCAACATCGGCACCGAGTTCGTGGTGCGCGCGCCGCCCGACGGCTACACGCTCGTGGTGGCCGGCAGCGCGATGGCGGTGAACCAGACGCTCTACGCCAAGTCGGGCTTCGACCCGCGCCGCGACCTGGTCGGCATCTCGCTGATCGCGAAGGTGCCGCTGGTGTTCCTGGCCACGCCCGAAAGCGGCATCCGCACGCTGGCCGACCTCACGGCGCGCGCCAAGGCCGAGCCCGGCAAGCTGAGCTACGCGAGCGCCGGCATCGGCGGCACGCAGCACCTGTCGGGCGAGATGTACAAGTCGGCGGCGCATGTGTTCATCACGCACATTCCGTACCGCGGCAGCGGGCCGGCGCAGGCGGATTTCCTGGGCAACCAGGTGCCGCTGATGGTCGACTCGGTGACGGCCGCGCTGCCGCACATCAAGTCGGGCAAGGCGGTGCCGCTGGCAGTGACGTCGGCCACGCGCTCGTCGCAACTGCCCGAGGTGCCCGCCGTGCGCGAGACCGGCGTGGCCGGCACGAAGAACTTCGAAGCCGTGGGCTGGCTCGGCCTGATGGCACCGCGAGGCACGCCGCCCGACATCGTGGCGCGGCTGAACCACGAAGTGACCGACATCCTGAAGAGCGAGCAGATGGCGCGCTTCATCCGCGACCGGGGCTCCGAGCCGGCACCGACGAGCGGTGCCGAGTTCGACCGCTTCGTGGCGAGCGAGATCGGGCTCTGGGGTGCGGCGGTGAAGGCCTCGGGCGCGAAGCCCGAATAACTTTTCAGGCCAACGCGGCCGGCGGCAGCGCCGTCGCTTCCCCGCTGCGGTCGACCTCGGCCAGCAGCCAGTTGCGGAAGTGATCCAGCGTGGCCAGCTGGCCGCGTCCTTCGGGGTAGCAGAACCAGTAGCCCTCGCTGCCCCGGTAGCCGCCGTTGGGCAGCGGCTCTTCCACCAGCCCCGATGTGATTTCGTCCTGCACCAGGCAGCGCGGCACCAGCGCGACGCCCATGCCGGCCATGACGGCGCGGATCATGGTCTGGAACTGGTCGAACTGCAGCCCGGCCAGCGGGTCGAGCCCGCGCACGCCGTGCGCCTCGCTCCAGTGCAGCCACGACTGCGGCACGCTCACGTGGCGCAGCAGCGTGCAGCGCGCCACGTCCTGCGGCGTGCGGATGGGGGCCTCGGCCTGCGCGGCGCGCGGGGCGATCAGCGCCACGTCCTGCCCCGCGAGGTAGTGCGAGCGCGCGCCGGGCCAGTGGCCGTCGCCGAACAAAATGGCGCAGTCGAGCTCGGGCCGCTCGAAGTCGTAGCCGTGCACGAAGGGCACGAAATGCAGCGTGATCTGCGGGTGCCGCTGCTGGAAATCGGGCAGGCGCGGAATCAGCCACTTGGCGCCGAAGGTGGGCAGGGTCGACAGGTGCAGCGCACCACCGCCATCGCCACTCGTGATGAGTTCCAGCGTGGCCGCCTCCAGCTGCGCCAGCAGGGCGCGCACGGCCTTTTCGTAGCGCTCGCCGGCCGGCGTGAGCGCCAGGCGCTTGCGGCTGCGCTCGAACAGCGGCGCGCCGATCCAGCGCTCGAGCTCCTGCACCTGCTTGCTCACCGCGCCCTGCGTGAGGTGCAGCGCCTCGGCCGCGCGCGACACGCCGCCGAAGCGCACCACGGTGGAGAAGGCGCGCAGCAGGTTCAGGGGCGGGTTGAGGCGTCGCAGCGGCATGGGGGAGCCCATCAAGTCATTCCAGATTGGAATGATATCGGGTATATCCTTTGCTTCAGGTGAGCTGCAGCTTTGCACATTCACTCATCGTTCCATTGGAAGAACCCTTATGCAACGTCGTCATCTCCTCTCCATCCTGGCCGCCGCTTCTTTCGCCCCAGGAATATCCTTTGCCCAAGGCAAGCCGATCCGCCTGGTCGTGCCTTTCCCGCCCGGTGGCGCCACCGACATCACGGCCCGCGTGCTCTCCGAGCCCCTGGCCAAGATCCTCCAGCAGCCCGTGGTGATCGACAACCGCGCCGGCGCGGGCGGCTCGATCGGCATGGCCGAGCTGGCACGCGCCGCGCCCGACGGCCTGACCTTCGGCGTGGCCACGCTCTCCACGCACGGCGTGAACCCGGCCGTGTACCAGAAGCTGCCCTACGACCCGATCAAGGGCTTCACGGCCGTGACCGAGCTGGTGAAGGCGCCGGGCGTGATCGTCATCAATCCGGCCGTGCTGCCGGTCGGCAGCTTCGCGGAACTCGTGAAGTACCTGAAGGCCAACCCCGGCAAGGTGTCGTACGCCTCGCCGGGCAACGGCACCATCGGCCACATGTGGGGCGAGCTGTTCAAGAGCAGCACCGGAACCTCGATGGTGCACATCCCCTACCGCGGTGCGGGCCCGGCCATCAACGACGTGCTCGCGGGCCAGGTGCCGGTGTACTTCGACCAGGTGGCCTCGTCGCTGCCGCACGTGAAGGCCGGCAAGCTGAAGGCGCTGGCCGTGTCCTGGAGCGGCCGCCTCGACGTGCTGCCCGACGTGCCGACCTACGGCGAACTGGGCCAGGCGGCCAGCAACGACCCGTCGTGGTTCGGCATGATCGCGCCCGCCGGCACGCCGCCCGAGCTGGTGCTGCGCATGCAGCAGGCCGTGGCCACCGCGCTGAAGGACCCCGCGGTGCGCGAGCGCCTGGCGCTGCAGGGGCTGTACGCCTCGGGCACCACGCCGGCCGAGTTCACGAAGCAGATCGCGAGCGAGATCGAGAAGATGAAGAAGGTGGCCGCCTTCGCGCGCATCCGACTGGACTGACCGACCCTGCCTATGCATCCAGTTCTGAAATTGATTCAAACCCGCGCCCAGGTGACCAGCGTCGCCGGGCACACCCCGCTGGTGCTGGACTCGCCGCACAGCGGCACCGTCTACCCCGAGGACTTCCGGCCCGTGTGCGACCTCGCCACGCTGCGCCGGGCCGAGGACACCCACGTTGAGAAGCTCTACGCCTTCGCGAGCGACAGGGGCGCCGCCTGGATCGAGGCGCACTTTCCGCGCAGCTATCTCGACGCCAACCGCGACATGACCGAGGTCGACACCACCATGCTCGACGGCCCGTGGACCGAGCCGGTGTCCAGCGACCCGCGCGTGCTGTCGAAGGTGCGCCTGGGCAAGGGCCTGATCTGGAAGCTCACCGACGAAGGCCTGCCGATCTACGACCGGCCGCTCACGGTGGCCGAGGTGCGCCAGCGCATCGACCAGTGCTGGCGCCCGTACCACGCGGCGGTGGCGCAGGCCATCGACGACGCGCATGCGCGGCACGGCTACAGCGTCCACATCAACTGCCACTCGATGCCGGCCATTGCGGGCAGCCACGCCACCGACTTCCCGGGGCTGGCGCACGCCGACTTCGTGATCGGCGACCGCGACGGCAGCACGGCCGACCCGGCGCTGTCGCAGCGGCTGTGCGCGCACCTGCGCGCGCGCGGCTACAGCGTGGACTACAACCACCCGTACAAGGGCGTGGAGCTGGTGCGCCGCCACGGCAACCCGGCGGCGAACCGGCACAGCATCCAGGTCGAGATCAACCGCAAGCTCTACATGGACGAGGCCACGCTGGCGCTCGACGAAGCCGGTGCGGCGCGGCTGCAGGCCGACCTGCGATCGATGGTCGAGATGCTGCTGGCGACCGACCCGCGCATCGCAACGAGCTGAACGCCACCACGCCGCAACCCCTGCGGCGGCTGGTGTCTTTGTTACAGGGCGGCCGGAGCCCCCGGCCTATAGTGGGACGTCCATTTTTCCCTGGAGTCCTGCCGTGAAGTCGATCCTTGCCGCCCTCGCCGTCCTTGCGACCGGCCTGTTGATTTCGGGCTGCGCCGGCACCGCGCCGTCGCCGTCTTCTTCCTCCACGTCTTCATCGGGCAGCGGCGTGACGGTGTTCGGCACCATCGACGCCGGCGTCAGCGGCACGACGAACAAGTCGTCGCGCTGAGCGACAGCCGATAACGCGCCCCGCATCAGGCGACCGCCGCCAGGTAGCCCCGCAGCGCATCACGCAACTGGCGTGACAGCGCCTGCAGGTCGGGCCGCCCGCCCGTGCCGAGGTGGGTGTGCGCCACCAGCCCGTAGATGATGGTCTGGCACACGCGCGCCGCTTCCTTCTTCTTCGGGCCGTCGGCCTTCACGTCGCCCGCCGCGTCCAACACGCCCACCCATTCGGCCACGAAGCGGTCGTACATCTTGCGGTAGGCCTCGGGGCTGGAGAGGTGGCGCTCCAGCAGGTAGTGCGCGCCCCAGGCGACGGGCTGCGCGCGGTGCGCGTCGAGCTGCGCATCGATCACCCCATCGACGATCTCGCGCCACGGCCGGCCTTCGTTCGCGGCCACGACCGCACGCATGTCCAGCAGCAGCGCCTTGGAGCGCAGGTGCAGGCACACGCGCGCCAGGTCTTCCTTGTTCTCGAAGTATTCGTAGAAGCTGCCCAGGCCCGTGCCCGCCACGGCCGCGATCTCGCGGATCGTGATGGCAGCGAATCCCTTCTCGACCAAAAGCCGAACAAAGGCTTCCTGCAACGCCTGCGAGGTGTGGCGCGCGCGGGACTGGCGCGGCTTCCTCCTCGGGGCGGCGGCGGGTGCGCGGGCGCCGGTCATGGCCGCCGAACCCGAACACCTCGCGGGCGGGTTGTTCCTAGAATTTTTGATCCCATCGAAAGGCATTCTGCAATGACCTCGCACGACCGTGCCCCCGAGACAACGCCCCCCGCCGTCTACACCGGCGAGGGCGACGCGTGGCAGCCCGACGCCCTCTCGCGCGGCCCGTGGGACCCACGCGCGCAACACGGCGGCGCACCCGCCGCACTGCTCGCGCACATCGCCGAACGCGCCGCGCCCGGCCCCGGCTGGCAGCTGGCGCGGCTCACGCTCGAGCTGGTGAGGCCGGTGCCGGTGGCGCCGCTGGTCACGCGCACGCAGTCGCAGGCCTCGCGCGCCACGGTGCGCGTGGGCATCGACCTGCTCGCGGGCGACACGGTGGTGGCCCGCGCGCATGCGCTGCTGCTGAAGACCTCGCCGCTGACGCTGCCGGCGAACCTGCCCGCAGGCGACGCGCCGCGTGAATTGCTGCCGCGGCCCGAGGACTGCACCGAGCGGCTACGCATTCCCGGCCTGCCCGACGGGATCTCGTTCCACCAGACCGCCGTCGAATCGCGCCTGGCCCAGGGCGACATCGCGCAGCCCGGCGCGGGCGCCGCGTGGTTCCGGCTCGCGGTGCCGCTGGTGCGCGGCGTGGCCACCTCGCCCGCGATGCGCGCGGCGGCGGCGGCCGACTTCGGCAACGGCCTGAGCTGGGTGCTGCCGCCCACCGACTTCCTGTTCTCGAACGCCGACCTGAGCCTGAACCTGTTCCGCGTGCCCGAGGGCGAGTGGATCGGCCTGCGCGCCAGCACCGAGATGCACGGCGACGGCGCGGGGCTCACCGTGTCCCACCTGTACGACACGCGCGGCCTCCTCGGCCTTGCGACCCAGACGCTGGTGGTGCGCGAACGCGCCACCACCGCCTGAACACGTCCCTCTTTCACCGCTTCACGGAGACCACGCCATGACCACCACCGGCATCCACCCCGACAACCAGGTCCCCGAGCTCAAGGACTACAACGTCTACACCAGCGACCCCGCGCTGCGCGGTGCGGTGGGGCGCGGCGGCGCCGCCTGGCGCGACGACGAGCTGGTGCGCCAGGGCGCCGAGTACGGCGCCGAGGCCACGCTGCGTGCCGCCGAGGACGCCAACCGCCACGAGCCCGAGCTGCACACGCACTCGCGCACCGGCACGCGCATCGACAGCGTGCAGTTCCACCCCGCGTGGCACACCCTGATGTCGATCGCACGGCGCAACGGCATCGCCAACCTGCCGTTCTTCGACGAGCGGCCCTCGGCCTGGGTGGGCTACGGCGCGTCGCTGTACATGCACAGCCAGATCGAGTCGGGCTCGACCTGCCCGACCACCATGACCAAGGCCTGCATCCCCGTGATGCGCCGCAACGCCGCGCTGTACGCCGACCTGCGCGACAAGCTCGCCGCCAACGTGCACGACGCGCGCGACATCCCGCTCGAAGGTAAGACCTCGATGACCGTCGGCATGGGCATGACCGAGAAGCAGGGCGGCAGCGACGTGCGCAGCAACACCACGCGCGCCGTGCCCGCGGGCAGCGGCCCGTGGGGTGAAGAGTTCCTCATCACCGGCCACAAGTGGTTCTTCTCCGCGCCGATGTGCGACGGCCACCTGGTGCTGGCCAAGACCGACGAGCACGGCTCGTCGTGCTTCTTCGTGCCGCGCTGGCGGCCCGACGGAACCAAGAACGCGATCCACATCCAGCGTCTGAAGGACAAGGTCGGCAACCGCTCCAACTCCAGCAGCGAGGTCGAGTTCAAGGACGCCTGGGGCGTGCTCGTGGGCGACGAGGGCCGCGGCATCCCGACCATCATCGAGATGGCCACCGTCACGCGCCTGGACTGCGCGCTCGCCAGCGCCGGCTTCATGCGCCAGGGCTTCGCGCAGGCGCTGCACTACACGCGCAACCGCTTTGCCTTCGGCAAGGCGCTGGTCGACCAGCCCGTGATGACCGAGCTGCTGGGCGACATGGCACTCGAGACCGAGAGCGCCACGCTGCTGGCGATGGAACTGGCGTCGCGCTTCGGCTCGCCCGCACCGCTGGACACCGCCTGGCGCCGGCTGCTCACGCCCGCCGCCAAGTTCTGGAACTGCAAGCGCGCGGTGGCGCTCACCGGCGAGGCGATGGAGGTGTTCGGCGGCAACGGCTATGTGGAAGACGGCCCGATGGGCCGCCTGTTCCGCGAGGCGCCCGTCAACTCGATCTGGGAAGGCTCGGGCAACGTGATGTGCCTGGACGTGCTGCGTGCCGTGTCGCGCAATCCCGACGACGCGCACCTCGTGCTCGACCACCTGCAGGAAGTGACCGCCGGCGAAACGCGCCTGCAGGCCGAGGTGCAGGCCCTGCGCCAGATGGTGCAGCTGGCACCGCAGGAGCTGGAACGCCAGGCGCGCCGCTTCACGCAGCGGCTGGTGCGCGCGGCGCAGGCCGGCCTGATGCTGCAGCACGCGAGCCCGCTCGCCTCGGCCGCTTTCGTGTCGAGCCGCTTCGATCCCGACTGGGGCCCGGTGACCGGCATCAGCGCCGGCACCAGCGACCCTGGCGCGCTGGTGCGCGCCGCCTGGCACTGAGCACACGGAGACGACACGGATGGATTTCGTTTCCCTGCTCGACCAGCACGCCCGCACCCAACCTGACCACGAATGCCTGCGCGCCGCAGGCCGCGCCTGGACCTATGCCGAGTTCGCCGACCTCTCGCGCCGCGCCGCCACCGTGCTGCGTGACCAGGGCGTGGGCCCTGGCGACAAGGTCGCGCTGCTGTGCTTCAACACGGTCGGTTTCGTCGCCGCGATGTTCGGCGCCTGGCGCCTCGGCGCGGCCGTGGTGCCCGTCAACCACAAGCTGCAGGCGCCGGAGATCGACCACGTGCTGGCCCACGCAAGCGTGCGCCTGTGCGTCGCCGACGGCACGCTCGCGACGCAGGTCGCCGCGCGCATCGCGCACCGCTGCGACTGGCTCGCGACCGACAGCGCCGCCGCCGGCCTGCCGATGTTCGACGACCTGATGGCGCAGGCCGTGCCGCTGGGCGACGACGAGGCCCCGGCGCCCGGCACCGACACGCTGGCCCAGGTGCTCTACACCTCGGGCACCACGGGCAAGCCCAAGGGCTGCCTGCACAGCCACCGCAACGTCTTCATGGCGGCGGTGTGCACGGCGGCGGGCATGTCGCTCACGCGCAATGAGCGCACGCTGGTCGCGATGCCCGTGTGGCATTCGTCGCCGCTCAACAACTGGCTGCTGGGCACGCTGCTCATGGGCGGCACCGTGGTGCTGCTGCGCGAGTACGCGCCGAAGGCCTTTCTCGACACGCTGGCCGAGGAGCGCATCACCTTCACCTTCGGCGCGCCCATCGCCTTCCTGGCGCCGCTGTCGGTGGTGCCCGACGTGCAACGCTACGACTTCAGCGCGATGCGCCTGTGGGCCTACGGCGGCGGCCCGCTCGGTGCCGACATGGCGCGCAAGCTGGCCGACAGCTACCGCAGCGACCGCTTCGTGCAGGTCTACGGCATGACGGAGTCGGGCCCGCTGGGCACCGTGCTCTACCCGGAAGACGCGATCGCCAAGGCCGGCTCCATCGGCCGCGCGGGCGTGCCCGGCGTGGCGATCGAGGTGCGCCACGCCGATGGCCGGCGCTGCGGCGCGGGCGAGGTCGGCGAAATCCACCTGCGTTCACCGGCCGCGATGCAGGGCTACCTCGACAACCCGCAGGCGAGCGCCGAAGCCTTCGATGCGCAGGGCTGGTACCGCACGGGTGACCTCGCGCGGGTGGACGAAGACGGCTTCCTGTTCATCGTCGACCGGCTGCGCGACATGATCATCACGGGCGGCGAGAACGTCTATTCGAAGGAAGTGGAAGACGCGCTGGGCGCCCACCCCGACGTGCAAGACGTGGCCATCATCGGCCGCCCGCACCCCGAGTGGGGCGAGACCGTGACGGCGGTGCTGGTGGCGCGCGGTGGACGCGCGCTCGAAGCGCGCAAGCTGGTGCGTTTTCTCGAAGACCGGCTGGCGCGCTACAAGATTCCGCGCATCTTCGAAGTGCGCGAGAGCCTGCCGCGCACGGCGACGGGCAAGCTGCTGAAGCACCTGCTGCGCGACGCGGCGTGATGCGGCGCGGCGCTCAGCGCCGCAACAGAGCCTGCCGCAGCAACCGGGACGCCCGGTTGCGAATCCGCCCCTGCATCTCGCGCATGCTCGTGCGCGGCGCCACGCGGGCGGTGGCGCAGGCCCATAAAAAGTCGTGCAGGATGGGCGTGTCGTCCACCGTCTCGGTGCTGCCGTACTTGTGGAACTCCGGGTGCCACTGGGTCGCTGCGATGTAGCCGCGCCCTTTTTCAGGCCGGCGGCGGATGGCCTCGGGCACGCGGTCGGGCAGGCTCCAGGCCTCGACCTCGAAGCCCGGCGCGAGGCCCTTGATGCCCTGGTGGTGGATGCTGTTGACGCGCGCCGTGCGCACCTCGGGGAACAGCTTCGACAGGCGCGTGCCCTGCACGATCTCGATCTGGTGGAAGTTCTGGTCGTAGGTCACCGGGTCGCGGTGGCGCACCGTCTCGGGGTGGCCGTGCTGCGCTTCGATGTCCTGGTAGAGCGAGCCGCCGAAGGCCACGTTGATCAGCTGCAGGCCGCGGCACACGCCGAAGATCGGCTTGCCGGCCTGCTCGAAGGCCTCGACCAGCGCAAGGTCGTACAGGTCGCGGATCTGGTCGCCGATCCAGGCGTCTTTGAGTGGCTCTTCGCCGTAGCTGCCGGGCCAGACATCGGCGCCGCCGTGCATCACCACGCCGTCGAGCCATTCGGCGTAGTGCGAGAGCTTGGTGTCGCCGCGCGCCGTTTCGCCCGTGGGGCAGGGCACCATCACCACCATCGCGCCGGCCGACATGAGCCAGTGCGCGATCGACTGTTCGACGTACTGCAGCGTCTTGTTCGTGAAGAGCGAGCGGGCCGGGTCGGCGTGCGAGAAGCAGGCGGACAAGCCGATTTTGAGTCGGGCGGCGACAGGCTGAGACATCTCGATGGGTTCCCTGTGGACAAAGTTCATTGTGCGCCCATCGAACTTCGGTCGTGTGTCAGCCGAACCCCCGAAGTATGCTGTGCGGCGCATCAGGAGACACGCATGAAGACGATCAAGGGGCCGGGCATTTTCCTGGCCCAGTTCGCGGGCGACACAGCCCCGTTTCACTCGCTCGACGCCATCGCCGGATGGGCCGCCGGCCTCGGCTACAAGGGCGTGCAGATCCCGAGCTGGGACGCGCGCCTCATCGACCTGAAACGCGCCGCCGAGAGCAAGACCTACTGCGACGAGATCAAGGGCACGCTTGCGGGCCACGGCCTGGAGATCACCGAGCTCTCGACCCACCTGCAGGGCCAGCTGGTCGCGGTGCACCCGGCCTACGACGCGGGCTTCGACGGCTTTGCGGCGCCCGAGGTGCGCGGCAACCCCGTCGCGCGCCAGCAGTGGGCAGTGCAACAGCTGCACCATGCGGCCAAGGCCTCGGCGAACCTCGGGCTCACGGCGCACGCGACCTTCTCGGGCGCGCTGGCCTGGCCGTATCTTTATTCGTGGCCGCCGCGCCCGCCGGGCCTCATCGAGGAAGCCTTCGACGAACTGGCGCGCCGCTGGCGCCCGATCCTCGATGCCTTCGATGCCGTGGGCGTCGACGTGGGCTACGAAATCCATCCGGGCGAAGACCTGCACGACGGCGTGAGCTACGAGATGTTTCTGGAGCGCGTGAACAACCACCCGCGCGCCTGCCTGCTCTACGACCCGAGCCACTTCGTGCTGCAACAGCTCGACTACCTGGCCTACATCGACCACTACCACGAGCGCATCAAGCTCTTCCACGTGAAGGACGCCGAGTTCAACCCGACCGGCAAGCAGGGCGTGTACGGCGGCTTCCAAAGCTGGATCAACCGGGCCGGGCGCTTCCGCTCGCTGGGCGACGGGCAGGTCGACTTCAAGGCCATCTTCTCGAAGATGGCGCAGTACGACTTTCCGGGCTGGGCAGTGCTTGAGTGGGAGTGCTGCATCAAGCACCCGGAAGACGGCGCGCGCGAGGGCGCCACCTTCATTCGCGATCACATCATCCGCGTGGCCGACCGCGCCTTCGACGACTTCGCGGCGGGCGGGGCGGACGTGGCGGCGAACCGGCGGATGCTCGGGATCGGCTAACTCGTCGCGCGGATCGCGTCGTCGAGGATCTCGAGGCCGCGGTCGATTTCCTCTGGCTTCACGTTCAGTGGCGGCGCGATGCGCCACACAGCCGCCATGCCGCCGACGGCCACGATGTTCATGCTCAGGCCGCGCGCCATGCAGGCGTCGGTGATGGCCCGGCCGCGCTCGGCGTCGGGCGCGCGGGTCTCGCGGTCTTTCACCAGCTCCACGCCTTGCAGCAGGCCGTGGCCGCGCACGTCGCCGACCACCTCGTGCCGCGCCTTCAGCGTGGCCAGGCCCCGGCTCAGCCGCTCGCCCATGGCGGCGGCGCGCTGGTTGAGCCCTTCTTCCTCGAGCACGTCGAGCACCGCGAGCCCGACCTCGGCCGGCAGCGGGTCGGACACGTGCGAGGTGACGTGCACGAAGCCCTTCTCGTGGCAATCTTGTTCGATCGCTTCGCTGGTGACCGTGGCGCCGATCGCCAGGCCGCCGCCCAGCGTTTTCGAGACGGTGAGGAAGTCGGGCACCACGCCCATCTGCTCGAACGCGAAGTTGCTGCCCAGGCGGCCGAAGGCGGTCTGCGCTTCGTCGAGGATCAGCAGCATGCCGCGCTCGCGGCACTTGGCCTGCAGCTTCGGAAAGTAGCCGGCGGGCGGCACGATCACGCCGGCCGAGCTCAGCACCGGCTCGGCAATGAAGGCCGCGAGCGAGCCGCTGGACTGCGCATCGATCATGTCGAAGCCGACGTCGAGGCAGGTGGTGTCGCAGGCATCGCGGCAATGGCGGATGGGGCAGCGGTAGCAGTGCGGCGCGGGGATCGACATGGTGCCGGGCTTGCGCGGCCCGTAGTCGACGTGGTGCCGGCCGGCGAAGGTGAGCGCGGCCATGCCGCCGTTGACGCCGTGCCAGCCGCCGTTCAGGCCCACGATCTCGTAGCGGCCGGTGGTCACGCGGGCCATGCGCGCGGCGGCCTCGTTGGCCTCGCCGCCGGTCGACAGGAACAGCGATTTCGACAGCGACGGCGGCAGCATCGCCGCCAGCCGCCCGGCCAGCGCCGGCACGGCCGGCCCGACGAAGCCGCTGTACAGGTGCAGCGCACCTTCGCAGGCTTTCTCGATCGCCGCGACGATGCGCGGGTGGTTGTGGCCGATGGTGGCGCACATCTGGCCCGAGGTGAAGTCGAGGATCTCGCGCCCGTGCTGGTCCCACAGCGTGGCGCCGCGCGCCTTGACGATGACATGCGGGCTCAGCCCCATGCCGTAGCGCACGAGGTGCTTGCTGACCACCGGGTCGTAGGTTGCGCCTTCGGCCATCGGATGCTCCTTGTTCGTCGGGGGGAGCCCCAGCGTAGCCATCGGCCGCGAAATCGGCTGTCGTTGTGAGGGCCTCAAACCGAAGCCGATTGCCGCCGCGTTGCGCCACACTGGCGGCACCATGAAAACCGGCACCCTCGATCGCATCGACCAGTGCATCCTGGCCGAACTGCAGGCCGACGCGGGCCTGCAGAACCAGACGCTGGCCGAGCGCGTGAACCTCTCGCCCTCGGCCTGCCTGAAGCGCGTGCAGCGGCTGCGGCGCGCGGGCGTGATCCGCGAAGAGGTCGCCATCCTCGATGCCGCGCGCGTGGGTTTTCCGGTGCTGGTGATCTCGCGCGTGTCGCTGCGCAGCACCACGCGCGAGGCGATCCAGGCCTTCGAGCGCAAGGTGCATGCGCTGCCGCAGGTGCTGCAGTGCCACTGCGTGGCCGGCGAGACCGACTTCGTGCTCGTGATCTGCGCGCGCTCGCTGCCCGAATACCAGGCCTTCGCGCAGGAGCAGCTCGGCGATGCGCTGGAACTGGAGAACTATTCGAGCGACATCGTGCTGTCGACCACCAAGTTCACGACGCGGCTGCCGCTGGACAGCTGAGTTGCTATATTTTTAATAGCTGATGACGCACGACAGGCGCCACTTCGACGCCTTTTTCATGCAGGCGTTGTTTTTAAGACAAGCAACTGTCATGCCCTGCAAGCTATAATGTCGGGTTCGTTTCGATACCACGACGAAGAATTTCGTCACTCCCGCCGGCTGACCTGCACTGTCCTTGGATTCTTCAGGCCTCTCATTTTCAAGCCGGCTTCACAGTGTGTTGGAGCGCCAGACCGGGCGCCCATGATTGCCACCACTGCCTTCGTTCCTGTTGAAGCGAATTGCGCATCCCCCGCGCCGTTGCGGCCGGTCCGCGTCCGTTTTCAATTATTTTTCAGGCTCTTCGCGCGCTGTCTCTGCGCGTGGCGCCAAGGCTTCATGGACATCATTCAACACAGTATCGCGGTGGGCAAGTACCTTGTTTCCCCGCTCATTCGACACCAGGACGACGGCGGCTATGCCGCCTCCGTCTCGATCCGCTCCGGCCACGGCAGCGGCATGCACGACCGCGTGATGCGTTTCACGCCGCGCTTTGCCAGCCACGCCGCGGCGCTCGGCTACGCCATCGAACAGGGCCTGGGCTGGGTGCGCGAACGCGCACCGGTGGCCCCTCTCGCACTTCCGTGCGCGGCCTGAAACAATTACGCCCCATTCCATCTCCAACACACATCGAACGATTCAGAGGTAATCACTTATGCCCAAGGAAGAACTGATCGAAATGAACGGCGCAGTGACCGAAGTCCTGCCCGACTCGCGCTACCGCGTCACGCTCGACAACGGTCACCAGCTGATCGCCTACAGCGGCGGCAAGATGCGCAAGCACCACATCCGCATCCTGGCCGGCGACAAGGTGTCGCTCGAGCTCTCGCCCTACGACCTGACGAAGGGCCGCATCACGTTCCGTCACCTGGAACGCCGCGGTCCCCCGCCAACCAACAACAACTCGCCCCGTCGCTGAGCGACGCCCGGCCGGCCTTGCAGAGCGCCCTCCCGGAGGGGGCCCTGCAAGGCCTTTGTCTTTTCCGGGCGTCACTTTTCCTTTTGCGTCTTCCTGTCTGTATGTCTCCGGCTGCCGAACGATGAACTCCACCACCTCCCCAGCCGGCGGCCTCCAGGCCGAACCCCACGGCTTTGCCACGCTGGCGCTTTCGCCCCAGATGCTGGCCAACCTCACCCAGCTCGGCTACACGCAGATGACGGCCATCCAGGCCGCCGCACTGCCGCTGGCCTTGCTCGGCAAGGACCTGATCGCGCAGGCCAAGACCGGCAGCGGCAAGACCGCCGCCTTTGCGCTGGCGCTGCTGTCCAACCTGAACCCGCGCCGCTTCGCCATCCAGGCGATGGTGCTGTGCCCCACGCGCGAGCTGGCCGACCAGGTCACGACCGAAATCCGCCGCCTGGCGCGCGCCGAAGAAAACATCAAGGTGGTCACGCTCTGCGGCGGCGTCGCGCTGCGCGGGCAGATTGCCAGCCTGGAGCACGGCGCGCACATCGTGGTGGGCACGCCGGGCCGCATCATGGACCACCTGGAGCGCGGCAACCTCGACCTCTCGGCGATGAACACGCTGGTGCTCGACGAGGCCGACCGCATGCTCGACATGGGCTTCTTCGACGACATCGTGACGGTGGCGCGCCAGTGCCCGAAGGAACGCCAGACGCTGCTGTTCTCGGCCACGTACCCCGAAGGCATCGCCAAGCTCGCGCAGCAGTTCATGAAGAACCCCGAGCAGATCACCGTGCAGGCCCAGCATGAAGGCAGCAAGATCCGCCAGCGCTGGTACCAGGTCAAAGACAGCGAGCGGCTGCACACCGTGAGCCTGCTGCTCGACCATTTCCGTCCCGTGAGCACGCTGGCCTTCTGCAACACCAAGCAGCAGTGCCGCGACCTCGTCGAGGTGCTGCAGGGGCAGGGCTTCAGCGCGATGGCACTGTTCGGCGAGCTGGAGCAGCGCGAGCGCGACCAGGTGCTGGTGCAGTTCGCCAACCGCAGCTGCTCGGTGCTCGTGGCCACCGACGTGGCGGCGCGCGGCCTGGACATCTCGCACCTCGAAGCCGTGATCAACGTCGACGTGACGCCCGATTCCGAAATCCACATCCACCGCGTGGGCCGCACCGGCCGCGTGGGCCAGCAGGGCGGTTCGGAAGGACTGGCGCTCAACCTGGCCAGCATGAACGAGATGGGCTTCGTCGGAAAGATCGAGCAGCTGCAGGGCCGCGAATCCGAATGGCACAACCTGGCCGAACTCACGCCGGCCCCGGGCGCGCCGCTCACGCCGCCGATGGCCACGCTGCAGATCGTCGGCGGGCGCAAGGAAAAGATCCGCGCCGGCGACGTGCTAGGCGCGCTGACCGGCGACTGCGGCTATGCAAAGGAGCAGGTCGGCAAGATCAACGTCAACGAGTACTCGACCTATGTTGCGGTGGACCGCAGCATTGCCGAAGAAGCCGCACGCAAGCTCGACAACGGGCGTGTGAAAGGCAAGAGCGTCAGGGTCCACCTGCTGACACCGCAGTCGACCTGACATCCGTCCCATGGCCCCTCGTTTCGGCGCTTGGCAGATGAAATCTGCCGATGTGGCCTAATCGGGGGTCGAACATCCTATTTATCCGAGCTTTCCATGCCCAAGAAAATCCGTACCGAAGCCGACCGTCTTGCCAGCCCGAAGCCGACGCCCATGCCCGGCTACACCGCGCCTCGCACCGGTGGCGGCCAGAAGATCAGCCTCGAGCGCGGCACCGCCACGCGCAGCAAGAAGAACCCGGGCAAGCGCCCCACCAAGGGCGGCTGATCCAGCCCCCGCGGCTCTTTCTTCGGAGCCACGACGAACGCGCCCCCGGGCGCGTTTTGTCATTGGGCTCGCCAAAACCAAGGCCGCCATGTCCGACGACAACCAGATCTACATCCCGCCCTCGTTCTTCGCGGTCTACAGCGACGCGCGCCAGCGCCTGCGCGAGCCGATCGACGTGGTGCGTGCGCGCTACGAGATCTGCGAAGACCTCGCCGGCCACCTCGTAGGCCACGCGCAGATCCAGCACCACACCGAGGTGCCGGTCGAAAGCGAGATCCTGCGGCGCATCCACGCCGGGCTCGCCACGCCGGAATCCGGCGTGTCGCCCGCCGAGGCCGAATGGATCGTGCAGCGGCTGGCCGAGCTGCTGGGCTGGCCCGGCCCCGAGCCCGTCGCAGCCGCCGATTAAGAAAAGCAGGGGCGCACGGTGCGGCTCAAGGTCGGAGAACTCGCCAGGCGCACCGGCCTCACGGTGCGCACGCTGCACCACTACGACGCCATCGGCCTGCTCGTTCCCTCGGCGCGCTCCGAGGCCGGCTACCGGCTCTACGACGCCACCGACATCGGCCGCCTGCACGCGATCCAGGCGCTGCGGCTGCTGGGCCTGCCGCTGGCCGACATCGACGGCCTGCTGGCGGCGCAGGGCGGGGCGCTGCCGGACATTCTCCGGCGCCAGATCGTCTCGCTCGACGAGCAGATCGCCCAGGCCACGGCGCTGCGCGAACGGCTCGGCCTGCTCGAACAGCGCCTGAGCGACGGCGACCCGCCCGGCCCGCAGGACTGGCTGGCCACGCTGGCGCAGATGAGCACCTACGCGCGTTACTTCAGCCCGGCCGAAGTGCAGTCGCTGATGACCAACGGGAAGGCCGTGGCCGCGCTGTGGCCACCGCTGATCGCCGAGGTGACGGCGTGCATGGCCGGCGGCGTGCCCGCCGACTCGCCGCAGCTGCAGCCGCTGGCCGCCCGCTGGATGACGCTGATCGGCCTCTGGATGGAGAGCAACTTCGACCGCGTCACGCGCTGGCGCGAGATGTACCGGCGCGAGCCGGTGGTGCGGCTCGACAACGGGCCGTCGGCCGAACTCATCGCCTACATCGAACAGGCCATCGGCCTGCGCATGGCTGCGCTGCTGCGCCACCTGAGCACCGACGACCTGGCGCGGCTCGGCCAGCCGCCCGACGACGAATGGCGCCAGCTGGCGCACGAGCTCGCCGACCTGCAGGCGCGCGGCGTTGCGCCCGGCGACGCCGCCGTGCAGGCCATCGCGCGCAGCTGGGCGCAGCTCTTCGAGGCCTTCACCGACCACGACCCGGCCCTGGCGGCCCGGCTGATGCAGGCGATGGCCGCGGAGCCGGTGCTGCAGGCCGGCGCGGTCGCCACGCCTGCCGTGCGCGACTACCTCCTGCGCGCCATGGCCCTGGCTCGGCCGGACGCCACCACACCCCCTTGACCCTGACGTTGCGTGAGGCTCGAGAGTGGGCCGCATGAACAACGCACCCACACCTCAACGGCTCCACGCGCTCGACAACCTCCGCGCCCTGATGATGTGGCTCGGCATCGTGCTGCACGTGGCGATCAACCACCTCACCGTCGATTCGCCGCTGCCCTGGCGCGACCCGAAGACCTCGCCGGTCGCCGACCTGCTGCTGCTCTTCATCCACAGCTTCCGCATGCCGGTGTTCTTCGTGCTGGCGGGCTTCTTCGTCGCGCTGCTGGTCGAGCGGCGCGGGGCCCACGGCATGCTGAAGAACCGCAGCCTGCGGCTCGCGCTGCCCTTCGCGATCTTCTGGCCGCCGCTGTTCGTGGGGACCGCGATGCTGGCGATGGTCTACATCCACCTGACCGTGCGCGGCGTGCCGGGCATCGACACCGCGCTGACGCCCGCGCGGCAACCCGGCGGCTCGCCCTTCAACACGATGCACCTGTGGTTCCTGTA
This sequence comes from Variovorax sp. 38R, assembly GCF_014843395.1. Lineage (NCBI taxonomy): Bacteria > Pseudomonadati > Pseudomonadota > Betaproteobacteria > Burkholderiales > Comamonadaceae > Variovorax > Variovorax sp. 38R. Next base: position 6,527,376 of record NZ_CP062121.1, read on the forward strand.
CCAGCTGTTCTGGTTCAGCGTGCTGGCCTGGGCCGGCGTGCGGCTGCAGCGCTTTGTGCCGGTTCGTCTGCGCGATGCGGTCGCCCGCGGCTTCGCAGTGCTGGCGGAACGCCGCTGGGGCTTCGTGGTGCTGGCACTGCCGCTGGCGGTGACGGGCGCCTTCCATCCGTCCGGCTTCGTGATGGCGAGCGGCGCGTTCCTGCCGCCGTTCTCCGAGTGGGTGCAGAGCGGCCTGTTCTTCGTGTTCGGCTGGTACGTGCACCGCGACCAGGAGCGCCTGCTCGCGCGCTTCGCTGCGCGCTGCAAGGGCCATGCGCTGGCCGGGTTGGCCTTCTTGCTTGTGACGCTCGCGCTGCTGGGCGCCATGCGCGGGCCCGGTGCGCACCGCCTGCCGCACCCCGAGTTCTGGATCGCCTTCGCCTACAACGCGACCTCCTGGCTCTGGAGCCTGGCGCTGATCGGGGGCTTCCTGCGCTACCTGCCGCGCCAGAACGCGGTGCTGGCGTACCTCTCGGAAAGCTCGTACTGGGTGTACCTGGTGCACATGCTCGGCACCATCGGCTTCGGCATCCTGCTGTTCCACGCGCCGCTGGGCGCGCTCGCGAAGATGGGACTCAACATCGCGGCCACCTCGCTGGTGGCGCTGGCGAGCTATCAGCTGCTGGTGCGCCACACCGTCATCGGCCGGCTGCTGAACGGTCAGCGCGCCGCAAACCGTTCCAGCAAGAAGTCGACAAAGGCGCGCGTCTTCGCCGCCAGGTGACGCGACGGGTACACGGCGTACACCGGCGTGCGGTCGGCTTCCCAGTCGTCGAGCACGGCTTCGAGCCGGCCCGCCGCCAGCTCGTGCTCGACATAGATGCGCGGGATCAGGCTCACACCGAAGCCGGCGAGCACCGCGTCGCGCACGGCGATGCTGGAGCTGACCTTGTAGCGCCCGTCGATGGGCACCGCGACGCTGCGCCCGGCGCGGCTGAAGGTCCATTTGTTCGCGTGGCCCGACAGGGTGAACTGCACGCAGTTGTGGGCCTTCAGGTCTTCGGGCGCGGCGGGCCGGCCGGCGGTGGCGAAATAGGCCGGCGCGCCGCACAGCACATGGGTCATGGTCATGAGCTCGCGCGCAACAAGGCTCGAATCTTCCAGCCGGTCGCTGCCGCGGATCGCGAGGTCGTAGCCCTCGCCGATGAGGTCGGTGCGGGCGTCCTGCAGGTTCAGTTCGAGCCGCAGGTTCGGGTGACGGTCCATGAAGGCGGGGATGTGCGGCGAGATGCAGGTCAGCGCAAAGGTCAGCGGCGCACTCACGCGCAGCACACCGCCCGGGCTCGCACCCACGGGTGCCAGCGCGGCGTCGGCCTCGTCCAGGTCGTCGAGGATGCGCGCGAGCCGCTCCACATAGGCCGCGCCGGCCTCGGTGAGGCTCATGCTGCGCGTGGTGCGGTTGATGAGCCGCACCTTCAGATGCGCCTCCAACTCGGCGATGTTCTTGCTGACGGCCGCAGCCGACAGCCCCAGCTGCCGCGCGGCGCCGGCGAAGCTGCCCGCCGCAGCGGTGGTGCGAAAGACCTTGAGGGCGGTGAGATGGTCCATGGGCAGGCGCTCGATTGACGACTGGCGGTAAAGAATCAATTCATTATTCGGACATTCACAACCGTGGGTCAATTGAATAGATTCAGGCCATGACCTCCCGCACCACCGACGTCCTGCTCACCGCCATTGCGCCCGCGATCTGGGGCAGCACCTACATCGTGACCACCGAGCTGCTGCCGGCGAACTACCCGCTGACGGTGGCGCTGCTGCGCGCGCTGCCGGCGGGCCTGCTGCTGATGCTCATCGTGCGCCAGCTGCCGCCCCGGGCGTGGTGGGGGCGCATCTTCCTGCTGGGCGCGCTGAACTTCTCGGTGCTGTGGGCGATGCTGTTCCTCGCCGCCTACCGGCTGCCGGGCGGCGTGGCGGCCACCATCACCTCGGTGCAGCCGCTGTTCGTGGTGTTCCTCGCCGGCCTGCTGCTGGGCGCGCCGGTGCGCGCGCTGTCGGTGGCGGCGGCCGTCATCGGCATGGGCGGGGTGGCGCTGCTGGTGCTCACGCCGAACGCCACGCTCGACGCGCTGGGCATCGCCGCGGCGCTCACGGCGGCCGTGTCGATGGCCTTCGGCACGGTGCTGAGCCGGCGCTGGCAGCCGCCGGTGTCGGCGCTGACCTTCACGGCCTGGCAGCTGACGGCGGGCGGCCTGCTGCTGCTGCCGGTGGCGCTGTGGCTGGAACCGCCGCTGCCCGCGCTCACGGCGATGAACTGGGTCGGCTTCGCCTGGCTCGGCCTGATCGGCGCCGCGCTCACCTACATCGTGTGGTTCCGCGGCGTGGCCCGGCTGGAGCCCTCGGCGATCGCGCCGCTGGCCTTCCTGAGCCCGGTGACAGCGGTGATCCTGGGCTGGGCGCTGCTGGGCCAGAGCCTGTCGGGCTGGCAGATGGCGGGCATCGGCATCGTGATCGCGAGCATCTGGCTGAGCCAGCAGGCGCAGCGCGGTGCGCAGCCGGTGCCGGCGGTGCAGCCGGCGCCCAGCCGCTGAGGTCTTACGCCACTGGCGCGGCCTGGCGCAGCAGCTGCAGGTAGCCGGGCTGCACTTTCATGCGCGCGGTCGCGCCCTGGCGCTGCAGCAGGCGGTGCGCCTTCGGCAGCGCCCAGCAGGGCAGGTTGGTGAACATGTGGTGCTCGCAGTGGTAGTTGACCCAGTAGGGCGCCACGAAGATGCGTTCGAGCCAGCCGGCGTGCGTGGTGCGCGCCTGGCGCAGCGGGTCGGCCTCGTTCTGCGCCACCAGCGCATGCTCGGCGATGTTGCGCACGCGGCTCACGAGCGGCAGCCAGGTCGCCATCGGCAGCAGCCACATCAGCACCCAGGCCCACCCCACACCGGCGAGCGTGAAGGCCAGCAGACCCAGGCCGTTGCCGATGAGAAAGCGCTTGTCTTTTGCCAGCGCGCGCGCGAACACGCGCAACGCCGACTCGCCCGGCGCACTCTGGCGCAGGGCGTCGGCGATGTGGCCGAAGCGCTGCTTGTAGAAGGTCTGCCCGCTCAGGTCGCGCACGACCTTGCGCCACATCGAGTCGCGCGAGATCGGAAAGGGCGCCGACAGCACCAGGTCCGGGTCTTCCGTCTGCTGCACGAAGCGGTGGTGCTGCAGGTGATACGGCCGGTAGTCGCGCAGCGTGGGCGAGCACAGCCAGTAGCCGACCCAGTCGTTGACCTTGCGGTTGCGGTGCAGCCCCGCGTGCGCGGCGTCGTGCATGAGGATGAACAGGCCCAGCTGGCGCGTGCCGACGATCGGCACCATGAGCGGGATGGTCCAGGGCCACACGATGCCCACCGCCATCGCGGCGCCGATCACGCCCCAGCAGTGCGCCACCAGCCACAAGCCCCGCCACGACGAGCGCGTGGTGAGCGATTGCCACTCGTCGGGGGTGAAGAAGTCGTCGGGTTGAGCGCGGGGTGCAGCGGCCATCGGGCCAGTATGCGGCGAAGGCGCGGGCAGATCACGCGTAGTTCCCCGGTGTGGACGCGTGCGGGCGAGGCCCTTCGGCCTACTTGTCGATGATTTTTCGGGCGAAGACTTCGAGGTAGTCCATGAGCCGCTCGGCGCCCGCGATGGCCGCGGCCTCGTCGCCGGTGGCGATGCCCTGCGCCAGTTCGAGGTGCGCGTTGGCGCCCTCGACGATCTCGCCCTCGTGCTGGTAGGCGTACCAGAAGCGCCGGCACTGCACGATGAGCGGCACCACCGCCTTCACCGCCGAGTCGTTGTGGCTCGCGTGATGCGTGACGAGGTCGAGCGCGCGGTCGGCGTGCATGTAGTCGGTCAGTTCGCCGCGGCCGGCGGCTTCGACCATGGCCTCGGCGCAGCGCACGATGGCCTGGCGCTGCGGTGCGGTGGCGCGGCGCGCGGCGCAGGCGGCAATCAGCTGCTCGAGCACGCGCCGGGTCTGGATCACGTCCAGGTGGTCGGCCAGGTCGATGGTCGACACCAGCAGGCCGCGGCGCGGCTGCTGCACGATGAGGCCGATCGACACCATGCGCATCAGCGCCTCGCGCACCGGCGTGCGGCCCAGGCCCGTGCGCTCGGCCAGCTCGGCCTCGACGATCTGGCTGCCGGGCTCCAGCTGCATGGTGGACAGCAGCGCCTCGATGGCGTCGTAGGCCAGGTCGGCCGCGCGGCGCTTGGGCGGGGGTCGGGGAGCGGTCTTCGGGGCGGCCATGGTGGGGATGTGGGTGTGCTCGTGCGTGTACAGATGCGGGGCCGTCATTGTCGGGCGTCGCCGGGCGCTGCGAGCCCGGCCAGTGTCTCGATGCGGACCGGCACCAGCGGCGGGCGCGGCGCGGGCGGCGTCCAGCCGAACAGGAACTGCGCCGCGTCGCCGCAGACGCGCCCCTGGCAGGCGCCCATGCCGCAGCGGCGGTGCAGCTTGGCATCGGTCCAGCCGGTGCAGGCCGAGAGTGCGGAAAACGGCACGTCCTCGCAGCGGCACACGAGCGTGTCGGGGCGGGGCATGGCCTTGAGGTCGTCGGCCAGCGCGAAGCGGCGATGCAGTTGGGCGGCGAAGGCGTCCCAGCGGGCGCGTTCGCGGTCGTGGGTGCGGGCCTTGGCGGCCTCGCCGACCGCCGCATGGCCCGCGATGGTGCCCTGCACCAGCGCGCGCTCGCTGCCGCCGAAGCCGGTGCATTCGCCGGCCGCGTAGACGCCCGCGACGCTCGTGGCCTGCAGCGCATCGACTGTGATGGCTTGCCCCGTGAGTGCGCAGCCGAGCAGCTGGCCCAGCTGCGTGTTGGGCGTGAGCCCGAAGCCGCAGGCGATGCGATCGCAGGCCATCTCGACCTCGCGATCACCTTGGCGCAGCCGCACCGATTCGACCTGCGTCGTGCCTTGCGCCGAGACCACACGCGACGCGGTGCGGTAGCGCGCATCGGCCAGCGTGAGCGCCTGCACGGCCTTGCCGGGCCAGCGCACGAGGCTGGCACCGAAGGCCGCGACCGAAGCGAGCGACGCCTGCTCGGCGATGCGCAGCACCTGCGCGCCCGCCGCTTTGGCCGTGGCGGCAGCGGCCAGCAGCAAAGGCCCGCTGCCCGCGATGACGATGCGTTCGCCCTCGACTGGCAAGCCGGCCTTGATCAGCGCCTGCAGCCCGCCCGCGCCCGTCACGCCGGGCAGCGTCCAGCCGGGGAAGGGCAGCAGCAGCTCGCGCGCGCCGGTGCACAGGATCAGTTTTTTCCACTGCATGCGCGTCGCGCCCTCGGCGTCTTCAAGCAGCAATTCATGCGAAGCAGGCGCAGCGACGACACGCGTGCCGCTGCGCACGCGGATGTTCGCGTGGCGTGCGAGCGCCTCGCGCCACTGGCGTGCCACCGGCGGCAACGACGCGCCGGGGCCGTCGCGCCAGATCTGTCCGCCGGGCGCGGGGTTGTCGTCGATCACCACGACCGACGCGCCGCTGGGCGCCGCCGCCACGGCCGCGGCCATGCCTGCGGGGCCCGCGCCGACGACCAGCACATCGCAAGCTTCGATCGCCACGCCGCTCATGCCGTCGTCTCCACGTGCATGCCCTCGGCGCACACGGTCTGGCATGCGAGGCGGCGCCGCCCATCGATCTGCACGCGGCATTCCTGGCACACGCCCATGCCGCAGAACGGCGCACGCGGCTGGCCCGTGACCGAGGTGCGCGCCGCGCCCATGCCGCCTGCAACGCGCAAGGCGGCGGCGACCGAGCTGCCTGCCTTCACGCGCACCTGTTGGCCATCGATGTGCAGTTGCGTCTGATCGCTCATGCCCTCTCCCGCAGGCCGCGCGGCGCATACGGCGCGGCGTCGAAATCGGGCGTCGTGCCGGTCATCAGCGCCGCGAGCACATGCGCGCTGCCCGGCGCCGTCGTCACGCCCAGCCCTTCATGGCCGACGGCGAGCCAGAGCTTCTCTCGCCACGGGTGCTTGCCCAGCAGCGGCAGGCCGTCGGGCGAGGCGGCGCGCAGGCCGGTCCACGCGCGCACGGCATTCAGGCCGGCGAGCCCCGGCAGGTAGTCGAGCGTGCGCTGCAGCATGCGCGCGAGCATCGGCGTCTCGACGGCCAAGTCGGTCGTGTCGAACTGGCGCGACGAACCGACCAGCAACTGCCCCGTGGGCCGCGGCTGCACGTTGAAGGCGACCGAATCGCCGTCGCTGTGGTGCGCACTGGTCACGTAGCCGAGCTCGACGAGTTGGTGGTGCACCGTGCCCGGGTAGCGGTCGGTGATGAGCAGGTGGCCCTTCTTCGGGCGGATCGGCAGCTCGGGACACAGCGTCGTCGCCTCGATGCCGTTGGCGAGCACGACCTGCGGCGCGCGACGGCGGCTGCCGTCGGCCAGGCGCAGCGTGCCGTCGTCTTCGATGGCGTCGACCTTCGCGTGTTCGACCTGCACCGACGCCGCATGTTGCGCGAGCAGCCAGCGCGCCGCATTCGGCGCATAGAGGATGCCGTCGCCCGGCACTTCGAGCGCGCCCGACAGGCCGGGGCGCAGGGCGGGCTCGGCGCGCACGAGTTCGCTCGCGCCCAGCAGGCGGCTCTCGATGCCGAGCGCGCCCAGCCGCTGCTGCTTGCGTTCGGCCTCGGCCATTTCTTCGTCGTTCGCCGCGATCCAGAGCGTGCCGCAGGGGCTGTAGGTGCAGTCGGCGCCCAGGCGCGGCGCAAGGCCGCGCCACTGCGCGACCGAATGGCGGCTGAGTTCGAGCTCGGCCGCGTTGTCGTCCATCACCACCAGGTGGCCCATGCCCGCGCCGGTGGCGCCACCGAGGCGCGCATCGAGCACGCACACGCGGCGCCCGGCCTGTGCCAGCGCATGGGCACACGCCGCGCCGACGATGCCGGCGCCGATGACGATGACGTCCGCGTCCATGCGCGCCGGTGTCAGAGCCGGATGCCCCAGCCGAAGGGGTCTTCGTCGTCGATAAGCAGCGTGGCCTCGGCACTGATGTGCGCGCGGCCGCGCAACGTGGGAATGACCTGGTCGCCGTCCATCGCGTAGCTGGCCTCGAAGACGCTGCCGATCACGCTGGCCTGCGTCCACACCGCGCCCGGCGCGAGCTTGCCGTCGGCCGCGAGGCAGGCGATCTTGGCACTGGTGCCGGTGCCGCAGGGCGAGCGGTCGTAGGCGTTGCCGGGGCACAGCACGAAGTTGCGGCTGTCGGCGCCGGCATCGTCGTCAGCAAAGAGTTCGATGTGGTCGATCTCCGCGCCGTTCGCGCCCGTGATGCCCTGCGCCGCCAGCGCCTTGCGCAAGGCAGCCGTGTAGTCGGTCAGCGCCGCGAGGTTGTCGCTCGCCACGCGCTGGCCGTGTTCGCTCACGAGGAAGAACCAGTTGCCGCCCCACGCCACGTCGCCGCGCACGGTGCCGTGGCCGGGCAGATCGACCGCCGCCTGGTGCAGGTGCCGGTACGCGGGCACGTTGCGCACGCTCACCGAGCCGTCTTCATGCAGCGTGGTCGTCACCGTGCCCACGGGTGTTTCGATGCGGTGCTCGCCCACGCCGATGCGCCCCATGTGCGCCAGGCTCGCGACCAGCCCGATGGTGCCGTGGCCGCACATGCCCAGATAACCGGCGTTGTTGAAGAAGACCACGCCCGCCGCCGCATCGGGCGACACCGGCTCGCACAGCAGCGCGCCGACCACGACGTCGCTGCCACGCGGCTCGAGCACGGCGGCTGCGCGCCACTTGTCGTGCTGATCGGCCAGCAGCGCGCGGCGCTCGGCCATGGAGCCCTTTCCCAGATCGGGAAAGCCGCCGATCACAAGGCGCGTGGGCTCGCCGCCCGTGTGCGAGTCGATGACCTGGATGCGTTGCATGCGTGTGGGGCTCAGTAACTGGCGATGGGCACGGGGGCCGCGTTCTTGAACGTGAAGACGGTGATGGGCGCCTGCTTCATGTTGCCCTTGTCGTCGTACGCGTAGGTGGCGGCCAGGCCCTTGTAGGTGGTCTTGTAGAGCTCGGCGCCGACCTTGTCGGGGTCGATGGTGTTGGCCTTCTTCATCGACTCGCCGATGAACAGCACCTGGTCGTAGTACGAAGCGGCGTACGCATCGGGATCGATGTTGAAGCGCTTCTTGAACTTCTCCTTGAACGCCGGGCCGCTCTGCGCCTTCTCGAGCATGGAGCCGCCCTGCGCGCAGAACACCAGGTCGTTCACCGCGTCGCCGCCGATCTTGCCGGTGGCCGGGCTGCACACGGTGTCGCCGCCCAGCAGCTTGCCGGGCACGGCCAGCTGCTTCATCTGGCGCGCCATGGGCGCGGCCTGCGGCGCGTAGCCGCCGAAGAAGATCGCCTCGGGCGCCTTGCCCTTCATGTTGGTCAGGATGGCGGTGAAATCGACGGCCTTGTCGGTGGTGAATTCCTGGCCCACGATCGTGAGGCCCTGCTTCTTGGCCTCCTTGGTGAACTCTTCGGCGAGGCCCTGGCCGAAGGCCGTGCGGTCGTCGATCACGCCGACCTTCTTCACCTTCAGTTCCTTGGCCGCGTACACGGCCATGGCGCCACCGATCTGGTTGTCGCTGGCGATGATGCGGTACAGGTTCTTGTAGCCGCCCTGCGTGACCTTCGGGTTGGTGCCCACGGTGGAGACCAGCGTGCCGCCGTCGCTGTAGATGCGCGAAGCCGGAATGGCCACGCCCGAGCAGTACGGGCCCATGACGAACTTGACGCCGTCGTCGACGAACTTCTGCGCCACGCTCACGCCGGTCTTGGCGTCGCACTGGTCGTCTTCGGAGATCAGCTCGAACTTCAGCGTCTTGCCGCCGACGCTGAGCTTCTTCGCGTTGAGCTCCTCGATGGCCAGGCGGATGCCGTTTTCATTGTCCTTGCCCGCGAAGGCGTTGGGACCCGACAGCGGACCGCTGTGACCGATCTTGACCACCTGCTCCTGCGCATGCGCGGGGCTTGCCACGGCCAGGGCAACAAGGCCCGCGAGACTGAGAGAGGAAACCATGCCTGCTTGTGACTTCATGCTTCGTCCTAGGGTTAAGAACAATGAAAAACGACAGGGGCCAACTACATCGGGTACCTGTCGCAGTTTAAATATATTAATTACATATCTCATAGATATCTGTGGGGCAAGCGCTCTTTCCGGCTGAGGGCTTCTGTGATATCTGTGAACAAACGAGCCGTTCAGGGCGGCGATCCCGCCGACGGAGAGCACAACGACAGCGCCCGGCGTGCCCGGGACGCTGGGTGCTTCCCGCAGCGAAATCAAGACACCGTTGTGTTCGTCAAGGGTTGGTTGCCTTGAGGTAGTTCGCATCAAAGGGTTTTCGGGATCTCAGCACACCGTAGGCGATGGCCAGCAGCTTGTGCATGCAGGCCACCACGATGAGCTTGCCGGGCTTGTTCTGCGCCTTCAGGCGTTGCCAGAACTCGGCGATCAGCGGGTTGTACTTGCCCGCCACCATGGCCGGGAAGTACAGCGCCTTCTTCAACTCCCGATGCCCCTGCGGGTGTGTGCCTCGTCGCTTGTCCAGCGAGGTTCCGGACTGCCGAATCATCGGCGTCAGGCTGGCATAGGCGATCAGCGCCTTCACGGACGTGAACCGCTCGGGACGCCCGATGTACGCCAGCAGCTGGGGGATTGTCCTGTCGCCCAGGCCGGGAATCGAGGCCAGAAGCTCGCTGCGCTGGTGCAGATCGGGGTCGTCGTCGATGGTCTGACGGATCTTCTTGCGCACCTCTTCGATGGATTCGTCCAGGCTGGTGATGACTGCAACAAAGGAGGGCTTGACCGAGTCGTGAGCGACTTCCAGTCGATTCAACTCTCCCTGCCTGAGCTCCTGCAGCGTGTCCAGTCGGGCCACCAGCGCTTGCAGGGAGCGCACGCCCGCGGAAGGCGCCTCCCACACCGGTGGCTCTGTCTTGTCGCAAAACCGCGCCAGGGCCTTCGCATCGCCTTCGTCAGTCTTGTTGCGCACCCGCTCCAGCTCCATGAATCGCTTGACCTGCAGCGGGTTCACGACCGAGACCGCCACGGCATGGTCATGCAGGAAAAACGCCAGGCCCTCGTGGTACGTGCCCGTGGCTTCCATGCACACATGGGCGTCGGCCTTGCCGTCGGGCAGATGGAAATCCAGCCATCGCAGCAGGTCCGCGAAGCCGCTCGCATTGTTGGGAAACACCTTGGATCGGTACTTGCCGTCCACTCTGAGCCATGCCGCATCCAGCTTCATCTTGCTGATGTCGACGCCTACTTTGCATGTCACCGCAGTACTCCTTGCTTGAAGGATCAATGCGCCGCATTCGACATGCACACCCTGATATGCGGGGTCATCGCCAGCGCCCGGCTGGCGACGCCCCAAGACACCGTTCGAGCTACAGCGTCGAATCCGTTCGGGCTCCCAGTCTTGATTGCGGGCTGGTTGGCCCAAGGAGGAGATCGGGGTTCACCGAACGGGCTCCCTTTAGCGCAGGGGGAGCGGGTTAAACAATATCAGGAGGAGCGAAGCGGGGGACATTCGCGGAGGGAAGTACCCGGTGGCCCGGGCACGCGCCCCGAACAGGAGCGCTGAATCAAGCGAACAAAAAGGTCAGTCGACCTTCGCCCCCGAAGCCTTCACCACCACCCCCATCGCATCCCAGTCCGCGCGCAGCAACTTCTGGAAAGCCTCGACGTTCTGGCTGCGCGGCTCCACGCCCAGGCGCTTGAAGCGTTCCTGGATCACCGGATCGGCCAGCACCTTGTTGGCCGCCGCGTTGATGCGCTCGACCTCGGCCTTCGGCGTGCCCGCCGGCGCCAGCAATCCGATCCACGAATCGAAGGCGTAGCCCGGCAGGCCGCTCTCGCCCACCGTCGGCAGTTTCGGCAGGAAGGGGCTGCGCGACTGGCCCGTGGAGGCCAGCAGCTTCATGCGCGCGTCGTCCTGGAAGCCCATCACGCCGATGCTCGACGAGATCACCGCCTGCACGCGGCCCGCGAGCACCTCGTTCACGGCCTCGCCGGTCGACTTGGTCGGGATGTGCGTCATCTGCAGCCCCGCCTTCGCGAGGAACGACGCCATCGCCAGGTGCGTGGCGCTGCCGTTGCCGGCCGAGGCGTAGTTGTACTTGCCGGGGTTGGCCTTGACCTCCTTGATGAAGTCGGCCGTGCTCGCCACGTTCATGCCGCTGGCCACCGCCAGCACATAGCCCGCATTGCCCACGTTGGCCACGCCCACGAAGTCCTTCAGCGGGTCATAGGGCAGCTTGCTGTACAGGAAGCCCGCGATGTTGTGGCTGGCCGCCGCCAGCACCAGCGTGTTGCCGTCGGCCGGCGCCTTGGCCGCCATCGCCGCGCCCACCGTGCCGCCCGCGCCCGCGCGGTTCTCGACGATGGCGCTGCCGCCGAGCGCGGCGCCCAGCTCGTTGTTGAAGGCGCGCGCCACCGTGTCCTGCACGGCGCCCGTGCCGAAGGGCACGATGATGTGGATCACGCGTTGCTGCGCATGGGCCAGGCCGAAGCTGCCCAGGGCCAGGGCGGCTGCCGCGGCAGCCAGCGAACGTCGGGTCAGCAGAGAAAAAGTCATGGGCGGGGCCGCTTTCATCGTCAACAAAAAAATGGGTCAGGCGCCCGACGGCAGCCAGCGCTGCACCAGCTTCACGAAGTAGCTGGCACCGATCGGGATGATCTCGTCGTTGAAGTCGAACGAGGTGTTGTGGATGATGCAAGGGCCGGGCCCGTGGCCGTCCAGCCGGTGGTCGCCGTCGCCATTGCCCAGGAACGCGTAGCAGCCGGGCCGCGCCAGCAGCATGTGCGCGAAGTCTTCGGCGCCCATCACGGCGGGAAAGTCGTCGGTGACCATGTCCTCGCCCACCACCTCGCGCATCACGCCGGCCGCAAAGCGCGCTTCGGCCGCGTGGTTCACCACCGGTGGCGACGAGCGCTTGAAGAAGATGTCGGCCGTGCAGCCGTGCGCCATGGCCACGCCCTGGGCCACCTCGCGCAGGCGCGCCTCGATCTTGTCGATGGCCTCGACGGAAAAGGTGCGGACCGTGCCGCCCACCGAGGCTTCATCGGGAATCACGTTGGGCGCGTCGGAGCCCTGCAGCTGCGTGACCGCAAGCAGGGCGCGCTCGGTGCTCGGAATGGTGCGCGGCACGATCGTCTGCAGCTGCTGCGCCAGCGTGACCACGGCGGCCACCGGGTCGATGCCGGTGTGCGGCATCGAGGCGTGCGTGCCGCGCCCGCGCAGCGTGACCTTGTAGGTGTTGCTCGACGCCATCAGCGCGCCTTCGTTGAGCGCAAAGCGGCCCACGTCGCCAACCGGGAAGTTGTGCAGCGCAAACACCGCGTCGCACGGGAAGCGCTCGAACAGGCCCTCGTCGATCATCTTCTTCGCACCGGCCTTGCCCATCTCTTCGGCAGGCTGGAAGATGAAATGCACCGTGCCGTCGAAGTCGGTGGGGCCCTGCTGCGACAGGTGCCAGGCGGCGGCCAGCAGCATCGTCGTGTGGCCGTCGTGCCCGCAGGCGTGCATGCGGCCCGCGTGCGTGGACTTGTGGGCGAAGTCGTTGGCCTCGTTCAGCGGCAGCGCGTCCATGTCGGCGCGCAGGCCGATGGTGCGGGTGCCCGTGCCCTTGCGCAGCACGCCGACCAGGCCCGTGCCCGCGATGCCGCGGTGCACCTCGATGCCCCATTCGGCGAGCAGGCTCGCGACCTTCTCGGAGGTGCGGTGCTCTTCGAAACCGAGTTCGGGGTGCGCGTGGATGTCGCGCCGGATGTCGATGAAATGGGTGGCGTGGGCGGCGAAGGCGTCGACGAGATTCATGGCGGGCGGCGGCAGGGTCGTTCGAGAAAACAGAAGCGAACGATTCTGGCGCAGCCGCCCGCGCGGCGCATGCTGGCTTACGCGTGGTTCAGGCCAGCCGGCCTTCCTCGCGCAGCTTCGCGCCGATGCGGCGGATCTCGGCCTCGCCCCGGTCGAGCGTCGCGCGGCTCGTGTGCACCGAGTAGTGGCCCATCACCAGCTCGTGCGGATGCGGCACGGCGGAACCGAGCACGAAGGACGTGTCGCCCTGCGCCACGAAGCTAAGCGCCGCGTCGGATTCTTCGAACACCGCCAGCTCGCCCGTGCCGATGGGTCCGCCAGTGCTGTCGCCCGCGTCGAGCCGCCCCGCATTCACCGCGACCCAGCCCACCGTGTGGCCGGCGGGCGGCGTGTAGCGCCAGCGCTCGCCGTCCTTCAGCTGCACGGCCAGGTAGTTCATCGGCGAGGGCGCCGGAATGGGGCTCTGCGCCGCGCCGTAACGCCCGAGCAGCACGCGCGCCGGACCGTCCTGCGGCACCTGCGAGGGCGCGAGGTAGATGCTCTGCGCGGGCGCGTTTTCCTCCGCGGCCGGCAGCGCCACCCAGAGCTGAAAACCCTGCACGCGCGTCACGCCCGGCGCCGGTGCGCCCGTGTGCCACACGCCGTTGCCCGCGCGCATCCACTCGACGCCGCCGCCGCGCAGCACGCCCTGTTCGCCGGTCGTGTCCTCGTACAAGGTGTCGCCTTCGATGAGCCAGGTCAGCGTGGCGATGCCCGAGTGCGGGTGCATGCCGAAGCCCTTGTGGCCGCCCGTGGTGTCGAAGCCGAACAGGTCGAGGAACACGAAGGGCTTGAGGTATTCACCCAGGTCGCCCGGGCTCATGAGCCGCGTGATCGGCCCGTGCTTGGCGCCGCGCGTGCGGTAGACGATGGCGCGGGTGTCTGTTGCAACGGCGGTGGTCATGCGGCCTCCCTGGCGGTCTTCAGTGCACGGGTCCACCAGGCCATGTCGTCGAGCAGGCCCGTGGCCGACTGCGCCAGGTGCGGGAAGTCGTCGAAGGACTTGCCCTGCTGCCAGATGCCGAGGAACTCGACCATGCCGATGTGCACCGCGTGGCGCACCGGCGCCATCTGCATCTCGACCGCGACCAGCCGCAGCTGCTCCACGGCCCGCGCCGCGCCCACGCCGCCGTAGCCCACGAAGCCGATCGGCTTGCGGATGAACTCCTTGTAGGCCCAGTCGATCGCGTTCTTCAGCACCGCGCTCGGGCCGTGGTTGTACTCGGGCGTGACGATGATGAGCCCGTCGAAGGTGGCCAGCTTGGCCTGCCAGCGCTGCGCGGCCTCGTTCTTCACCGGGCCCCAGGCGGGCGCGCCGGCTTCGTCGAAAAAGGGCAGTGGGTGGTCGCGCAGGTCGACCAGCTCGAAGGCCAGGTCGGTGCGCTGCTTGGCGATCTCGTGGATCCACTGCGCGGGCTTCTCGCCGAAGCGGCCTTCGCGGGTCGAGCCGATGACGATGCCGATGCGCGGTTGTTGTTGTTGCTGTCCGGTCATGGGGTGCGTGCTCCTGAATGAAATGGGGATGGTCGACGGCCGCAAGGCCATGGACCCAAGGTTAGGCATGCACGCATTGGTCGACTAGACGGTAGAGTCGGATTGCACTCGTCCATCAATAGAAGGAATAGGCTTAGTCATGCTCGACCTCAACGACATCGCCGTCTTCGTGCAGGTGGTGCGCCACGGCAGCTTTGCCGAGGCCGGCCGCCGGCTGGGCCTGCCGCCCAACACCGTGAGCCGGCGCATCCAGCAGCTGGAGGCGCAGCTCGGCACCCGGCTGCTGCAGCGCTCGACCCGCAAGCTCACGCTCACCGGCGCGGGACAGGACTTTCACGAGCGCTGCGCCGAGGCGGTCGACGGGCTGGTCGAGGCCGGACAGGCGCTCATCACCGGCAGCCAGGAACCCAGCGGCCGGGTGCGCGTGGCGGCCACGGCCGACTTCTTCGACTTCTTCCCCATGGCCTGGGTGGCCGACTTCCTGGCGGCGTACCCGCTGGTGCGCGTCGAGTTCGTGCTCAGCGATGCCAAGGCCGACCTCATTGCCGAGCAGATCGACATCGCCTTCCGCGGCGGTGCGCTGGCCGACTCGGGGTACGTCGCCCGCCAGCTGCTCGGCCCGCGCACCGACGGCCTCGTCGCCAGCCCCGCCTACCTGGCCGCGCGCGGCACGCCCGCCACGCTGGGCGAACTGGCCGACCACGACTGCGTGACCCCCGCCCACCCCAGCGGCCGCACCACATGGCGCCTGACCGGGCCCGGCGGCAAGGAAGAAGAAGTGCAGGTGGGCGGCCGTTTCAGCGGCAACACCGCGCAGGCATTGCGCAAAGCCGCCATCGCCGACCTGGGCATCGCGCTGCTGCCGCCGGCCATGGGGCGGCTCGATGTGGAGGCCGGGCGGCTGGTGCCGGTGCTGCCGCAGTACCAGCGCACCGGGCATGGACTGAGCGTGGTCTACCCGAGCCGCAAGCACCTGCCGCGGGCGGTGTCGGCGTTCATTGAAACGGTGACGCAGAAGCTGCGGGAGGAGGAGGCGTTGCCGGATGTGTGGCGGGCGCGGATGACCTGACTTCGGACGCGGATCGATTTCCACAGAAAATGCCCGCCATGAAAATCGAAAAAGACACCGTCGTCACCCTCAAGTACAAAGTCGCCGACGCCCAGGGCAAGCTCATTGAAGCCAGCCCCGAGCCGATGGCCTACCTGCATGGCGGGTACGAGAACACCCTGCCCAAGATCGAGCAAGCGCTCGACGGCCAGGAAAAGGGCTTCCAGACCACGCTGAACCTCGCCCCCGAAGACGCCTTCGGCCTGCGCGACGAGGCGTTGGTGCGCACCATTCCCAAGACCGAGTTCCCGCCCGGCGTGAAGGTCGGCGGCCAGCTGCAGGGCCGGCTCGACGACGGCACCGAGCACGTCTTCACCGTGACCAAGATCAAGGGTCCGGTCGTGCTGCTCGACGGCAACCACCCCTGGGCCGGCAAGGCGCTGAAGTTCAGCCTGCAGGTGACGGACGTGCGCGCGGCGCTGCCGGTGGAGATCGAGCACCGGCATGTGCATGGGGCGCACGGGCACCATCACTGAGTGAGTCGCTGACGAGCACCGAGGGCCACGCGGCCCGGCGCTCGCTTCGGCAGCGGGTTACTTCTTCTTCCAGAACCTCGGCGCCTCGCCGATCTCTTCCAGCGCCTTGCGGCACGCCTTCGCACCCGCCGCGCGACGGGCGCTGAACCAGCCGACCGCGAACCACGCACGCGGGTCTCGCGATGCGACCTCGCGGTACAGCGCGAGCGCCACGGCCTCGTCGTTGAATTCGCCCAGCGCGTCCTGCGCGGGGCGCAGGGCTTTCAGGTAGCGCTCGGCCGCGCCCTTCTTCTTTTTTCCGCCTTCCGCCTCGGCAAACAACGGCGCCACAAATTCCGCCAGGTAGCGCAGGCGCTTGAGCCGCTTGCGCGCGCGGTGCTGATGCTCGGTGGCGAGCGATTCGAAACGCTCGCCGTCGCGCACGGCCTGCTTGTGCAACCGCTGGAGCTGTTCGCGCAGCTGCTGGCGGGCCTCGTCGGCGGCCAGCGGTGCGGACCCCGTCGACGGCGGCGTGGCGGCGGTGAAGCCGATCAGTGACACCAGCACGTCCTGGAACGCCGCAGCGCGCACGATGTCGCCGGGTGTCAGCGCTGACGCGGTTGTGCCGCCGTCGGCATCGTCCGCCATCGGATCGACCTCCGGCGCGCCCGCTTCGCGCAGTCGCGGCTGCGCAAGCTTCACGACCTGTTCGCGGTCGCGCAGGTCGCCGAGCGCGCGGAAGGCGTCGACCAATGGCGGCTCCCAGATGGCGGCGTCGAAGCGGCTCGTGTCGGCGTCGAGCCCCGCGAGTTCGCGCAGTGCGGTGCGCAGGCGGCGGATGCCGATGCGCAGCTGGTGGATCTGTTCTTCGTCGATGCTGCCCGCGGCGATCTCGCTGGCGTTGGGCAGCATCTGGTCCAGGCACGACGCGACCACGGCCTGCTGGAGGGCGCGGCCGTCTCGGCCCTGCGGGAAGCGCGGCGCCTCAGCCTTGACGGCGGGCACCGTCTCTTGCTCGGCCAGCAGGCGCATGCCGCGCTCGGCCTTCGAGACGGTGCTGAACCACAGGCCGTGCTGCTGCGACCAGCGCCGCGCGAGCGCCACGAGCCCCTGCACGTCGCCGCTCTTGAGTTCGAGCTCCAGCTCGCACACGGGCGAGGTGCGCTGCGCGGGCGTGCCCGCGTGCACGACGACCTTGCCGACGTCGAGCGCCATCTCGACGACGGCGCCGCCCGGGCCGCTCACGCGCAGGTCGCGCGTGAGCCGCACGATGTCGGTCGACTGGTGCTCGACCAGCGGCACGGGGGCGCCATCGGTCGGTTGCAGCAGGCGAGCCAGCCGCTCGCCGACGGGCGTGCCGGCGTGGCGCGCGGGGTCGATGGCGGGCGCGGCGGCGCCGGTGCCCAGGTCGACGTTGTGCTCGAGCCGGTGCAGCGCGTTGTCGCCAGCGGCCTTGACGGTCTGCACCCAGCGCCGGCCCTCCTTGCGCAGGCGCAGCACCATGCCGTCGGCGACGAGGCGCTGGTCGGCGGTGTCGAAATAGCGGGCTTGCAGGCGCGTGCGCACGACGGCGCCGCGCCGCAATGCGGTGTCGACGGCCTTCAGGCGGTCGGGGGGAATGCAGAACTTGAACTCGATTTCCATGGTGTTCATGATGCCCGCTCTTCTTCTCCCTCAGCGACGTGGTGCCGGCCGATTCCGGGGGCTCAAAAAATCATGTGGACACCGTCCATTTTCTTTGATATCTTTTGTGGACGGCGTACACAAGACGTCGGCAAACACCCGATCCACCCTTCATCGACACAGGAAAGACACCATGGCCACCAAGCAGATCTTCGTGAACCTCCCCGTCAAGAACCTCGACAAGAGCAAGGCGTTCTTCGGCGCACTGGGCTACACCTTCAACCCGCAGTTCACCGACGCGAACGCCGCCTGCATGGTCATCCACGAAGGCAGCATCCACGCGATGCTGCTGATGGAAGACTTCTTCAAGACCTTCACGACCAAGGCCATCACCGACACCCGCACGAGCACCGAGGTGCTGGTGTGCCTGTCGTGCGAGAGCCGCTCCGAGGTCGAAGACCTGGTCGCCAAGGCGGTGGCCGCGGGCGCGACGACGCCGAGCGAGCCGAAGGACTACGGCTTCATGTACGGCCACGGCTTCCAGGACCTGGACGGCCACCTGTGGGAACTGGTCTACATGGACCCGAACGCCGAGATGCCCGCGCAGTAACACCGGCCCGGACGATGCCCATCGTTCCATATGCGCTCTTGATCGTTGCGCGGAAGGCACCTACCGAAAGGCGGCGGCGCCCCGATATTCCTGGTTCAGGCACGGCCCGCATGGCGGCTGTGCCCACCCCACCCAGGAGTCCCGACATGTCCGACAGCAACGAAAGCAGCAGCAGCCCGTCTCCCATCGTCCAGGTCCAGCCGCTCGGCTTCCCGTGGCAGACGCTCGACCCGTTCCTGTTCTGCGTCTACCACGACGACGCGTACCCGAAGGCCAACGGCCGCATGGGCCCCGAGGCCTCGCTGGCCGGCCGCCAGATCGGCCAGGACTTCAGCCGCAAAGACGGCTGGAGCATGTACCACGGCGAGACGGTGCCGGGCTTTCCGTCGCACCCGCACCGCGGCTTCGAGACGGTGACCATCGTGCGCAAGGGCCTGATCGACCATTCCGATTCGCTGGGCGCCACGGCGCGCTTCGGCGGCGGCGACGTGCAGTGGCTCACGGCCGGCAAGGGCATCGTGCATTCGGAGATGTTCCCGCTGCTCGACACCAGCGCGCCGAACCCGCTGGAGCTGTTCCAGATCTGGCTCAACCTGCCGGCGAAGAACAAGATGGCCGAACCGCACTTCACGATGTTCTGGTCGGAGGCGATTCCGCGCTTCGCCTCGGACGACGCGCAGGGCGGCCGCACCGAGGTGGCGGTGATCGCCGGGCGCTTTGGCGCCGATGACGCGCAAGCCCAGGCGGCCATCGACCCGCTCGCACCGCCGCCCGATTCATGGGCCGCGCAGGCCGGCGCCGACCTGGCGATCTGGACGCTGCGCATGACGCCCGGCGCGCGCTGGACGCTGCCGCCCGCCACCGGCGAGGGCACGCGGCGCATGCTGTACTTCTTCAAGGGCGCGACCGCGCAGGTGGCGGGCCAGCGCGTGGACGGGCCGGCGGCCATCGAGCTGCGCGCCGACGCGGCCGTAGAACTGTGCAACGGCCCCGAGGGCGACGGCGAGTTTTTGCTGATGCAGGGCCGCCCGATCGGCGAGCCGGTGGCGCAGTACGGCCCCTTCGTGATGAACACGCAGGCCGAGATCAGCCAGACGATGGCCGACTACCGCCGCACGCAATTTGGTGGCTGGCCCTGGGCCGATCCGGCGCCGGTGCATGGTGCCGAGGCCGCGCGCTTTGCGCGGCACCCGGACGGGCGCGAGGAAGTGCCGGGGGCCTGATCTGCCTCTGAAACTGCGCAGCGTCAGTAGCCGCGCAGCACCTCGACGCTCAGCGCGGTCATGCTGGGGATGAACTCGATGACGTCGGTGCGCGCGACGCCGCCTTGCACGAAGGGGTCGCGTGCGAGCACCGCCTCGAGCCCCTCGCGGTCGCCCGAGCGCGCGAGGATCACGCCGCCCTTGCGCGGCACCTGGCGCCCCGAGGCCACGAACAGGCCGCTGGCGTAGTGCTTCTTGAGCCAGGTGACATGCGCATCCATCAGAGCGTCGAGTTCCTCGAGCGGGCGGATGTAGGTCAGGGTGACGATGAACATGGCAAAAGGCTGGTCGATGCGGAAGAAGACCTGATCCTATGACCTCGGCGCGACAGTGGCGGGGCGAGAGTGTGTCTCGCGGGTAACTGTGTCGCATGCGGCGTGTGCATGCGGCGGCCGGGCGGCGGCCTTGTCACCCACCGGACCTGCGCGTCGGCGCGCGATCTCGTAGATTCGGTGGCTCCCTTCACCCTGAACCACCTCACCGGAGACCCTGTTCCATGATCCAAGTCGTTGCCGTCATCACCGCCAAGCCCGGCCAGCGCGCCCGTCTGCTCGAAGCCTTCATCGCCAACCGCGCCGCCGTGCTCGCCGAAGAGGGCTGCATCGAGTACGGGGCCACGATCGACGCGCAGGGCGTTCCGCCGTCGAAGGCCAGCTTCGGGCCCGACACCTTCGTGGTCATCGAGAAATGGGCCTCGCTCCCGGCCCTGCAGGCCCACGGGGTCGCGCCGCACATGGCCGCCTTCAGCGCCCAGACCCGGGAGTTCACCGAGAGCAAGCTGATCCACGTGCTCGAGCCGATCTGAGTCGGCTGCGCCGCGCCGCCGCTGTCTTCGCGCGCGGCGCGATGCCTGCTACCCTCGCGCCGGGGAGAAGAAGACATCTCGGACGAGGGGGTTCAAGACATGGCGATCGTCTTCAGACCGCAGGGTCTGCGCTGGCGCACTGGCGCGCTCCTGCTGGCTGCATTGGCCACGGGCTGCGCGCAACTGGGCGCACCGCCCTATGCCGCCGACTACGAGGCGCTCGACCGGCTCGAGGCCCACAACCCCGGCAAGGTCGCGGTGGGCAAGGTGCAGCCGACCGATCCCAACGACACCGTCAACACCTTGCGCCTGCGCCGCGCCAGGCTGGTGTCGCCCAGCGGCACCTTCGCCCAGTACCTCGAAGACGCGCTGATGCGCGACCTGGGCGAGATCTCGGTCTACGACCCCAAGGCGCCGACCCGCATCGCGGCACGCATCCTCGTCAACGAGCTCGACCTGGGCGTGATCAACGGCTCCGGCCGCATGGACGTCGAAGTCACCGTCACGCGCAACGCCGCGCAGAAACTGCGCAAGACCTACCGCGGCGAGATCGCCTTCGATTCGAGCTACGCCAACATCGTGGCCGTGCCCGCCGGGCAGGCGGCGTACCCGCGGCTGGTGCGGGCGCTGCTGCGGCAGGTGTATGCCGATCCGCAGTTCGTTGCGGCCATTGCGCCGTCTGCGCAATAAGGCCGGAGAAGCACCATGTCGTTTCTTACTTCTTCTCCGATGCCCCGGCTGGCCGCAGCGCTGGCAACCGCCGTGCTGCTGGCGGCCTGCTCCCACCCGATCACGATGATCACCGAGACCGCACCGCCCCGGTCGACCGCGCACCTCATCCCGAAGAAGGTGGCCTACGTGATGACCGACGCGCAGCGCGATTTGCAGGTGATCACCGCCGGCGGCAGCGGCGACCGCGTGAGCTACTACCCGTACCGCGACCTGGAAAAGTCGATCCGCGATGCGCTGCGCGGGGTCTACCGCAATGTGGTCGTGCTGCGCACCGCCGGCGATGCCAAGGCCAACGAAGCGGCGGGCGTGTCGCTGGTGTTCACGCCGCAGATCAAGACCGATTCGAGCTCGTCGTCGTGGATCACCTGGCCGCCCACCGCGTTCACGGCCGAGGTCGCCTGCGTGGTGACGGACACCGCGGGCGCCGAAGTCACGCGCGTGCGCGCAGTCGGCAACGGCACGGCGGAGTTCGGCGAGTTCAACGGCGACTACGGGCTGGCCGCACGGCGCGCCGCCACGCGGATGACGGCGCAGCTCAGCAGCGAGATCCGGCGCAACGAGAAATTGCGCTGAGCGAACCGACACCACCGTGTGTCTCCAGCATGCCACGGTGCATGCTGAATACGTAGCATCGTGTTACCGTGCCGTCTCCAAAATACCGATCACAAGGAGGAGAGCGTGGCAGTGACTCGCATGCATGGACTTGCCTTCAGCGCCCTGGCCGTTCTGGCCACAGGTTGCGCACAGTTGAAGGCCCCGCCTTACGCGGCGGACTATGAAGCCCTGGACCGGCTCAAGGCAAGCAAACCGGCCTCCGTGGCCGTGGTGAAGGTTCAACCCACCGACCCGAACGACCCGGTCAACAACCTCTCGCTGCGCGGGGCGCGCCTCATCTCGCCCAGCGGCACTTTCGCCAAATATCTTGAAGACGCGCTGGTGAACGACCTCAAGGAGGTCTCTGCGTACGACGCGAAGTCCGGCACACGGATCGACGCGCGCATCCTCAACAATGAAATCAGCGTGGCGAACATCGTCACGGGCACCGGCGCCATGGAAGTGCAGATCGAGGTCACGCGCGAGGGCGCGCAACGCCTCAAGAAGATCTACAAGGCGAACACCAGCTTCGAGTCCAGCTTCGCGGGCATCGTGGCCATCCCCGCAGGCCAGGCCGCTTATTCGGACCTCGTGCGCACGCTCTTGAGGCAGGTGTATTCCGATCCCCAATTCACTGCAGCCCTCGCTTCCTAAAAAAACAGAACCCGGAGAAGAACTTTCATGTCCATCGTTTCCAGAGCTTTCCGCGCCGCCATGGCGCTCGTCGCCGTGGCAGTGCTCGCAGGCTGCGCGCATCCCATCAATATCGGTACCGACGTCGCGCCGCCCCGCACGGAAGCCAACCTGATCCAGAAGAAGGTCGCCTACACCATGACCGACGCCCAGCGCGCCACGCAAGCCATCACGCCCGGCGGCGGCGGCGACCGCATCAGCTACTACCCGTACCGGGACCTGGAAAAATCGATCCGTGATGCGCTGCGCGCGGTCTATCAGGACGTGGTGGTCATTCCGTCGGCCACCGATGCCGCCGTCGTCCAGGCCTCGGGCGCCGCGCTGGTGTTCACGCCGGAGATCAAGACCGATTCGGGCTCGCCGTCGCCCTTCACCTGGCCGCCGACCTACTTCACGACCGATGTGTCGTGCGTGGTGACCAGCCCGGCAGGCGCAGAGATCACCCGCGTCAAGGCATCGGGCCGGGGCGAGGCGGAGTTCAGCGAGTTCAAGGGCGAATTCGGCCTGTCCGCCAAGCGTGCGGCCACCCAGATGGCGACCGCGCTCAGCGGCGAAATCATCAAGAACGAGAAGTTGCGTTAACCCCTCTCGCGCATGCGCGCTGACGCCCCATGAAAAAAGCGCCCTCGGGCGCTTTTTTCGTTAGAGCCGCGAAGTCTTACTTCGACACGACCTTCACCATCTCAAGGCACTTGTTCGAGTAGCCCCATTCGTTGTCGTACCAGCTCACGAGCTTCACGAAGGTGCTGTCCAGGGCGATGCCGGCTTCGGCGTCGAAGATCGAGGTGCGCGGGTCGCCGCGGAAGTCGGTGGCGACCACCTTGTCTTCGGTGTAGCCCAGCACGCCCTTCAGCGCGCCTTCGCTCTGTGCCTTCATTTCGGCGCAGATCTCGGCGTAGGTGGCTTCCTTCTCGAGCTCGACCACGAGGTCGACCACCGACACGTCGGAGGTCGGCACGCGGAAGCTCATGCCCGTGAGCTTCTTGTTGAGTTCGGGAATCACCACGCCCACGGCCTTGGCTGCGCCAGTGCTCGAAGGAATGATGTTTTCCAGGATGCCGCGGCCGCCGCGCCAGTCCTTGTTGCTCGGGCCGTCGACGGTCTTCTGCGTGGCGGTGGCCGCGTGCACGGTGGTCATCAGGCCGCGCTTGATGCCCCACTTGTCGTTCAGCACCTTGGCCAGCGGGGCCAGGCAGTTGGTGGTGCAGCTGGCGTTGCTGATGATGGCTTCGCCGGCGTACTTCTTGTCGTTCACGCCGTAGACGAACATGGGGGTGTCGTCCTTCGAGGGGGCCGACAGGATCACCTTCTTGGCGCCTGCGTCGATGTGCTTCTGCGCGGTTTCCTTCGTGAGGAAGAGGCCGGTCGACTCGAGCACGATGTCGGCGCCGACTTCGTTCCACTTGAGCTGCGACGGGTCGCGCTCTTGCGTCAGGCGGATCTTCTTGCCGTTCACGATCAGCGTGTTGCCTTCGACCGTCACTTCACCCTTGAAGCGGCCATGCACCGAGTCGTACTGGAGCATGTAAGCCAGGTATTCCGGCTCGAGCAAGTCGTTGATGGCAACGATTTCGATGTCGTTCTTGAAGTTCTGCACGGCTGCGCGCAGCACGTTGCGACCGATGCGGCCGAAGCCGTTGATACCGAGTTTGATAGCCATCTGACTTGCTCCTAAGGTTGAAAAACTTTTTGATCGGACGGGAAGAGGACGAACCGCGCGACGCTCAGTCGCGCAGGGCCGCTTCCACGGTGGCGGCCACGTTCTCCGCCGTGAAACCGAAGTGCTTGAACAGCACCGGCGCGGGGGCCGACTCGCCGTAGCTGTCGATGCCAACCACGGCCGCGCAGCCGTACTTCCACCAGCCGTCGGTGCAACCCATTTCGACCGCGACGCGCGGGATCTTCTTGGGCAGCACGGCCTTCTTGTAGGCCAGGTCCTGGCGGTCGAAGGTGGTGGTCGAAGGCATCGACACCACGCGCACGGCGATCTTCTTGTCGGCCAGCAGCTTCTGGGCGGCCAGCGCGAGCTGCACTTCGGAACCGGTGGCGATGATGACCGCTGCGGTCTTCTTGTTCTTGAGGCCGACGTGCTCGGGCTCGGACAGCACGTAGGCGCCGCGGCTGATGTCGCCCAGGTCGCTCTTGGCGGCGTAGGCGATGTTCTGGCGGCTCAGCAGCAGCGCGGTCGGGCGCGTGGCGTTCTGCAGTGCGACAGCCCAGGCCACGGCGGTTTCGGCCGTGTCGCCCGGACGCCAGACGTCCAGGTTCGGGATGAGGCGCAGCGAGGCGGCGTGCTCGATCGACTGGTGCGTCGGGCCGTCTTCACCCAGGCCGATGGAGTCGTGCGTGAACACGTGCACCACGCGGCGCTTCATGAGCGCGGCCATGCGGATGGCGTTGCGGCTGTAGTCGCTGAAGGTGAGAAAGGTGCCGCCGTAGGGGATGTAGCCGCCGTGCAGCGCCACGCCGTTCATGATGGCGGCCATGCCGAATTCGCGCACGCCGTAGTTGATGTGGCGGCCGATCTCGCCGTGCGGCGGCTCGACGGCATCGCCTTGTGCGGCTTCGTCTTCGCCGCCCTGGGGCACCACCGGTGCGGGGGGCGCGTTCAGCACGACGGCGCCGGTCTTGGCGTCGAAGCGCAGCGCGGCGGTGCTCTTGGTGTTGGTGAGGTTGGAGCCCGTGAGGTCGGCGCTGCCGCCGAGCATTTCGGGCAGCGCGGCCGTGAAGGCTTCCAGTGCGAGCTGGCTGGCCTTGCGGCTGGCGACGGTTTCGCCCTTGGTGTGAGCAGCGACCACGGTGTCGAAGGCGACCTGGTGGAAGTTCTTGGGCAGCTCGCCCTTCATGCGGCGCGTGAACTCGGCGGCGAGTTCGGGGTACGCGGCCGCGTAGGCGGCGAAGGTGTCGTTCCAGGCGGCTTCGGTCTTGGCGCCTTCGGCCTTGTGGTCCCAGTCGGCGTACACGTCGGCCGGGATTTCAAAGGCGGGGTAGGGCCAGCCGATGGCTTCGCGCGTGAGCTTGATTTCTTCGGCACCGAGCGCTTCGCCGTGCGCCTTGGCGGTGCCGGCGCGGTTCGGGCTGCCCTTACCGATGGTGGTCTTGCAGACGATCAGCGTGGGCTTGGTGGCTTCCTTCTTGGCCTTGGCGATGGCCTTGGCCACTTCCTTGGCGTCGTTGCCGTCGATCGGGCCGATGACGTTCCAGCCATAGCCCTTGAAGCGCTCTTCGGTGTTGTCGATGAACCAGGGCTTGACCTGGCCGTCGATGCTGATGCCGTTGTCGTCGTACAGGGCGATCAGCTTGTTCAGGTGCCAGGCGCCGGCGAGGGCGCAGGCTTCGTGGCTGATGCCTTCCATCATGCAACCGTCGCCCAGGAAGGCGTAGGTGTGGTGGTCGACGATGGCCAGGTCCTTGCGGTTGAACTCGGCGGCGAGCAACTTCTCGGCCAGCGCGAAGCCCACGGCATTGGTGATGCCCTGGCCCAGCGGGCCGGTGGTGGTTTCGACGCCGGGGGTGACGTCGACTTCCGGGTGGCCGGCGGTCTTGCTGTGCAGCTGGCGGAAGTTCTTGAGTTCGGCCAGGGGCAGGTCGTAGCCCGTGAGGTGCAGCACCGCGTAGACCAGCATCGAGGCGTGGCCGTTGGACAGCACGAAGCGGTCACGGTCGAACCAATGCGGGTTGGCGGGGTTGTAGCGCAGGTGCTCGCCCCACAGGGCGACGGCCATGTCGGCCATGCCCATCGGTGCGCCCGGATGTCCGGAATTTGCTTGTTGAACGGCATCCATTGCCAGCGCGCGGATCGCGTTGGCCATCAGGGCTTGGTTTGCCATGGGCAGTGGGCTTTCGGGGGAAAAGGGTGGGTGGGGGATACGGGAGAACCCGGGATTTTACCGGGCGAGCCACACCCGGCCGCGATACAGGGGGAACACCCGACTGATGCTCTCTTGTGCCCCAGTGCGGCTGCTAGAGTTGCCACCCATGCAAGGGCTGCACCTCACCGCCGATCTCCACGACTGCCAATGCGGCCTCCAATGGCTCACCGACGGGCGCGCGCTCGGCGAGGTCTGCACCAAGGCCGTGGCCGCCGCCGGGCTGCAGGCGGTGGGCAAACTGGTCCACGGTTTTCCGGCCACGCCGCAGGGCCCGGGCGGCGTGACGGCCACGCTGCTGCTGGCCGAATCGCACCTGTGCATCCACACCTGGCCCGAGCAGCGCGGCGTGACGCTCGACGTGTACGTCTGCAACTTCGGCGCCGACCACTCGGCCAAGGCGCATGCGCTGATGGCGTGCCTGGTGGCGCTGTTCCAGCCCCGCCACAGCGAACGCAACGAGCTGCAACGCGGCCGTGTGGCCGGGTCGGTGCGGTGATGGCGGTGCGCGCGATGATCCTGGCCGCCGGCCGCGGCGAACGCATGCGGCCGCTGACCGACACCACGCCCAAGCCCCTGCTCGAGGTGCGCGGCAAGCCGCTCATGCAATGGCCGATGGAAGCACTGGTCGAGGGCGGCTTCACCGAGCTGGTGGTCAACACCGACTGGCTCGGCGCGCAGGTCGCCGCCCGGTTCGGCGCGAACCCCGTACTGGACGGGCATGGCGCGCTGTCCATTTCGTATTCCGACGAGGGCCGCGACTTCGGCGGCGCACTGGAAACGGCGGGCGGCATCGTGCGCGCGCTGCCACTGCTGGGCGAGGTGTTCTGGGTCGCGGCCGGCGACGTGTTCGCGCCCGACTTCCACTTCACCCAGGCCGCAGTCGACCGCTTCCTGGCCAGCGGCAAGCTCGCCCACCTGTGGCTGGTGCCGAACCCGGCGCACAACCTCAAGGGCGACTTCGGCCTCTCGACTGACGGGCTCGCGCTGAACCAGGCGGTCGACAAATACACCTTCTCGACCATCGGCCTGTACCGCGCCGCGCTGTTTGCGCCGCCGTACTGCAGCATCCCGGCGGGCAACCCGGGCGGCATCAAGGCCCCATTGGCCCCGATCCTGCGCGCGGCGATGGACAACCAGCAGGTGAGCGCCGAGCTCTACACCGGCGACTGGACCGACGTGGGCACGCCGCAGCGCCTGCATCAACTCAACGCCGGGGTCGCGCCGGCAGCGGGCGCATGACGACGCTCGCGCCGCTGCCCGACGCCCTGCGCCTGCTGCCGCAGCGCCTGCACGACCTGGCCCTGGCCGCCGCCGCCGAGCGCAACGACGGCGCGCCCGAAGACCCGCTGACCGTGCCGCTCTATGAGAGCGACTTCACGCGCCTGAGCCTCGCGCCCATGCGCCAGGGCTGGCATGTCGAATATTTCGGCGAGACCTGGGGCGACGCCTTTGACGAAACGCTCGCCTGCCTGAGCCGGCAGGACGTGGCCGACTGCCTCACCTCGCTGTCGTTCAGCGGTCCCGACAGCGGGGCGAACGGCTCGCGCGAATGGATGTTCACGCCGCTGCTCGAGAGCGCGGTGATGTTTCCCCGCCTGCGCTCGCTGTTCATCAAGCCGACGCAGCCCGAGGACCACAACCAGTCGCTCGTCTGCACCAGCGACGGCATCCTCGAAGAAGGCGGCGACATCGCGCGCTGGGTGCGCAAGACGCCGCACCTGAGCGAACTGACGGTGCCGAACCCACCGAACGCCGACTTCTTCGCCGTGCCGCTGCCGCAACTGACCAGCCTGTGCGTCGGCGCCCATTTCGACACGCAGAACTTCATTCGCCACCTTGCCGCGGCGACAACGCAGCTGCCGGGTCTCACGCTGCTGGATTTTTCGGAATCCACCGAGCAGCAGATGGTGTGGCCGGCCGACCGGGCACCCGGTGGCATCACGGCCTTCGAAGACTACGAGGCCTTGCTGCACAGCCCCGTGGGCGCGCAGCTGCGCGTGCTGAGGCTGCGCAACACCTGCCTCGACCTGGCCCAGCTGCAGCAGCTGCAGGGCGTGCGGCAGGGGCTGCAATTCATGGTCATCCAGTCAACGATCGGCGGCTACGTCAGCCACTTTGCACAGGATGTGTTCCCATGGCGACATCTGGTACCCGCGGACCCCGGACTTGCACCGTATCGAAAGTGAAATCCCATGCTCAATGACTCCACGATCTACGCCGAGCGCCGCGCGCGCCTCGCTTCGCAACTGGGCAAGGACGGCATCGCCATCGTCCCGACCGCGCCCGAGCGCCAACGCAACCGCGACAGCGACTTCCTGTTCCGCCACGACAGCTACTTCTACTACCTGACCGGCTTCACCGAGCCGAACGCGTGGCTGGTGCTGGCGGGCGATGGCCGCGCGACGCTGTTCTGCGCGCCGAAAGACCTCGAACGCGAGATCTGGGACGGCTACCGCCTCGGCCCCGACGCCGCCCCCGCCGCGCTGGGCGTGGACGAAGCCTTCTCGGTGAACGACCTCGACGCGAAGTTGCCAAAGCTGCTCGAGAACCGCGCCACCGTGTGGTTCCCCTTCGCCACCCACAAGGGCCTGGAAACCCGCATCGACGGCTGGCTGCAGTCGGTGCGCGCGCGCGTACGCTACGGCGCGCTGTGCCCCGAGGAGCAGCGCGACCTGTGCGGTCCGCTCGACGAGATGCGCCTGGTCAAGGACGCGCACGAGCAGGACATCATGCGCCGCGCCGCGCAGATCAGTGCCCGCGCCCACATCCGCGCGATGCAGCTGTCGGCGCGCATGCTGCGCGAGGGCAAGGACGTGCGCGAGTACCACCTCGACGCCGAGCTGCTGCACGAGTTCCGCCTGGGCGGCTCGCAGTACCCGGCCTACGGCTCCATCGTCGCGGCCGGCGCCAACGCCTGCGTGCTGCACTACCGCGCCGACGCCGCGCCCGTGCGCCAAGGCGAGCTGGTGCTGATCGACGCCGGCTGCGAACTCGACGGCTACGCCAGCGACATCACCCGCACCTTCCCCGCCGACGGCAAGTTCAGTGGCCCGCAGCGCGCGCTGTACGACCTGGTGCTCGCCAGCCAGGACGCCTCGGCCGCCGCCACCAAGGCCGGCAACCGCTTCAACGACCCGCACGACGCGGCCGTGAAGGTGCTGGCGCAGGGCATGCTCGACCTGGGCCTGCTCGACGGCAACAAGGTCGGCAGCGTCGACGACGTGATCGACTCGCGCGCCTACTTTCAGTTCTACATGCACCGCACCGGCCACTGGCTGGGCATGGACGTGCACGACTGCGGCAGTTATGTCGAACCCACGCAGGTGGGCGAGGTGAGCGAGCGCAAGGACCCGCTGTCCAACGAACTCATCAAGAACCGCCCGAGCCGCATCCTGCACCCGGGCATGGTGCTGACGCTGGAACCCGGCATCTACGTGCGGCCCGGCGAAGGCGTGCCCGAGAAGTTCCACAACATCGGCATCCGCATCGAGGACGACGCGATCGTCACGGCCACGGGCTGCGAACTGATTTCGCGGGGCGTGCCGGTGAAGGCGGATGAGATCGAGGCGTTGATGCGGGGGTGAGTCAGGCGGGCAGCGCGCAGAACAGCGCCTGCCCGATGGCGAGCACCGTCGCGCCCGCGGCGATGCGCGGAAAACGGCGCGGCAACCCGCTCAGCAGCCCCACCGTCGCCAGCGCCGCCGCAGTGAGCGCCCCGAGCCACAACACCCATCCCACCGACCCGCCCGCTGCCTCCAGGCTGGCCCACAGCGACAGGCACAGCAATGCAGTGCCCCCGAGCTGCAGCCATCGGCGCCAGGCGCCCGGCGTGCTGCCGCGGCCGAAGACGTCTTCGCTGTGGCGATCCATCGCGAGGCTCAGCGCACAGAAGCCGGCCAGTGAGGCCGCGAACACCAATCCGAGCAGCGGCATCACGACCCCTGCCCCGAAGCAGCGAGTTCGGTCGGCGGCGGCTTGACGGCCTTCTTGGGCGCAGCCAAAGCCTTGCGGCGCTTGCGCTCCACCAGCCAGGTCGCCCCCGCGAGCCCCAACCCAAGCGCGATGACCACGAGGTCGAAGCCCGCCACCGAACTCGGTCCGCTGCGCAGGCTGACCGTGAGCGGTGCAGGACCGGTGAAGGCGTTGAGCACGGGCAGCAGCGCGAACAGCAGCGCGCCGAGCGCGAGCTGCGCCTGCCACATGCGCAGCGTCGGGCGCAGCAGGCCCAGCACGGCGGTGGCGCCCCAGACGATGAAGAACCAGCGGATCTCGGCCTCGTTGCGGCCGGCCACGTCGACCGGCAGCAGGCGGTTGGCCCAGAAGAAGGCGGCCATGGCCACGGGCAGACCGGCGATCGCGCCGAGGTTCAGTCCGTCGACGAACCGCAGGCCGAAACCGATGCGTCCGCCCTGCTTGAGGGCCTTGGCGTATTTCTGGCGCTCCTTCACGGCCCACAGCAACAGGCCGGTCGCCACCATCAGGCAGCCCGCGAGGCCCGAGACGAAGAACAGCGCGCGCAGCAGCGGATCGGCAAAACGGCCGATGTGCAGACCGTAGAGCACGCCGCGCGTCTCGGCCGCGGCCTTGGGCACGTCGCCGAAGGTGCCGATGAGCGCGCCGGTCGTGCCGTTGAACTGCATCGTCGGCTGCTCGTACGACAGGTGCCGGCCCTCGGCCCGCGCGAGCGAGACCACGGCGTTGGCGTCGTTGGGCTGGTGCACCACGATGCGGCCGACGGGCGCGCCGTCCCAGTGGGCCGTGGCCTGCGCCACCATGGGCGCGAGGGGCGCCAGCGCGGCCTTGGTGCCCGAGGGCTTGATCTGCGTGCGCACACCGCCCGGGAAGGCTTCCGCGAAGAAGGTGTCGTTGCCGCCGTGCGCCTTGTAGGCCACCTGCGGCCCCCACGGCATGTACATGAACATCAGCGTGACCAGCCCGGTGTAGGTGATCATGGCGTGGTACGGCAGCGCGAGCACCGCGGTGACGTTGTGCGCGTCGAGCCAGCTGCGCTGGCCCTTCTTCGGACGGAAGGTGAAGAAGTCCTTGAAGATGCGCTTGTGCGTGACGATGCCGCTGACGATGGTCACCAGCATGAACATCGCGCAGAAGCCGACGATCCAGCGTGCCCAGAGCGCGGGCATGTAGTGCAGGTCGAAATGCAGGCGGTAGAAGAACTCGCCGCCGCGCGTCTCGCGCGGCGCGGTGATCGCCTGGCCCGTGGCCGGATCGAGCGTGGCGCGGTCGAAGCTGCGGCGCCGCTCCACCGGCGGCGAACCGGGCGGCGGCGGGGGCTTGAGCCACAGCAGGCTGACCGACGGCTCGCGCGCGGTCGGCAATGTGATGAACCAGCGCGCCGCATTGCCCGCATTGCGGTTCAGATAAGCCACCGCGTTCTCGGCCGCGACCGGCTGGGCCACGCTGCCGGGCGTCACGGCATGCAGCTCCGGCTTCATCCAGAAGGTGATCTCGTCCTTGAAGTACGAGGCGGTGCCGGCCGCGAACACCATGAAGAGCACCCAGCCGACCAAGAGGCCCGACCAGGTGTGCAGCCACGCCATCGACTGGCGGAATCCGTCCTTCATGCGGCACCTCCGCCGCCCTGGGTCCACAGCAGCAACAGCAGGCCCTGCAGCGCCGCCGCGATGGCGAGGCCGGTCCAGGCGCGCCATGCCGAGCGGGCCGCGAAGACCCACATCGCGGCCACGGCGTAGACGAGGAAGGAGGCCAGCGTGCCGGTCAGCGCGGCTTCGCTGCGCGCCATGTCGAAGAGGGCGGGCAGGCCCAGCGCGAGCACGGCGGCCGACAGCGCGGCCACGCCGTAGCCGCCCGCGATGGCGGCGACGGCCCGCGACGCCACGCTCATCCGGTAACGGACGCCGGCGCTCACGACGAGCGCCGGACGGCGTGCAAGGTCATTCGGAAATTCATGGGACAGAGGGAGAGGAGAAACCTGGAGAATGAGAATCATACTCATCTTCTAGGTTTTTCTCGCCCCCGCCCATCCCGCGAGCGCGGCCTTGAAAGGCGGGCGGCGCCGTACGCCTTACTTCGCCTGCAGTAGCGCGCCAGCTTCGAGCAGCACCAGCTCGTTGTCGTCCGCCTTGTTCGGCTCGCGGCTGGTGGAGAAGGGCAGGTTGTTGTCGTTACCGACCACGATGTGCGTGGCGTCGACCACGTCGACGTTCTCGATCGTGAAGAACGGGAACTTGAGCACGCCGTCGTTCAACGGCTTGCGCGCGAGCTTGTTCGGGTCGGCGATGTTGAGCTGGTCGATGTAGCCGATCTTGCGCACCGCGCCGCCCACGTTCGCATCGCTCAGCTCGACCTTGTAGACGCGCTTGAACTTGGCGATGTCGTGGAAGCAGTCGGTACGCTTCTGGCCTTCGGGGCAGGCCTTGTCAGACGTGCCTTCGCCGTTGTCGCGCTCGATGATCAAACCGGTGGTGCCGTCGATCATGTTGAAGTCGCCGATGGCGTGGCCGTTGGCTTCGAGCGGGTACTTCCAATGGCGCCCCGTCCATTTTTCAGACGCCACGTCGAACTCCAGCACGCGCAGCGCTTCCTTGCCGTCGAGCTTCTCGTAGTCCTTGGTCTCGGCATTCCACACCGGGCCTTCGAGCAGCGCGTAGAGCTTGCTGCCGTCCTTCGACGAGGCCATGCCTTCGAAGCCCTTCGAGCGCTTGATCTGGAAATCGACAGCGCCGCCGGGCGCGCCCGGCGTGGTGACTGCGGGGTGATCGGGCGAGCGCACGGCCTTGCCGTCGACCTGCGTGTCGAACACCGCGAGCACCTTGCCCTTGAGGTCGGCCTTGATCAGGAAGGGACCGAACTCCTCGCCGATCCACAGCGCGCCGCCGGCAAACTGGAAGCTCTCGGGGTCGAAGTCGGAGCCCGTCAGGTAGCGCTGCTTCGTGCCTTCATGGACGATGCGAAACGGCACCTTCTTGTCGGGGTCGTGCAGGAAGATCGTGTTCAGGCGGTTGAACTTGCCGCTCTTGAAGTCCACCTTGTAGTGGTTCAGGTAGAGCATGAAGTCGGGCGAGTTGGCCTTCGCGCCGGCGCCGTTGTCCGTCAGCACCCAGAACGAGCCGTCGTCCATCTTCTTGATGCCCGAGTGACCCTGCAGCGGTTGGCCCTTGAAGGGCACCGACACGCCGGTGCCACGGCCGGCCGAGAGGCCTTCGACCGTGCCCAGCGCCTCGACGCGCTTGCCGGTCGTGAACTTGCCGCTGACCTGCAGGTCGGCCGGCGCGTCCTTCGGTGCGGCGACGAAGCTCTGCGCGGGCAGCACGGCGTGGCCGGCGAGCGTGGCGGGGAAGGCGGTCTGGGCCACA
Organism: Variovorax sp. 38R; assembly: GCF_014843395.1. Taxonomy (NCBI): domain Bacteria; kingdom Pseudomonadati; phylum Pseudomonadota; class Betaproteobacteria; order Burkholderiales; family Comamonadaceae; genus Variovorax; species Variovorax sp. 38R. Next base: position 6,560,792 of record NZ_CP062121.1, read on the forward strand.
GCACCGCCGCAGGCGAAGGCGGCGGCGAAGGCGATGAAAGAGGGGGAGGCGAGGCGCGTCATGAGCGAGAAAGGTTTCAGTCGAAACGCGAGACCATGCCGAGCCCGCGTGACGCAGCCATGACATCCGTTCAAGGCGCGATGTCGACCGTGACCTCGCGCGACTCGGCGCGGCCTTGGTCGTCGACTGCGCGCAGCACATAGCGCCGGCCCGAATCGGCCATGTCCGGCATCCAGGTGATGCCTTCGCCAGGCGACGCCTTGCCGATCAGCGCGTCGTCGGCAAACCAGTAGATCGTCTGCGTGCCCGCCGCCGCTTCGGCGCGCAGCACGAGCGGCTCCGGCCTCTTCACGCGCAGCGTGTGCCGCACGCCGCGCAGGGGCGAGGTGATGAGCGGTGCCGTCTCCGAGGCCTCGCCCTTCTCGCAGCCATCGGTCGGCAGGCTCGCGCGCGGCAGGCCGGCCTGGCGGAACAGCCGGCGCATGTCGCTGCCCCATTGCTCGACCACCTGTTGCCGCGCGTTGGGTTGCGGCCCGCACACCACCTTGCCGGTCGTCTCGTCGACCCACACCGCGCGGTGCAGGTTGCTGACCTGGATCGGCGACTTGCCGGCGATGAACCATGTCGTGGTGCGCACCGGGCACAGCGCGTCGGGCAGCCCGCCCGTCGCCGTGCACACCTCGACCTGCCGCAGGTCGGCCGGCTGGCGCGTCGCAATCTCGCCGGGGTCCAGCCGCTCGGCGCGCAGCGCATCGACCATGCGCAGGAACAGCGGCGCGGCCGCATCGACACCCACGAGTGCAGGGTTGCTCGTGCCGTCGAAATTGCCGACCCACACCACGAGCACATGGCGGCCGAACACGCCCGCAGTCCACGCATCGCGAAAGCCCCACGAGGTGCCCGTCTTCCATGCGATGGCGGGGCGCGCGGGCAGCGTGGTGTCGGGGCGCGGTGTGTGGCGCAGCATGTCGAGCGTGATGAACGAGGCCTCTTCGCTCAAGAGGCGCAACGGCTGGGCCGGGCGCTCATCGGACGCGGGCTGTGTGTAGCGCAGCGGCTGCGAAATGCCGCCGTTCGCCAGCGTGGCGTAGAGGCCCGCGAGCTCCTCGGGCGTGACCTCACCGCCGCCCAGGACCAGCGCGAGGCCGTAGTGCGATTCGCTCTGCAGCTTCTGCACGCCCGCGAGCCGCACGAAATCGTAGAGCCCCGGCTTGGAGAGCTTCGCGGCCACGGACACCGCCGGGATGTTGCGGCTGCGGATCAGCGCCTCCTGTGCAGGCAGCGGGCCGGCGAAGCGATGGTCGAAGTTCTCGGGCGTGTAGGGGCCGAACGATGTCGGCGCATCCTTGAGCATCGTCTTCGGATGCAGCAGCCCCTGGTCGAGCGCGAGCGCATAGATGAAGGGCTTGAGCGTGGAGCCCGGCGAGCGCTTCGCCTGCGTGCCGTTGACCTGCCCCGCGATCGCGTCGTTGTGCCAGTCGGCCGAGCCGATCAGCGCGCGCACCTGCATGGTCGAGGCGTCGAGCAGCAGCGCGCTCGCGTTGGTCATGCCCACGTCGGCGTGGGTGCGCAGGTACTGGCCCATCACGCGTTCGAGCGTGGCCTGCATGCGCAGGTCGAGGGTGGTGCGCACCTCCTGCACGCCGCGCTCCTGCGCGAGCAGCATGTCGGTGGCGTGCGGCGCGAGAAAGGGGAGGCTGCCGCGCGACTGCGCCGAGAGCGCGAGCTGCGCATCGGGCGCATGCTGCTTCGCGGTCGGGTCGCGCTCGGCCCACAGCGCCCACAGCCGCTCGCGCGCCGATTGCAGTTCGGCATTGCGGCCGCGCTCGGCGATGCGCTTGACGGGGTTCTGCGGAATCACCGCGAGAGTCAGCGCCTCGGGCAGGCTGAGCTTGGCGGCGTCCTTGCGAAAGTAGATGAGGCTCGCGGCCTGCACGCCTTCGATATTGCCGCCGTAAGGCGCGGTGTTGAGGTACGCCTCGAGGATGTCGCGCTTGCTGAATCGTGCTTCGAGCCACAGGGCCGCGCTGATCTGAGCGACCTTGCCCAAGGCCGTGCGGCTGTCGATGCCGTAGACGCGCCGCGCGAGCTGCATCGTGAGCGTCGAGCCGCCCTGCCTGCGCTCGCCGCTGGCGATGCGCCAGGCGCTGCGCACGAGCGCGGCGGGGTTGACGCCGGGGTGCGTGTAGAAGCGGCGGTCTTCATAGAGCAGCACCGCATCGACCAGCGTCGGGGAGATGCGATCGAGCGGCACCCAAAGGCGGTATTGCTCGTCGCCCGCGAGCGTGAGGCGCAACAGCTCGCCGCCTTGCGCGTACACGGCGCGCGAGCTGCCGACGGTTTCGCTGAGCGGGGCATGCGGCCAGAAGCGCAGCAGCGCGAGCAGGAAGGCCACCGCCAGCGCCCACAGCGCGGGCTTCCTGAGCCTTTCCAACTTCACGCTGAAGCGCATCACAGCCTCTGCGTTGGCGTCAGTTCGCGACGACCTGGAAGCGCGCACCCGCCGAACGCGAATACACGCGCCGGTCGTACATCGCCTCGCCATACGCGGCCGGCACCACGAAGTCGCCCACGTTGGTCGCGCGCGCCTTGTAGGTCACTTCGAGCAGGTTCTTGTCGACGGCGCCGTAAAACACCACGCGGTCTTCGCGGATGTCGGCGTACTGCACCTTCCACGAACCGCCGCCACCCAGGCGCTTCTTCCAGATCGGCGCATCGGCATTCGCCTGGTCATCGTCGCCCACGGCCTGCAGCACCGGCTCCAGGCCGCCGGGCAGCAGGTCGACCAGCGCCACGTCGTTGAGCTGTGCACGCTCCAGGCTGCGCACGCGCACCCGCACCGTGACCTCTTCGCCGAGCTTGGCCTTGGTGATCGGGTTGCCCTTGGCATCGAGCACTTCATGGAAGATCTCGAGGCCCTGGTTCACCGGCGTGGTGGGCACATTGCGCTCGAAGCCCTGTTCGGCCCAGCTGTAGTACAGGTTGAAGTCGCTGTCGTTCGACAGCTTGAGCTTCGCCGTACCGGCCGGCACCGCGGCACGCGTGATCGGGTTCACCGAGCCCAGCGCCAGCGCCGCGGCCTGGCCTTGCGCGTTGACGCTCTGCGCCGTCAGCTTGCCCTCGGCGTTCTGCGCCACCGCTTCGAAGTACGCATCGACCGCGAGCAGCATCGAGGCCGACGACAGGCTGTTGTACCAACCGTCGCGCACCATCGCGCCCATGCCTTCCCACACCTCCGGCTTCAGCGTCTTCAGGCGCGACGGGAAGTGCCGGCCCACCAGGTGCAGCGTCATGCTGTCGTGCACCAGCGGGTCGTAATACGCGCCCCAGACGTTGCGGCGCTGCTTCTTCTCGGTGCGCGCGAGCAGGTCGGACCACACCGGGTTGAGCAGCTCGTTCGCCACCTGCTCCTGCTTCACGAGCTGGTAGCTCGCGGCGAGGTACACGGCGCCCAGGTCGTCGCTCCAGCCTTGCGTCTGCTTGTTGCGCCATGCTTCACGCAGGTTGGCCAAAGCGGCCGGCGCGATGATGCCCTGGCGTGTGAGCAGGTAGGCCGCCTGCGTGCGCTGGCGCCAGCCGTCCAGCGAGCTGTCGCCGCTGCCGAGCCAGCCCTGCAGATAGGTGTTCGCCTTTTGCAGCAGGTCCTGCGGCACGGGCAGCTTGTGATCCTTGGCTTCGATGAGCAGATGCACCGCATAGAGCGTCGCGAAAGCATCGGTGCCCGCGCCGGGCCACAGCGAGAAGCCGCCGTCGGCCGTCTGCCGTGCGCGCAGCTGCACGAGGTAGCGCTCGAAGGTCTTGCGCGCTTCGGGCATCGGACCCTGCTCGGGGGTGCGACCGCGCGCCATCTCCTTCACCAGCTCGGGGCGGCTGGACAGCAGCACGGCCGGGAAAGTCTGGCTCGTGATCTGCTCGGTGCAGCCGTGCGGGTAGACCTCCAGGTACTGCATGAGACCGGTCGCGAAGGCCCACGGCGCGGCCGACACCGCCACATCGCTCTTGCGGAAGTTCGGGTACAGGTCGGCCTTGCTGCTCAACTCGCCCGCACGCTGGAAGCTCCCCGCCTGCACCATCGTGACGAACGGCGACGCGGGCCGCACGCTCACTTCGGTCGACAGGCGCGCGCTGAAGGTCTTGTGCGTCGATGTGAACACCAGCGCCGACGAACCCAGCACCGCCTGCTCGCCCGGCTTGGCGCGCACGTTGAACCTGGTGCTCGCTTCGCCGCGCTCGTTGACCTTGAGCGTCTGCGTCGCATCGCCCACCACTTCGAGCCCGCCCGAGGCGGTGAGCGTGAGCGCGACGGGCGCCCCTTGGCCCGAACCCACGATGTTGTTCGCAAGACCCACGCCCACTTCGACCGTGTCGCCGGGCGCCATCGCGAGCGGCGCGTTCGGCAGGATCACCATGTCGCCGCGCACCACGGTGCGGGTGCTCTTGGCGGCGGTGGTCTCGTCGTTCACCGCGACGGCCATCACGCGCAGGCTGCCGTTGAAGCTCTCGGGCACGGTGTAGCTGAACTCGCGGCTGCCGCTCACATCGACGAGGCCCGACCAATAGGCCACCGGCTTGTCGCGCTTGCGCTTGAACGGGTTCAGGTGCTTGCCCAGTTCGCCTTCGCCGTCACCTCCGGGCGCTGCGCCCTGCATGAGCTTCTTGAACTCCGGCAGGATCAGGTCGAGCGTCTGCAGCGTGCCCACTTCGAGCGCGCGCTTCTGGAAGAAGTGCTTGAGCGGATCGGGCGTCTTGTAGCGCGCCACCTGCAGGATGCCTTCGTCCACCGCGAACAGCACGGCGCGCGTGGGCTTGTCGCTGGTGAGCTTCATCTTCACCGTCTGGCCGGGCTTCACGAGTTCGCTGCTGGTGAGCTGCAGGTTCGCGGTGCGCTTGGCCAGACTCGTGGCGAAGGGGATCACGCCATAAGACAGCGGGCTCATGTAGACCTCGTCCGAGGCCGGGTCGCGCACGAAGTGCACGTTGATGTAGCCGGTGCCCTCGAAGTCCTTGGGCAGCGTGATCTTCTGCACCGAGGCGGTCTTGTCGGTCTTGAACCACGCGTGGGCGTAGACCTTGTCGCGCTCGATGGTGATGAGGCCCGCGCCGACGTACGGCGCGCGGATGCTGATCTCGATCTCCTGGCCCGGCTCGTAGTCCTTGCGGTCGAGCGTGAGCTGCAGCTCGGCGTTGCGGTCCAGCGAGCGTGAGACGTTCGCGTTGCCCGCCACGCTGTACTCGACGCGGTTGAGTTCCATGCCGCCGGCATCGCGCACCACGTAGGCGAAGTTGCCGGGCGCTGCCGTGTTGAGCGCCACGGTGTTGCCGCCCGCGGCAATGGCGAAGGGCTTCTCGTCGATCACGATTTCCTTCTTGCGCGACTCGTAGCGGTAGAGGCCGTTGTCCTGCTTGATGAGCACCGACAGCACCTTGCGCTCGACGCGTTCGATCTTCAGGTCGGCCACGGCTGTCTTCCTGGCTTGCGGGTCGATGGCGATCACGGTGGCGTTGCGCGCGGCGCCCTTGCTCACGTAGCTGGTGTCGCCGTCGACCTTCACGCCCACGAGGTAGGGCATGTCGCTCACCAGCGTCTGGGCTTCGGCCGAGACGCTGCGCCCGCCTTCGGGCTCGAAGGCCTTGGCGAGCACGTGCACCTGGTAGGTGGCGGCATCGAAGCGCGACAGGCGCAGGTCGAACTCCGCCTTGCCTTCCGCGCTGGTCTGCACGCTGCCCAGGTCGTCGACCTGTTTCTCGGTGGCGCGCTGCGGATCGAAGAAGGCGTAGTCCGCGAACGCGCGGAACACCGGGAAGGCCGGGCTCAGCGTGAGCGTGCCTTCGACCTTGCGGTCGGGCGCGGGCGTGCCGAAGAGGTTCTGCACGTCGATGAGCGCCTTCAGGTCTTTCGGCTTGACCCAGCCTTCGGCCACTTCATTGCTGAGCTTGGCGACGACCTTGGTGCGGTCGGGCAGGAATTCCTGCACCTTCACGGTCGTGCTGCCAATCAGCAGGCCCTGCACCTCGGGGTTGCCGGGCGACGACTCGCGCGGCAGGTAGAGGTTGACGGTGTAGTTGCCGGTGGGCGACGTGTCCTGCGTGGTGTGGGCGATTTCCGCCGCGCCACCGGGGCCGAGCTTGAGCTTCTCGCGGCGCACGCTGAGGCCGCGTGCGTCGATGATCTCGGCCTCGAGCGGCAGGTCGCGCAGCGAGGTGGCCCAGTTGCCGGCTTTGACCATCATCGCGATGTGCATCGTGTCGCCCGGGCGGTAGATGCCGCGGTCGCTGAACACGTAGGCCGTCATCTGGTTCGGCACGCCGGCCGCGCGCAGGCCGCCGACGTCGAAGCGCGAGATGTCGAGCGTGCGGTCGGTGCGGTTGAAGGGCAGGAAGCTCAGGTCGCCGTCCTTGCGCACGACCAGCACCACGGGTGCCTTCTCGCGCTGGTAGCCCGCGAGGTTCGGCAGCTTGGCCGCGCCCGTGGCATCGGTGGATTGCGACGCGACGATCATGCCGTTGCGGCCCCACACCTCGACCAATGCGCCGGCGATCGGCTGCCCATTGGCAATGCTCTGCACGAACACGTCGCGCGTGCCGTCGAGCGACTTCTTCGCGACGATGCCCAGGTCGGTGACAAGCACCAGGCGCTGGTCCTTCTGGTCTTCGGGGTTGCCGCTCTCAGGGTCGCCTTCGCCTTCCGAGGGCTGTTCTTCCTGTTGTTCCTCCTCGGGCTGCACTTGTGCCGCATCGCCTTCGGCCTTCTTCCTGGCCTTGGGATCGAAGCCCTGCACCTTGAGCAGGAACACGCCGCGGCGGTCGGCCACGTCGCTGCGCAGGTACTCGGCGAAGTCGACGGTCTCGTAGTGCGCCTTGCCGGCGGGGATGCTGAGCGGAATCTCCTTCTGGAAGCGGTCCACGAGGTTGTCCGACTGCAAGCCGCCGTTGAACTGCGGATGCGCGAAATCGCCATTGGTCTGCGTGACCAGGTGCTGCAGCTGCTGCGGCAGCAGGCGGCCGATCTCGAGGCGGATGCCGGGCAGGTCGCGCACCAGGATCGGCAGCTTGCGTTCGCCCGAGAGGGCGAGCAGCGAGCCCTGGCTCATGATGGTGAGCTCGGGCGCGAAGATCTTGAGCAGGCGCACGTCCTGTCGCGCGGCACCAAGCTGGTAGCCGCCCGGCGTCTTCAGGCCCTTGGCCACGCGCACGAGCAGGTAGCGGCCACCCTCGGCTTGCGGCAGGCGGAAGCTGATCATCTCGGTCACTTCGCGCTCACTGGCGATGGGCTGCAGGGTGATCTTCTTCGCGCGACGCAGCACGGCGTCGGTGACCTTCGAGGGGTCGGCGGACCAGTCGAATTTTTCTTCCGGGTCGCCCTTGGCTTCTTCGGTGGCCGGCAGAAGCCAGGCCTGCACCACGCGCGCCATTTCGCGCTCGTGCACCGGCATCGAGGCGGTGACGTGCATCACATGCTCGGGCTCGCCGTTTTCGCCCGTGACGATGGTCGGGTCGATGCTGGAGATGGCCAGGCTGAAGAGGCCGGGGATGTCGACCGCGCGCGAGATGTCGTTGCGCTGCGCGGGCCCGCCCTTCTGCGCGACCGCACCAGCTGCGAGGCTCAGCACGACGGGGCGCGTCTTCTCGGGAATGGGCAGAGGCTCGGACTGCAGCGTGGCGGTGAGGCGCAGCTTGTCGTAGCTGACGCTGAACTTCTCGCTCGCGCAATTGCGCACGCCGAAGATCACGGTGCCGCAGGCTTGGTCATAGGTCAGCACCAGGCGCTTTTCGAACTCGGCCGTGTTGACTGGGTGCGAGAAGCGCACCTGGAAGAGCGCCCGCCGCACGTTGGCCTGCACCGGGTCCTGGTAGAACTCCGCGCCCGCGATGCGCGCATTGAACTCGGGCGAGGTGAACTCGTACTTGCGCTGCTCGATCTCGATGTGCGGCGCGAGCGCGTCCTTCGCGAGCTGCACCTTGTAGGGCTGGCCGACCGGCCAATCCTGCGCGGGCAGGAATTCGAGCTTCTTCTGGCTGCCCCAGGTCCAGCGCCCGGCGATCGCGGGCTCGATGGTGACGCCGGCCGCCTCCTGGCCGACGCGCGCAATCGGCGCGACCGAGGCAGAGAAGTTGATGACGACCGGGTTGGGCCCCTTGTCGTTTTCGATCTGCGTGCGCGGTGGCGGCACGATCTGCGCGGTGGACACGACCGGCTCGACGCGGTCGGGCGTGAGACCGTGCCACCACTTCATCAGATGCGGGCTGGCGAACCAGCCGGCCAGCACCAGCAGCGCCAACACCACCACCCAGGCCAGCCGCTGCTGCAGCCACTGCAGCCCGAAAAGAAGAAAGGCGCCCACGATGCGCAGCCACCCCGGGGGTCGCCAGGAACCGATGAGTCCGCGTGCCAAAGGACGCAGAAAACCGAACACGCGGCCCAGTCCGGTGAAGAGCACGTCGCTGAGCGACGCGAGTTTTCGATTGGCGACTTGAAGCATGGAAGCTCCCCCTGATGTTTTTGTTGGCACCTGGCAGTTTCTGCCCGGTCTGTGAAGCCACGGCGCTGTGTGTGAAGTCTGCGTGAAAACCGCACAGGCCCGCGCACCGGCCCGTCTCGAGCGTCAGAACGAAAGTGCGGGCTTGTTCACCATCAACCAGAACACGACGGCCATCGCCACGAAGGCCGGGTAGCCCAGCAGCTCCCAGTAGCGCTGGTAGCGCAGATACAGCGACGGCAATGGCGTGGCCTCGTGGTGCGCCTGCGCCGCAAGGGCCGCCATGCGAATCTGCAGCCAGACCACCGGCAGCCAGCACGCCCCCGCGAACAGGAAGAGCCCCAGCGACAGCGCAAGCCACGGCGTCGCCAGCGGCCAACCCGCCATGTGCGCCAGCGCGAAGCCGGTGACCGGCTGCAGGATCACTGTGGGCGTGGTGAACCACCAGTCGGCGCGCACCACCAGCCGGCTCACCACCGCCTGCGCCGGCACGCTGCCGCTGCGGTTGGCAAAGAACATGTAGAACGCCGAGCCCAGCCCCGTGCCGACCATCAGCACGCTGGAGACGATGTGCAGCCACTTGAGGACGAGATAAGTGTTCATGGCGTGGCGCGTCGGTACAGGTGCCAGAGCAGCGCGGCAATGGGCAGGTTCTTGAGCAGCGGGCCGAGCGGGTGCAGCCACAGGCTTGGCTGCAGCACGGTCGCCACGAGCGTCATGGCGAGCATCAGCGCGAAGGCGGCGAGGTAGACGGTGCGGCCGGGTCGCAGCCACAGCGCCAGGCCGATCGCAAGATCGGAAGCCGCGCCGCTGACGATCAGCGACTGCACCAGCCACGGCGGCGAGGCAATGCCCGCGTCGGCCAACACACGGCGACTCTGGCCGTCGAGTTCCACGATGCTGGCGATGGCGGTGAAGAGCCAGACGGCGACGAGGCTCAGGCGCAGCAGGCGATCGTCATCAGCGGCAGCAGGGCGTGTCATGGCGCAGGCGGTGCTTCGTCGACCACATCCGTCACCATGCCCCAGCGCGCGAACTCGGGATCGAACTCGGGCAGCGTGAGCAGGCCCGCGCAGGCATGCGCGCCCACCGGCAACGCATCGCCGCGCGCGAGCCGCCGCGCCAGCAGGATGGCGGCCATGCAGGGGATCTCGGGGCCGTGGTTGTCGTCGGCGGCGATGTGCCAGGCGCGGCGTGCGACAGCGCCCTGCGCATCGATGCCTTCGACGCGCACCACCATGCCACCCAGCGCAGTGCCGAATGCATCGAACACGCCGCCTGTCGCATACAGCAACGGCGCCAGCTTCTGCGGCGCACGCAGCAGACCCGCGCGGCGCAGGAAGGCCAGGAAGGCGAAGGCGTGCTGGGTCAGGCCGACTTCGAGCGCCGCGCGGAACATGACCGACTGCACGCCGGCATAGCGCGCGGGAAAGAGTTCGAGATCGGGGATGTCGCACAGGGCGCCGCGGCGCGGCTTCATGCGGGCGAACTGCACCTTCGCGGGATGGGCCCAGCCGGGCTGCTCGGTCCAGTGGCCGCCCTGCCAGACGCGGATCGGCGCGCCGCAGTAGGCGAGCACGCCCGCGAGCGTGGCTTCGCCGCGCGGTGCGCCCTGCGCCGGCGCGATGCAGATGTCGATGCTGCGCAGGCCTTGCCAGCCGGCGGCGAGGTGATCGACCACCGCCGACGACAGCGCCGGCACGGTGCTGGCGCCGGTCACCGCCGTGCGGCCCGCACGGCGGAAAGCGGCGTCCATCGCGGCGGGAAAGTCGCAGACGAAGCGCCGGCCGTCGGCCAGGTCGATGTAGTGCGCACCGGCTGCCGCCACGGCCTGCGGCACGCGGTAGTCCTGGCCCTGGAACGGGCCCGCGGTGTGGATGACGAGGTCCACGCCCAGAAAGCCCAGCCCCTGCGCGAGATCGGGCGACTGCGCATCGACGCGCACACCGCGCACACTGCCGCCCAGCGATTGCGCAAACGCCGTGGCCCGTTCGAGGTCGCGCCCGCCGACCCACAGTTCGATGCCCGCGTCCTGCGCCAGCGCGCGGCTGATGCGCGCGCCGAAATTGCCGTAGCCGCCGAGCACCAAGGTCTTCATGCGAGGCTCGCCCCGGCGATGTGGCCGCGCGTGAACGCTTCCTCGAAGATCGAATAGCCCGACCAGTCCGCGTGCGCGAACGACAGCCGGCCCGCGGCCACGCGGTCGCCGTGTGCGCCGATCTGCGCGAGCAGCCCGGGCCGCGGGATCGACATGGCGTGGCCGTAGCGCGTGATCTCGACGCGCGTGGCAAGCGCGGGCAGGTCGGGGTGAGGCACCGACAGCTCGGCCAGCAGCTCGTCGCGCCATGCGGTCCACGGGCGTTCGAGCAGCAGCTGCCGGCCATCGCCGGTGTCGTAGCTGCTCGGGCCCAGCGGGCGGTACCAACTGAGCACGGTGCCGCGCGGCGTGGGGTCGAGCGTCTGGTGGCGCGCATCGACGTAGCCGAGGCCGCGCGTGCCGTAGATCACGTTGTCCCAGCTCGGCGCGGCGCCGACGCGGTCCGCCAGCGGCCCGCGCAGGTGCACGTTGGCGACCAGCCAGGGGGCGTAGCGCACATGCGCGGCGGCGCTGGTCAACAGCGCCGGCGGGTTCTCGACCACGCGCGCGGCGATGAAGACGGGCAGCGCGACGATGCAGCGCTCGGCCTGCCAACGCACCATCGATTTCGAGGCGGCATCCCACGCGTCGACCTCGACGCCGCTACGCCCTTCGGCGATGCGCGTGACGACCTGGCCCGTGTGCAGGCGCTCGCCCAGCGGCGCGGCCAGCTGCTTCGTGAGCCAGCCGTTGCCTTCGGGCCAGGTGAGCACGCCGTCGCGGTCGGGGTTGGTGTCGTTGACGCTGCCGCTCACATCGCCCGGTGCATGGAAGCCGTGCCGGCTCGCGAAGTAGTGGATGCCGGCCCAGGCCGACACCTGCGCGATGCCGGCGCCGTAGTCGTCGCGGCAGCAGTAGTCGAGGTACCAGCGCAGGTGGGCGTTGTCAAAACCTTCGCGGTCGAGCCAGCCCGCGAAGGGCACGGCGTCGAGCGCGAGCAGTTCGGGTGTGACGGCGAAGCGCAGCGTGGGAATGGCGAAGTGCGCGGCGTGCTGCAGCGCGTCGATGCGCTGAGCGAAGCGGCGGTATTGGGCGTGCGTGGCATCGCCGACGTCATGCACGGGCAACAGCCCGTCCTGCCACTCGCCGCGAAAGAACAAGCGCTCCTGCGGGCTGTGGCAGAGGTGGCGTTCGTCATACGCCCAACGGCCCGCCACGCGTCGGCGCAGGCCGAGTTCTTCGAGCAGGTCCTGCACCTCGTGCGCGTCGTCGCCGGGTGTGGGCAGGTAGTGCGCGCCGAGCGGGCAGGCGATGCCGCCGACCGCGCCGCCGCGCGCGTTGCCGCCCGCGGTGTCTTCGAGTTCGAGCAGCGCGAAGTCGTCGATGCCCGCGAGGCGCAGCGCGCGTGCGGCCGCGAGGCCGGCAACGCCGCCGCCTGCGATGACGACGCGGGTGCGCTTGACGGTCGCCGGAGCCTGCGACCTGAGCGCGCCGTCGCGCATGGCGTGGCCGCGCGCGACATCGACGCCGGTGAAGCCGCCTTCGAGGGGCGGCGGTGGCGCCTCGCAGCCGGCCAGCGCCAGGGCGCCCGCCGCACCCGCCACGCCGAGGAAGTCGCGCCGTTGCATGCCGCGGCTAGTGCGCCATGACCTTGCCCCACTCCTGCTCATAAGTGGTGACCAAGGTCTGGTTCGACAGGCGGTTCACTTCGGTCGGCACGCGTGCCATGTCGAGCGGAAAGTCGAACATCAAAGGCAGCGTCGCAGGCGTGAGAAAGCGCATGCCGCCCGGCAGCGCATCGGGCAGCCGGTAGGGCCGGCGGCTCGCGATGATGTAGCCCCACTCGCCGAAGCTCGGCACGTGCGCGTGGTACGGCGTGGCCTTCAGGCCGACCGACTCGATGGTGGTCGCCACGGTCCAGTAGCTCTTGCGCGCCACCAGCGGCGAGGTGGTCTGGATCACGGCGTAGCCGCTGGCCGACAGGCGCCGGTCGAGCAGCGCGTAGAAGCTGTTGGTGTAGAGCTTGCCGATGGCGAAGTTGGTCGGGTCCGGAAAGTCGACCACGATGACGTCGAACGTGTCGCCCTCTTGCTGGAGCCACTGGAACGCGTCGGTGTTGACCACCTTCACCTTCGGCGACGAGAGCGCGTGCCCGTTGAGCGCGGCCAGCGTCTCGTGCGTGGTGAAGAGCTGCGTCATGTTCGGGTCGAGCTCGACCAGCGTGACCGACTCGACCGAGGGGTACTTGAGAACTTCGCGCACCGCCATGCCATCACCGCCGCCGAGCACGGCGACTTTCTTGGGCGCGCCGTGCGCAGCCATCGCGGGGTGCACCAGCGCCTCGTGGTAGCGGTACTCGTCGCGCTCGGCGAACTGCAGGTTGCCGTTGAGGAACAGCCGGTGGCCCAGCGCGCCGCGCGTGACCACGATGCGCTGGTAGGGCGAGCTGGCGCTGAAGACGATGTGGTCCTGGTAGAACTTGTCTTCCGCCAGCGTGGTGATGTGGTCGGCGCCCCAGAAGGCGCCGATGAGCGCGGCCAGCGTGAGGAAGCACGCCGCCGCATGCGCGCCGGCACGGCGCAGCTCATGGCGGAACAGCCACAGCGCCCACACGGCCACCGCGGCGTTCATCACGCCGAACAGCAGGCCGGTGCGGATCATGCCGAGCTGCGGCACAAGGATGAGCGGGAACGCGACCGACACGGCGAGCGCGCCCAGGTAGTCGAAGGTCAGCACCTGCGACACGAGGTCCTTGAGCACGATGTTGCGCTTGAGGATGCGCATCACCAGCGGAATCTCGAGCCCCACCAGCGTGCCCACCACCACGACGAGGCCGTACAGCAACAGCCGGAACGCGCCCGGCACGTAGGCGTTGGCCAGGAACAGGATCGCCGGCAGCGCGCCGCCGATCAGCGCCACGAGCAGTTCGATGCGAAGGAAGTGCGCCGGCAACTGCCGGTCGAAGTAGCGCGAGAGCCACGAGCCGACGCCCATGGCGAACAGGTAGGTGCCGATGATGGTGCTGAACTGCAGCACCGAGTCGCCGAGCAGGTAAGAGCTCAGCGCGGCTGCGCTCAGTTCATAGACCAGGCCGCACGCGGCGACCACGAACACGCTGGCGAGCAGCGCGATCTCGACGGGTTGCGGCCCCCGCGCCTCCGGGGTGCGCGCGGGCAGGGCCGCGTCGCTCAATGGATTGCAGCAGCCACGATGACGCTGATGCCGAGGCTCATGGCGGCCACGACCAAAGCCAGCGCCATGTTCTGCTTCTCGACGATCTCGCCCCACAGGTCATAGGGGGTGATCTTGTCGATGATGAGGAAGCAGACCCAGAAGACCGCCACGCCGATCAGCGCATACACGAGCGATCCGAGGACCACGCCCGGTTTCAGCCATTCAATTCCCATGGGGACCTCCAGTCGTAGCAATAAAAAGAGAAGTGATGAGAGCGCAACGCCTGCGCGCGATCTTCGTCATTTGTGGCCGCCGCCGCTCGAATAGCCACCGTACGAACCGCCCGAGCTGCGGTAGCCACTCGAGGAACCGCTGCAGTTGCTCATCATGATCAGCACGAAGATGATGACCACGATGACGAGGATGATCGTGCCGCAGCCCATGCCGGACGCGGCGCTCACGGGCAACGCGTCGCCGCGCGAGAACAGGTCTTTCTTGGCGTCGAGCTTGAAGGCGGTGGCCACAGCGCCGCTGTCGATCTTGCTGCCCGAGGACCACGTCAGCTCGTTGGCCGAGCGCTCCATCGAGAGCAGCGCACCGCCGCTCGCAAAGTCGCGGTTGAAGGTTTTCTGCCCGCGCTCGACCTGCCAGTAGAACTCGCCGGCCACGTAGGTGGTCTCGGCGTTGTAGGCGTACTGCTGCTGGTAGCGCTTGTTGAGGTAGGTGGCGGTGGTGCCGTTCTCGGCCATCACGGGCGCGCCGGTGGTCGGCTTGACCATGCTCCAGCCGTCTTCGGCATCGACCAGGAAACTGAAGCCGCGCTTCTTGTTGTACAGCAGGTACTCGTCCCAGCCGAACTGCTCGTCGTCGCCGGGCTCCTGGCCCATGCGGTGCTGGAAGCCCACCACCTGCCACTGCGCGCCCTGCAGCTGGCCCATGCTGCCCAGCGCGATGAGCGGGCGCACCGGCTCGTTCTGCTCGGCGTGCTTCAGCTCGCCGCCGATGCCTTGCGACAGGTCGATGATGCTGTTGCACGAGCCGCAGGTGATGCTCTTGCTGTCGGCCAGGTTGACCGTGACGGGCGAGCCGCAGTTGGGGCAGTTGAAGCTGCGGCCTTTTTCGTCCTTCGCGGATTCGTCGCGCAGGCCGGTGAGCTGCAGGTCGTCCAGCTGCACCGAGCGGCCGAGGTACGCGCTGGGCTTGGCGGTGCCGTAGTCGATGCTGAGCACCAGCCCCTTGTCGTTGCGCAACTCGACCATCGCGAACGGCTTGCCGAGCTCGGGCAGGTGCGGCAACTCGCCCTGCGCGGAGGTCAGCGCCACCTGCTCGTTGGAGGCGACGGTGTAGCTCTGGCCGGCGAAGGCGGTGGTGGCGCCCACGCGCAGGTCGACTGGCGGCGGCGCGGCGCGCTGCAGGTCGAAGGGCAGCGCAAAAACGTAGGCGCCGTTGTCCTCGCTGAGGACGCCGGTGCGGTCGCCGTCGAGTGCAGCGATCCACTCGGTCCAGCGGCCACCGGGGTAGGTGTACTGCAGCCGGCCGATCAGCGTGAAGGGCTTGTCCTGGATGCGGCCGGCGGCGAACAGCTGCAGCGGGCTGAAGTCGTCGAACAGCTCGGCCATCTTGCCGGTGCGCGCGAGCGTGTCGCCCTGGCGCACGACGGTGCTCTGGCAGTAAGGACAGACGGCGTGCGTCGATTGCGCCGAGCGGAATTCGACCGGCGCGCCGCAGCCGGGGCAGGGCGCGCGGTAGTAGCGTTGGTTGCCGGTTTCCTCAGCCATGGCACACAGCAGAAGACACGACGGCAACAACGAACGAGGCGGGAGACACCACCGCGGCACCGGCTACGCCGGCCCGCAGGCATCGCCCCCTGCAAGGAGCGGGGAAGAGCGACACGAAACGCGCGAAGCCTGGGGTCAGACCAGCTTCTTGAGCAGTTCGGCCTTCTTGGCGTCGAACTCTTCCTGCGTGAGGATGCCCTTGGTCTTGAGCTCGCCGAGCCTCTCGAGCGTGGTCATCACGTCGGCGGCGCTCACCACGGCCACGGCCGGCTGCTGCGTCGTGGCCGCGGCCTGGGCCGCCGCGTTCGGGCTCAGGCCCTGTGCGAGGTTCTGCGCCAGCACCTGGCCGAGCGCCACGCCGGCGCCCAGGCCCATTGCGTCGCCCGCGATGCCGCCGCCACCGGCCGCGCCTTCGGCGAACTTCGGAATGGCCTGCGCCGTCTGGTACTGCATGAACTTGCCCATGTCGTTGCCGACCATGCCCATGCCGATCTTCTGGTCGAGGATCTTCTGCAGCTCTTCAGGCAGCGAGACGTTCTGGACCGTGATGTTCTCGAGCTTGATGCCGATCTTCTCGAACTCGGGCACCAGCTGGGTGGCCAGCGCGGTCGCGAACTGGATCTGGTTGGCCGCGAGGTCGAGGAAGGGCAGGCCGCTGGAGGCGATGGCGTTGCTGATGTTCTGCAGCACCAGCCCGCGCAGCTGACCGTCGAGGTCGGCCACGGAGTAGATGTCGCGCGTGCCGGAGATTTCGGTGTGGAACAGCTTCGGATCGCCGATGCGGAAGCTGTAGTTGCCGAAGGCGCGCAGGCGCACGGCGCCGAAGTCCTTGTCGCGGATCGTGATCGGCTGGGGCGTGCCCCACTTCTGGTCGACCTGCTGGCGCGTGCTGAAGAAATAGACGTCGCTCTTGAAGGGAGATTCGAAGAGCTTGTCCCAGTTCTTCAGGTACGTGAGCACGGGCAGCGTCTGCGTCGTGAGCTTGTACATGCCGGGGCCGAACACGTCGGCCACCTGGCCTTCATTGACGAAAACGGCCATCTGCGACTCGCGCACGGTGAGCGAGGCGCCGTTCTGGATTTCCATCTCGGCCATCGGGAAACGCCAGGCCAGCGTGCCATCGCCGGACTCGGTCCACTGGATGATGTCGATGAACTGTTTCTTGATGAAATCCATCAGGGCCATGGTCGTTCCTCTCGAGATGTTGTCGGTTTGTGTCCCAGCCGCACATATTGCCACAGGGCTTTGACGGCGCCCCGTGCTTTTGGTCATGCCTGCCACAGGCCATGCGGCGTAGGGCGGTATGGACCGAGGTCTACAATCGGCGCCCCCAGAAGAAGCGCCACCAGGAGCAACGGCACATGTCCGATTTGACCGCATCGTCCCCTTCGACCCCCACCCCGGAAGACAAGCGCGCCCTGTTGCGCCGTGCCGCCCTCGAGTACCACGAGTTTCCCGTTCCCGGCAAGATCGCCATTGCGGCGACCAAGCAGATGGTCAACCAGCGCGACCTGTCGCTGGCCTACTCGCCCGGCGTGGCCGCGCCCTGCGAGGAAATCGTCAAGGACCCGGCCAACGCCTTCAAGTACACCTCGCGCGGCAACCTCGTGGGCGTCATTTCCAACGGCACGGCCGTGCTGGGCCTGGGCGACATCGGCCCGCTGGCCTCCAAGCCGGTGATGGAAGGCAAGGGCGTTCTCTTCAAGAAGTTCGCCGGCGTCGACGTGTTCGACATCGAGATCGACGAGAAAGACCCGGTCAAGCTGGTCGAGATCATCGCCTCGCTGGAGCCCACCTTCGGCGCCATCAACCTCGAAGACATCAAGGCCCCGGACTGCTTCTACGTCGAGCGCGAGCTGCGCAAGCGCATGAAGATCCCGGTGTTCCACGACGACCAGCACGGCACGGCCATCACCGTGGCGGCCGCCATGCTGAACGGCCTGAAAGTGGCCGGAAAGAACATCGCTGAAGTGAAGCTGGTCACGTCGGGCGCGGGCGCCGCGGCGCTGGCCTGCCTGAACCTGCTGCTCAAGGTGGGTCTGAAGCGCGAAAACGTGTTCGTCACCGACCTGGCCGGCGTGGTCTACGAAGGCCGCGAAGAGCTGATGGACGACGACAAGCGCCAGTACATGCAAAAGACCGACATGCGCAAGCTGTCGGAAGTGATCGCCGGTGCCGACGTGTTCCTCGGTCTGTCGGCCGGCGGCGTGCTGAAGCCTGAAATGGTCGCGAAGATGGCACCCAAGCCGGTGATCTTTGCGCTGGCCAACCCGAACCCCGAGATCGCGCCCGAAGACGCCCATGCGGTGCGCAACGACGTGATCATGGCCACGGGCCGCACCGACTACCCGAACCAGGTCAACAACGTCCTGTGCTTCCCGTACATCTTCCGCGGCGCGCTCGACTCGGGCGCCACCACCATCACCGACGAGATGGAGATTGCCGCGGTGCACGCCATCGCCGAGCTGGCCCAGGCCGAGCAGAGCGAGCGCGTGGCGGCGGCCTATGTCGGTGAAAAGCTGAGCTTCGGCCCCGAATACCTGATCCCGAAGCCCTTCGATCCGCGCCTGATGATGAAGATCGCGCCGGCCGTGGCCAAGGCGGCCGAGGAAAGCGGTGTGGCGCAGCGCCCGATCAAGGACATGGACGCCTACCGCGACAAGCTGCAGAGCTTTGTCTACGCCTCGGGCACCACCATGAAGCCGATCTTCGACGCCGCCAAGCGCGCACCGAAGAAGCGCGTGGCGTACTGCGAAGGTGAAGAAGAGCGCGTGCTGCGCGCCGCGCAGATCGTGGTGGACGAAGGCCTGGCGCGCCCGACGCTGATCGGCCGTCCGGCCATCATCGCCCAGCGCATCGAGAAGTTCGGCCTGCGCCTGAAGGAAGAGCTCGACTACGACGTCGTCAACGTCGAGCAGGACCACCGCTACCGCGACTTCTGGCAGACCTACCACCGCATGACCGAGCGCAAGGGCCAGACGGTGCAGACCGCCAAGATCGAGATGCGCCGCCGCCTCACGCTGATCGGCGCGATGCTGCTGCACAAGGGCGAGGTCGACGGCATGATCTGCGGCACCTGGGGCACGACGCTGATCCACCTGCACTACATCGACCAGGTGATCGGCAAGCGCCCCGGCGGCTGCGAGAGCACCCCGCAAGACGTGCCGGTGTACGCCTGCATGAACGGCCTGCTGCTGCCCGACCGCCAGGTGTTCCTGGTCGACACGCACGTCAACTACGACCCGACGCCCGAGGAACTGGCCGAGATCACGACCATGGCGGCCGAGGAAATGATGCGCTTCGGCCTCAAGCCGAAGGCCGCGCTGCTGTCGCACTCCAACTTCGGCACCAGCAACGAGCCCAGCGCCATCAAGATGCGCCGCACGCTCGACCTGCTGCGCGTGCAGGCACCCTGGCTCGAAGTGGACGGCGAAATGCACGGCGACGTGGCGCTGGACAGCAAGCAACGCGCGGTCGTCATGCCGCACAGCGCGCTCGCCGGCGACGCCAACCTGCTGGTGTTCCCCAACATCGACGCCGCCAACATTTCTTACAACCTGCTCAAGACCGCGGCCGGCGGCAACATCGCCATCGGCCCGGTTCTGCTCGGCGCGGCCAAACCTGTGCACATTCTCACGGCGAGCGCGACTGTTCGCCGCATTGTGAACATGACGGCCTTGACAGTCGCCGACGCAAACGCCGAGAGATAGGCCATTTGGCGAGAGTGGACGCCAACTTAAGGCGTCGCTTTTCGTCCCAGCGACTGCTCAAACTTTGGGCAGTCGCTTGCTATTTTCGCCAGCGTGGTGCACACTCGCGGGCTTGAATTTGCGGGTTAACCCCGAGGTTAAGCGCAGTTCAAACCCCCCGCTCTTTTCTTGTGGTGCCCCATGGCGGCTTACGCCTCGATCACGTCCTCTGTCACTAAGTTTGCGCTCACCAGCTTGATGCTGGTGGCTCTGACGACGGGGGCCGAGGCCCGCGGATGGTTCGGCGCCGGAAAAACGTCCTCCGAGGAATCAATTGCCCTGACCGATCTCCCGGTCCAGGGCCAGCGAACCTACCAGGCCATCCTTGATGGTGGCCCCTTCCGGTACGACAAAGACGGCACGGTATTCGGCAATCGCGAACGCATTCTGCCCGCGGCACGTCGCGGGCATTACCGCGAGTACACGGTGCCAACGCCCGGCGCGCGCAACCGCGGTGCCCGGCGGATCGTTTGCGGTGGCGAGCAGCGCGCAGCGCCCGAAGCCTGCTGGTACACGGCGGATCACTATGCGAGTTTCAGACGGATTGCGCCATGAGCGATGACAACGACCTGAGCGGCGCCCCGAAGCGCCCCGACGAGATGATGATGACTATGGAAAGACCAGCGGATATGACCTTATCCCTTCGAGCCGTACGCCCGAACATCGTGCAATCGATCCGCGCGTTCCGCGTGAACGACCTGCAGGATGCCGCCAACGCGGCCGGCCAGCACTTCCTGTACGCCAACCTGGGCAATGCCCAGACCAAGCAGGACGTGCTCGACCTGATTGCCCAGCAGTTCACCTTCCCGGCGCACTTCGGCAAGAACTTCGACGCGCTGTACGACTGCATGACCGACCCGCTGCATAAATCGGGCCCGCAGCCTGGTTTCGTCATCGTGCTCGAGCAGATCCCGGCCAACGCCAAGTTCGACAAGGAAGCGCGCGAGCAACTGCTCGACATCTTCCGCGACGCCTCGGACTACTGGGGCGATCGCAAGGTCCCGTTCCGCTGCTTCTATTCTTTTCTGTAGCCCGTTCTGCATCTACCAGCCAAGCAGAACGGGCGAACGAGGCTCAGCCCACCGCTGAAACCCTCGATGGCATCGAAGTCAACCCTGCCGCCACGGCAGCAACCGCTGCGGCCACCGCCGCCAGCACCGAGCCGGCCGGCGAGAAAATGCCGACCGACAAGCTCGTCGACGTGTCGCCTCTGGCGCTGCGCATGAGCAGCCCCTTCAACGCGGGCTACTGGCTGGCCGCGGCTTAACTGCTGCAGTCCGTCTCGTCAGAAAAAATGCCCGTCATCGACGGGCATTTTTCATGGGGGAAAGGCCTGGGCCAGTGCGACGTATTCGGCCACCGGCACCTCCTCGGCGCGGCGCTGCGGGTCGAACGCTCCTTCGAAGCCGTGCGTCTCCAACCACTTGCCCAGTGTGTGCCGCAGGATCTTGCGCCGCTGGCTGAAGGCCACCTGCACGATCTCGCCGAGCCGCGCTGCGTCGACCGCCGGCGGCTGCGCGAGCGGCACCATGCGCACCACGGCGCTGTCGACACGCGGCGGCGGATCGAAACTCTCGGGCGGCACGAACAGCACGTTTTCCATGGCGTAGCGCCACTGCAGCATCACGCTCAGGCGGCTGTAGTCCGACGTGGCGGGCTTGGCCACCATGCGATCGATCACTTCCTTTTGCAGCATGAAATGCTGGTCGGCGATCAGGTGGGCGTAGCCCAGCAGGTGGAACAGGATCGGCGTGGAGATGTTGTAGGGCAGGTTGCCGACCACGCGCAGCGGCTTCGGTTCGGCCTTGGCTGCGAGTTCGGCAAAGTCGACCTTGAGCACGTCGGACTCGATGACCTCGAGCTGCGGATGCTCGCGCAGCCGCTTGGCCAGGTCGCGGTCGAGCTCGATGACCGTGAGGCGGCCAAGCCGTTCGACCAGCGGCTGCGTGAGCGCCGCCAGCCCCGGCCCGATCTCGACCATCGCGTCGCCGGGCTGCGGCGCGATCGCCTGCACGATCCCGTCGATGATCCCGCCGTCGGACAGAAAGTGCTGCCCGAACCGCTTTCTTGCAATGTGTTGTGCCATCGCGGCCTAAAACGCTGCCGCGGCCATCAGGACTGCGGCGGCTCGCGGAATTCGACGTAGGCGCGCGCGCGCACTTCCTGCACCCAGGTGGTGAAGGCTTCTTCGACGCGCTGTTCGCGCAGTGCGGCGCGCGCGGCTTCGCGCTGCTCCGACTGGCTCAGCTTGGCTTCGCGGCGGCCGACCACCTGGATCAGGTGGACACCGAAGCGCGACACCACAGGGTCGCTGATCTGGCCCGGCGTGAGGCGGTCCATGGCTTCCTCGAACTCGGGCACGAACTGGCCGGGACGCGACCAACCGAGGTCGCCGCCTTCCTTGGCGCTGGCGTCCTGCGAGTTATCGCGCGCCAGGCCGGCGAAGTCGGCCGTGCCGGACTGCACGCGGCGCTTGAATTCCTGCAGCTGCGCCACCGCCTGTGCGGTCGTGCGCTTGGGGTCGTTGAGCAGCAGGATGTGGCGCACCTGGGTCTGGGTGATGGAGGCGTCCGACGAACCCACCTGCGCCTTGGTCAGCACCTTGAGCACGTGGAAGCCGGCGCCCGAACGCACGGGTCCGGCGATGCCGTTCACCGCGGTCGATTGCGTGGCTTCGACGAACACCGGCGGGTAACGGTCGGCGCTGCGCAGGCCGAGCGCGCCGCCATTGGCGCGGTCGGGCGAGTCGGAGTTCTCGCGCACCAGCTTGGCAAAGTCTTCGCCGCTGCGCGCACGCTGCGCGAGGTCGGTGGCCTTCTTCTGTGCGGTCGCGATCTGCGCGTCGGTGGCACTCTCGGGCACGGCCACCAGCAGCTGGGCGATGTTGAGGTTGAGCAGCGCGTTGTTCTTGACGGCGCTCTCGCGCTGGTCGCGCAGGTACTCGTCGGCCTCGGTGTCGCTGATCTTGACCTTCGACTCGACTTCGCGGTCGCGCAGGCGCGTGAGCAGCAACTGGTCGCGCAGGTCGTTGCGGAATTCGCGCGGCGAGATGCCCTCGGCCACGACACGGCTGCGCAGCTCGGTGAGGCTGATCTCGTTCTGGCGGGCCACGGTCTGTTCGGCCTGGTCGATCGCCACGTCATCGACCTTGATGCCGTTTTCCTTCGCGAGCTGCAGCTGCGCGCGCTCGGTGATCAGGCGCTCCAGCACGAGGCGCGTGAGTTCGGCGCGCGGCACGCGCTCGGCGTCCGGGTTCTCGCGGATCAGGCGCGTGACGCGCGACTGCACCTCGGTGTTGGTGATGGGCTCGGAGTTGACCAGCGCCACGATGTACTCGGCGGCGCGCTGCACCGGCGCCGCCGTGGGAGCGGCAGGGCGGGCCGTCGGCGGCACGATGCGGGGACCGGCGCGCATGATGTCCGTGATGCCGCTGCCGGAACGAAAGCCCTGTGCGCCGGCCGTTGCGGCGATGGCCGCAAGGCAACCCAGGGTGAGGAGGGAACGGATGTGTTTCATGGCGTGAACGGTCGTCGTTTCAGTCGTAATTGGTGAAGCGGCTCGGGGCTTCGGTCGGTTGACGCAGCGGCTGGTAGCGCTGCACGTTCTGCCGCAGGGCCTGCATCGGGCTCGATCCGATGGCGGAGAACCCGACGAATTCGAGCTGGAACATGATGCGGGTGTTGGCCGTGACTTGGCCGGTGGTGATGCGTTGCAGCACCACGCGGCTGATCCAGCAGCAGCCGTCGTACTCGACCCCGAGCACGCCGTCCGTGAGCTTCTTGTCCTGCAGGCTGTAGTTGAGGCGGCCCACGGCGTACCAGCGTCCGCCGCCTTCGCCCTTGCCCGGACCGAGGTCCTTGCCTTTGTCGCCCCACAGGTCGTTGAGCGGCCATTGCCAGCCGAAGTCGATCGACTTGTTGCCATCGGTGGCCGTGGGTGTGCTCGGCGCCTGGTAGCGGAAGGCGGCGCTGAGGTTGCGGTACGGCCCCGGGTTGTAGCGCGCGCTGATCGCGCTGCGCGTGGACCGGCGCGAATCGGGGTTGTACTGGAGCAGCGTGTCCAGGCTCCACTTGGGCGTCCAGTTGATCTGGGCGCCCAGCAGCAAGTCGCTGGTGCGGTCGGTGACCGGCGCGATGCCCGGCAGCGTGACTTTCTGGTCGGCGTAGCGGAAGCGCTGCGCAATGCCGAAGCGCACGGCTTCGACGCCGGTGCCGGGGTCGATCAGGCGCGACGTGACGCCCAGCGTGAGCGCGTTGGTGTCCGAGATGCGGTCGGCGCCCGAGAACGCGTTCTCGGTGTAGATGGTCGCAAAGCTGAAGTCGTTGGCGGCCGAATCGTAGTTCGGCAGCATGCTCTGGTTGCGGTACGGCGTGTACACGTAGTACGCGCGCGGCTCCAGCGTCTGGCGGAAGGCGCGGCCGAAGTAGTTGGCGTCGCGCTCGAAGATCAGGCCGCTGTCGAGGCTGAAGGTCGGCACGACGCGGTTCGACGAGGTCTGGAAGAAGTACAGCTGGCTCGGGTTGTACGGCATCCCGTTCACGTAGTCGATGCCATTGACCGACACCTTCGGAATGGACGACTGCGGCAGGTAGTAGTTGTACGAGGTCGCGTGCAGCTGCAGCTTGGGAATGACGAACGAACTCGGCGTGAGGAACGGCCGGCTGATCGCCGCCTGCGCGAACACGCGGTCGCCGTCAGGCTGCGACTGCTGGAGCAAGTCGAAGCCAGGCTGGCCGGCCAGGATGGTGTTGACGCGAAAACGCGAGTAGTCGGTGTTCAGCGAGACGTCGAAACCGTGCCAGTCGTACTTGGCGTAGTTGGCCGTGATCTGCGGCACGCGGTCATACGAGGGCACGACCGGCGACAGGTTGTACTGCAACGTCTGGTAACGCAGGGCGCGCACGGCGCCGCTCCAGTCGCCCTTGACCCAGTTCAGCGAGCCCTCGTTCGGCAGTTGGCGCTGTGCCAGCGTCGGCGTGCGCGTGAAGTCGCGCCAGTAGTCGTTGTCGCTGACACGGTTGATCGTGAGGCTGGCCGACAGCGAGTCGAGCCCCAGCGCCTTGGCATCGAAGTCGTGGCGATGGTTGAGCCACAGGCCCCAGCGCTTGCTGCTGTCGGGCTGCTTGCCGAGGTTCAGGTCCTTGAGCGCGATCTCGCCGTTGTTGAACCTCTGCAGCTGCTCGGCGCGCGCCTCGTTGTAGCGCTGGCCCACGAGGCGGTCGCTGCCCATCAGGTCCAGGCGGATGCTGCCGCTGTAGTCCTTCTCGAGGTAGCGGAATTCGTTGGCCAGGTTGAGTCCGCGCTTGCTCATCAGCGTGGGCGTGATGGTGGCGTCGCGGTTGGGCGCGATGTTCCAGTAGTAGGGCTGCGCGACCTCGAAGCCGTTGGTGTTGTCCAGCCCGATGGTGGGCGGCAGCAGGCCGCTCTTGCGCTCGTTCGACAGCGGGAAGGTCACGCGCGGAATCGGCGGCGTCGTGAGGCCCATGAAGCTCATCCGCGCATCGATGGCGATGCCCTCGTTTTCCTCGGTGTCGGTGGTCAGCGTGGCGGCGGTCAGCAGCCAGGCCGGCATCCAGCCGGGGAAGTCTTCGCGGCGGCAGGTGGTGTAGCTGGCGCGCCGCGCGATCGAGACGTTGGAGTCGACGAAGTCGATGCGCTCGGCCTCGCCGTGACCACCGGTCGAGAGGAAGCGATAGCGCACGTTGTTGAAGAAGCCCTCGAAGGTCTCGAGCTTGAGTTCGAGCTCGGGACCTTCGTACACGTTGCCGGCCTGGTTGACCCGCACGTTGCCGGTGGCCTTGGCGCGGTCGTCGGGCTGGTAGTACTCGAGGCGGTCGGCCGTGATGGCGAGCGGGCCGCGGCGCAGCGTGGCGTTGCCCTCGACCACGGTCT
Source organism: Variovorax sp. 38R (assembly GCF_014843395.1). NCBI lineage: Bacteria > Pseudomonadati > Pseudomonadota > Betaproteobacteria > Burkholderiales > Comamonadaceae > Variovorax > Variovorax sp. 38R. The sequence goes on from NZ_CP062121.1 coordinate 6,585,939, forward strand.
CGAGGTCGGGGCGGCCGGAAATGCGGTCGCCGGTGACGAGGCTGGGCAGCTGGCTGCGTTGCGCGGGCGTGAGTGTCTCGGTGAGCAGCGGCGTGCGCTTCAGCGTGAGCGGCCCGTCAAGCACACCGGCCTGCTGGGCAAAGGCGCCATGCGCGTGCAGCAGCGCCAGCGACAGCACGGCCAGTGGCAGCGGCGGGCTCGAACGTCGCAGGGCAGCGCGTGGGGTCGTAGGCATCGATTCGGAACGAAAAATCGTCGGGACGGCGCGGCAAGCCGGCGGGTTGCGGGGGTCCGGCAGCCACCCCGCCCGGCCGGATCGGCCTTGAACAGGGGGGCCGCGCCAGGCGGATTTGTAGAATTGATTATCCATGACAGCACCTTCGACCCCGGCGTCCACGACCCCACACCCCGCTCAGGCCATTCTCTGGACAGATCCGCAGCGGGCCGAAGCGTTCCGGGGCTGGCTGGCCGGCATCGCCGACACCCGGCAACTGCGCCCGGACACCGTCCGGCTGGCCTCGGCCGACGCCAGCTTCCGCCGCTACTTCCGCCTCGACACCACTGACGGCCGCACGCGCATCGTGATGGATGCGCCGCCCGACAAGGAAAACAGCGCCCCCTTCGTGCAGGTGGCACAGTTGATGACCGAGGCGGGCGTGACGGCGCCGCAGGTGCTCGAATGGGACCGCGACCACGGCTTCCTGCTGCTGGACGACCTGGGCCACCAGACCATGCTCGACGTGATCGACCCGGCCCAGCCCGACGCCAACCGGCCGCTCTACGACCAGGCCATCGACGCGCTGATCCGCTGGCAGCTGGCCTCCAAGCCCGGCGTGCTGCCGCCCTACGACCGGGCGCTGCTCGAGCGCGAACTGGCGCTCTTTCCCGAGTGGTACATCGGCAAGCACCGCGGCGTGGCCGTCGAAGGCCAACTGAAGGAGCGGCTGGACCGCGCCTTCGCGCTGATCGTCGAGAACAACCTGGCCTCGTCGAGCGTCTACGTGCACCGCGACTTCATGCCGCGCAACCTCATGATCGGCAGCGATGCCGGCCAACCACTGGGCGTGCTCGACTTCCAGGACGCCGTCTACGGCCCGATTAGCTACGACATCGCCAGCCTGATGCGCGACGCCTTCCTCAGTTGGGACGAAGAGTTCGTGCTCGACATCACCATCCGCTACTGGAACGCCGCGCGCAAGGCGGGCCTGCCGGTCGATGAAGATTTCGGCGCCTTCTACCGCGCGGTCGAATGGATGGGCCTGCAGCGCCACCTCAAGGTCGCGGGCATCTTCGCGCGCCTCACGCTGCGCGACGGCAAGCCGCGCTACCTGGCCGACACGCCGCGCTTCATTGCCTACATCCGCGCCACCGCCAGCCGCTACATGGAACTCACGCCGCTCGTGCGGGTGATCGACGAGGTCGAGGGCACGACAGCCGTCACCGGCTTCGCCTACGGCCGAGTCTGAAGAGAAACTGAAAAAATCCGAAAAAGAAAACCGCTGTAGCGCCCGCACCACGGGCGCCGTCAGCTCCTGATTTCATAGCATGCCCCGTTTTCACTGCTCCGTGCCGCTGGCCGCCGGCGCCAGCCTGGCGTTGCCGCCGGGCGCCGCGCGCCATGTGCAGGTGCTGCGCATGCAGCCCGGCGACACCCTCACCCTGTTCGATGGCGCGGGCGGCGAGTACGCCGCGACAGTCGAACGCATGGGCCGCAGCGAGGTCGCCGTGGCGGTCGGCGCTCACACGCCGGTGGAGCGCGAAGCGATCCGCGCCGTGCACCTCGCGGTCGGCATGCCGGCCAACGAGCGCATGGACTGGCTGGTCGAAAAGGCCACCGAACTCGGCGTGACCAGCATCCAGCCGCTGGCCACCGCGCACGGCGTGTTGCGCCTGTCGGGCGAGCGCGCGGAGAAGAAGCGGGCGCACTGGGAAGCCATCGCCGTCGCAGCCTGTGAGCAGTGCGGTCGCAACCGCGTGCCGGTGATCCATCCGGTGCAGTCCTTCGCGGGCTGGCTCGGCGGTGCTGCCGCCTCGGACACTGCGGCGACGCGACTGGCGCTGAGCCTGGCCGACGGCACACGCGCCGTCGCCGCCGTGGCTGCGGGCACCCCAACCACGCAGCCCGCACTCGTGCTCAGCGGCCCCGAGGGCGGCCTCAGCGCCACCGAGGAACAGGACGCCATCGCGCGCGGCTTTGCGCCGGCCACGCTCGGCGCGCGGGTGCTGCGCGCAGAAACCGCCGCACTCGCCGCGCTGGTGTCGCTCATCGGCGCCTGAGCCGTTCCGGGGGGTTTTCCGCGAGGCGCGAAGCGGGCGCCTGCGGAACAATGGCCGCTTCCTTTTTCTTGTTCAATCCGCCTCCCGGAAGGACCGCTCCCTCATGCCTCGTTCATCCCGCGCGTTTCGTCTCGCTCCCCTCGTTCTGGCCGCGCTGTGCGCCGTGCCCGCCGCCCACGCCCAGAGCCAGGCCGTTGCGCCCACGCCGGCGCAGGTCAGCCCCGCGGTCGACCAGGCCTACACCCAGCTCATGGCCTCGCCCGCGATCCGCAAGCTGCTGGAGTCGGTCAAGGCCGACCACGAACGCACGGTCGAAGAACTGAAGACGCTGACCGAGATCGAGGCGCCGCCCTTCAAGGAACAGAAGCGCGCCGAAGCCTTCCTGGCGCGCATGAAGGCGCTCGGCCTGACCGACGCGAAGATCGACGCCGAAGGCAACGTGGTCGGCATGCGCAAGGGCACGGGCAACGGCCCGAAGCTGCTCATTTCGGCGCACCTGGACACCGTCTTTCCCGCCGGCACCGACGTCAAGGTGAAGGAGCGCGACGGCAAGCTCTTCGCGCCCGGCATCGGCGACGACACGCGCGGCCTGTCGGTGCTGCTGTCGTGGCTCAAGGTGCTCAACGACAACAAGATCCAGACCGTCGGCGACCTGATGTTCGTCGCCAACGTCGGCGAGGAAGAGCTGGGCAACCTGCGCGGCATGAAGGCCATCTTCCGCGACCACCTCGACATCGACGGCATGGTCGGTCTCGAGCCCTCGGCCGATGGCCACGTGCTGGTGCTCGGCACCGCGAGCCACCGCTACGAAGTCACCTTCAAGGGCCCGGGCGGCCACAGCTTCGGCGCCTTCGGCCAGGTGCCGAGCGCGATCCACGGCATGGGCCGCGCCATCGCCAAGATCGCCGAAGTGCGCACGCCCAGCTTCCCCAAGACGACCTTCACCATCGGCACCGTGGGCGGCGGCACCTCGGTGAACACCATCGCGCCCGACGCGCGCATGGCGATCGACATCCGCTCGGACGACATGGCCTCGCTGCTCGAGGCCGAGAAGAAGATTCTTGCGACGCTCGACGAGGCCGTGGCGGAAGAGAACAAGCGCTGGAACGTGAGCTCGCTGAGTGTGAGCACCAAGCTCATCGGCGACCGCCCGGGTGGCCGCACGGCGCCCGACTCGGTGATCGTCGAGGCCGCGACGCGCGCCAACAGTGCTTTTGGCCACAAGACCCTGCTGCGCGGCGGCAGCACGGATGCGAACGTTCCTATTTCGCTGGGCATCCCGGCCATCATCATCGGCGGCGGCGGCAAGTCGGGCGGATTCCACTCGCTGGCCGAGTCGATCGACGTGACAGATGCATGGAAAGGCGCGCAGAATTCGCTCGTCACCGTGCTGGGCTTGGTGGGCGTGCAAGGGGTCAATCCCGCATTGCTTCCCAAACGGCCTGCGCGGACCAAGTAATTTGTCACGATGCCAGCTTGAAAGTGGTCACGCCACCTTCGGCTTGCGGTCCGGGGCGTCGGAAAATGCCGCCGGTTCTGTCACACACCAAGGAAACGCCATGGGATTGCTCGATTCGGTACTCGGTCAGGTGCTGGGAGGCGCTGCACAACAACAGCAGCAACCGCAGGGCGGTGGCCTCGGGGGATTGGGAGATCTCGGAGGCCTCGCCGGCGCCCTGGGCGGTCTGCTTGCCAACAACGGCGGGCAGGGCGGCCTCGGCGGCATGGTCTCGAAATTCGAGCAGGCGGGCATGGGCGACGTGATCGGCTCGTGGATCGGCAACGGTGAAAACAAGCAGGTCTCCGGCGATCAGCTGCAGAACGCGTTGGGCGGCGACACGATCGCCGCCATCGCTTCCAAACTCGGCATCAACGCACAAATGCTGCTGCCGATGCTGGCCACCATGCTGCCGGCCCTCATCAACCAGCTCACGCCGCAGGGCAAGGTGCCCGAGCAAGGCCTCGGCAACCAGGACGATCTGCTGGGTTCGCTCAGCGGCCTGCTGCAAGGCAACAAGCCGACCTGAGCTGCCACCGGCGAATTTTCATTCTCAGAATTCCGGCGCCCGCGAGGGCGCTTTTTTTTGGCCGGCGCCTTGCCTTCGTCGCCCAATCGCGTAGAACCGCGCCCCATGAATCGCAATCTGTGGCTCCTGGCCATCTGCCAGGGCCTGCTCCTGACCAACAACGTCACCTTCATCGCCATCAACGGCCTCGTGGGCCTGGGCATCGCGCCGCAGGGCTGGATGGCCACACTGCCCGTGATGGGCTACGTGGTGGGCGGCGCGCTGAGCACGGGGCTGGTGGCGCGCACGCAGCAACGCTTCGGCCGCCGCGGCTCGTTCCAGATCGGGCTGGCGGTGGCGGTCGGCTCGGCGCTGTTGTGCGCCTACGCGGCGTCGTCGAAGAACTTCTGGCTGCTGTGCTTCGCCACCCTGGTCGCGGGCTACTACAACGCCAACGCCGGGCTCTACCGTTTCGCGGCGGCCGAGCTGGCACTGCCGGCCTGGCGCGAGAAGGCCGTGTCGATGGTGATGGCCGGCGGCCTGATCGGTGCGGTGGCGGGGCCGAACCTGGCGACCTTCACGCGCGACGCCCTCTCCGTGCCCTTCGCCGGCGCCTACATCGCGCTGGCGGCGGTGGCGCTGCTCTCGATGGCGGTGATGCGCTTCATCGAATTCCCCCCGTCGCCGACGCGCAAGGAAGCAGCCGGCGGCCGATCGCTGGGCGAGATCATGCGGCAGCCCGTGTTCATCGTGGCCGCCGCCGCGGGCGCACTGAGCTACGGCGTGATGAACCTGCTGATGGCCGCGACGCCCATCGCGATGCAGATCTGCAGCCTGCCGTTTTCCGACGCGGCGCTGGTGCTCGAATGGCACGTGATCGGCATGTTCGCGCCGGGCTTCTTCACCGGCCACCTGATCCGCCGCTTCGGCGTGCTGCCGGTGATGGGGGTGGGGCTGGCGCTGAACCTCGGCTGCATCGTGGTGGCGCTGTCGGGCGTGGAGCTGCACCACTTCCTGGTGGCGCTGTTCCTGCTGGGCGTGGGCTGGAATTTCCTGTTCACCGGCAGCACGACGCTCTCGCTCACGGCCTACACGGCCGAGGAGCGCGACCGTGCCCAGGGTGCGCTCAACTTCTGCGTGTTCGCGACGCTGGCGCTGACCTCGTTCGCTTCGGGCGTGCTGGTGACGACGCAAGGCTGGCAGCTGTTGAACTACGGCTCGCTGGTGCCGGTGGTGCTGACCGGCGCGGCGCTGCTCTGGCTCGCGCAGACCCAGCGCAAACAAGCACTGGCCGCCAAGGCCTGAGCGACCTCAGGCCGCGAGCGTCGACACGGCCGCGACCGGAAACCGCCGGTCGAGCCAGCGCTGCAGCGTGTCGAACACAGGCTCCGCGTCCAGCTCGTTGAAAAGCTCGTGGTACAGCGTGTCGAAGCACTTCGCCTCGACCTTGCCGCTGGGCGCCGCAGCCGCCGCGAAGGCGCGGCTCGCAGCCGGCCGCACGAGCCGGTCGTCACCTGCGTAGATCAACAGCGTGGGCACCGGCCAGTGCGCCGCATGCTGCTGCACCAAAGCGCCTTCGTGCGCGAGAAAGCGCGCCAGCCGGCTGCCGATGCGGTCGTGCGTGAGCGGATCGTCGCGGTAGGCCTGCACCACCACCGGGTCGTGCGAGAGGTAGTTGTCGTCGAGCCCGTTGCCCACGCGCAGGTTCGGCGCGATGCGCGGCAGCACGGCCAGCAGCATCTTCTGGACACCGTTCAACCCCGGGTCGAGCCCCGGCGACGACAGCACCAGCGCATCGACCGGCCGCACGCCGCGCGCCACCAGGCTCGCGGCGACCAGGCCGCCCAGGCTGTGGCCGAGCAGCACCAGCGGCACGCCGGGGTTCTCGCGGCGCGCGTCGTCGATCACCAACGCCAGGTCGTCGACCAGCCGCAGTTCGCTGGGCAGGCCGCCGCGCGCACCGGTGGATTCGCCGTGCCCGTGGTGGTCGTGCGCCCAGACCGCGAAGCCCCAGGCATGCAGTTGCTTGGCCAGGCCGTGATAGCGCCCCGCGTGCTCGCCCAGCCCGTGCACCACGACCACGACGGCTCGGGGTGCGCCGGCGACCGGCAGCCGCCGCAGCGCCAGCGTCTCACCGTCCGACGTGGACAGCGACACGCGATGCGGCAAAGGCAGCGCGTCGATCATGGGCGCACCCTTGGCGCTGCGCGCCTTCCCGCCAAGCGGGAGCGAGCTTGCTTGGGGCGGCCCGGCGCGGCGCTCAAGCCGCCACCGGCTCCGCAGCCGCGGCGCGGTGCGCGACCGGCAGGGCCGCGATGACCTCGGCCACGGCGGCCGTCAGCTTCTTGGCATAAGGCACGTGCAGGAACTCGTTGGGGCCGTGCGCGTTGCTCTTCGGGCCGAGCACGCCGCAGACCATCATCTGCGCCGTCGGGAAGCCGGCGCTCAGCATGTTCATGAGCGGGATCGTGCCGCCCTGGCCGATGTAGCCGCACGAGGCGCCGAAGTGCGCGCGCGAAGCCTTGTTGAGCGCGTCCTCGAACCACGGCGTGATGGTCGGTGCGTTCCAGCCGGTGGCGCCGCTGCCTTCGAAGGTGACGCGCGCCTGGTAGGGTGCGTTGTCTTCGAGCAGGGCCTTGAGCTTTTGCACCGTCTCGGCCGCATCGACCAGCGGCGGCAGGCGCAGCGACAGCTTGAAGGCGGTGTAGGGGCGCAGCACGTTGCCCGCGTCCTTCAGGGCCGGAAAACCTTCGGCGCCGGTCACCGACAGCGTGGGCTTCCAGGTGCGGTTGAGCAGGGCTTCAAGCGGGTCAGTGGTGGTCGGCAGCGCGAACATGGTCGAGCCGCCGCAGTCGTAGTGCGCCCACGGGAAGCGCTTGTAGACCTCGTCGCCGAGGATGGCGGCGGTGGCCTTGGCCTGCGCCAGGCGGTCGGCAGGCACTTCGCAGTGGAAGCTCGCGGGCAGCAGGCGGCCGGTGGCGCTGTCTTCGAGGCGGTCGAGCACCTGCCGCATGATGCGGAAGCTCGAGGGCACGAGGCCCGAGGCGTCGCCCGAGTGGATGCCTTCGGTCAACACCTCGACCTTGAGCGTGCCGCTGGCCATGCCGCGCAGCGAGGTGGTGAGCCACAGCTGGTCGTAGTTGCCGGCGCCCGAATCGAGGCAGATCACCAGCTCGACCTGGCCCAGGCGCGGACGCAGCGCGTCCACGTACGGCAGCAGGTCGTAGGAGCCGCTTTCCTCGCAGGTCTCGATGAGGCCGACGATGCGCGGATGTGCCACGCCCTGCGCCTTGAGCGCCTGCAGCGCGGCCACGCTGGCGTACACCGCGTAGCCGTCGTCGGCGCCGCCGCGGCCGTAGAGCAGGCCGTTCTCGTACTTGGGTGTCCACGGGCCGAGGTCGTTGCGCCAGCCGGTGAATTCGGGTTGCTTGTCGAGGTGGCCGTACATGAGCACGGTCTCGGCCATGTTCGTGCCAGTGGCCGGCACTTCGAAGAACAGCACCGGCGTGCGGCCTTCGAGGCGCACGATTTCCAGCTTCAGGCCTTCGACCTTCTGCGCCTCGACCCAGGCCGCGGCGTTGCGCAGCACGGTCTCCAGGTAGCCGTTGGCCGACCAGTCCTTGTCGAAGCCGGGCGACTTGGCGGGAATGGCGATGTAGTCGGTGAGTTGCTTGACGATGTCGCCGTCCCATTGGGCGGTGACATCAGAGAGGGCGCGCGTCGCGTCGAGCGTGCCGGCGGGCATTTCACGGTGCAGGGGGGCGTTCATCGGGGGGTTCTCCGCGGGGACGAAAAAACGCATTTTGCGCCTCGCGGCGAGCGCGCGTAGAGTGCGGGCGATCTCAACCCGGAGGGCACCGTGAGCAAGGCAACATCGACGCGGATCAAGGTGGGCATCGGCGGCTGGACCTACGAGCCCTGGCGCGACAACTTCTACCCGAAAGGCCTCGCCCACGCGAAGGAGTTGAACTACGCGAGCCGGCAGGTGAGCGCCATCGAGATCAACGGCACCTACTACAGCACCTTCAAGCCCGAGACCTTCCGCAAGTGGCACGACGACACGCCGGACGGCTTCATGTTCTCGATGAAGGCCTCGCGCTTCACCACCAACCGCAAGGTGTTGGCGAGCGCGGGCGAGTCGGTCCAGCGCTTCATCGACAGCGGCGTGGCCGAGTTGGGCGACAAGCTCGGGCCGATCGTGTGGCAGTTCATGCCGACCAAGCAGTTCGATGCGGAAGACTTCGAGGCGTTTCTGGAGCTGCTGCCCAAGAAGGAGGGCAGCCGCGTGCTGCGCCACGTGATGGACGTGCGCCACGAGAGCTTCATCACGCCCGCCTACAAGGCGCTCGCGAAGAAGCACAAGGTGTCGACCGTGTTCACCGACGCCGACAAGTTTCCGTCGTTCGAGGAGCCCGAAGGCGACGTCGCCTATGCGCGGCTCATGATGGCCGACGCGAAGCTCAAGACGGGCTACGGGCCGAAGGCGCTCGACACCTGGGCCGAGCGCGCGCAGGGCTGGGCCGCTGCACCGAAGGCGCGCGACGTGTTCGTGTACTTCATCAACGGCGCCAAGGAAAAGGCACCGGCCGCGGCCGGTGCCTTGCTGGAGCGCTTGGGATGGGAGCCGCCGGCCGCCTGAGGGGCGGCCTGCATCGGCTGGCTTACGACGCCTTGGCGCCGAAGCTGATTTCGCCCGACAGCTGGCCGCCTTCTTCGATCACGATCTTGCCGTAGCGGATCTTGCCGGTGACCTTGCCGGTCGAGTGGATGACGAGCTTTTCGCGCACGGTGAGGTTGCCGTCGAACACGCCGCGGATTTCGGCGATGTCGATCTCGGCCGAGCCCTTGAACTCGCCCTGTTCGGCGATCTGCATCAGGCGCGAATCCATGGTCGCTTCGACCAGGCCTTCGACCACGAGCGTATCGCAATCGGTGATCTCGACGCCCTTGAGCTTGATGTTCGGGCCGACGGTGAGCTTGCTGCCGCCTTCCTTGACGGCGGGAGCGGCTGCCACCGGGGCCAGGCCGGCCTGCGCGGTCAACGAGGAGGGATTGACGGGAGTGCCCGAGAGATTGGTGCCCGAACCAACCAATGGTGCGGGACGGGAAGTCAGCGAGTCGGTGTCACGATCGCGCTTGCCGAAAAAGGGGGACTGTGTGGCCAATGGGGAGCTCCTCAAGAAAGGGGACTATCGTAAGAAGGCGCTCGCGGCATGCCGCACTTCATTGCGCAAGAAGCGTAACTGAATAAGTCGCCCGGCCCCATGACAATGCCCTCATGACCCGCCTGATTCGCCCGAACATCGAAGCCCTGTCCACGCCTGCCGCCACCGACTCGCGGTTCGACAAGCCGGCGAGTGGTTGGCGCCGCAAGCTGTTCACCGTGATCTTCGAGGCCGACACGCCCGCCGGCCTGTGGTTCGACCTGACACTGATCGCGGTGATCGTGATGAGTGTGCTGGTCGTCATCCTGGACAGCGTGCAGTCGATCCGCGAGCAGTGGCGGCCTCTGTTCAATGGGCTCGAATGGATGTTCACCATTCTTTTCACGCTGGAGTACATCGCGCGGCTGTGCTGCGTGAACAAGCCGCTGCGCTACGCGCTGAGCTTCTACGGCGTGATCGACCTGCTGGCGCTGCTGCCGACCTTTCTCGTCGCGCTGGCGCCCGAGCTGGCCTACCTGATCGACGTGCGCATCCTGCGGCTGTTGCGCGTGTTCCGCATCTTCAAGCTCTCGCGCTATTCGGTGGAATACCGCGCGCTGGTGTCGGCGGTGGCGTCCAGCCGCCGCAAGATCACGGTGTTCGTGGGCTTCGTGATGCTCGTGGTGCTGGTGATGGGCACGCTGATGTACGTGGTCGAAGGTCCGACGCACGGCTTCACCAGCATTCCGGTGGCGATCTACTGGGCCATCTCGACCATGGCCACGGTCGGCTTCGGCGACCTCGTGCCCAAGACCGACCTGGGCCGCGCGATCGCCTCGGTGATGATGCTGCTGGGCTGGGGCGTGCTGGCCGTGCCCACCGGCATCGTGACGGCCGAGATGACGCGGCGCGGTGTCGACGACGACCTGGCGGAGCCGATCGCGCTCGCATCGCGCGGCGTGCTCGCCCTGGCGGTGGAGCCGACACCAGGCAAGGCGCCGGCGAAGCGACTCACGCCGTCGGCCAGACGACGCGCCCTTGCGCAGCATCGTCGAGGCGCGCGATGAAGGCGTCGGCCTCGGGCGCGGGCAGCGCGAAGGCAAAGCGCACGTCGTCGCCGTGCTGCACGTCTTCCAGCACCGCGCCGATGGCGGCCAGCTCGCGCCGCACCAGTCCCTCGAACGCGTAGGGCACGGCGCACTGCAGATGGCGCAGGCGCACGAGCGGCACCAGGGTGGCGCCCAGCAAGGCCTGCGCGATGGCATCGGTGTAGGCCCGCACGAGGCCGCCGGCACCGAGCTTCACGCCGCCGAAGTAGCGCACCACGGTGGCGAGCGCGCCTTCGACCTGCTGGTGGCGCAGCACTTCGAGCATCGGACGACCAGCCGTGCCGCCGGGCTCGCCGTCGTCGTTGGCAGCCGACTGGCCGCCCGCCATCAGGGCCCAGCACACGTGCGCGGCGCCCGGATGTTCGGCACGCAGCGAGGCGACCACCGCCAGCGCCGCCGCGCGGTCGGGCACCGGTTGCACGCAGCCGATGAAGCGGCTTTTCTTGATGAGCAGTTCGCTGTGAACCGGCTGCGCGAGCGTGAAGCTCATTCCGACCCGATGTCCGTGGGTGCAAGGGCGGCGTGCTCAGCCGCCCCGCTCGAACTTGAAGACCGCGGTGCTGGCGCGCGCGTTGGGCAGCCAGCGCACGTCGCGGCCGTTCTGCAGGCCGAAGGCGTCGAGCACGCGCAGGTTGTTCTTGCCGGCCAGCACCTCGAAGTCCTTGTAGGTGCCGACGCGGATGTTGGGCGTGTCGTACCACTGGTAGGGCAGGCGGCGCGTCACGGGCATGCGCCCGCGCGCCACGCTCAGGCGGTTGGGCCAGTGCGCAAAATTGGGAAAGGCGACGATGCCGAAGCGGCCCACACGCGCGGTCTCGCGCAGCATGACCTCGGCATTGCGCAGGTGCTGCAGCGTGTCGATCTGCAGCACGACGTCGAAGGTGGCGTCGTCGAACATCGCCAGGCCTTCGTCGAGGTTGAGCTGGATCACGTCGACGCCGCGGCGGATGCACTGCAGCACGTTGCCGTCGGCAATCTCCACGCCGTAGCCGGTGCAGCCGCGCTCGCGCTGCAGCAGGTCGAGCAGGGCGCCGTCGCCGCAGCCCAGGTCGAGCACGCGCGAACCCTTCGGCACGAGCTCGGCAATCAATCGTTGGTGTGCAAGGTCACTCATTGGAATTCCTTGGCGACGCGTTCGAAGTACGAGCGCACCACGCCCATGTAGCGCACGTCGTCAAGCAGAAAGGCGTCGTGGCCGTGCGGCGCGTCGATCTCGGCGTAGCTCACGTTGCGGCGGTTGTCGAGCAGCGCCTTCACGATCTCGCGGCTGCGCGCGGGCGAGAAGCGCCAGTCGGTCTTGAAGCTCACGAGCAGGAACTTGGCCGTGGCCTGTGCCAGCGCGGTGCTGAGCTGGCCGCCGTGGTGGCGCGCGGGGTCGAAGTAGTCGAGCGCGCGGGTGATCAGCAGGTAGGTGTTGGCGTCGAAGTACTCGCTGAACTTGTCGCCCTGATAGCGCAGGTAGCTTTCGATCTGGAACTCGATGTCCTGCGTGGAATAGCGGTAGTCGAGCCCCGCCACTTCGCCTTCGACGGCACTGCGCAAAATGCGCCCGAACTTGGCGTTCATCACGTCGTCGCTCAGGTAGGTGATGTGGCCGATCATGCGGGCGATGCGCAGGCCGCGTTTGGGCACCACGCCGTATTCGTAGAAGTGGCCGCCGTGGAAGTCGGGGTCGGTCACGATGGCGCGACGCGCCACCTCGTTGAAGGCGATGTTCTCGGCCGTGAGGTTGGGCGCGCTGGCCACGACCACGGCATGCCGCACGCGGTCGGGGTACTGCAGCGTCCACGACAGCGCCTGCATGCCGCCGAGGCTGCCGCCCATCACGGCTGCGAGCGTCTGGATGCCGAGCGCGTCGAGCAGCACGGCCTGGGCGTCGACCCAGTCTTCGACCGTGACCACCGGGAAGTCGGCGCCGTAGACGCGGCCGTTGGCGGGGTTCACGTGCATCGGGCCGGTCGAGCCGAAGCAGGAGCCGAGGTTGTTGACGCCGATCACGAAGAAGCGGTCGGTGTCCAGCGGCTTGCCCGGGCCCACCATGTTGTCCCACCAGCCCTCGGAGCGGGCCTGGCCCTCGTACACGCCCGCGACGTGGTGCGAGGCATTGAGCGCGTGGCACACCAGCACCGCATTGCTGCGCTCGGCGTTGAGGGTGCCGTAGGTTTCGTAGGCGAGCGTGTAGCCGCTGATCGAGGCGCCGCTGCGCAGGGCCAGCGGGCCTGCGAACTGCATCGACTGCGGGGTGACGACCAAAGGTGATGGCGACGACATGAATGAAAAAACCCGGCCTCGCCAAAAACGAGCCGGGTTCGGCAGCCGTCTTTAGCAGAATTTATAAAGCGCCCGCAAGCTGAAGCAAATCGGCGCCCGGCAAGTATAGCCCTGTGACTTTTTTCTGCTACCAGCCAATGATCATCACGATGCCCAGCACCAGAAAGATCGCCGCCGAGATGCCGTGCACGAGCTTGATCGGCACGCGCCGCACGATCTTGTCGCCCAGCCAGACGACCGGCGCATTGGCCAGCATCATGCCCAGCGTGGTGCCGACCACGACCCAGGCGTAGTCCTGCGTGAAGCGGGCGGCGAGCATGACGGTGGCGATCTGGGTCTTGTCGCCCATCTCGGCCAGGAAGAAGGCGATCACGGTGGTGCCGAAGACGCCGAACTTCGAGACGCCGGGGGCGTCGTCTTCATCGAGCTTGTCGGGAATCAGCATCCAGACGGCCATCGCGATGAACGAGCCGCCCAGAATCCAGCGCAGCACCTCGGGGCCGAGCCAGCGCGTGATGTAGTTGCCGACCGCGCCGGCCAACGCGTGGTTGACGACCGTGGCGACGAAGATGCCGAGCACGATCGGCCAGGGCTTCCTGAAACGCGCGGCCAGCAAAAGGGCCAGGAGTTGGGTCTTGTCGCCCATTTCGGCGAGCGCGACCACGCCCGTTGCAACGAGAAAAGCTTCCATGAGAGATGTGGGGTTCCTTGGGCCGAAGGACGCAATTGACCGCACAACACCTTCGGCCATATTCCCGAAGTTGTGCGGTCAAAGGTCTCGCCAGGTGTGTTCACTGCACGCGCCATGTCCTCGTGGGGCAAGGACAAGTCTGTTGACGCGGGCCCTTCTCGTATACGGAAGGCGGCTACTCCCCAATGACCGGCAAATTGTAGCCGCATCGTCAATTCCCCCGGCCCAAACAGGTAGGCGTGCGCTAACTTCCATTGACTTCAAAAGTCGCTACCTCAAGACGCAAATTCATGCTTGCTTTTTTGATATTTCACCCATAATGCACGAGCCTCCCTCTTGATTTTGGGAGGGAGCAACTCGGTGATCGGTCAGTTTCGCGCGGCTCGGCGGCTCTCGTTTGAGTGATGCTTTCGGGACTCCATCGCTTTTCTTGATGTGTTTATAGGAGTCCCTTGATGGGCAACAAACTCTACGTCGGCAACCTGCCTTACTCGGTGCGCGACGGTGATCTCGAACAGGCCTTTGGCCAGTTCGGCGCAGTGACCAGCGCCAAGGTCATGATGGAGCGCGACACGGGCCGCTCGAAGGGCTTCGGCTTTGTCGAGATGGGCAGTGACGCGGAAGCACAGGCCGCCATCAACGGCATGAACGGCCAGCCCCTGGGTGGCCGCAGCGTTGTCGTCAACGAGGCACGTCCCATGGAAGCACGTCCCCCCCGCAGTGGCGGCGGTGGCGGCTACGGCGGCGGTGGTGGTGGTTATGGCGGCGGTGGTGGCGGTGGCTACGGCGGCGGTGGTGGCGGCTACGGTGGTGGCGGCGGTGGCCGTTCCGGCGGTGGCGGCGGCTACGGCGGCGGCGGTGGTGGTGGTCGTTCGGGTGGCGGCGGCGGTGGTGGCGATGGCGGTTTCCGCAGCCCCTACGGCGCAGGTCCCCGTGGCGGTGGCGGCGGTGGTCGCAGCGGCGGCGGTGGTGGCGGCTACGGCGGCGGCGGCAACGGTGGGTACTGACCCCCGTTCACTTCTTCGCATGCCTCACGGCACACAAACACAAAAGGCTCCCTCGGGAGCCTTTTTCTTTGCCTGCGCGCCCGCCGTTCGGTACTGACGCTCAGGCTTCGCCGCTGCGCTTCTTGCGCGCCCGGCCCTGCACCGCGCGGTCGAGCAGCGCATTGGGCAGCAGGCGCATGACCTTGGCGACCACGCCCATCTGCCACGGAATCACGCGGTAGCTGGTGCCGGCCTCGATGGCGCGCAGCGCCTGGGCCGCAAAGTCTTCGGGCTGCATGAGAAAGGGCATGCCGTAGCGGTTGCCCTGCGTCAGCGGCGTGTCGATGTAGCCCGGGCAGAGCGTGACGACCTTCACACCGCTGGTGCGCAACTCCCCGCGCAGGCTCTCGCAGTACGCGACCACGCCAGCCTTGCTCGCGCAGTAAGCGCCGTGCCCCGGCAGCCCGCGGATGGCGGCCACGCTCCCGATGCCCACGAGCCGCCCGCTGCCGCGCTGCACCATGGCCTGCACGAAAGGATGGAAGGTGGCGGCCAGCCCCACGTTGTTGACGGCGAAGGTGCGCGCCAGCACGTCGAGGTCCGATCGATCGGCCGTGTCGATGCCGATGCTGATGCCCGCGTTGGCGATCACCGCGTCGGGCACGCCCTGGCGCGCGATGCAGTCGGTGCCGGCGGCCACGATGCTGTCGGTCTCCGCCACGTCGGCGCCGTAGACCTGGTAGCGGCCCGCGTCGAGCTGGCGACCCGTAGCCCAGGCGTCGATCTCCGCCGTGCGCCGCGCGACCAACGCCAGCCGGTAGCCCGCGTCGTAGAAAGACGCGGCCAGGGCCTGGCCGATGCCGCTGGAAGCGCCGGTGATGAAGACGAGCGGTGCGGCGGTGGTCATGTATCGGTCGTCTCCCGGGAACTTGTTTTTGTATTGCAGCCGCTCAGCGCGGCTTGCCCACCGCGGCCGACGGCACCAGCATGCCGCGCACGCGGCCTGTGAGGTTGGCCACGCCGCTCAGGTTGTCGTAGTCGAGCGAATCGCCGGTGAACTGGTCGCTGCCGCGGATGAGGGTGACCGGCTTGTTCGACTTCACCTTCTCGGTGTCGAGGAACGCGTGCAGGAATTCGCCCCGGAACTCCAGCCTCGGCGTCGCCTTGCCGCCCGCGCTGACCGCCGGTTCGCGGATCACGATGGCGTTGCCGAACAGCTGGATCTCGCTGCCGTCGGCATTCGACAAGCCCCGGTTCGCCGACGAGCGCGTGACCAGCCCCTCGGGCGAGATCGAGCGCATGCGCACCTGGTCGACCTCGATGGTGTCGGTGTCGGGGTAGTGCCGCCCCTCGACGCCGTGCAGCTCGCTGCGCAGGTCGCCGTTGGGCAGGAAGTTCTTGATGACGAAGTCCCGCATGAAGTAGTCGGGCTCGTGCGTGGGTGCGGCCTTGACGGTGGGCTCCAGCAGCTTGGGCGCGTTGCGCACCAGCCAGTAGGTGCCCAGCGCCACGCCGAACATCAGGATGATCGGCAGGTAGATGGTGCTGCGATCGAGCACATCGCGCGTGAGGTTCCAGGCGCGTTGCAGCTGTGGGCTCATGGTCGGGGTCCCAGGGCAGCGTCGAGCAACGGGCGGTACTGGCCGCAGGCCGTCAGCAGCAGGTCGCAGAATTCGCGCGCCGCGCCTTCGCCGCCGCGCGCGGTGGTGACGTAGCGCGCCACGGCACGCACCTCGGCGTGCGCGTTGGCCGGCGCCGCCGCGAAGCCGACGCGGGTCAGCACGGGCAGGTCGGGCCAGTCGTCGCCGATGGCGGCGGCTTGCGCCCAGGTGAAGCCGAGCTGCTTCAGCATGGCCTCGGCGGCGGGCAGCTTGTCTTCGGTGCCGTAGCGCACGTGCTCGATGCCCAGTGCCTCGAGCCGCACGCGCAGCGGCTTGGAGTCACGCCCGGTGATCACGGCCGGCGTGATGCCGGCCTTGCGCAGCAGCTTGAGGCCGTAGCCGTCGAGGATGCTGAAGCGCTTGAGCGTCTCGCCGTGCTCGGTGAAGTACACGCCGCCGTCGGTCAGCACGCCGTCGATGTCGAAGAAGACGATGCGCACATCTTGCGCGGCCAGCAGGGTCTCGGCCTGGAAATCAAGCGGCATCAGATGACCTTCGCGCGCATCAGGTCGTTGGTGTTCACCGCGCCGACGATCACCCCCGCGCTGTCGATCACGAACAGGCGGGTGATGCCGCATTGCTCCATGAGTTCGGCCGCCTCCACCGCCAGCGCGTCGACGCGGATGGTGCGCGGGTCGCGGTGCATGATGTCGGCCGCCTTGGGCGTGCGCAGGTCGGCGCCGGCCTCGATCAGGCGGCGCAGGTCGCCGTCGGTGAAGATGCCCAGCGCCCGGCCGTCGGGCTCGACCACCGCGGCGGCGCCGAAGCCCTTGATGCTCATCGCGCGCATCAGCTCGCTGACGGTGGCGTTCGGCGGCACGCACGGCACCTCGTCGCCCGAACGCATGACGTCGCTCAGATGGGTGAGCAGCTTGCGGCCCAGCGCGCCGCCGGGATGCGAACGCGCGAAGTCTTCGGAGCCGAAACCGCGCGCGTCGAGCAGGGCCACGGCCAGCGCGTCGCCCATGGCGATCTGCGCGGTGGTGCTTGCGGTGGGTGCGAGGTTCAGCGGGCAGGCTTCCTTGGCGACGCCGGCATCGATCACGATGTCGGCATGGCGCGCCAGGGTGGAGTCGGCACGGCCGGTGATGGCGATCAGGGGCACGCCCTGGCGCTTGACCACCGGCAGCAGCACGGTGAGTTCGTCGACCTCGCCGCTGTTGGAGATGGCGAGCACGAGGTCGACCGACTTGATCATGCCGAGGTCGCCGTGGCTGGCCTCGGCCGGGTGCACGAACATCGCGGGCGTGCCGGTGGAGGCGAGGGTGGCGGCGATCTTGCGGCCGACATGGCCGCTCTTGCCCATGCCCATCACGACCACGCGGCCGCGCACTTCAAGGATCTTGCGCACGGCCTCGACAAAACTCGGACCGACGCGGGCCTTCAGGCCGAGAACGGCTTCGGCTTCGATGTCGAATGTGACGCGTGCCCGGGCCAGGATGGCTTCGGGGTCGACCATGGGGGTCGGGGCGGGGCGGGAGCTCATCGCCGGATTTTACGAGGCGGGCGCGGTCGGCGATCACATGGCCCGGGGAAGCCCGGGGCACGGACATTGCTCTAGCATCGGCGCCTATGTCTTCGTTCGATCTCACGCTGTTGTATCTGTTGGCCGCGGTGATCGGCGTGGTGGCCTGCCGGTCGCTGAAGCTGCCGCCGATGCTCGGCTACCTGACGGCCGGCGTGCTCATCGGCCCGCATGCGCTGGCATTGGCGCAGAACTCCGAAGGCATCCGCCACCTGGGCGAATTCGGCGTGGTGTTCCTGATGTTCGTGATCGGGCTCGAGTTCAGCCTGCCCAAGCTGCGCGCCATGCGCAAGCACGTGTTCGGGCTGGGCCTGCTGCAGGTGCTGCTGACCATGGCGCTGGCCACCGTCGGCGCGCTGCTCATCGCTACGCAGCTGCCGCCGGCCTGGCAGCTGGGGTGGCAGACCACGCTGGCGCTGTCGAGCGCACTCACCATGAGCAGCACCGCCATCGTGGTCAAGCTCATGGCCGAGCGGCTCGAGCTGGAGAGCGAACACGGCAAGCGCGTGATGGGCGTGCTGCTGTTTCAAGATTTGGCCGTGGTGCCGCTGCTGGTGCTGATTCCCGCCCTGGGTGCGCCGCCCGAGGCGCTGGCCAAGGCGCTGGGCTTCGCGCTGGTGAAGGCGACCTTCCTCATCGGTGTGCTGCTCTACGGCGGGCCGCGCATCATGCGCTGGTGGCTCACGCTGGTCGCGCGGCGGCGCAGCGAAGAGCTGTTCATCCTGAACGTGCTGCTGATCACGCTGGGGCTGGCATGGCTCACCGAGCTGGCCGGCCTGAGCCTGGCGCTGGGCGCCTTCATCGCCGGCATGCTGGTATCGGAAACCGAATACAAGCACCAGGTCGAGACCGACATCCGCCCCTTCCACGACGTGCTGCTGGGGCTGTTCTTCATCACCGTCGGCATGTCGCTCGACTGGCACATCGTGGTCGAGCGCTGGCTGCTGGTGGCCGTGCTGCTGCTGGTGCCGCTGCTGTTCAAGCTGGGGCTGGTGACGGTGCTGGCGCGGGTGCTGGGCGCGACCTCGGGCGTGTCGCTGCGCACCGGCCTGTACCTGGCGCAGGCCGGCGAGTTCGGCTTCGTGCTGCTTACCCTCGCACAAGAGCGCAGCCTGCTGCCGCCGTGGCTGGCCAACCCGGTGCTGGCGTCGATGGTGCTGTCGATGCTGGCCACGCCTTTCATCGTCATGTACAGCAACGCCATCGTGCGCAAGCTGGTGGCCAGCGACTGGCTGCAGCAATCGCTGCAGATGACCAGCATCGCGCGCAAGACCATCAACACCGCGCAGCACGTGATCATCTGCGGCTACGGGCGCTGCGGCCAGAACCTGGCGCGCATCCTGGAGCGCGAAGGCATTCCCTACATGGCGCTCGACCTCGACCCCGACCGCGTGCGCCAGGCCGCCGCAGCCGGCGATTCGGTGGTGTTCGGCGACGCGGCCCGGCTGCAGGCGCTCATGGCGGCGGGCCTGGCGCGCGCCAGCGCGGTGGTCGTCACCTACCTGGACGTGGGGGGCGCGATGAAGGTGCTGGCCAACACCCGCGCCCACGCGGCGCACGTGCCGGTGATCGTGCGCACCCAGGACGACCACGACCTCGAGAAACTGCAGGCCGCCGGTGCGACCGAGGTGGTGCCCGAGGCCATCGAGGGTTCGCTGATGCTCGCCAGCCATGCGCTGGCGCTGGTCGGCGTGCCGATGCGGCGCGTGATCCGCGTGGTGCAGGACCAGCGCGACGCGCGCTACAACCTGCTGCGCGGCTACTTCCACGGCGCCGACGACGACAACGCCGACGAGATCGATCACGAGCGCCTGAACAGCTTCACGCTCACGCCGGGCGCACGCGCCATCGGCCAGACGCTGGGACGGATGGCGCTGCCGACGCTGGGCGTGCGCGTGGCCAACCTGCGCCGCCAGGACGGTCAGGCGCGCGTGCCGGACGACGACACGCTGCTGTCGGACGGCGACACCCTGGTGCTGTCGGGCAAGCCCGCCGCGCTGGCGATTG
This sequence comes from Variovorax sp. 38R, assembly GCF_014843395.1. NCBI lineage: Bacteria > Pseudomonadati > Pseudomonadota > Betaproteobacteria > Burkholderiales > Comamonadaceae > Variovorax > Variovorax sp. 38R. The sequence continues at coordinate 6,605,616 of NZ_CP062121.1, forward strand.
CCATCGAGCGGCTGCAGAAAGGCTGAGGCTGCCAGCGCGGGCGCGCGCTCAGTTCAAGAGCGACGGATTGCGCTTTTCTTCGTCGATGCGCTGCTGACGGCGCACCGCTTCGCACTGCGCGTGCGACTTGTATTCGGGCTTCGTGCACTGGGCCGCCATGCATTGCGCCTTGGCGATGAAGTTGCGGTCGCCGCATTGGGCCTGCGGATCGGCCGGCGGGGCCGGTGTTGCGGGCGCGGGTGCCGGGGCGGCCGCCACAGGCGCGGCGGCGGCCGGGGCCTGGGGCGTCGGTGTGGGAGGTGTCACCGGCTTGCGCGGCTTGGCGACAGGCGTCGGCTTGGGTGCGGCTTCCGCGGGCTCGGCGACCGCCTCTGCGGGTGGCGGTTCGACCACGGGCGGCGCCGGCTCGGTCGCAAGGGGCGGTGGCTCGACCGCTGGAGGCGCCACGACCGGCGCTGGCGCAGTGGCAGGAGGTGGCGTCACGGCCAGTTCGGGCGCCTTGTTGTCGGTCCCATAGCCCAGCCAGCCCGCGACCACCAACAGCAACGCGACCGTGAGCAGCCCCAGCCACAGCCCGATGCCGCGCGGACGCAGCACCGGTTCGGGGGGCTTGATGCGCTTGACCTTGATCCGCGTCTTTGGCCGGGCGACCCGTGGGGAGGGAGGCAAGGACGATGCGGCGCCTCCGCGCCCCGGTGCCACGATCACGGTGCGTTCGTCCGCCGGCGGTGGTGGCGGCGGCTCGGGCATCCAGCCGTTGGATGAAGGCGACGATGCGCGCTTCGACTCGGCGGGATCGAACAACGGCGCCGGAATGGTCGGCGCACGCAGCTGGGCCGGTGCAGTGGTGGCCCATTCGCGGTCGGCAGGACTCGGTGCCGGGGGTGGCACGCGGTCGGCGGCCGACAGCCGGCCACCGCAGCTTCTGCAGAAGTTGGCACCGTCGCGGTTGTCCGCGTCACAGACCGGGCAGATCAAGGCCATGGCTCACCAGCAATTCTCAGGATCGGAAACGAAGACTTGTTCTTGTTGTTGTGCAGCGGCTGGCAGCGCGCGGCGAGCTGGAAGGCTCAGCTCAGGTGACGGCCACCCGCTTGGAGCGGTGCGCCATGCGCTTGGCGATCACGGCGCCGAGCGCCATCGCGATGTCCAGCGCCGTGTTGGGCTGGCGGTTCGACATCTCGGAGAACCGCACGGCCGTGAGGCGCCACACGCGCCCCGCGCCCGTGACCACCACGTTGGCCGCATGCGGCTCGCGCGAAAAGAACGAGCCTTCGCCCACCACCGAGCCGGGTGACAGCACGGCCAGGCGCATCTGCTCTTTGCTGCTGACGCGGTGCACGCTGATGGCGCCGCTTTCGACGAAGTACACCGAGCGGTCGTGCGTGCCCTGCGAGATCAGCACGTCGCCGATGGCTGTTTCGATGGGCTGCAAGTAGCCCGCGAGCGTGTCCCATTGCGCGACGCTCAAGGTCAGCGCGAACGCGTCGGCGCTCGGGTTCTCCGCAATGGAGCGGCTCAGGTTCTGGATGGACATGTTTTTCTCAACCCCCGCAAGTGATCCGAAGTATCCGCGAAGGCCCCGAGGTTCGGCTACAACTGTTTACGCTTTCCCCGGCGAAGCGCACGCATGTGTCGCTATTTGCCGATACAGAAGCGCGAAAAGATGACACCCAGCAGGTCGTCCGCGCCGAACTCGCCGGTGATCTCGTTGAGCGCGTTCTGCGCCAGCCGCAGCTCCTCGGCCAGCAGGTCGAGCAGTTGGGCCTGCGCCGCCAGGTGGGCGGCCGCCAGCGCAAGGTGCGTCTCGACCCGGGCCAACGCCTGCACGTGGCGCGCGCGCGCCAGGTAGACGCCCTCGGGCACGGCCCGCCAGCCGGCCATGGCGAGCAGCTGGTCGCGCAGCGCCTCGATGCCCGCGCCGGTCTTGGCGGACAACGCGATGCCTTCGGCCGACGGCGCGGCCAATGACGCGGCGTCCTGCTTGTTCCACACATCGAGCACCGGCACGCTCGCCGGCAGCTTGCGCCGCAGGCCCGCCAGGATCTCAGCGTCGGCGGCGGCGTAGTCCGGCTGGTCGGCGCGCGTGAGGTCGTGCAGGAACAGCACGGCGTCGGCGCTTTCGATCTGCCCCCAGGCGCGCGCCACGCCGATCTGCTCGACCTCGTCGGTGCTGTCACGCAGGCCGGCGGTGTCGGCCACGTGCAGCGGCACGCCGTGGATCTGGATGGTCTGCGAGACCACGTCGCGCGTGGTGCCCGCGATGGCGCTCACGATGGCCAGCTCGGCGCCGGCCAGTGCGTTGAGCAGCGAACTCTTGCCCGCGTTGGGCTGGCCGGCGATCACCACCTTGATGCCTTCGCGCAGCAACGCCCCTTGTTTGGCGCGCAACTGCACGGCGGCCAGCTGTGCCTGCAGCCGTTGCAGCTGGCCCGTGGCGTCGGCTTTCTGCAGGAAATCGATCTCTTCCTCGGGGAAGTCGAGCGTGGCTTCGACCAGCATGCGCAGGTGGATCAGCGCGTCGCGCAGCGTGTGGATCTCGCGCGAGAACGCGCCCGACAGCGAGCGCCCGGCGCTGCGCGCAGCCGCTTCGGTGCTCGCATCGATCAGGTCGGCGATGGCCTCGGCCTGCGCCAGGTCGATCTTGCCGTTGAGAAAGGCGCGCTGGCTGAACTCGCCCGGCTCGGCCACGCGCAGGCCGGGCAGGCGCGGGCGGTGGGTGGCCGGATCGACTTCAGCCGCAGCCTCGAGGCAGCGCGACAGCAAGAGCTGCAGCACGACCGGGCCGCCATGCGCCTGCAGCTCGAGCACGTCTTCGCCGGTGTAGGAATGCGGCGTCGGAAAGTGAATCGCCAGGCCGTGATCGACCGGCTCGCCCTGCGCATCGCGAAAGGGCAGGTAGGTCGCTTCGCGCGGCTTGAGCACACGGGCGCACAGCGCCTCGACCAGCGGCGCCAGCCGGGCACCCGACACGCGAACGATGCCGACCGCCCCGCGCCCCGGGGCGGTGGCGATGGCGACGATGGGATCGGAGGTGCGGGCGAGGGTCATGACAGCGCGATTCTTTCAGCAAAAAGCAAAGGGCCGCGGATGCGGCCCTTTGCGGGTGGCGGAGGCCGTGCGGCTTATTTATTTGCCCAGCACGCCCAGTCGCTTGTTGATGAACCACTGCTGCGCGATCGACAGCACGTTGTTCGTGATCCAGTACAGCACCAGGCCGGCCGGGAAGAAGATGAACATCACGCTGAACGCGAGCGGCATGATCCACATCAGCTTGGCCTGCATCGGATCGGGCGGCGTCGGGTTGAGCCAGGTCTGGAACAGCGAGGTGAGCGTCATCACGACCGGCAGGATGTACCAGGGATCGGGTGCCGACAGGTCGGTGATCCAGCCAATCCACGGGGCGTGGCGCATTTCAACCGACGACAGCAGCACCCAGTACAGCGCAATGAACACCGGGATCTGGATCACGATGGGGAAGCAGCCGCCCATCGGATTGACCTTTTCGGTCTTGTAGATCCGCATCATTTCCTGCTGCATTTCTTGCGGCTTGTCCTTCAGCCGCTCGCGCATTTCCATGATCTTCGGGTTGATGGCCTTCATCTTGGCCATGCTGGCGTACGCCTTGGCGTTGAGCCAGTAGAAGGCCGCCTTCAGCAGCACCACGAGCGCGACGATCGACCAGCCCCAGTTGCCCAGGATGCCGTGCAGCTGCGTCAGCAGCCAGTACAGCGGCTTGGAGATGATCGCGAAGATGCCGTAGTCCTTCACCAGGTCCAGGCCGGGGGCGATGGCTTCGAGCTTCTTTTCTTCTTCGGGGCCGGCGAACAGCGCGCTGTTCACGACCTGCGTGGCGCCGGGGGCGATCTTCGGCAGCGTGGCCACCATGGCCACGGTGAAGAGGTTGTCGCCCAGGTCCTTCACGCGGAATTCGCGACGCAGCTGTTCGCTGGCCGGGTCGCCCTTGAGCAGCCAGGCCGACGCGAAGTAATGCTGCACCATCGCGATCCAGCCGTCGTTGGCCGGCGGCGGCGGTTCGATCTTGCCCTTGGCGATGTCCTTGAAGTCGAGCTTGTGGAACTTCTTCTCGTTGGTGTACGCGGCCGGACCGGTGAAGGTGTTGGTGCCGAACATGGTGCCCGCAGCCACGGTGCCGTGGCGCAGCAGCTGCATGTACAACTGCGCGTCGCGCGGCTGGTCGCTCACGTTGACCACTTCGTGGCGCACGCCGATGACATAGTCGTCACGCTTGAACACGTAGGTCTTGATGTACTTCAGGCCGCCGACCGGGGCGCTTTCGAAGCTCACTTCGAGCGTGTTCTGGCCGTCGGCCATCGCGCGCGGACCGGCCTTCGGCGTCATGGCCGTCAGGTGGTTGGGGAAGGCGTCGCCGGCCACCGGGTTCAGCAGGCCGGTCTGGGCGACGTAGCGCGTGGCGGGCGAACCGTTTTCGAACAGCACGACGCGCTTGGTGCGGTCGGCTTCGTCGAACTTGAGCAGTTCGAGGTGGTTGACCGTGCCGCCTTCGCTGTCGATCGTCGCCTTGAACAGGTCGGTGGTCACCACGACCTGCTCACGCGGCGCGGCCGGCGCCGCCTGCGTGGGCACGGCACCTGCGGTGCCACCGGCTGCGGCAGCCGCGGTCGGCACGCCGTTATTGGTGGCAGTACCGGCGGCCGGCGCCGTGACGGCGGGCTTGGTCGACGGCAGGAAGGTCGGCTTGTTGCCGTTGAAGACCTGCCATTGGTCCCACAGCAGCACGAGCGAGAAACCAAAAATCACCCACAGGATCGTGCGGCGGATATCGTTCATGACGAAGACTTCTTGTCGGAGGAGAGAAGAGACGAAAACAGCGATCCTGACTTGTCAGTGCGACGCTGTGATTTCGGTGGAACCGGATCGTGGCCGCCCTGGCACCAGGGCTGGCAGCGCGCGATGCGGTACAGAGTCAGGTAACTGCCCTTGAGCGCGCCGTGCACTTCCAGTGCCTCGATCGAATACACCGAGCAGGTCGGCGTGAAGCGGCACGACTGCCCGAGCCAGGGGCTCAGCAGCAGGCGGTAGCCCTTCACGAGGCCGATCAGCAGGCGTTTCATGCGGAGGCGCGTGCAGGAGAAGGGGCGGCTGGCGGACGTCCGGCGCGCGCCAGCAATTGCTGGAGCTCGGCGCGCACGGCGGCCTTGAGCTTGTCCGAAGAGGCGCTCACAAATACCTTGCGATCGAAACCGGCGCGCAAACGCACCACGTGCGCGGCACGCGGCAACACAACACCGGGCGCGGCGCTCACGGTGTAGATCTGGCGCTTGATGGCGTTGCGCGTCACCGCGCGGCGTGCCCAGCGCTTGGGCACCATGGCGCCCAGCCAGACCTCATCGGACGGAAACAGCAAAGCGACGCCCGATGCGGAAACATCGAGCGCACAGCGGTGCAATGCGAAATGGGCAGTGCGCGCCACGGTGGCACCTGCGAGGACGGCCTGGAATTGCGCGCGGGTCTTGAGCCGCTGCAAAGAAGCCGGGCCGCGAACGTCGCTGCTGGCGGGGCCAGGCGCAGAGGCTGCAGGAGCCTGCGCGGACGTATCGGCGGCTGACAACGGCAGGTGGGGTGCCGTCAGACGGCCAGGCGCTTGCGGCCCTTGGCGCGGCGTGCGTTGATCACGGCGCGGCCGCCACGGGTCTTCATGCGGACCAGAAAGCCGTGGGTACGGGCGCGGCGGACTTTGGATGCTTGGTAAGTGCGTTTCATGATGGTTTCCTGATTCCCTGTTTGCGCCGGTTTCCGCATGAAGGCATGCACAAACCCGACGAGCGCTGGGGGAGCGAGTTTCGGATGGCCCCCGAAAGACGCTGTGAAGGCTTTTCAGGGAAACCCGCAATTATCGCAAACATTGGCCGCGGGAACAATCTTCGACTGGATTTGCGGGCCTTTCCATGTGCAGCGCAGCATGTGGATAAGGTTTTGACAAGTTAGAATGCCGGGCGCCTTCCAGCAGAGAATATCCACAATACCTATACAAGAAATGCCCGAAGGTTTCCTCACTTTTTCAAGCACCCATGTCGACTGACGGCATCGGCGAAAGCCTGTGGCAAGCCTGCGTCGACCAGCTCGCGCAGGAGCTGTCCGAGCAGCAGTTCAATACCTGGATCAAACCCCTCAACGCGCAGGTCGCCGACGACCTTTCGCGCATGACGGTGTTCGTCGCCAACCGCTTCAAGCTCGACTGGATCCGTGCCCAGTACGCCGGCAAGATTGCGGCCATGGCCGAGAAGATGTACGGCCAGCCGGTCACCATCGAGTTAGCGCTCGCTCCGCGTGAAGCCCCCGTCCGCGTTGCTCCCATGGCCATCATGGCCGAAACGGATGTGCCGCGCGACGTGGCCGGCCCGGGCGAGGAGCCGGCCGCCGCCGGCTTCAAGAACCGCCTCAATTCGGGGCTCACTTTCGACACCCTGGTCGAGGGCACGGCCAACCGCATGGCGCGCGCCGCGGCGATGCACGTGGCCGGCATGCCGGGCCACCTGTACAACCCGCTCTTCATCTACGGCGGCGTCGGCCTGGGCAAGACCCACCTGATGCACGCGGTGGGCAATCGGCTGCTGGCCGACCGGCCGGATTCGAAAGTTCTCTACATCCACGCCGAGCAGTTCGTGTCGGATGTGGTCAAGGCCTATCAGCGCAAGACTTTCGATGAGTTCAAGGAGCGCTACCACTCGCTCGATCTGCTGCTGATCGACGACGTGCAGTTCTTCGCCAACAAGGACCGCACGCAGGAAGAGTTCTTCAACGCGTTCGAGGCCCTGCTGGCCAAGAAGTCGCACATCGTGATGACCAGCGACACCTATCCCAAGGGTCTGGCCGACATCCACGAGCGGCTGGTGTCGCGCTTCGATTCGGGCCTCACGGTGGCGATCGAGCCGCCCGAGCTCGAGATGCGCGTGGCCATTCTGATCAACAAGGCGCGCGTCGAAGGCACCGAAATGCCCGAGGAAGTCGCCTTCTTCGTGGCCAAGAACGTGCGCTCCAACGTGCGCGAGCTCGAAGGCGCCCTGCGCAAGATCCTCGCGTACTCGCGCTTCAACCAGAAGGAGATCTCGATCGCCCTGGCGCGCGAGGCGCTGCGCGACCTGCTGTCGATCCAGAATCGGCAGATTTCGGTCGAAAATATCCAGAAGACGGTGGCCGACTACTACAAGATCAAGGTCGCCGACATGTACAGCAAGAAACGCCCGGCCAGCATTGCGCGGCCGCGGCAGATCGCGATGTACCTGGCCAAGGAGCTCACGCAGAAGAGCCTGCCGGAAATCGGCGAGCTGTTCGGCGGTCGCGACCACACGACGGTGCTCCACGCGGTGCGCAAGATTTCGGGCGAGCGCCAGCAGCTCACCGAACTCAACCAGCAGCTCCACGTCCTCGAACAGACCCTCAAAGGCTGAAGCCGAATGTCATCAAGAACGCCCCTCGCGACAGCGGAGAATGGCGTCCTGAAAGCTGATTCAAAGAGATAAGAGAAGAGGAAGAAGACATGATCGTTTTGAAGGCAACCCAAGACAAAGTTCTTGCCGCCCTGCAGTCGGTGGCTGGCATCGTGGAACGGCGTCATACCCTGCCGATCCTGGCCAATGTGCTGATCCGCAAGACCGGCGGCCAGCTGCAGCTGACCACCAGCGACCTCGAGATCCAGATCCGCACCACCGCCGAGCTCGGTGGCGACGAGGGCAACTTCACGACCACCATCGGCGCGCGCAAGCTGATCGACATCCTGCGCACCATGCCGGCCGACCAGACCGTGAGCCTCGAATCGAGCGCCAGCAAGCTCGTGCTCAAGGGCGGCAAGAGCCGCTTCACGCTGCAGTCGCTGCCCGCCGAAGACTTCCCGCTGGTGCAGGAAGCCGCCAATTTCGGCCCCGTGTTCAGCGTGCCGCAAAAGACGCTCAAAGACCTGCTCTCGCAGGTCTCGTTCGCGATGGCCGTGCACGACATCCGCTACTACCTGAACGGCATCCTGTTCGTGGCCGAAGGCAAGCAACTGAGCCTGGTCGCCACCGACGGCCACCGCCTGGCGTTCTCGTCGGCGCTGCTCGACGTCGAAGTGCCCCGCCAGGAAGTGATCCTGCCGCGCAAGACCGTGCTCGAAATGCAGCGCCTGCTGTCCGACGCCGAAGGCGCCATCGAGATGCAGTTTGCGAACAACCAGGCCAAGTTCAGCTTCGGCGGCATGGAGTTCGTCACCAAGCTGGTCGAGGGCAAGTTCCCCGACTACAACCGCGTGATTCCCAAGAACCACAAGAACACCGTCACGCTCGGCCGTGCACCGCTGTTGGCCAGCCTGCAGCGCACCGCCATCCTGACCAGCGAGAAGTTCAAGGGCGTGCGCCTGAACATCGAGCCGGGCACGCTGCGCATTGCGTCGAACAACGCCGAGCAGGAAGAAGCCCAGGACGAACTCGACATCGACTACGGCGGCGACAGCATCGAAATCGGCTTCAACGTCACCTACCTGATCGACGCGCTGTCGAACATGGACCAGGACATGGTCAAGCTGGACCTGGCCGACTCCAACAGCTCGGCCTTGTTAACCATCCCCGAGAACGCATCTTTCAAGTACGTCGTGATGCCGATGCGCATCTAGACCCCCCAAGACACAGCGCCTTGCGCACACAACCCGCGGCCCCCCGCGGGTTTGCGCTTTCAAGAGGCGGCGAATTGAGCTTTTGAGAGCCCGAAAAATCACGTGAATGCCGTGAGAGACAGAGGAATATCCGAATGAGTGCTGAAGAAAACAAGCCCGACGTGCCGCACACCGAGCCGGTCTACACCCCCGAAATCCAGATCGTGGCGCCCGAAGGCGTTGTCGCCGACTCCAGTTATGGCGAAGGCGCGATCACGATCCTCGAAGGTCTGGAAGCCGTGCGCAAGCGCCCGGGCATGTACATCGGCGACACCTCCGACGGCACGGGCCTGCACCACCTCGTGTTCGAAGTGGTCGACAACTCCATCGACGAAGCGCTCGCGGGCCATTGCGACGACATCGTCGTGACCATCCACTCCGACAACTCGATTTCCGTCACCGACAACGGCCGCGGCATCCCGACCGGCGTGAAGATGGACGACAAGCACGAGCCCAAGCGCTCGGCTGCCGAAATTGCGCTCACCGAACTGCACGCCGGCGGCAAGTTCAACCAGAACAGCTACAAGGTCTCGGGCGGCCTGCACGGCGTGGGCGTCTCGTGCGTGAACGCGCTGAGCGTGAAGCTGCGCCTCATCGTGCGCCGCGAAGGCAAGATCCACGAACTCGAATTCAGCCGCGGCTTCGTGCAGAACCGCCTGCTCGACACCGTGAACGGCTTCGAGGTGTCGCCCATGAAGGTCATCGGCGACACCGACAAGCGCGGCACCGAAGTGCACTTCCTGCCCGACACGGAAATCTTCAAGGAAAACAACGATTTCCACTACGAGATCCTGAGCAAGCGTCTGCGCGAGCTGAGCTTCCTGAACAACGGCGTGCGCATCCGCCTGCTCGACGAACGCACCGGCAAGGAAGACGATTTCTCCGGCGCCGGCGGCGTGCGCGGCTTCGTGGAGTTCATCAACAAGGGCAAGACCGTCCTGCACCCGAACTCGTTCTATGCAGCAGGCGAGAAGCCGGCCGAAACCTACGGCGGCATCCCCGGCACGCACATCGGCGTCGAAGTGGCGATGCAGTGGAACAGCGGCTACAACGAGCAGGTGCTGTGCTTCACCAACAACATCCCGCAGCGTGACGGCGGCACCCACCTCACGGGCCTGCGCGCCGCGATGACCCGCGTCATCAACAAGTACATCGAAGAGAACGAGTTCGCCAAGAAGGCGAAGGTCGAAGTCACCGGCGACGACATGCGCGAAGGCCTGTGCTGCGTGCTGAGCGTGAAGGTGCCAGAGCCCAAGTTCTCGAGCCAGACCAAGGACAAGCTGGTGTCCAGCGAAGTGCGCGCACCGGTGGAAGACATCGTCGGCCGCCTGCTCACCGACTACCTGCAGGAGCGCCCGAACGACGCCAAGATCATCTGCGGCAAGATCGTCGAGGCCGCCCGCGCCCGCGAAGCGGCCCGCAAGGCCCGCGAAATGACGCGCCGCAAGGGCGTGCTCGACGGCATGGGCCTGCCCGGCAAGCTGGCCGACTGCCAGGAAAAGGACCCCGCCCTGTGCGAGGTCTACCTGGTGGAGGGTGACTCCGCCGGCGGCTCCGCCAAGCAGGGCCGCGACCGGAAGTTCCAGGCCATCCTGCCGCTGCGCGGCAAGATCCTGAACGTCGAGAAAGCGCGCTACGAGAAGCTGCTCACCAGCAACGAAATTCTCACGATGATCACCGCGCTCGGTACCGGCATCGGCCGCGCCGGCGCGACCACGGCGGGCGGCGGCGCGGACGACTTCAACGTCGCCAAGCTGCGCTACCACCGCATCATCATCATGACCGACGCCGACGTCGACGGCGCCCACATCCGCACGCTGCTGCTCACGTTCTTCTACCGCCAGATGCCCGAGCTGGTCGAGCGCGGCCACATCTACATCGCGCAGCCGCCGCTGTACAAGGTGAAGGTCGGCAAGGAAGAGCAGTACCTGAAGGACGGCCCTGCGCTCGACGCCTTCCTGCTCAAGGTGGCGCTGAAGGACGCGAGCATCCAGACCGGCGGCGCCGCCTCGACCACGCTGTCGGGCGAGACGCTGGGCGAGCTGGCGCGCAAGCACCAGGTGGCCGAAGCCGTGATTGCGCGCCTGCGCAACTTCATGGATGCCGAAGCGCTGCGCGCCATCGCCGACGGCGTGGCGCTCGACCTCGACACGCCGCCCGCCGCCGAGGCCTCGGCCGTGGCGATGCAGGCCAAGCTGCGCGAGCTCAACACGACCGGCGTGCCGGCCGAGGTGAGCAGCGAATTCGACGCCCGCACCGACAAGCCGCTGCTGCGCATCAGCCGCCGCCACCACGGCAACATCAAGTCCAGCGTGATCACGCAGGACTTCGTGCACGGCGCCGACTACGCGGCACTGGCCGAAGCCGCCAACACCTTCCGCGGCCTGCTGAGCACCGAAGGCGCGCTGGTCAAGCGCGGCGAGGGCGAACGCGCCAAGGAAGAAAAGGTCGACGACTTCCGCCAGGCCATGAAGTGGCTGATCGGCGAAGCCGAACGCGCCACCTCGCGCCAGCGCTACAAGGGCCTGGGCGAGATGAACCCCGAGCAGCTGTGGGAAACCACCATGGACCCGACCGTGCGCCGCCTGCTGCGCGTGCAGATCGACGACGCGATCGAAGCCGACCGCGTCTTCACGATGCTGATGGGCGACGAGGTGGAACCGCGCCGCGAGTTCATCGAGCAGAACGCGCTGCGCGCGTCGAACATCGACGTTTGATCGGGAGGTCTCCTCCTCAAGCCACAGCAGGGCGCTGGCTTTGCCGGCCCCTTCGCTCGTTTTCGGGGTGAGCTCAGGTGCGAACAAACGCGAGCAGCAGCTGGTAGTCGCCTTGGTCCGCGGCACGCAGGGCGGCCAGGTACCGCACCCGCGCGTCGTCGGCGGCGACCAGATTGCCACCATTTCCCCAGGAGAACGCAGGCTGGCCAAGGCTGCGTAGAAGTGCGTCGGCCATCATGCGGGAGTGCCGCCCGTTGCCGTTGGGGAACGGGTGAATCCAGACCAGGTCGCGGTGAAAGCGCGCTGCGATTTCGTCGGGGGGAAACGTGGCGTTGTCGACCCACCAGCGTGTGTTCCCGAACAGCTGCGCAAGCTTGACGCCCACCTGTGTCCAGTCGCAGCCGATGTTCTTGTCTGACTTGCGAAACGTGCCTGCCCACGCCCAGGTTTTGCCGAACATCTGTTCATGCAACTCCCGGCAAAACCCCTCGCTGAGGACGTCCGGTGACCGCAAGCGCTTCAGCCAACGCACGGCGCGCAGGATGTTCTCCTGCTCCCAGTCGTTCAGGTCGCTCTTGGTGGCCAGGTGTTCAGGAAGGAGTCCGGCCTTCTCGTCGGGGTCCAGGGGTGTCTGGCCATCCTGCGCTTCGAGGTCTATCGCCACAGGTCTGACCATCGGCCGCGCAGCAGTTCCTCGGTCCTGCGTTCCACCTGCTTGCGAAGTCGTTCCGAGGCTGGCCGTTGGTCTTCGAGGCTCATTGTGTGGGCCACCCCGCCGACCTCTTCGATGGCGATGGCTCGGGCGCGTTCCTTGACCATTTCCGTGAGGGGGCGGCGCGGCACCAGGGCGTAAACGAGCTCACAGTCAAGTCCGTCGGCGAGCTTGCGCAACTGGCCAAGCGTAATTCGGTCGTCCGCTTCCGACTGTTCGGATTTGTGCAGCGTCGGCCCTGAAATGCCCAGGCGCTGGGCTTGCTGGCGCTCCGTGCGCCCCAGCGCTTCTCGAATCAGCTTCAGCCATCCGCGCGACGGCCGGGGCCGTTTCACCATCTCGGCATAGGCGGACACGGTGGCTTGCAGTTGCTCAAGTCGAAGCTGGTTCAGTTCAGAGGACATTTTGCTAGCTCATAGGCTTACATCTAGTGGTTTCATGATAGCCCTTGACGCAGCAAAATCAAAACATTTGCTTTCCTATAGGGAAGCATACGGAGAATACTTGCTGCGCTTTGAGGCAGCACTCCGACGTAACCCGCGCCCACGTCTGCTCAGCCGAGGACGTCCTGCAAACGCCCCCTTCACTGCTTGCGCTGCACGAACAGGTTGCGCTTCGCGTCCTCCGGGTACGCGAAGGTGATCTGCCCGTTGCGCACCACGCCCATCACCAGCATGTTGGGCGAAATCGCGTCCTTGTCGTTCTCCGAGAACGACTTGTCATAGGTCGTGACCACGCCGTAGTACGGCCGCTTGGGCTGCTCGAGTGAGGCCTTGATGAACGGGCCTTCGAGCTTGCCGGTCGGTACATTGAACATCGCATGCGCCAGCAGGTACGTGGCGTCGTAGGCCTGCGCGGCGGCCATCGGGACCGGGATGCGCTTGGTGTTGAATTTCCGCACGTAGTTGGACAGAAACGACGAGCGGCGCTCGTTGCTGGGCTCGGCGATGAAGCTCTGTGCCATCAACGCCCCCTCGGCAGCATCCCGCGCGCCGTCGATGAACGAAGGGAAGGACAACGGCCAGGCCCCGACCTGCGGCACCTTCCAGTTCAGGGCCTGGCGGCCGCGCGCGATGACGGCGTTTTCGGGGCCCACGGTGTAGCTGAAGATGACGTCCGCACCGGCCGCCTTGGCTTCCGACAGCTCCTTCGTCAGATCTTTCACGCCGAGCGGAAAGCGGCCCACGTACACGGGCTTGAGGTTCTTGGCCGCCAGCGCTTTTTCCACATCTTTCACGCCTGCCTCGCCGTACCCGGTGGTGTCGTGCAGGACGGCGACCCGTTTCCAGCCCCGCGCCAGCAGATCGTCGACCACGAAAGGCGCCTGGATGCTGTCTTTGGGCGAGGTGCGAAAGACATAACTCGTGGCCGACGGATAGGTCGAGGTCAGCGCCGAACCGGTGGCACAGGGCACGATCAGCGGCAATTTCGCGTCATTGAAAACCGCCAATGATTTCATCGCCACGCCGGTATTGCAGAAGCCGATGGTGGCGACCACTTTGTCATTGACGAGGGCCTGGGATTGCGAATAGCCGATGTCCGGATTGGCCTGATCGTCCTTGATCACGAGTTCGAGCGAGCGCCCGAGATACCCGCCGACGGCATTGATTTCGTCGACGGCCATCTTCACGCCGTTGAGCATGGGCAGGCCGAAATCGGCCGACGGCCCTGTGAATGGGCCGATGACGCCGATGCGGATCGGCGCGGGTTGCTGCGCCATGGCCTGGACAGACATTCCAAAACCCATCAGCAAAAAGATGAACTGGTAATTTGAATGAGGCATTTTGGATTCAGCGCTTTGGGAGAAAGGCCGAGCCTAATTTCTTTGTGCGCCCGCCAATAGCTAGGGTATGCCCAGTCAATTGCGCACTAATTCCGTCTTTTGTTGCTGTTCAGCACAGACCATGCGGGGGGCGCCGGCCCAGGGAGTGCGCGCGAGCCCCGTCTCAGGGTTTCCGATGAAAGACACCCCAAAAGTGTGAATGGCGCCCGTCACACGGGCGTCACTAGCTATGAAAACAATAGCATTCACCTGCGCAACGCAGAAGCTTCCTCGTAAACGCTATATCTAGCCCGACTCTTGCTAAGCAAAATTCCTGACGGATTTCCTGTCACGCAAGATCGAGGACACACAGAGCAATGAACCCCAAGCGTTTCCAGCGGCCCATGGCTGCACTGGTTCTGGGCGGCGCATCGGTCGCCGCGGCCTTCCTCGGGGCCGTGTCGCCGGCCCACGCGTTCTCGAACCCGCCGATCCAGATCGCGCAGGGCATCGAATACATGTGCGGCGGCGCCGCCAAGGGCGAAGCCGCCTTCCTGGACATGGTCGCGCCGCGCTGGGCCGCGACCATCGACTTCCGCGTGAACGACGGCAAGGGCGCGCAGCAGGCCGGCTTCCCGGCCAAGGCAGCGATCCAGATCCGCCAGAAGTACACGGGCCAGACGGTGATGGAAGTGCAGACCCAGGCGCCCACCATGCTCGCGCGGCTCGAACCGGGCGCCTACGACGTCGACGTGACGCTGGGCGGGCTCACGCTCACGCAGCAGCTGGTCGTGATCGCCGGCATTCCGGCACGCGCCTCGTTCGTCTGGCCGTCGAACTTCGACATGGCCTCGGTCGCGCCACCGCTGCCCCAGGCGCTCGCGCAAACCGCCGCACGCTGACCGGACGCGGGCCACCGCGGCCCGCGCAGCAGTTAAGTCTTCCTTAAGTCGTGCCCGGCACAGTGCCTGCCTGCGTGGCCTGTCGCCACCACCGCCCGGAAAGGAAGGCCTCGATGTCTCTCACCACCACCAATCCCCTGTTTCTGTTCTCGCACGCGCGGCCCATCGCCGCCGCGACGGGCGCCGCCTTGCTCGTGCTGCTCGGCGGTGCGCTCTCGGCGCAGCCGGCCCAGGCCGCGATGAACCCGCCGATCCTCATGGCGCACGGCGTCGAGTACATGAGCGGCGGCGTCGGCCAGGACGAGGCGCAGCTGATGGAAACCGTGTCGCCGCGCTGGCCCGCGAGCTTCGAATTTGCGATCAAGGACGGCCGTCGCGCCGACTTCGCGGCCGGCGTGCACGTCACCGTGCGCGACAGCCACGGCACCGCGCTGCTCGACAACGTGGTCTCGGGCGGACCGTTCATGGTCGCGCGGCTCGAGCCCGGCCGCTATGACGTGGAGGCTCGCATCGGCGGCCAGACGCTGAAGCAAACGCTGCAGGTGTCACTGGGCGCACCGGCCAAGGCGGTGTTCGAATGGCCGGCGGGCACCGACATGGCCTCCGCCGGCACGCGCACGGTGCGGTAGGCGCAGCCGCATCGCACCGCGGCCGACACCGAACGGTCACGCCCGCGGCGCCACAACGCCCGCTATCCGGTTGCCTTGCGCTATAGAAAAAATAGCGGCGCAGGCAGCTTTCGGCGCCTTGAATGCGCGGCATGCGCCTTGCAGATGACGTGTCCCGGGCCATGCCCGCGTCTCCCTCCGTCCCGATGCCGATCCGTCCCCTGAGCGTCCTGACCGCGCTCCTGCACGTCTATATCGCGCTGCGCCTGCTGCCCGCGCTGGCGTCGCTCGCGCCTGCGTGGCCGCTCGCGCTCGTGCTGCTGGCGGTGTCGGCCATCACGATGCCATTGCCGTTCGTGGCACGCAGCCACCGCGCCGACCGCAAGGCCAAGCCGGCGGGCGAGACGCTGCACTGGATCGGCCTGATCAGCATGGGCTGGTTCTCCTCGCTGTTCATCTTGACGCTGGTGCGCGACCTCGGCCTGCTGCTGGCGTGGCTCGCCAGCGCGCTCGGCGGCCTGCAGGTGCCGGAGACGGTCGCGCCCTGGAGCGCGCTGGCGGTACTGGCCCTGGCCACGGGCGTGTCGCTGATCGGCTTCTTCAATGCGCGCCGCACGGCCGGCGTGAAGCAGGTCGAGGTGCCGATCCGTGGCCTGCCCGCGGCGCTCGCGGGCTTCACGATCGCGCAGCTCAGCGACATCCACGTGGGTCCGACGATCCGCAACGGCTACATCCAGCGCATCGTCGACGCGGTGAACGGGCTCGGCGCCGACGCCATCGCGATCACGGGCGACCTCGTGGACGGCAGCGTGCCCGAACTGCGCGAGCACATCGCGCCGCTGGCAGGCCTGCGCGCACGCCACGGCACCTTCGTGGTCACGGGAAACCACGAGTACTACGCGGGCGCGCACGCCTGGATCGAAGAGCTGCGTCGCCTCGGCCTGAAGGTGCTGCTGAACGAGCACGTGGTGCTGCAGACGCGCAACGTGCGCGGCGCGCAGACCGACGAAGAACTGTTCGAAAGCGCGCTGGTGCTGGCCGGCGTGACCGACTTCACCGCCGGCCATTTCGACGCCGCGCACGCGAGCGATCCGCACCTGGCGCTGTACGACGCGCCGCCGCTGGTCCACACGCGCGTGCTGCTGGCGCACCAGCCGCGCAGCGCGCCGGTGGCGGCCGCGGCCGGCTACCAGCTGCAGCTGTCGGGCCACACGCACGGCGGCCAGTTCTTCCCGTGGAACCTGTTCGTGCCGATGCAGCAGCCGTTCACGGCCGGCCTGCACCGGCTGCACGACATGTGGATCTATGTGAGCCGGGGCACCGGCTACTGGGGGCCGCCGAAGCGTTTCGGCGCGCCGTCGGAAATCACGCTGGTGACGCTGGTCCCGGCGCAACCCTGAAGAGACGGAAGAAGCGGGCCGTCAGGCCTGCAGTTCGGCCAGCAACCGCCGTGCGTTCGACGTGGCGGCGGTGTGGATCGGCTTCAGGCCTTCGCGCGCAATGCGCGCTGCCACGCCCGTGAACTGACCCATCGTGCTGGCGCCGCGCGCCGTGGCCTGCACGAGCGCATCGCCGTGCGTGGCCGCCTGGGCCGGCGTGAAACTGCCGGCCAGCGAGAAGAGGGCGGTGGTGCCCTGCAGCCATTGCTGCCACGCGCGCTGGGCCAGCGAGGCCTGGCTGCTGTGCCATTGCTTCGCCATGGCCAAGCCCGATTCGCTCGCCGCGGCGAGCTTTTCGTGGCCCATCAGCTGAAACTCCGCGAGGTCGGCCGCGCTGGGCGTGAGCCCGGCTTTGGCCATGCGCTCGGTGCGCACGCGGATCACCGTGCCGGACGACAGCAGGGTTTCGTGGGTCTTGAGGGCCAAGTCGACCCATTGCATCAGCGGACTGGCCAGACGGGCGGTGGTACTGAAGGACGACATGGGAAGAGGGGTGCGTGAGGGAACAGAGGGCCACTATAGGCCTGCGAAGTGAAGATTGCTGCAGTGCAACAATTCCTGACCGTCATTTCACCGATCGGTCGCTTTCTGCGGGCAATATTTAACGTTTCTTATGGTTGTTGCCGGCATCCGCGCGCAGACGCCGCGCGCGCGCCTCGGTGACGAGGTAGGCGACGAGCGCCACGGCCAGCGGCAGCAGGTAGTACAGCGCGCGGTAGGCCAGCAGCGCGGCGAGCAGCCGCGTTTCCGCCACCTCGTGCGCCAGCAATGCGACGAACACCGCCTCCAGCACGCCGAGCCCCGCCGGCACGTGCGTGACGACGCCGGCCACGGCCGCGACCAGCAGCACCGCGAGCACCTGCGGATACCCGACCTCGCCCTGCAGCAGTACCCAGATCACCCCGCCGATGAGCGACCAGTTGACGCACGACATCGCCAGCTGCAGCAAGGCCATCGGCAAGGTCGGCGTGCGCAGCGCGTGGCCGCGCACGCGCCAGACGTGGCCGTTCGAGAACGCGCACAGCGCCAGGTAGGCGAGCGACACCCCCAGCAGCGCCGCGCCGAGCACGCGCAGGCCGCCGCCGTCGATCTTCCAGTCGGGCGGCAGCGCCATCGGCCAGAAGCAGAACGCGGCGCCGGCCACCACGAGGTAGCCGAGCCAGTTGGTCAGCATGCTGAAGCCCAGCACGCGCGTGATGGTTTCGTTGCCGAGCCCCAGGCGCGAATACAGCCGGTAGCGAAACGCCACGCCGCCCACCAGCGAGCCGAAGTTGAGATTGAAGGCGTAGCTGATGAAGGTCACGCCGACCACGGTGCCGGCGCCGAGCCGGTGCTTCGTGAGGTGGCGCCCGAGCAGGTCGTAGGTGCTGTAGAGCAGGAAGCTGCTCGCGGCCAACGCGCCGGCCGCGAGCAGTGTGAGCGCCGGCAGCGCGCGCAGCGCGGCGAACACCTCGGCCCAGTCGATGGTGCGCGCCTGCTTCAGCAGCAGCCAGGCGATGCCGCCGAAGAAGGCCCAGATCGCCACGCGCCGCACCCATGGCCACCAAGGCCGGTGCGTGAGCGCGACAGAAGCGCTCATGCCGTCTCCGTGCGCGCCGTGCCCTCATCGCCGCGCTTCTTCTGTTGCTGCGCCATGAGGTCGGTCGCCTCGGCCGGCGTGAGGCGCGGCGCATGGCGCGGCAGCCGGTTGAGCCACGACGGGTACCAGCGCAAGAAGTGGAAGACGAAGAAGCTGCGCACCAACCGCCAGCCGCTCCATTCGCTGGCCAGGTCGTCCGCGCCGATCTGCTTGCAGCTGTGCTGCATGAGATGGTCCATGCGCTCCCACAGCAGGTTGTTGAACGCGGTGTCGCGCACCACCACGTTGGCCTCGAGGTTGAGCGACAGGCTCAGCGGGTCGAGGTTGCTCGAGCCCACGGTGCTCCAGCGGTCGTCCATGAGCGCGACCTTGCCGTGCAGCGGGCGGTCGCAGTACTCGTAGATGCGCACGCCCGCGTGCAGGAGGTGGTGGTAGAGCATGCCGGCGGCGGTCTTCACGATCGGCATGTCGGGCTCGCCCTGCAGGATGAGCCGCACGTCCACGCCGCGCCGCGCCGCGCGCCGCAGCTCCTTGATGAGCCGGTAGCCCGGAAAGAAGTACGCGTTGGCGATCACGATGCGCTCGCGCGCAGCGCGGATCGCGGCGCGGTAGTGGCGCTCGATGTCGTTGGTGTGGCGGCGGTTGTCGCGCGTGACGAAGATCGCATCGGCCTCGCCCGCCGCGGCCTGCAGCTGCGACGCAGGCGGTGCCTGCTTCAGCCTTCGCCGGAACCAGCCCACGCCCTTGCCCCCGACCGCGATGGCGCGCAGCACGAACTGGTGGATCTCGGCCACGATCGGCCCCGCCAGCTCGACCGCGTAGTCCTGCTTGGCCTTGGGACCGAAGTCGAGCAGGTGGTCCTCGGAGTAGTTGATGCCGCCCACGAAGGCGCGCTCGCCGTCGACCACCACGATCTTGCGGTGCATGCGGCGGAACACGTTGAGCCGCTGGCCCAGGAAGCGCTGGCCCGGATCAAACACCCGCACCTTGACGCCGGCCGCGGCCAGGCTTGCGAGGTACTCGTGCGAAAGATCGGGCGAGCCGAAGCCGTCGATCATCAAATCGATCTTCACGCCGCGCAGCGCCGCCGCGCGCATGGCCGCATGCAGCGCCAGGCCCACCTTGTCCTCGAACAGGATGAAGGTCTCGATGATCACTTCGCGCTGCGCCGCACCAATGGCCTCGAACACGCGCGGAAAGAACTCCTCGCCGTTCTCCAGCAGGTCGATGCGGTTGCCGCCGGTCCAGTGGCCGGCGCGCTCGTGGGTGTCGCGCATGGGGGCCTCGGCGTTCACAGCTCGATGTCCGCCACCAGCGGGGCATGGTCCGACAGGTGCGACCAGGGCCGGCGCGGCAGCACCACGGGCGCATGCACGCCCGCGTTGCGCACGTAGATGCGGTCCAGCGGCAGCAGCGGCAGGCGCGCCGGAAAGGTGCGCGCCGCGCGGCCGTGCGCATGCACGAACACCTCGCGCAGCGACGCGCCTTCGGCCAGCACGTCGTGCGCGCGGCTGCGCCAGTCGTTGAAATCGCCCGCGACGATCAGCGGCGCATCGGCCGGCACTTCGTCGCGCACGATGTGGCACAGCAGTTCCAGCTGCTGCTGGCGGTGCGACTCGGCCAGCCCCAGGTGTGCGCAGATCGCATGCACGTCGACCGTGCGGCCCGGCAGGCGCAGCACGCAATGCAGCAGGCCGCGCTTCTCGGGGCCGCTCACCGACACGTCGTGGTTGCGGTAATGCACGATCGGAAACTTCGACAACACGGCGTTGCCGTGGTGCCCCTTCGGATACACCGCGTTGCGCCCGTAGGCGAACTGCGGCCACATGGTGTCGGCCAGGAATTCGTAGTGCGGCGCCTCGGGCCAGTTGTTCACCGTGCGCGAATGGCGCACGTGCGTGCCCATCACCTCCTGCAGAAACACCACGTCCGCGCCCACCGTGCGCACCGCGTCACGCAGCTCCGGAAGGATGAAGCGGCGATTGAGCGCCGTGAAGCCCTTGTGGGTGTTCACGGTCATGACCTTGAGCGAGGCCGGTGCGGCGGCGACAGCGGCCTCGGGCAGCGGGGAAGTGAAGGGGGAGGACATCGGTCTTCCCGTTGTACGTGGCCGCGCCCGCGCCGACTGTAGGAACGCGCCACCTTCTTCGCGTGCCTTTCACGCAAGGGCGGCGGGCTCCTACAGGCAGGCCTGCCGCACCCCCACACAAGGCCCGAAACGGGGCTCCTACGGTGGTTTCAAAGCTGATGCCATCGCGCTCGGCTTTGTGCCCTTTTTTCATTTGCAAAGGAGCTTTCCATGATGACCACCCTGCAACGCCTGACGATCCCCACCGCGCTGCTCGCCGCCCTGCTGGGCGCCGGCATCGCCCAGGCCCAGATGCCGACACCCGTCCAGCAACCCATGGCGGGCGACAGCTCGGTGCCCGCCTCGCGCGAAGCCGTGAAGGCCGAGGCCCGCGCACAGAACCGCAACAACGCCAACAGCGTGGTGCCCAAGGGCGAGGCCAGCACCACGGTGAACCACCAGCCCAACGCGATGCCGTCGCCGACCGGCGAACGCTCGCGCGCGGAAGTGCGCGCCGAGACGCAGCACGTGAAGCCGCGCTTCGGCCAGCCGGGTGAACGTCCGGCGGTGCCGACCAACCCGACCGAGAAGACGGGCACGCCGCAATAACGCTGTAGCGCTGCGCACGCCCACGAAAAAGCCCGCGATGCGTGAAGCATCGCGGGCTTTTCCTTGCCCTTTTTCTGGAAGCCGGCCTCTTCAGCCGGCTACCCGGTCAGCCTCAGCTCTTGGCAGGCGCTGCGCCGTGGTGGCCTTCATGACCGCCATGGCCGCGGTGCCCGCGATGGCCGTGGCCCGCGAACTTCGCGGTCTCGGCGTCGAAGGTCTTCTGCTGCTCGGGCGTCAGCGCTGCGTAGAAGGTCTTGGTCGCTTCGGCGCGCTTGGCGAACCGGGCGCTGCGCTCGGCCTGGCGGGCCTGCATGTGCTCCAGGCGCTGGGGCGTGGTCAGCTTGGCGAACTCGGCTCGGTCCATGCGCTGCGGGCGCGCAGCGCCGGCGGGCGGCTGGCTGGCCTCGGTGAAGCTGCTCCACGCGCCTTCCTGGGCGCCGGTGAGCTTGAGCTTGTCCTTCAGCGCGGCCAGGCGCTTGGCACGGTGCTCCTTCATGCGCTCCATGCGCTGGGCCGGGTCCATGCGCTTGTGCTGCGCCTTGGGTGCGGCGGTGGCATCGGCGGGTGCCGTGGCAGCCGTGGGTGCGGCCGTCGAAGGCGTGGTGGCGGCCGGTGCCTGGGCGAAGGCGCCCGAAGAGGCGAGGGCGGCGGAGCCCAGCAGGCTGGCCCAGACGATGCGTTGGCGAAGAGAGATCATGAGAGTCGCTTCCTTTCGAAGAAGTCCGCCGCCAAAGGGCAGCGGGTGAGACGAAGTGTGGAGCGCCTCTGTAACGCGTCCGTGAGCCGCGAGTGAGCCTGCGTAAAGAAGCATGAACCGCAGCGCCGGTTGCCGGCCTGCGGCGTGACCTATTTGGGCCTCGGCGGCTTCAGCCCGCGGTCGGGCGCCTGCAGCTTGCCGGCGCGCAGCGCGGTCACCGCCAGCACCACGGCGCGTGCGACGTTGCGCACTTCTTCCTGCACGTCGGCATCGGCGTCGAGCGCCTCGTGGCTGGTGGCATAGGGCGCGTAGTAGCCGATGTAGCGATCGAGCCGCGCCTGCGCGCCCGCATCGACCAGCCCCATCCAGTCGAGCCAGTCCGTGAGGTTGCGGCGCAGGCCCTCGGGGCCGGCCACGTCGCCGTGCACCACCACGCCGTAGACGCGGCCTTCCAGGTGCTTCGGGTAGCCCCAGCCTTCGAGTTCCAGGGCCTTGGCTTCGTCGGGCTTCTTGCCGTGCGTGCTGGTGGGGTCGGGGTTGCCGCCGTCGGCGCACACGAGCCGGTCGATCATGAGCTTCAGCGGGCTCGCGGCCTGGTACCAGTGCGTGGGCGTGAGCACGATCACGCCGTGCGCCGCCACCCAGCGTTCGTAGATTTCATTCATCCAGTCGCCGGTCTGGCGCAGCGCGTGGTTGGGGTAGCAGCTGCAGGGCCAGTGGCACAGCGGCATCGCGGTGGAGACGCAGCCCTTGCACGGGTGGATGTGGCGGCCGTAGTCGGAGGTGAGCCGGCTCAGGTCGAGCACGTCGACCTCGATGCCGCTGCCTTCGAGCACCTCGCGCGCGCACTGCGTGAGGCGCCAGGTCTTGGAGATTTCGCCGGGGCAGGTGCCGTCGTTGCGCGGCGAGCCGTTGACGAGCAGCACGCGCGAGCGCGTCTCGGGCCGGCCCCAGGCATCCTGCGCCGCGTCGATGCGCGCGCGGGCGTCGAGCCAGTCGACCGAGAGTTCGTAGTCGGGGTCGGCATAGCCCGGGCCGGCACGGCGCGTCACGGGCGCCTTGCGGCCTTCGTCGTACGCTTGCCAGGCGATGACTTCCAGGCGTTGCAGCGCCCCGGCCTCGGCCCGGAATGCCGGATCGTGGAAGCTCTGCATGAAGCGGTCATGGAACTCGGCGCGCTGCAGCATCGGCGGCGCCTGACCTTTGCGTATCGTGGGAGGCATGACCGCAATCTAGGCCGTGCACCGGCCCGCGCGAACCGAAGGTTGCGCCGACTTGCGGTAGGCGAGCGACTACAGGCTCAGCCGAGCTTGCCGTTCTGGAAGTCGTGCACCGCCTGCTTGATCTGTTCCTGCGTGTTCATCACGAAGGGGCCGTACTGCGCGATGGGCTCGTTCAGCGGCTTGCCCGCGATCAGCAGCGCGCGCGCCGGGCTGTGGTTGGTGGCGCCAGCGCGCAGCACCGTGCCGTCGCTGCCGGGGTCGTTCGCAAGAATGGCCATGCGCCGCGTCGGCACCTCGCTGCCCGCGATCCACAGCGATTCGCGGAACACGTAGACCAGCGCGTTGTGATCATGAGGCAGCGGCTGCGCGAACTCGGCGCCGGGCGGCAGCGTGATGTCCAGGTACAGCGGTTGGGTGTGCGCGCGCTGCTCCGCGCCCGCGACACCATGGCTGATGCCGGCGATCACGCGCACATGCGCGCCGCCGGCGGTGGTGAACTCGGGGATCTCGTGGCTCTGGATGTCGCGGTACCAGGGCTCGCGCATCTTGTCTTTCGCGGGCAGGTTGAGCCACAGCTGAAAGCCTTCCATGAGGCCTTCTTCCTGCTCCGGCAGCTCGCTGTGCACGAGGCCGCGGCCGGCTGTCATCCATTGCACGCCGCCGTTTTCGAGCAGGCCTTCGTGGCCCGCGCTGTCGCGGTGCCGCATGCGCCCGGCGATCATGTAGGTGACCGTTTCGAAGCCCCGGTGCGGGTGGTTCGGAAAGCCGCCGATGTAGTCGCCCGCGTTGTCGCTGCCGAAGGCATCGAGCATCAGGTAGGGGTCGAGCCGCTTCTGCAGCGGCTGCTGCAGCACGCGGGTGAGTTTGACGCCGTCGCCGTCACTGGTGGAAACACCGGCCACGATGTGGTCGATGCCGCGCGGGGTGGCGACGGGATCGGTGGGGTGGTGGTGAGCATGAACGTTCGTCATGCCGCCCATGGTGGCACCAAAGCCCCGACCGCGCCACCGGTGGGGGCGCCCACTGCCGGTGGGGTTCAGCTCAGCGCGGCCACTGCTGGCGCTGCCAATAACAGTACTGCCAGCGCGTCTCGAAGCCCGCGCGGCGGTACAGCGCCAGCGCCGGCTGGTTCTGCGCATCGACCTGCAGGAACACGCGTTCGACGCCGCGCGACAGTGCCGCCTGCGCCAGCCCGGCGAGCACGCGCCCGGCCAGGCCGCGCCCGCGCTGCGACTGTTCGGTGCGCATGCCGTGCACGCTGGCCCAGCCGTGGCCGAAGGCCATGGCGCCGGCGGCCACGGTGGCGCCGTTCTCGCGCACGCTCGCAAACAGCGAGCCGGTGGCGCGCGACAGCGAACGCACGCGGTGCACGCCGTCGACCGGATCGAAGCCTTCACCGAGGAACAGCGCGGCCCAATCCGGATCGGGCGACGCATCGACATCGGCCAGCCGCACATCCGCCGCCACGAGGTCGCGCATGCGCCGCGCCGAGCCGGTCTGCACGCAGGTCGGGTTGTCGGCCATGTAGTGCCGGCGCGCGAGTTCGGCGCGCAGCGTGTCGAAGCAGGCCGCGTCGGCCAGCCGCAGCGCAGGCGCGACCTTGCGGCTGTCGCAGCGGTCTTCGATGCGGTCGAGCGTGGCGGCATCGACCGGGTCGCGGTGCAGCGGCACGGCGGAGCGGGCGCGCTCGACGGTGCCGCGGTCGAAGGGCAGCAGCCAGCCGTCGAGCTCCTCGCAGGCTTCGGGCGCGACCGCCGCGACGGTGGCGCGCTCGATGGCTTCGATGTCGTGCGGGGCCATGCTCATTGCACGGCTTCCGGCGGTGCGTATTTGGCGGCGGCCACGTTCTTGAGCAGCGCCTCGCGCTGGTTGCGGCTGATGCCGCGCACGCTCTCGGCCACCCACTTGGTGCGGTCGGGATCGATCGTGCCGTCGCGCCGCCATTGCTCGAGCACGGCCTGCGGCTTGTGCAGCATGGCCGCGAGCCACACGGCCTGCGCCGGTTCGAGCGTGCGCGCGCTGCGCTTGAAGTAGCGCCGCGCCGCGGCCTCGCCGCCGCAGAGGTTGCCGCCCCACGGGGCGTTGTCGAGGTACAGCTGCAGGATGCGGGCCTTGCCCAGCGTCTGCTCCATCTCGACCGCGTAGAGCAGCTCGCGCAGCTTGCGCTCGGCCGTGCGGTCGCTGCCGGTGACCAGCAGCTTGGCCAGCTGCTGCGTGAGCGTGCTGCCGCCGCGCCGGGTCTGGCCGGGCTTCTGGTTGTGGTCGATCGAAGCGAGGATTTCGGTCAGGTCGTAGCCGGCGTGGCTGAAGAAGCGCTGGTCTTCCGCCGCGATGACGGCGCGCGCCAGCCAGCTGTCGTTGGCCAGCTTGCCCGACGGGCCGCAGCTGGTGCGCGCGCCCAGCATGGCCTCGGTGCCCAGACCTTCGACGGTGAACTGGCTGATGGCCGGCTGCACCGCGAAGGTCGCGTCGGGCAGCAGCAGCTGCGCCTGCACCGCCAGCGTGCCGCCGATGCGGGCGCGCTGCAGCTCGGGCAACGCCGGCACGAGCACGGCGTACCAGCGGGCGATGGGCGCGTCCTGCACGCGGACGTCGAGCTGCAGGTTCTTCGGCGCGAGGCGGCCGGTCCAGGTGCCCTGCAGCAGCGCGTTGCCGTTGGCCGCCTCGGGCGTGGCCTCGAAGGTGCCGGCCAGCGTGTTGCCGTCGCGCCGCACGGTGGCCACCAGCCGCTCGACCTTGATGGGCTGCGTGCCGAGTGCCGGCACGTCGGCGCTGCACGGCGCGCAGCGCATCTGCTGCTGGCCGGTTTTCTCGTCCCAGGTGAAATGCACGGTGCCGAAGCGGGTGTCGAGCGCGTGGCCGTTCAGCCGCGGCGCGAACCACGACGAGGTGGCCAGGCGCACCGCGGTCGGCACGCCGACCTCGAAGTCGAGCGGGCCGGCCTTGACCGTGGTGCTCCACTCGCCCGCGGAGGGGGCGAGGGCGATCTTGGCTATCAGGAAGATAGCCACCAGGGCTGTCAGCACAAGGGCCAGCAGCCCGTAAATCACGAATCTCAGGGTCTTCTTCACAAACGCGTTCTCATCACATCGGTCTTGCCACGGTGACAGCTTGCCATGGACCATGCGACTGGCCGCTGGCCGCCGCCCAGTACCAAGCCGAAGTGTCGGTGAAAGCCGTGCCTTGGGCATCGACGATGCGCTCGCAGACGCGGAAATTTGGCGTACCGTGCCGTTGCGCCACAAAACAGCGCCACATCCGCTCTTGCGCGTCGCGTTCCAGCCGCGCCTGCTCGATGCGGTAGCCCAGCGCGCGGTAGCAGTCGGCAGCCGGATGCAGCATGCGCGTGGGCCGGTTCACGGCGCGCATCACCAGCGTCTGGTGGCCGTCGGTCATGCGGCCGATGGCGCCCGGAAAGCGATCGGCAAAGCGCTGCTCGACCTCGCTCAGCGCCAGCGGGCGCAGCGGCACGCCGTCCCACTGGCTCGGCCATTCGTGGGAACCCACCGCGTCGGCTTCGGCGGCCGGCGCGCGCAGCGCCGCCGCGGCCGACCAGAGCGCGCACAGCAGCATCGCCAGCGCGAAGGCGCTCTTGTGGCCCACGCGGTTGATGAAATGGTTGGCGAACCAGCGCTCAACGAACGGTATCGACACGGCGGCCTCCTTCGGCGGTGATCAGGCCCGGCAGCGGGCGTTCGAGGTCGATGCGCGGCGCCACGCGCGCCGGCACCATCAGGCGCGCGATGGCGCCGCACACCACAGCCAGCAGCACCAGCCCCAGCGCGTTGTGCGCCCACGGCGCGAGCGCATGGCCGGCGCCTTCGCAGGCAATCAGCACGCTGTTGCGCACGATGTTGCCGGCCAGCACCAGCAGCCCGACGGCCGGCAGGCGGCGCAGGAAGGCGCGGTCGCCGCGCCGCGCCCACAGCGCGACCGCGCAGGCCGTGAAGTAGCCCAGCCACACCATCTGCACGCCCGAGCAGGGCGCGTCGACGATCACCAGGCGGCCGTCGACCATCAGCGTCGCGCCTTCGCGCGCCACCTCGAACCCGGGCGCGAGCAGCCAGCGGCTGGCCTCGGCCGTCACCACGCGCAGCGGGTAGCCGGCGTAGAACTGCAGCGACGACAGCAACGGCAACGCCAGCACCGACAGCCCGGCCACCGGCAGCGCCGCCACGCCGCGTGGCAAGAAGGCCAGCAACCCGGCCGCGAGCGAGAGCACCGCCACCAGGCCCGAAGCCAGCGGCGGCAGCGCGGGCAGGCCACCGAGCCCCGTGCGCAGCAGCGTGGCGAGCACGGTGCCGACGCCGGCCAGCGCGAGCCAGCCCAGACGCGGCGAGGCCCGCAGCGCGCGCCGGCACTGCCAGGCGAGCGCGGCCAGGGCGACCAGCGCCACGAGCCCCAGCGGATCGTCGGAGCCGTCCTGCAGGCGGCGGGCCATCCAGACCCAGGTGGGCGCGAGCGCGACGCACTGCAGCGCGAGCCAGCCGAAGGCCGGCGTGCGGTCGATGCGGATGGCCCAGTCCACGACGCGCGGATGGTGATGGGCCAGGGTTGCCAGAGACATGGTCGTGCGTCCTGTGTTCAGGCGGTGAAACGACGGGGGTCGTTGCGGCGTGCGCGGCGGCGCAGCATGGCCAGCATCGACAGCACGACGGCGATCGCGCCCAGCGTTTCCGGTTCCGGCGTGCTCGGCACCTCGGCACCCAGTGCCAGGTCGCTCACGCCCTGGGGCATCGGCAGCGGCTGGTTCACGTCCACGCTGTTCTGCGGCGCGACATTGCGCACCACCTTGTCCACCGCGATGAAGCTGGTGTACTGCGTGAGCAGGCTGTACTTCAGGCCCAGCTCGGTGATGCGGTCCTTGAAGGCGGCGCTGCCTTCGAGCGCTTCCTGGTCGCTCAGGCTCTGGATGCGGTGGCGTGCCCACAGCGTGCGCAGCGCGGCGGTGTCCTGGCGCGTCTGCGGCGTGATGCGCACTTCCTCGCGGTACGGGCCGGTGGCGCTCTGGCCTTCGATGATCACGCGGCCCTTGGGCTCACCGCGCCACTTGCCGAAGACGATCACGGGGCGCTCACCCAGCACGTCGGGCAGCGCCTGCGGCTCCACGTCGTACACATCGAGGCCGCCGAAGGTGGCCTTCACGTTGGTGAGCACGGGCGACTCCACCATGCGACGGAAGCGCGCGGCCTGCTCGGGCGCCTGTACCGGGTCGGTGATGATGAAAGGCTCGCCCATGCCGGCACGTGCAATGCCTTCCATGAGGCTGCGGTTCACCGACGAGCCGATGCCGAAGGCGAACACGTTGGCCTTGGAGAGGTTGTTGCGCACCAGCTCGAAGGCTTCGCGCTCGACCGTCACGTAGCCGTCGGTCACCACCACCACGGTGCGCGACACGTTGGGTGCCTTGGGTTCGGCGTACACGCGCTTGAGCGCCGGAATCAGCTCGGTGCTGCCGCTGCCGCTGTAGTTCTTGATCGTGGCGAGCGCCTGTTCGATGTTGGCGCGCGTGGCCGGCACCGACTGCGGCGACAGCATCTTGTTGCTGCCCGAGAACAGCAGCACGTTGAAGGTGTCGCTGGGGCGCAGGCCGCCGATCAGGCGTTCGAGCACGGTCTTGGCGGTGTCCAGCGGAAAGCCGTGCATCGAGCCCGAGATGTCGACCACGAAGATGTAGTCGCGCGGCGAGATGGCGCTGGCCGTCACGGCCTTGGGCGGCTCAACCATCGCGAGGAAGAAGTTCTCTGCGTTCTCGCCCTGGCCCTTGTAGAGCATCAGGCCCGATTCGATCTTCTCGCCCGCCAGGCGGTAGTCGAGCACGAAGTCGCGGTTGTCGGCGGGACGGCCGTCGGCACTCAGCGTGATGTCTGCGTGCTGGTCTTCGTCGCGCTTCTTCACGTCGATCGTGTGCGTGGCCGAGCGGATTTCCTTCAGGCCCATCGGCGTGTCGATGCTCGCCGTGAGCTTGAAGCTCGTGCTGGGGGCCACGCCGGCGCGCAATGTGGGCTGCGCCGGCCACTTCGCCTGTGCGTTCTCCGACTGCGGGCTGTTGTAGCGCGGGCCGACCACGGTCGGGAACACGAACTGGTAGTTGCCCGACTGCGGCACCAGCAGCTCGGTGTAGCGCAGCTCGACCTTCACGTCGTCGCCCGGCAGGATGTTGGCGACGTTCATCTGGAACACGTTGGGCAGGTGCTGCTCGAGCAGCGCGGCGGTCTTGCCTTCCTTCTTGGCCGTGTCGTATTCGATCTTCGCCTGTTGCTTCTCGCGGATCTGCGCCGTGATCAGGCGGTCGGCCAGGCGCACGTTGAGGCCGCTCACGGCTGCCTTGGTGGAACCCGGGAACACGTACTTCGCCTCGATGGCGCGCTGGCCTTCGTTGCGGTAGGTCTGCGTGACCGTGACATCGGCGATCACGCCCGAAATCTTGACCGAGACCTCCGTGCCCTTCAGCGGCAGGCGGTCGACCGAAGGGTCGTCGCTCTTGACGAAGAAGTACGGGCTCTCGGTCTTCAGGCGCGGACCGGCGGGCGCTTCCTGCGCGTGGGCCGGGCGGGCGCCCATGGCGATGAAACCCACGGTCGCCAAGCTCACGGTGGCGAGCCAGAGCCAACGGCCGGGGCGTGGGGTGGTGGGGGTGTCCATGGCGGGTGTCCTTCTGCGTGCGAACTTGCACAGCCCTCACTGTCGTGAGCGTGCGAGAAGGCAGTTGGAAGGCGCGTTGAAGTCGCCACAGGGGAATGCGCCGCTGTGTGAAGTCTGTGTGAAGTGCGCCGCGCGGCGGCTTCATACGGCCTTCGGGTCGGGCGCAGAGCATCGGCGCCTCATCACGAAAAAACCCAAAAAAGAGGGGAGAAACCCATGCTTCAACTGTTGAAGGCCCTGCAGGCCTCGGTGCTGGTCAAGGTGGCCGGCCTGTTCTTCCTGCTGCTGGTGCTGTGCATTCCGCTGGCGCGGATCGACGACCTCAACCGCGCCCGCGGCGAAAGCCAGCGGGAGGCCGCGCACGAACTTGCCGCGTCTTACGCCGGGCCGCAAACCATGGTCGGCCCCGTGCTGCTGGTGCCGTATGTGGAGCGCTGGATGGAGCCGCTGCGCGACGCGCAGGGCAAGGTGATCGGCCAGGCCCCGCAGCGCAAGGAGATGGCGCACGCCGTGTTCCCCGACAAGCTGCACATCGAAGGCGACATGGCCACGCAGGAGCGCTACCGCGGCATCTTCCGCATTCCGTTCTACACGCTCACGGCCGCACTCGACGGCGGCTTCGCGGGCTTCGACCCGCGGTCCGTGCCGCACAGCGAAAGCGATTCGTCGATCGAGTTCCGCCCGCCGCTCGTCGCCTTTCACGTGAGCGACCTGCGCGGCCTCGACGGCTCGCCCGCGCTCACGATCGAAGGCGAAGCGCTGCGCTTTCGCCAGCGCGTGCCCGGCCTGCCCGACCACGCCACGTACGCCGACGGCATCCACGCGCCGCTCTCGGGCGCCGCGCTCGCCGCCTGGCAGGCGGGCAAGCCGCTCGCCTTCGACATGAAGCTCTCGCTGGTGGGCCAGGACACGCTCTCGATGGTGCCCATCGCCGAGGAAACCACCGCGCACCTGAAATCGCCGTGGGCACACCCCAGCTTCGGCGGTCGCTTCCTGGCCACGCAGCGCCAGGTGACGCCGCAGGGCTTCGACGCGCACTGGCGCGTGTCCTCGCTCGTGACCACGGCGCGCGAGCAGGTGCGCGCCGGCCTGTCGGGCGGCGAAGGCGATGCCGCGCAGAGCGCCGCGGCGGCCGTCGTGCGCACGGCGTCCACGCCGCGCCATGCCTCGGGCCCGCTGCAGACCTTCGACGTGTCGCTCGCGCAGCCCGTCAACGTGTATTCGATGAGCACGCGCGCCGGCAAGTACGGTGCACTCTTCATCGGCCTGGTGTTGATGGCGGCCTTCATGTTCGAGCTGTTCCGCAAGCTGCGCCTGCACCCGGTGCAGTACGGGCTGGTGGGCCTGTCGATCGCGCTGTTCTTCTTGCTGCTGCTCGCGCTGTCGGAAAAATTCGCCTTCCACTTCGCCTACGCGGGCGCGGCCGGCGCCAGCGTGGCGCTGCTGGCCGTGTACTTCAGCGCGGTGCTCGGCGGCTGGCAACGCGGCCTGTCGTTCGCCGCCTTCGTGGCATTGCTGTACGGCGCGCTCTACGGCCTGCTGGCCTCGGAAAGCAATGCGCTGCTGTTGGGCGCGCTGCTGATCTTCGGCATGCTGGCCACCCTCATGCTCGTGACGCGCAAGGTCGATTGGTATGCGCTGTCGCGCCGCAACGAGGCCGCCCCGGCGGCAGTGGACGCATGAAACTGCTGCGCGCCATCCCCGGCGTGCTCGGCTGGCTGGTGCTGGCCGTGCTGTGCGCCTGGGCCTGGCACCTGAAGGACCCGCACCTGCGCTTCCTGCGCGAGGAGGAACTGCCGCTGCTGCTCGCCGCGCTGTGTGCCAGCGGCGCGATCGCCTGGCGCAGCGCGCGCGGCGCACGCCGTGTCGTGGCGCTGGCCCTGACGGTCGGCGCGACGCTGACGGCGCTGGGCCACGAGCTGGCCTCGCGCCAGCATCGGCTGGAAGTGAACGCAGCCGCGGGCCCGGTGGCGCAGGCCCTCGGCGCGCGCTTCATCGTCGGCTATGACGATGCGAACGACCTGCACGAACTGGCCCGCCGGGGCCTGATCGGCGGCATCTTCATCACCGGCCGCAATGTGAAAGGCCGCAGCGCCGACACCCTGCGCGCGGAAATCGCCAGCCTGCAGGCGCTGCGACAGGCGGCCGGCCTGCCGCCGCTGGTGGTGGCGACCGACCAGGAGGGCGGCGGCGTCTCGCGCCTGTCGCCGATGGTGCCGCACCAGCCGGCGCTCGCCAGCCTGCTGGACGCCGACGTGCCCGCACACGAACTGTTACAACGTGCCCGCGCCTACGGCGCGCAGCAGGGCGGGGCGCTCGCCGCGCTGGGCATCACGCTGAACTTCAGCCCCGTGGTCGACCTGCGCCCCGGCCGCGCCCCGGGCCGCTGGGACCTGCACACCCGCATCGAGGAACGCGCCATTTCGAGCGACCCCGAAATCACCACGCAGGTGGCGCTCGCTTACGAGCAAGGCCTTGAATCGGCTGGGGTGCGCGGCACGCTCAAGCACTTTCCCGGCCTCGCCGGCGTGACCGAAGACACGCACCACGTGGGCACCGAACTGCGCACGCCCGTGGCCCGACTCGCCGCGCACGACTGGAAGCCGTTTCAAGACGTGTCGAAACATTCGGATGCCGCGATCATGCTGGCCCATGTCATCCTTGGGGAACTCGACGCGGACGCGCCGGTCTCTTTCTCACGCAAAATCGTGCGGCAGGTGATTCGAGGCGAATGGGGCTTTCAGGGCCTGCTCGTCACCGACGACCTCACGATGGGCGGGGCCTACAACCGAGGTCTTTGCAACGCCACCCTGGGCGCACTCGACGCCGGGGTGGACCTGCTGCTCATCGCTTACGACCACGACAAGTATTTCGATGCCATGCACTGCGCGCTGGAAGGCGTGCGGCGCGGCGCGCTCGATCCCCGGGTGACGGAACGCCCGCGCGCGCCACGGCTCCAACCTCTTCGCTAGCCCCCTGGCCCCATCCCAATGTCCCAAGAACCTCGTTCGTCCCAACCCGCCGGTGCGCTGCGCCAGCTCCCCTGGAAACGCATCGCCGGCTGGAGCGCCGTCGTGGCCGGTGCCGGCGCCGTCGTGCTGCTGGGCGCCGCCATCGTGGGGGTGGTCGCCATCTACCCGAAGCTGCCCGACATTTCCGAGCTGGCCGACTACCGGCCCAAGCTGCCGCTGCGCGTGTACACCGCCGAAGGCACGCTGATCGGCGAATTCGGCGAGGAGCGCCGCAACCTCACGCCGTTCGCGAACATTCCGAAGGTCATGAAAGACGCCGTGCTGGCCGTGGAAGACGCGCGCTTCTACGACCACGGCGGCGTGGACTACAAGGGCTTCGCGCGCGCGGCCGTGGCCAGCTTCAAGGGCGGGCGCAAGCAGGGCGCCTCGACCATCACGATGCAGGTGGCGCGCAACGTCTACCTGAGCTCGGAACGCACGCTGAGCCGCAAGGCCTCGGAGATCGTGCTGGCCTTCCGGCTCGAGCAGCAGCTCAGCAAGGACCAGATCCTGGAGATCTACCTGAACCAGATCTACCTGGGCAACCGCGCCTACGGTTTCGCCGCCGCCTCCGAGGCCTACTTCGGCAAGCCGCTGCAGCAGGTGACCATCGCCGAGGCCGCCATGCTCGCCGGCCTGCCCAAGGCGCCCGGCGCCAACAACCCCGTGGCCAACCCACGCCGCGCGCGGGCGCGCCAACTCTACGTGATCGACCGCATGCACGAGACCGGCTTCATCACCGCCGAACAGGCGGCCGAAGCCAAGAAGGAAGAACTGCACCTGCGCGACGCCGCCGACCCGAACCGCCTGCATGCCGAGTACGTGGCCGAGACGGTGCGCCAGATGATGTACGCGCAGTACGGCGACAGCATCTACACCAGCGGCATGAAGGTCTACACCTCGCTGGTGGCGGCCGACCAGGCGGCGGCGTACAAGTCGCTGCGCAAGGGCATCATGGATTACGAGCGCCGTCAGGTGTACCGCGGCCCCGAGAAGTTCGTCGACCTGCCGGCCAGCGGCCAGAAGGAAATTGACGAGGCCGTCGACGAAGCGCTGGCCGAGCACCCCGACAACGGCGACGTGATCTCGGCCGTGGTGCTGGAAGCCAGCGCCAAGGAAGTGACCGTGGTGCGCGCCAACGGCGAGGCCTTCGAAATTTCCGGCGAGGGCCTGAAGCCCGCGCAGTCCGGCCTGGCCGCGAAGGCAGCGCCGAACATCAAGATCCGCCGCGGCGCCGTGATCCGCGTCGCCAAGACGCCGAAGAACACCTGGGAAATCACGCAGCTGCCCGAAGTGGAAGGCGCCTTCATCGCCATGGACCCGCGCAGCGGCGCCATCACTGCGCTGGTCGGCGGCTTCGATTTCGGCAAGAACAAGTTCAACCACGTGTCGCAGGCCTGGCGCCAGCCGGGCTCCAGCTTCAAGCCCTTCATCTATTCGGCCGCGCTCGAAAAGGGCTTCACGCCAGCCACCGTGGTGAACGACGCGCCGCTGGTCTTCGATGCCGGTGTCAACGGCGGCCAGCCCTGGGACCCGAAGAACTTCGACGGCACCTTCGAAGGCCCGATGCCGCTGCGCAACGCGCTCATGAAGTCGAAGAACCTGGTCACGCTGCGCGTGCTGCAGTCGATCGGCGCGCCCTACGCGCAAGACTGGGTCACCAAGTTCGGCTTCGACAAGGACAAGCACCCGGCCAACCTGCCGATGGGCCTGGGCGCCGGTTCGGTCACGCCGATGCAGATGGCGGTGGGCTATTCGGTGTTCGCCAACGGCGGCTATCGCGTGAACCCGTACCTCGTGACCCGCGTCACCGACCTCAAGGACAAGGTGCTGATGGAAACCGAGCCCCCGGCGCTCGACGAAAGCCGCCGCGCCATTCCCGCGCGCAACGCGTTCGTCATGGAATCGCTGCTGCAAAGTGTGGTCAAGGGCGGCTCCGGCTTCAAGGCCTACCAGGCGCTCAAGCGCGACGACCTCTTCGGCAAGACCGGCACCACCAACGACTCGTTCGACACCTGGTTCGCCGGCTTCCAGCCGACGCGCGTGGGCATCGCCTGGGTCGGCTACGACACGCCGCGCCAGCTCGGCGTGCGCGGCGAAACCGGCGGCAGCCTGAGCCTGCCGATCTGGACCGGCTACATGCAGTCGGCGCTGCGCGGCGTGCCCGTGATGCTGCCGGCCGAGCCGGCCGGCGTGGTGAGCATCGACGGCGAGTGGTACTTCGACGACTTCACGCCGGGCCACAACGTGGCGAGCCTGGGCCTGGAAAGCACCGAGCAGCCGATACAGCCGGTGGAGGTGCTGACCGGCGCGCCGATCGGTGCACCGCCGCCACCCGAAGAACGCAACCGCATCCTCGATTTCTTCAGGTAACGGCACTCCCCCAGGCTACGCGCACTTCGTGTCGCTTCGCCAACCCCCTCGCCGGGGGCAACACCAGCGGCCCGGCAAAGCCGGTTCCGCGGTGTTTCACGAAAAGACGATCCAGCAGAGGAAAACGCGGGCGGTCTGCGGTGCCTACACTCGGTGCCGCGGCCCCCGCGATTTTTTTTGTCTTTTCTCTTCTCTCCCCTTTTCTCGCATCCATGGAAATCCTCACCCTGGTGGCACTCATTGCCGCCGGCTTCTACATCCTGAAATCCAAGGAACAGCGCCAGCGCATCGCGCTGCTCGGTCGCCATCTGGGCCGCTACCAGATCGAAAAGCTGATGGAGAGCCTGACCCAGGGCTACCTGCGCTGCCTCGGCGAAGACGACGCCGAGCGGCGCCAGCAGATCTGGCACCTGCTCGACAGCACCGAGGAAAAGCTCGCCGCCCAGTTCGAGACCTTCGCCGCCGACCTGGCGCGCGAACCCGAAGCCGACACGCGCGTGAGCCGGCTGCCGGTGGCCTTGCCGTTCGCCACCACGCTGTTCCCGTCCGCGAGTTTCGACCTGCGCGAAGCGCTGCGCATTCATGCGCGCGGCATCGCGGGCGTGGCGAAAAATGCGGCGGAGCGCTCGCCGAAATCGAAGGCCTTCACGATGTCGGCCGAGCTGTTCTTGATGCAGCACACCTGCCACTGGTTCTGCAAATCGAAGGCCGTGGCCTCGGCGCGCATGCTGACGCGGCATCAGACCTCGTACGAGCAATTGCTCGAAGCCGTGAGCCCCGAGACGCGCAACGCGTATCGCGCCCTGGTCGGTCAGTGATGCGTTGACAGCAGCGGCAGCGTGAGCGTCGCCACGGCGCCGCCGCGCGTCGCATTGCCCAGGTCGATGCGGCCCCGGTGCAGGGTCGCAATTTCCTTCACGAACGCCAGCCCGAGCCCCGTGCTTTTTTTCTGGCTGTGCGGCCGGGCGAGCGAATAGAACTTCTCGAAGACCTTGTCCTGCGCGTAGTCCGGAATGCCCGGGCCGTGGTCGCGCACGTTGATGCGCGCCAGACGCGAGGTCGTTTCCAGCGTCAGCAGCACCTCGCTGTCGGGCGGTGAAAAGTCGAGTGCGTTGTCGAGCAGATTGCTGATCGCGCGGCGCAGCAAGAACGGATCGCCTTCAACCCGCGCGGGCTCCCGAATGTTCACGATCAACCGGATGCCGCGCCGCGACGCGGCGGGTTGAGCGCTGCCCGCGATGTCTTCGATCAACGGGCCCAGCGCCACCGGTTCGGTGCGGTCGAGGGTGCGCCGTGTTTCGAGCGCGGTGAGCTCCATCATGCGGTCGACGATTTCCTGGATGCGCTGGGTTTCGCGTTCGATGTTTTTCAGAAAACGTTCGCGCTGGTCGTGCGGCATCTGCGGTTCCTGCAGCAGCTCGGCCGCACCGCGAATCGCCGACAGCGGGCTCTTCACTTCGTGCGTGAAGGTCTGCACGTAGTCGGCCACGTAGTTGCGTCCGGTGAGCGCGTCGCGCATTTCGCCGAAGCCGGTGCGCACCGCATCGACCGCGCGCCGCGCCATGCGCGACAGGCTCAGGCTGCGCTGCGCGCGCACCCAGGTCCAGTAGTCGCGGATCAGGCCGAAGGGCCGCACCAGCCAGACCGAGACGATCACGGTGAGCAGCAGCAGCGCCAGCGCCGAACCGACGCCGACCCAGATGGTGCGCACGCGTGCGTCTTCGACGAACTGGCCGAAGCTCTGCACCGGCTTGCCGACGCTGACGACGCCGACGATCTCGTCGTTCCAGCGGATCGGTGCGCCGACGTACATCACCGAGGTGCGCGGGTCGCCGTCGACATCGCGCGAGGTGCGCGCGCCGTACAGGCCGCCGAGCGTGCGTTTCACGTCGCTCCACTGCGAATAGTCGTTGCCGAGGTGGCGGCCGAGCGAATCGAACATCACGCGGCCGGTGCGGTCGGTGACGTACACGCGCAGCTCGACCCGGCTCTTGTGCAGGTTGTAGATCTGGGCCGAAAACTCGCGCGTGTAGACGCTGCGAAACAGCGGTTCCAGCCGCGCCGTGTTGATGGCGCCCGCAATCACGTCCTGCTCGACCAGGCTGGCCATGAGCTGCGAGGTTTCGACCAGTGATTCTTCGGCCGACTCGCGGTAGCGCGGGTCGATGTCGGAGACGACGCGGTACAGCAGGAAGGCGATGCCCGCCGTGTAGATCAGCAGGATGCCGATGAAGATCCGCGTGCGCCGGGTCATGCCCTGCTGGCAGGCAGATCTTCGTGCAGCGCGTAGCCGGTGCCGCGCAAGGTGCGGATCGGCTCGACCTCGGGCGCAATGGTCTTGAGCTTGGCGCGCAGCGTCTTGATGTGCGCGTCGACCGTGCGGTCGAAGCTGTCGCTGGCATCGTCCCAGACGAGTTGCAGCAGTTCGTCGCGCGTGAACACGCGCCCCGGGCGCTGGACCATGAGTTTCAGCAGGCCGTATTCGTAGCGCGAGAGTTCCAGCAGCCGTCCGTAGTAACGGATTTGCATGCGCTCGCTGTCGAGCGCAAAGGGTGTTGCAGGGGTCTGTGGCGCCGCCTCCAGCGGCGCCGGCGCGTTTTGAGGAAGTACCCCATGGTTTGGCGCTGCGGCCGCTGGCGGGCTTCCTGAGCCATTTCTGGCACTGCGCCGCAGGATGGTTCGGACCCGGGCGACCAGCTCCCGGGGGGAGAACGGCTTGGCAATGTAGTCGTCCGCACCCAGTTCGAGGCCCACCACGCGGTCTATTTCGTCGCTGCGGGCCGTCAAAAACACCATCGGTACCTCCGGGCCGCCCATCGACTGATTCAGCGCCTGGAGGCGTTTGAAGAGCTCGAAGCCGTTCAGGTCGGGCAATCCGATGTCGAGGATGGCGAGCGCGGGGCGTTCCTGCGCGAACTGCGCGATGGCTTCTTCGGCCGTGGCGCACCACACCGGCTGGAAGCCGTCGCTGCTCAAAACGTACTGGAGCGTGTCGGCGATGCCCGATTCGTCTTCGGCAATCAGGATCCGGGGTTTGAAGCTCATCCGGCGATGTTAGCGAGGCCCAAGGACGACCCGTGCCCGGTTTTTCGCCCGAGGCGCCGGGGACCGGCGCGGCCTTTCGCGGCTTTTTTTTTCGGGCGAGGCTTGTCCTCTTCCTGTCTTCTTATTCTTCTTATTCAAATTAGTAGTAGTAGATAAGGGTCGCCCTCGTCTGTGGAAAGGTCACTTTTTCCTTGACGTGACAACGACTTGCCATGCTTGCGTCACTGTGCGCACCCCCGCTTCCGTGGTGTACCCGCAACTTGGACAACATTGGGTAACCCGCCGGCCCTGTGGATAACCGATGGCTTGTGCCAGAACTCTCCCCAGAGTTGTCCTTTGACAGCCTTCCACAATTCTGCGAAAGGCGGTTTTTCGACAAAGAAATCAAGTGCCTGTTATTTAGGCAGGTTGTAGATTTCCCTTGTAAATCAATGACTTGCAACGCCCCTACAGAGCAGTGCCGGGGTTACTCACAGAGTTGTCCCAGTTTTGTGGGGAGAACGCGAAGCGGAACCTTCGGGCGTGGCGCGGACCCAATCCGTTCCTTCACGTGACGAAAAAACTCGAACATGACACCTTCTGAAACAAAAGCGATCGTCACCCTGAGCCTGCTGACGGCCTTCGTCGACGGCGAAAAGCACGAACGCGAGCGCGCCGAGATCAAGCGCATCGCCGAGGGCCTGTCGCAGGCCGACGGCGTGAACCTGCCGACGATCTACCAGGACGTGCTCATGAAGCGGGTGTCGCTGGCCTCGGTGGCCGGCGAGCTGAAAAGCGCGGAGGCGCGGCAGCTGGCGTACGAGATGGCGGTGTGCATGTGCGACGCCGACGGCGTGCAGTCGGAGCCCGAGCGGCTCTTTCTGATGGACGTGCGCAGCTCGCTCGGCCTGGACGCCTCGGCGGCGCAGTTCTCGCAGCGGGCGGAAGACATTGCCGCCGCGGTGCCGGCGGCTGTGGCGGCCACGGGCGCGACAGCGGTTGCAGCGGCAGCCCCCGCGGCGCCGCAGGCGCCCGACAGCACCGAGCTCGACCGCGCGATCCTCAACGCCGCCATCCTCAACGGCGCGCTGGAGCTGCTGCCCGAAACGCTGTCGACCATGGCGATCATTCCGCTGCAGATGAAGCTGGTCTACCGCATCGGCCAGGCGCACGGCTACCAGCTGGACACCGGCCACATCAAGGATTTTTTGGCCACCGTGGGCGTCGGCCTGACCTCGCAGTACCTGGAACAGGCGGGGCGCAAGCTGCTCGGCGGCTTGCTGGGCAAGGTCGGCGGCGGCCTCCTGGGCGGACTCGGCAAGCAGGCCGTGAGCTCGGGCATGAGCTTCGCGTCGACCTATGCGCTGGGCCATGTGGCCAAGCGCTACTACGCGGGCGGGCGCACGCTGTCCACGCAGATGCTGAAGGACGCGTTCTCCAACGTGGTGAAGGAAGGGCAGGGCCTGCAGACGCAGTACCTGCCGGCGATCCAGGAACGGGCGCGCACGCTGGACACGAGCCAGGTGCTGTCGCTCGTCAAGAACGCCTGAGCCTCGCGGCTCAGGCTCAGACCTGGCTCAGGTCGTTGAGGATCGGGCAGTCGGGCCGCGCATCGCCATGGCAGCAATGCACGAGGTGCGCGAGCGTGCTGCGCATCGACTGCATGTCGGCGATGCGTTGCTCCAGTTCACCGAGGTGTTTTTCGGCGATGCGCTTCACGCTCGAGCTGGCGCGGCGGCGGTTGTGCCACAGGCCGACCAGTTCGGCGATTTCTTCCATCGAAAAACCCAGATCGCGTGAGCGCTTGATGAAGCGCAGCGTGTGGATGTCGGCGTCGTTGTACTGGCGGTAGCCGCTCTCGGTGCGCGCCACCGCCGGCAGCAGGCCCAGGCCTTCGTAGTGGCGCACCATGCGCGCCGACACGCCCGACAGCCGCGCGGCCTCGCCGATGGCCACCTGGCGGCCGGAGGCCGTGGTCGCCGCCATCATTGAACCGTGTAGCCGGCGTTCTCGATCGCGGCCACGATGTCCTGGCGCGGCTGCTGGCTCAACACGTCCACATGGCCGGTTTCAAGATCGACCGTGACCTGCGCATGCGGGTCGACCGTCTGTACCGCGTCTTGCACTGCGTCCACGCAGTGGCCGCAGCTCATGCCGGAGACCTGGAATTTCTGGCTCATCGTCGTTGCTCCTTGTGAGGAATGGATGATTGAATGAAGGGTGGAAGGATTGAACACCCGAATCGGGGACAACGCCAGTTTCAACCCTCTCACGATGTCAACGTCCAGCTTAGGGCTTTGAAGAATCGCCGCTTGACCTTGCCATGGTGTCAGGCTTTAGCCTTGGCACCATGGAACACATTCAGCCCCCACCCTCATCGGCCGCCGCCACGCTGGACCTCTCGGTCGGCGGCATGACCTGCGCCTCGTGCGTGATGCGCGTGGAACGCGCGCTCAAGAACGTGCCCGGCGTGCAGGACGTGAGCGTCAACCTCGCGACCGAGTCGGCCCGCATCGTGGCCACCGGCGGCGAGGACATGGCCTTGCTGCTGCGCCGCGCCGTGCGCGCCGCTGGCTACGAGCCGCGTGCTGAAAGCACTGCGCAGGACGAGGCGGCCGCGATGTCGCCCTGGCACGGCTTCATGCCCGTGGCCGTCGGCCTGGCGCTGTCGATCCCGCTGATGGCGCCGATGCTCGGCGACCTGATCGGCCAGAGCTGGATGCTGCCGCCCTGGGTGCAGCTGCTGCTCGCGACGCCGGTGCAGTTCTGGCTCGGCGCGCGTTTCTACCGCGCGGGCTGGCATGCGGCCAAGGCCCGCACCGGCAACATGGACCTGCTGGTCGCGCTGGGCACCAGCGCGGCCTTCGGCCTGTCGCTGTGGCTGTGGTGGCGGGCCGCCACCGGCGAGCATGCAGGGCACGGCATGGTGCCGCACCTGTATTTCGAAGCTTCGGCGGTGGTGATCACGCTGGTGCTGCTGGGCAAGTGGCTCGAGGCGCGCGCCAAGCGCCAGGCCACCTCGGCGATCCGCGCGCTG
This sequence comes from Variovorax sp. 38R, assembly GCF_014843395.1. Lineage (NCBI taxonomy): Bacteria > Pseudomonadati > Pseudomonadota > Betaproteobacteria > Burkholderiales > Comamonadaceae > Variovorax > Variovorax sp. 38R. Next base: position 6,646,690 of record NZ_CP062121.1, read on the forward strand.
CAGCAGCTGCGGCCCGAAGTGGCCCACCTGATCAACGCGCGCGGCAAGGAAAGCGACGTGCCGCTGGCCGACGTGATGGTCGGCGACCGCCTCGCCGTGCGTCCCGGCGAACGTGTGCCGGCCGATGCGCGCGTGCTCGAAGGGCAGTCCGAGGTCGACGAATCGATGCTCACGGGCGAACCGCTGCCCGTGGCCAAGAACCCCGGCGATGCCCTGACCGGCGGCGCGGTGAACGGCGACGGTCGCATGGTCATCGAGGTGCGTGCGGTCGGCGCCGAGAGCGTGCTGGCGCGCATCATCCGGCTGGTCGAAGACGCGCAGGCCGCCAAGGCGCCGATCCAGCGCATGGTCGACCAGGTGGCGGCGGTGTTCGTGCCGGTCGTGCTGCTGATCGCGCTCGTCACCTTCGCGGGCTGGATGGTCGCGGGTGCCGGCGTCGAGACCGCGCTGATCCATGCGGTCGCGGTGCTGGTCATTGCCTGTCCGTGTGCGCTGGGCCTCGCGACGCCGGTGGCGGTGATGGCGGGCACTGGCGTGGCTGCAAAGCACGGCATTCTCATCAAGGACGCGCGCGCTTTGGAAATTGCGCACCGCGTCGACACCGTGGCCTTCGACAAGACCGGCACGCTGACGGTGGGTCGTCCGGTGCTCACGGCGCTGCTGCCCGCGGCCGGTGCGCTGGCCAACGAAAACGACCTGCTCGCCACGGCCGCCAGCCTGCAAGGCGGCAGCGAGCACCCGCTTGCCCGTGCTGTGCTCACGGCCGCTGCCGAACGCGGTGTGCAGGCACCGCCGCTCGGCGCGATGCAGGCGATGCCGGGACGCGGCGTGCGCGGTGAAGTGAACGGCGCAACCTGGGCCATCGCGAGCCTGCGCTGGTGCCGTGAGCTCGATGCGATGCCGGCTGAAGCCGACATCGAACGCTTGCAGTCGCAAGGCGCCACGGTCTCCGCGCTGCTGCGTTTCGATGATGCCGGTTCCGCGCATGTGCAGGCGCTGCTGGCCTTCGCCGACGAGCCGAAGCCGCAGGCTGCCGAAGCGATCCGCACCTTGCGTGGCCGTGGCCTTCGCGTCGTGATGATCTCGGGCGACAACCTGCGCGCGGCACAGGCGATGGCAGCGCGGCTCGGTATTCCCGCCGAAGACGTGCGCGCCGACGTGCTGCCCGCCGACAAGGCCGAGCAGGTGAGCGCGCTGCGCAAGAACGGCCACGTCGTCGCGATGGTCGGCGACGGTGCCAACGACGCGCCCGCACTGGCCGCGGCCGACGTGGGCATCGCGATGGCGCCTTCGGGCGGCGGCACCGACGTGGCGATGGAAGCGGCCGGCATCACGCTGATGCGCGGCGACCTCGCGCTCGTGGCCGAAGCGCTCGAGCTCTCGGGCCGCACGGTGGCGAAGATCCGGCAGAACCTGTTCTGGGCCTTTGCCTACAACGTGGCCGGCATCCCGCTCGCGGCTTTCGGTTTGTTGAGCCCGGTGGTGGCCGGTGCGGCCATGGCGCTGTCGAGCGTGAGCGTGATGGCCAATGCGCTGTTGCTGCGGCGCTGGAAGCCCAAGCACCAGCAACAACACTGACCGAGCGACACGCGGATCAGTCGAACAGCAGCGCCATCAGGTGCTCGTCGATGAAGTCCGCTTCACCGGCCCGGCGATAGAACTGGCGCAGCGTGCCTTCCTGCACGAAGCCCAGCCGGGCATAGAAACGAAGGGCCGTGGCGTTGTCGCTCTCGGCCATCAGCTCGACGCGGCGAACGCCTTCGGCCTTCAGCCGCGCGAGCACGTCGGTCACCATGGTCTGCGCGACGCCGCGGCCATGTAGTGTGGGATCGACCGCGAGCGTGCCCAGGCTCGCCACATGCTGCGCGCGGCCCGGGTAGCGCGTCACGCGATAGAAACCGGCGACCTGGCCATCGACTTCGAAGATGAAGAAAGCACCGCTGTCGAGCAGGCCCTGGAAGACCGCGCGAAAGTCATCGCGCGGCATCGGGTCGTAGCCCAGGTAGGGCACGACCCGCTCGTGCATGTAGAGATCGAAGACGGCGTCGAAATCAGAGGGGGTGGCGAGGCGGTGCAGGGGCATGTCGCGCTTCTTCTGTAGCAGCTGAGAGGAAGGATGCGGCCGAGCATAGCAAGGCGGTGCCGGCGACTGCACCGCTTTTTTTCTCCCCCCGAAGTTCAGCGCCGGCTGGCCACGATCACCGCGTTGGTGCCGCCGAAGGCGAAGGAATTCGACAGCACATGGCGCAGCCCCCGTGCCTCGCGTGCCGCACCGCGCACGAAGTCCACGTTGGCGAACGCAGCATCTGGCGTCTGCAGGTGCGCGATGAGCGGCAAGGTCTCGCGGGCCAACGCACGCAGCGCCGCCACGAGTTCGATGGCGCCACCGCCGCCGAGCACATGGCCGTGAATTGCTTTCGTCGCGCTGACCGGCGCGGCATCTCCGAACAGTTTACCGATCGATGCAGCTTCGGCGGCGTCGCCTGCTGTGGTCGCCGTGCCGTGGGCGTTGATGTGTCCGATGTCTGACGGCGTGAGCCCGGCGTCGCGCAGCGCGGCACGCATCGCGCGCACCTGGCCGGCCGGATCGGGATTCGTGATGTGCGTGCCGTCGCAATTGCTCGCGTAGCCACTGAGCACGAAGGGCTGCGCACCGGCGCCGCGGGCCCGCGCATGCGCCTCCGATTCGAGCACCAGCGCAGCCGCACCCTCGCCGATAGCGAAGCCCGCGCGGTCGGCCGAGAACGGACGGCAGGCAGACGCAGGCGCATCGATCGGCGGCGGCGCCATCACGCGCATCGCGTGCCAGCTGGCCATCACCCCGGGCGTGAGCATCGCATCGTGGCCACCGACGATGGCGATGTCGATCCAGCCGCCGCGGATGGCGCGCATGGCTTCGCCGATGGCGACCGCTGATGAAGCGCAGGCGCATGCATAGGCCAGCGCCGCACCACGCGCGCCGAAGTGCAGCGCCAGTTCGGCAACGGCCGCGTTCGGCATCACGGTGAGTACGGTGGTGGGGCGCATGCGGCGTTGTTCGCCGTAGAGCGCGCGCGTGGTGGCGTCGAAGGTGCCGGCGCCGGCCAGGCCGCTGCCCCAGAAGATGCCCAGGCGGTCGCGGTCGATCGTGTCGAGGTCGAGCCCGGCATCGGCCGCGGCATCTTGTGCGGCGGCCAGTGCCATCGCGGTGCCGCGGTCGAGTGGCAGGCGCGAGGCGCTGCGCACGCCGCCCGCGTCGAAGTCGCAGGTGGCGGCGGCGATCGCCATCGGGTCCATGCCCGGGATATCGAGCGTCTGCGCGCGCACGGCAGAGCGGCCGGCGAACAGCGCGTGGTCGAAGGCCTCGATGCTGCGGCCGAGCGGCGTGACGAAACCAAGCCCGCTCACGTGCACGGGCGCGGCAGCAGTGTGCGCAGTCGAAGCGGCCGCGAGCACGGCATGGGCGGCGCCGCTGCTCATGCGGCGGCTGCCATGGGCTCGGCGCGTGCAGCGGCGGCTTCGCCTTCGGCATCGATCACCTCGCACAGCCGCTGCAGCGTGATGCCCGCTTCACGCGGATCGAGCCGGTCTTCGGGAATGCGCAGGTGAAAAGCGTCTTCGACCGCGAAGACGAACTCCATGAGCGCCAGCGAATCGAGGCCGAGGTCCGACAGCGCAGTGGCCGGCGAGATGTTCGCACGGGTGACGCGGAAGTCGGTCTCGAGGATGGAGGCGATGCTGTTGAAGGTGGGAGAGGAAGACATGAGGGGGTTCCTTTCTTTCAGGCGTGGAGAACAGACAGTCCGCGGGCGCGGACCACGGGTTCGGGCACCGGGCCATGAGCCACGGTCTCGGCGAAGGCGAGGGTCTCGCGCACCACCTGCTGGCGGTCGTTGTCGATGCTGATCATGTGGTAGCTGTTGTTCAACACCACGGTGCGCAGCGAGGCGCAGCGCAGCCCGCGCACGAGCAGGTCGAGGTTCGACAGGCTGGCCACTTCGTCCTCGCGCGCATGCAGCGCCAGCACCTGCTCGCATTGCACTTCGTTCAGGCGTCGCCGCACGTGGCGGATCAGCCGGTCGTGCTCGCGCAGATGGCCCACGCCGATCACCGCGCTGCCGGCGCGCGAGACCTGGCGATGGCGCAGCTCGCGCTCGATCCAGGTGCGCACGCGCTCGTTCTTTACGCCGTAGGGCGGGCGCTCGCGGTACTGCCAGAAGCGGCCCAGCGGTGTGTAGAAGGCCAGCGGCAGCAGAAAGCGCGTGCGCGGCACGGCCCAGCCGTCGAAGCGCAGCGTGGTCGACAAGAGCACCAGCGCGTCCACCTCGCGCCCGCAACGGATGGCACCGCCGAGCGCCAGCGACGCGCCGGCGGAGATGCCGACCAGCATCACGCGTTCGTGCGTGCGCCGCAGCGCCTTCACGTGCGCTTCGAGCGTGTCGAGCCAGCGTTCGAAAGGCACGGCCTGCTGCAGTGGCGCGGCGGCGTCGAACGAGTAGCCCGCGATGCACAGCGGCTGCACCGCATACCCGTGGCGCTGCAAGGTCGATTGCACGGTCAGCAGCTCGTCAGGCGTGCTGCATAAACCATGGAGCAGAACCACCGCGGTGCGCTGCACGGCGGGGGACACCAGGCTCAAGGGATCGGAGGGATCGCGTGCACTCATCGGAAGGTGTGTCGTATGCTCATGTCGCGTTTATCGCGGTGAGCGACTGACCGGCCGCTGACGCGTCCATCGCCAGGGCAGACCCACAAATCCACCCACCACTCATTCACTCACCATGCGAATCCTGCTTGTGGAAGATGACACCGTGCTGCGCGACGTGATGCTGCGCAGCCTCGCCGACGCCGGTCACCGGGTCGACGTGTCGACCAACGTCGAGGACGCCGACCACCTGTGGCGCGTGCAGCCCTTCGATGCCGTGCTGCTCGACCTGAACCTGCCCGCCACCGCCAGCCCCACCAGCGGCCTGGCGAGCGGCCTCACTGCGCTGCGACAGGCGCGTGCGCGCGGCGACCGCACGCCGGTGCTGGTGCTCACGGCGCGGGGGCGCACCGAAGAGCGCATCGCCGGACTCGACGCGGGCGCTGACGACTACCTGGGCAAGCCCTTCGATCTCGCCGAGGTGGAGGCGCGGCTGCGCGCGCTGGTGCGGCGCGCCAAGGGCACCGAAGACATCGTGGTGCTCGGCCAGCTCAAGCTCGACCGCAAGGCGCGGCGCTTCGCGGTCGCGAATGCGCCGCTCGATTTGCCCGCGCGCGAGTTCGAGGTGCTGTGGGAGCTCATGAGCCCGCCGGGCCGCACGGTGAGCAAGCGGGCGCTGTCGGACAAGCTCTCGGGTTTCGACGAATCACTGGGTGACAACGCGCTCGAGGCCTTCATCTCGCGCCTGCGCAAGAAACTGCTCGGCTCGGGTGCGGGCATTCGCACCTTGCGCGGCATCGGCTACCTGCTCGAAGCCGAGGTGTGAGGCCGCCTGTGAGCGAGGCAACGCCGACGGTCGCACGCATTGCACCGTCGCTCACGCGGCGCGTGCTGCGCAACGTGCTGGTGCCGCTGGCGCTGACCTGGATGGCGGGCGCGGTGATTGCGCTCGTCATCGCCAACTACTTTTCGGAACAGGCCTTCGACCGCGGCATGCTCGACGACGCCTATGCGCTGTCGGCCAACGTGCAGGCCGGCGAACGCGGCATCGAGCTGCTGCTGACGCCGCGCGAAGTGGCGACCGTGCTGTTCGACCAGATCGACAAGGTTTACTTCTCGGTGCAGCGGCTCGACGGCACACTGATTTCGGGCAAGTCCGACCTGCAGGCGCCGCTGCCGGGCGAAGGCTCGCGCTACCGTTTTTCCGACATCGATTACGACGGGAACGTGCTGCGTGCCGTCGTCCTCGATCACGACGCCGAGCCCGGCCTGCATATGCCCTACCGCGTGATCGTGGCGCAGACCACGCTGAGCCGCGCCGCGCTCGTTCAGCGGTTGTTGTTCTATGCCATGGCGCCACAGGTGCTGCTGCTGGTGTTGCTGGCCGTGTGGCTCTGGCATGGCATCCGACGCGATCTGCGTCCGCTCGGCGAGCTGCAGCGCGCGCTCGACATCCGCGACGTGCGCGACCTCTCACCGGTGGCCGTGGCGCAGACCTCGAAAGAACTGCAGCGCCTGGGCGATGCCGTCAACGCGCTGTTCGACCGCCTGCGCTACAGCGTGCGCGCGCAGCGCGAGTTCGTGGGCAACGTCGCGCACGAGCTGCGCACGCCGCTCGCCGGCATCCGCGCACTGGCCGAGTACGGGCTCGCGCAACACGACACCGCGGTGTGGCGCGAGCAGCTCACGCGCGTGTCCGAGCGGCAGGCGCGCGCGAGCCACCTGATCGACCAGCTGCTCGCGCTCGCGCTGGCCGACGAGGCACGCACCGACCTGCAGCGCACGCCGGTGTCGCTCGACATGCTGGCTGAGCAGACCGTGCTGCGCCACCTGGCGCGCGCCGATGCACGCGGCGTGGACCTGGGTGCACGCGGCCTCGACGACGGCGTGACGGTGCTTGCGAACGAAGCGCTGGTGGAGGGCATCCTCGACAACCTCATCGACAACGCGCTGCGCTACGGCGGGCGCACGATCACCGTCGAACTCGCGGGCCGCACGCTGAGCGTGATCGACGACGGACCCGGCATTCCGCTCGAAGCGCAGCGTGACCTCATGCAGCGCTGGGCACAAGGGCCCGCGGGCCAGAAGCTGGGGCAGGGCGCAGGGCTGGGGCTGTCGATCGTGGCGCGTTATGCCGAGCTGCTGGGGGCGGAGTTGCGGCTCGAAGCGGCGGAGCCGACGGGTCTGCGCGTGAGCGTGACCTTCGGAGAAGACGCCTGAGGTTTCACGCGGCCGTCAGTGGCTTGCGCAGATAGACGCGCGTGCGGCCGTCGAGCGATTCGCGCCGGTATTCGACGTAGCCGATGCACTGGTAGAGCGCGAGGTTCTCGGTCATCTTCTCGTTCGTGAACAGGTAGATCGACGCATGGCCCTGGCGCAGCGCTTCGCGCTCGGCCAGCTCGAGCAACGCGCGGCCCGCGCCGCTGCCCTGGTGATCGGGGTGAACCGCGATCACGTCGATGAGGAAGCCTTCGTCGGTGACATCGAGCAGCAACGCCGCGCCGACCTGTTGCGCCGGCCGCTCGGCCACCCAGACCTGCAGGTGCGCGATGGCCTCGGCGTAGTCGCGTGTCATCGGCCGCGGCGTGAGGCCCAGGCGCGGGATGTAGGTGCGGAAGGCTTCGACGGCGCACGCAGTGACGGCTGCCACGTCGTCGGCGTTCGCGCGACGCAGGTGCCAGGGCGCGGCTTCGACGCTCATGCGTCGAACTCGACTTCGCCCTCGATCTCCACCGGGATGCCGAAGGGCTGCTCGGCCATGCCCACGGCGCTGCGCGCATGGGCGCCGACTTCGGGACCGAAGAGTTCGAGGATCAGGTCGGAAAACCCATTGATGACCGCCGGTTGCTGCTGAAAGCCAGGCGCCGAAGCGACCATGCCGAACACGCGCGTCCATGCGGTGATGCGGTCCAGGTCACCGAGCGCACGCTGCAGGCTGCCGAGCATGGCGAGCCCGGTGAGGCGCGCGGCGGTGTAGCCCTGCTCGACGGTCAGCTCGGCGCCGAGTTTGCCGAGTGGCGCAGCGATGCGGCCGTCGGCATTCAATGGACCATGGCCCGAGATGATGGCGCGTCGGCCGATGAGGCGGACGAACTGGAAGGGGAGGAGGACGCCGGGCGGTGGCGTGACCGGCGGGGGCAGCACGAGGCCGAGTGCTGCGAGTCGTTGTTCGATGCGGGCCATGGCGTTGCGCTCCTGCAGACGGACGTTGATGAAGAAGAGGTCCGCTGCATCTTGCCATGGCCCTCGGGGGCCCGTCGGGGGCTCAGCCCAACGCCGGATAGTCCGTATAGCCCTTGACGCCCCCACCGTACATCGTCGCCTTGTCCAGTTCATTCAACGGCGCGTTCTCACGCAGCCGGCGCACCAGGTCAGGGTTCGAGATGAAGGGCTTGCCGAAGGCCACGAGGTCGTCGCCTTCCTTCAGGGCTTCTTCGGCCAGCGGACGGTCGTAGCCATTGTTGACCATCCAGGCGGCCTTGCCGCCGGCGGCGCGGTAGGCGGCCTTGAGGGCTTCGTAGTCGAAGGGGCGGTCGGCGATTTCGCGCGGGCCGCCGGTGGCGCCTTCGATGATGTGGATGTAGGCCAGGTTCAGCGGTGCGAGCTGTTTCACGACGTAGGTGAACAGCGGCTGCGGGTCGCTGTCGTGCGCGTCGTTGGCGGGCGTGACGGGCGACAGGCGGATGCCGGTCTTGCCGCCGCCGACGGCGTCGACCACGGCGCGCGTGGACTCGAGCAGCAGGCGCGCGCGGTTCTCGATGGAGCCGCCGTAGTCGTCGGTGCGCTTGTTGCTGCCGTCCTTCAGGAACTGGTCGAGCAGGTAGCCGTTGGCGCCGTGCAGTTCGACGCCGTCGAAGCCCGCGGTCTCGACGGCGTTGCGTGCGGCCACCGCAAAGGCGTGGACGATGCCGGGCAGCTCGGCCGCGTCGAGAGCGCGGGGCTCCGAGGTTTCGACAAAAGTCGGCACGCCGTCCTTGATGAGCACGGTCTTGGTCTTGGCGGTGATGGCCGAGGGCGCGACGGGCTTGCCGCCACCGGGTTGCAGTTCGGTGTGCGAGACGCGACCCACGTGCCACAGCTGCACGACGATCTTGCCGCCCTGGGCGTGCACGGCATCGGTCACGTGCTTCCAGGCGTCGAGCTGTTCGGTGCCGTAGAGGCCGGGCACGTCGGCGTAGCCCTGGCCCTGGTGGCTGATGGCGGTGGCTTCGGTGATGAGTAGACCGGCACTGGCGCGCTGGGCATAGTAGGTGGCGGCGATGTCGGGCGGGATCGCGTTGGGCGAGCGGTTGCGCGTGAGCGGCGCCATCACGATGCGATTGGCGAGCTGGAGGTCGCCGGCTTGGACGGGGTCGAAAAGGGTGGACATCGCGGATTGAGGGGGCAGAGTTGAAACAGGCCCGAGGCTAAGCCGCCCGCCTCAACCCTGCTGTCGCACGGTTGTCCCGATTGGTGCTAGGGACGGCAAGTCAGCTCAGGGCAGCGCCAGGGCCTCGGGGATCAGCGACGCCCCGGCGTTGGCCCAGGTGGCGAAGGGCATCTCGATGTCGGACACGAAGCGGTCGCCCCGGTACCAGAAGCGCCCGGCGAGCGCGATGCGGCCCTGGGTGTCGAAGACGCGGCGCTCCATGTGCGCGATGGGGGTGGCGAAGGAGCAGTGCAGGTACTGCGCGAGCAGCAGGTCGGCCGGCGCCACGGTGAGCGTCTGCTGCACCTTGTGCATGCGCTCGGCGGCATGCTGTTCGAGCAGGTGGGCGATCTTGTGGTGCTGTTCGCTGTCGGGCGGAAACAGCGCGTGGATCTCCGACGCCACATGGATCTCGACGAGGCAGAAGGGCTCGTCGTCGTGCACGTGGATCTTGCGGATGAAGGCGTAGTCCGGGAAGGTGGCGCTGCCGCGTGCCAGGCCTTCGGGCAGCGGCTGCTGGCGGCGCTGCTCGAGGATGTCGAAGCGGATGTTGCGCGCCCGCGGATCGTTGATGGCGTTGCGCAGCAGCGGGTCCGCGCACGCGGCGGGCCGGGCCGCGACGAAGGTGCCGCGCCCGCGCTGGCTGGTGAGCAGGCCTTCGCGCGCCAGCACGCCGTAGGCCTGCCGCACTGTGACGCGCGCGAGCTTGTAGTCGGCCGCGAGTTGCGCCACGGTGGGCAGTTGCTGGCCGGGCTGCAGTTCGCCGTGGGCGATGCGGTGGCGCAGCACGCTGGCCAACTGCAGGTACTGCGTGACGCCCGCGCCGTGGTCGCCACCCAGGGGCGAAGGAAGAGGGGACGCGGCGGGAAGGTTCATGTCGGGGCGGTGCGCGGTGCTGCGTGGCGGGACTGCGTCTCAGGGAGTGTCGATGCGCAGCGAGCGGATGAATGGTACCCATCGCGCGCGCTCGGCCCGTCCATAGGCCTCGGCCTGCGCAGGCGTGGTCGGCCCCAGCGGATCAGACGCGCCCTGCGCGAGCCGCGCCTGCACGGCCGGCAACGCGAGCGCCTGATTGAGCGCGGCATTGAGCTTGGCGAGCACCTCGGGCGGCGTGCCGGCGGGCGCCATCAGCTCGTTCCAGGTGTAGGCCTCGTAGTCGCGCAGGCCCTGCTCGGCGAAGGTCGGCAGCGCGGGCGCCATCGGGCTGCGCTTGTCGCCCGAGATCGCGAGCATCTTCAGCTTGCCCTGTTTCGCCAGCGGCGCGGTCGAGATGAGGCCGTCGAACAGCAGCTTCACATGGCCACCCGAGAGGTCGACGAGCGCAGCGCCATTGCCCTTGTAGGGCACGTGCAGCAGCTGCACGCCGGCGGCCTTGGCGAAGGCTTCACCGACGACATGGCTGATGGAGCCCGGTCCACCCGAGCCGTAGCTGACCACGCCGGGCTTGGCCTTCGCAAGCGCGATGAGTTCCTTCAGCGTGCCCGGCATGTCGGCGCTGGTCACGAGCACGAGTGGCGTGCGCGAGACCAGGCCGATGGCGTGCAGGTCTTTCTCGACGTCGAAGGGCAGCGAGCGGTACAGGCCCACGTTCATCACCAGCTGCGAGCTGGTGCCCAGGCCGATGGTGTAGCCGTCGGGCGGGGCCTTGGCGACGGCCTCGGTGCCGATCACGCCGCCGCCGCCGCCGCGGTTTTCCACCACCACGCTCTGGCCGAGGCTTTGCGTCATCGCGACGGCGAGTTCGCGCGCGATGGTGTCGTTGCCGCTGCCGGTGCTGAAGGAGACGATGAGGCGGATCGGCCGCGACGGCCAGGCCGGCTGCGCCAGCGCATGCAGCGGCGCGCCGAGCACTGCGGCGCCGCAGCTGCCCAGCACCAGCCTGCGCCGCTGGATGCGCGCGGCGTTCATGGCAGCAGTGCCAGCAGGGCGGTGCTTGCGCGCATCGGCATCGCGAGCAGGATCTGTCCCATGCCTTTGCCCAGCGGGTCGTTGCGCAGCGAGGCCATGCCGCCGCCGCCGAGCGCCTGTTCGCAGACGAAGTTGAAGGCATTGATGCCGGGCACGTCGTAGCGTGTGACGCGGCCCTTCACCAGGTGCGCGAGCCACGCAGCCACGCGGGCCTCGGTGAGCTGCGCGCGCAGCAGCGGCAGCAGCGCGGGATGGCGCGCAATGATGCCGATGTTGGAGGTGTCGCCCTTGTCGCCGCTGCGGGCCCAGGCCAGGCGGATCAGTGGCACCTCGATGCTGTCGGCGGTGTCGATGTCGGCCACCGTGTCAGCCGAAGTGACCGCCGCACGGGGTGCGCCATCGCCCGCCTGCGTCGGCGGCACCTCGACCGGCGCACCATCGACCGTGACACGCGGCTGCACGCGCGCCTTGTCGAGCAGGAACGCGTACTGCCGGATCGACGGCGAGACCGACGCGCGCCCGCCGCCCGAGCCCGTGGTGCCCGGCGCCCACGAGGTGCCCGCCGGCGCGACCTCGCGTGCGAACAGCTCCAGGGCCTCCTTGCGCGGGTGCGTCACCGCGAGACGCAGGATGGCTTCGCGCGTTGGCGTGGCCTGGGCGTGCGGTCCGTAGCAGGACTCGGCGCCCAGCACTTCGAGCTGCGTGCCGCTGTAGGGCCCGAAGCCGGCGGCTGCGATCAGCTCGCTGGTGCGCGTGAGGATCGCCTCGCCGGTGCGACGCGCCTTGGCCACCGCATCGAAGCCCACGATGGTGAGCTGCGCCGCGGTCTTGAAGCCTTCGACGTAGGTAGCGCAGACCTTGTAGGTGGCGGTCGGTGCGCGCCCGCGCGCGCCGTGCACGGCCACGCGGTGCTCGCCGGCCTGTTCGATGCGCACCTGCGTGAAGTCGGCCACCACATCGGGCAGCAGGTAGGTGGCGGGGTCGCCGATTTCGTAGAGCATCTGCTCGCCGACCACCGCGGGCGTGAGCTTGCCGCCGGTGCCCACGGGCTTGGTGACGACGAAGCCGCCGTCGGCGCTGCACTCGACGATGGGATAGCCGATGTGCGGCCAGTCGGGCACGGTGTCCCAGTCGGTGTGCAGGCCGCCGGTGGCCTGGCAGCCGCATTCGATGATGTGGCCCGCGAGGCTGCCGGCCGCCAGCAGGTCGTGGTCGCCGGGCTGCCATTTGAATTCGTGCATCAGCACGCCGAGCGTGACGGCCGAGTCGACACAGCGGCCGGTGATGACCACCTGCGCGCCCGCATCGAGCGCTGCCTGCACGGGCCGCGCACCGAGGTACGCGTTGGCGGTGAGCACGCGCTCGGGCAGGGCCGCGCCGCTCTGCAGTTCGCGCACGGGCGGTTGCGCTGCGCGCAGCTCGGGCAGCAGCGGCGACACGTCGTCACCGCTCACCACGGCGATCTTCAGCGCGATGCCTTGCTCGGCCGCGAGCGCGGCCAGTGCGTCGGCGCAGCCTTGCGGGTTGACGCCGCCGGCATTGCTCACGACACGGATGCCTTGCGCCACCACGTCCTTGAGCACGGCCTTCATGGCGACCGAGACGAAGTCGGTGGCGTAGCCCAGCTCGGGCTTCTTGAGCCGTGCGCCCGCAAGGATCGACATGGTGAGTTCGGCCAGGTAGTCGAAGACCAGGTAGTCGATCTGCCCGCTGGCCACGAGCTGCGGTGCGCCCACGCTGCTGTCGCCCCAGAAGCCGGAGGCGCCGCCGATGCGGACGACGCGGTCCTTGCTGTTCTTGGTCTTGCTGTTCATCGGCCACTCCATTGCGGTTTGCGTTTTTCGCGGAAGGCGAGTTGGCCTTCCGCGGCGTCTTCGGTCAGGGCGAAGAGCGCGATCTGGCTTTCGGTGAAGGCCATCGATTCTTCAAACGCCATGGCCTCGATCTTCTTCATCGTGTACAGGCCGCGGCGAATGGCGGCGGGCGACTTGTCGAGCATGCGGCCGAGCAGCCAGTCGACGCTCTCGTCGACGTCGTCGCTCACGCGGTTGACGAGACCGTGTTCGAGCGCCTGCGCGGCGGTGATCGGCTCGCCGGTGATGCACATCTCGGACAGCACGCGGCGCGGCAGCAGGTCGCCGAGCACGCTGAGCACCTGCGCGGGAAAGAGGCCGACCTTGACCTCGGGCAGGCCGAACACGGCCTGGCTGCTGGCCACCGCCATGTCGCACATGCCCATGAGCCCCATGCCGCCGGCCATGCACGCGCCGTTGACGCGCGCGATGAGCGGCACGGTCGATTGCTTCGCCTGGCGGAACAGGTTGGCGAAGCCCTGGTAGGGCTGCGAGTAATCGAACTTGAACGCGCTGCCGCTTTGCAGGTCGGCGCCCGCGCAGAAGGCGCGCGTGCCGGCACCGGTGATGACGACGGCGCGCACGTCGGTGTTGCGGTTGGCACGCGCCAGCGCGTCGGACAGGCCCGCGAGCACGTCCGCGCTGATGGCGTTGCGGCGTGCTTCGCGGTCGATGGTGAGCCACATCACGGCGCCGCGCATTTCCTCGCGCAGTTCGGTGGGGGGCGGGGCGTGGTCGGTCATGCGGTGGGTCCTTGGTTCAAGAGGAAGAGGAGGAAGAGGAAGGCGAGGCGGGCCACTGGAAGCGTGCCGGCCGGCGCTGCGTGAAATCGTCGATGGCCTGGCGGTGGTCGTCGGTCGCGAAGGCGAGGCCTTGCGCCATGGCTTCGAACTCGAACATCGCGTCAATGTCGCTGTCGAAGGTGCGCTGCAGGCCTTGCTTGGTGAGCGCGAGGGCGGTGGCGGGGCCGTGGGCCAGCGCGGCGGCGATGGCCTGTGCGTGCGGCAGCAGCGCGTCGGCGGCGACCACTTCATGGACGATGCCCCAGTCCATCGCGGTCTGTGCGTCGAGCTCGCGCGCCGACAGCATCAGCGCCTTGGCGCGGTTCAGGCCCACGCTGCGCGCGAGCGTGAAGAGCGCGCCGCAGTCGGGCACGAGGCCGACCTTCATGAACGACATGCAGAAGCGCGCGCTCGGCGCGGCGAGCACGATGTCGGCCGTCAGCGCAAGGCCGAAGCCGCCGCCGTAGGCGCAGCCCTCGACCGCCGCGACGATGGGCTTGTCGCTCTGCATCAGCAGGCGCATGCCGGCCTGTGCGTCCTTCATGCGAAGGCGGCCGGCGGATGCTTCGAGGCGCTCGATCTCGCGCATGCCCTTGACGTCGCCGCCCGCGCAGAAGTGGCCGCCGCGTCCGGTGAGGACGATGGCGCGAACCTGCGAGTCTTCGACGGCATTGCGGATCGCATCGAACATCTGCGCGCGCATCTCGAGGTCGAAGGCGTTGCGGCGTTCGGGCCGGTCGAGCGCGAGGGTGGCGACGTGGCCGTCGATGTCGCAGGCGATGAAGGAAGAAGCGGTGGTGGTCATCAGGATGCGCGCACGGCGCCGTTGTGAATGAGGGCGTCGATGCGCGCGTCGTCGTAGCCCGCTTCGCGCAGCACCTCGCGGCTGTGCTGGCCCAGGCGCGGTGGCGGCGTGGCGGGGCCGGGCGGCGTGCCGGACCACTCGCTGGGCACGGCCATCTGGCGGATGCGGCCGACGTCGGGGTGGTCCATCTCGCTGAAGAAGCCGATGTCCTGCAGATGGGCGTCGGTGAGCAGCGTGTCGAAGGTGTGCATCGGGAACACCGGGATGTCGGTGCCCGCAAGCAGGGCCTGGCACTCGGCGGTGGTGCGCGTGGCCAGCGCCTCGCCGACCATCGCGTAGAGCGCGTCGATGTGCCGCGTGCGCGCGCGGATGTCGGCAAAGCGCGGGTCGCTGTCGAACAGCGCGGGCTGGCCGATGGCCGCGAGGAAGGCGCGCCACTGCGGGTCGGTGTAGATCAGGCAGCAGACGTGGCCGTCGCGCGTCGGGTAGGGCCGGCGTTCGGGCGAGAGCAGGCGCGGGTAGCCGAAGTCGCCCTGCGGCGGCACGAAGGTCTGGTTGTAGAGGTGGTCGCCGAGTACCTGCGGCACCATGGTCTCGAACATCGGCACGTCGATGCGCTGGCCGCGCCCGGTGCGCTCGCGGCCGTAGAGTGCGGCGCTGATCACGCCGAAGGCATACAGGCCCACCGAGCGGTCGGCGATGGTGATGGGCAGGTAGCGCGGCGTGCCATCCGGGCTGCCCATGGCCATGGCCTGGGGCAGGGCGCAGGCGGCCTGGATGAGGTCGTCGAAGGCGGCGCTCGCGGCATGGCGCCCGCGCTGCGAGAAGCCGAACATGCCCACGTAGAGCAGGCGCGGGTTGAGGGCGGCGAGCGCGTCGTAGCCCAGGCCCAGGCGCTCCATGGCCTGCGGGCGCACGTTGTAGGTGAGCACGTCGGCGTCGCGCACGAGGTCGAGCAGCGCGGCGCGGCCCTCGGGCGACTTCAGGTCGAGCGCGATGCTGCGCTTGTTGCGGTTCATGCCCAGGAACAGCGGGCCCATCTTCTGCTGCCCCTGGGCGCCGATGCTGCGCACCACGTCGCCCTCGGGCGCTTCGACCTTGATCACGTCGGCGCCGAGATCGCCGAGCATCTGCGTGGCCGAGGGGCCCATGAAGATGGTGGTGACGTCGACGACGCGCACACCGGTGAGCGGGCCGCGGGCGCCGGGCTCGTCCTGAGGGGAAGAAGGAGAAGACATCGGTCTCAATCTCTAAAGTTCTATTTATAGAGTTTATGGGGCGAAAGAAAAGCCGCGCAAGGCGGCTTCTGGCTGAATCGATCCGGGTTTTCCCCCGGATCGGTGGGCTTCGGCTTACTTCAGCAGGCCTTCGGCCTTCATTGCTTCCTGAACGGCGGGACGGGCGGCCACGCGGGCGTGCCAGGCCAGCACGTTCGGGAAGGCCGAGATGTCCACGCCGGTGGGCTTGGTCCAGTTGGTGACGGTGAACAGGTAGCCGTCGGCCACGCTGAAATGCTCGCCCATCAGGTACTGCTTGGCGGCGAGTTCGCTGTCGAGCCATTCGAAGCGGGCCTTGAGCTTGTCCTTGGAGATGGTCTTGGCTTCTTCGGGCATGGCCGGGTTGAACAGCGGGCTGAAGCCCTTGTGCATCTCGGTGCCGATGAAGGTCAGCCACTCCTGCAGGCGGTAGCGCGGCATCGTGCCGTTGGCGGGCGCGAGGTTCTTGGTGGGGGCGAGGTCGGCAATGTATTGCACGATGGCCGGGCCTTCGCGCAGGCGGGTGCCGTCGTCGAGCTCGAGCATCGGCACGTAGCCCAGCGGGTTGATGCCGTAGTAGTCGGTGCCGTCCTGCAGCTTGTGGCTCTTGGTGCTGGCCAGCACGGGTTCGAAGGCGATGCCGGCTTCGTGCAGCGCGATGTGAGGGGAGAGCGAGCAGGCGCCGGGCGAGTAGTACAGCTTCATTCGAAAAAAACTCCAATGGATAGAAGGGAAAGATCTGTGTGACCGCAGGGGATGCTAGCGGGTTTGGCTGCGTCGCGTTTTTGTCCTACGGCGGCTTGCGCGCGCCGACTATCGGGTGCCGGGCCGGGCCTTCCTACAGTCCGGACACGGCGGCGCACGCCCGTCGCAACGAAGCAAAGGAGTGGTTCACCATGCTCAAGTACGCGATCATTTTTGCGGTCATCTCGCTCGTGGCAGGCTTGCTGGGCTTCGGCGGCGTGGCGGCCGGGGCGGCGGGCATCGCCAAGCTGCTGTTCGGCCTGTTCCTCGTGCTGGCGGTGCTGTTCGTGGTGCTCGCAGCACTCGGTGTGGGCGCGGTGAAGAAAGTGATCGATTGACCGCCTTGCCCCATGCCATGCACCTGTCGCACATCGGCCTGCGCCTGGCGTACGAGGTCGACGCGCCGGCGCACCTGCGGCTGAACATCGAGGCCGCGCGCACGGGCGCGCAGGCGGTGCTGGCCGAGACGCTGGCCATCGAGCCGCCCGCGCGATTGCGGGTGGGCTGCGAGGCCGACAGCGGCAATCGCTTCGTGCGCTTCGACGCCCAACCCGGCCCGCTGACCATCGCCTACCGCGCGACGGTGCGGCGCCCGGTGGTGCATGTGCCGGCCACCTTGCCCGAGGTGCCGGTGAGCCAGCTGCCCGACGCCGTGCTGGGCGACCTGCTGCCCACGCGCTATTGCGAGTCGGACCTGCTGGCGCGCTGCGCGCAGCAGCTCTTCGGCGACCTGCCGCCGGGCATCGGCCGCGTGCAGGCGATTGCCGACTGGATTCACGACAGCATCGTCTACGTGCCGGGCAGCAGCGACTCGACCACCACCGCGCGCGAGGTGTTCGTGCAGCGCGCCGGCGTGTGCCGCGACTTCGCGCACCTGGGCATCACCTTCTGCCGCGCGCTCAACATCCCGGCGCGGCTGGTGGTGGGCTATGTGTGGTTCGACGAGCCGCCGCAGGATTTCCACGCCGTGTTCGAAGCCTGGCTCGGCGGGCAGTGGGTGCTGTTCGATCCGACGCGCATGGCGCCCGTCGACCGGCTGGTGCGCGTGGGCACGGGGCGCGACGCGAAGGACGTGGCCTTCTCCACGATCTTCGGCGCCGTGCGCATGACCGACAAGAAGCTCACGGTGCAGGAACTGCAGGACGAACAGGCGGTGCCGCCGCGCACGCCGGCCCCCAGCGGCGAGCTGCGAGGCATCGAGAAGCCAGATCCGGTGCCAGAGCCCGCGCAATCGCCCGCCTGACGCGGGTTGTTTGCTATTAAATATATAGCACCCTCCGCAATCCTGACGCGGGCTCTGGCCATTTTTGGCGTGGCCCTCTAGCTTGTCCACACCAGGGGCACGACAGGGCATCGCCGCTTAAAATTAGTGCCTTTTTTTGCGCCGCGCACGCGTCCTGTGGTGCGCTCCTTTTTTCCAATGCTGTACCCCGAAGAATTCGATGTGATCGTCGTCGGCGGTGGCCATGCCGGCACCGAAGCCGCGCTCGCTTCCGCACGCATGGGCGCCAAGACGCTGCTACTCTCCCACAACATCGAGACGCTGGGGCAGATGAGCTGCAACCCGTCGATCGGCGGCATCGGCAAGGGCCACCTCGTGAAAGAGGTCGATGCGCTCGGCGGCGCCATGGCCATTGCCACTGACGAGGCGGGCATCCAGTTCCGCATCCTCAATTCGAGCAAGGGCCCGGCCGTGCGCGCCACGCGTGCGCAGGCCGACCGCGTGCTGTACAAGGCCGCGATTCGCCACCGCCTGGAAAACCAGCCGAACCTCAGCCTGTTCCAGCAAGCCGTCGACGACCTGATGATCGAAGGCGATCGCGTGGTCGGCGCCGTCACGCAGGTGGGCATTTCTTTCCGCGCGCGCACCGTGGTGCTGACCGCGGGCACGTTCCTCGACGGCCGCATTCACGTCGGCCTCGACAACTACCAGGCCGGCCGCGCGGGCGATCCGCCGGCGATCAGCCTGTCGGCGCGCCTCAAGGAACTGAAGCTGCCGCAAGGCCGCCTCAAGACCGGCACGCCGCCGCGGCTCGACGGTCGCAGCATCGACTTCTCGAAGTGCACCGAACAACCCGGCGACGGCATGCCCGGTGGGGCAGGGCCGATGCCCGTGTTCAGCTTCATGGGCAAGGTCGAGATGCACCCGCGGCAGATGCCGTGCTGGGTGACGCACACCAACCAGCGCACGCACGACATCATCCGCTCGGGCTTCGACCGCAGCCCGATGTTCACCGGCAAGATCGACGGCGTCGGTCCGCGCTACTGCCCGAGCGTCGAAGACAAGATCAACCGCTTCGCCGACAAGGACAGCCACCAGATCTTTCTCGAGCCCGAAGGCCTGACAACCAACGAGTACTACCCGAACGGCATTTCGACCAGCCTGCCGTTCGACATCCAGTACCAGCTGGTGCGCTCGATGGCGGGCCTGGAAAACGCCCACATCCTGCGCCCGGGCTATGCCATCGAGTACGACTACTTCGATCCGCGCGAGCTCAAGAGCAGCTTCGAGACCCGTGCGATCCGCGGCCTGTTCTTTGCCGGACAGATCAACGGCACCACCGGCTACGAAGAGGCGGCGGCTCAAGGCCTGTTCGCCGGCATCAATGCCGCGCTGCAGTGCCGGGGCGAAGATGCCTGGCTGCCGCGCCGCGACGAGGCCTACCTGGGCGTGCTGGTCGACGACCTGATCACCAAGGGCGTGACCGAGCCGTACCGCATGTTCACCAGCCGCGCCGAGTTCCGGCTGCAGCTGCGCGAGGACAACGCCGACATGCGCCTGACCGAAGCAGGGCGCAAGTTGGGCCTCGTGGACGATGCGCGCTGGGACGCTTTCAGCCGAAAGCGCGACGTTGTTTCACGTGAAACAGAGCGGCTCAAGTCGATCTGGGTGAACCCGCGCAACCTGCCGGCGGCCGAGTCGGCGCGGGTGCTGGGCAAGGCCATCGAGCACGAATACAACCTGGCCGACCTGCTGCGCCGGCCTGATGTGAACTACGCAACCCTGATGTCGCTGGACGGTGGCAAGTACGCCGCCAGCACGGCCTTGGGCGAATCGGAGATCGAGCAGATCGAGATTTCGGCCAAGTACTCCGGCTACATCGAGCGCCAGCACGACGAGGTGGAGCGCGCCGCTCATTTCGAGAACCTGAAGCTGCCGGCCGATTTCGACTACGGCCAGGTCAAGGCCCTGAGTTTCGAGGTGCGCCAGAAGTTGGACAAGCACCGGCCGGAAACGCTGGGGCTGGCCTCGCGTATCTCGGGCGTCACGCCTGCTGCGATCTCGCTGCTGATGATTCACCTGCGCAAGGGCGGGCACAAGGCCTTCGCCCGCGATGCCGCAGCCGATACCGCCACCACCACCGAAGCTGCTGCCACCGAGCCGCACACCGCCCCATGAGCGCGACGCCCCTCGACACGCTGCGCGCAGGCGCAGCCGCCCTGGGCGTGGCCCTGTCCGATACACAGGGCGAACAGCTGCTGGCCTACGGCACGCTGATGCTCAAGTGGAACAAGGTCTACAACCTGACGGCCGTGCGCGACCCGGCCGGGGTCATGACGCACCACCTGCTCGACAGCCTCGCGGCCATCGCACCGCTGCAGCGCGAGTGGGCAGGGAAGGGCAAGTTGCTCGACGTCGGCTCCGGCGGCGGTCTGCCGGGCGTGGTGATTGCCATCATGCGACCCGACATCGAGGTCAGCTGCCTTGACGCCGTCGCCAAGAAGGCGGCCTTCGTGCAACAGGTGGCGGCCGAACTGGAGCTGCCGAACCTGCGCGGTCTGCACGCGCGGGTCGAATCGCTGACCGGCAGCTACGAGGTGATCAGCTCGCGCGCCTTCGCGTCGCTGCCCGATTTCTTCAACGGCTCGGTGCATCTGCTGGCGCCGGGCGGTGTCTGGCTGGCCATGAAGGGCAAGCTGCCGACCGATGAACTGGCCGCCTTGCCGGCCGGCATTGCAGTGTTTCACGTGGAACAACTGACGGTGCCGGGCCTGGACGCCGAGCGCTGCATCGTCTGGGCGCGCAAAGAGGCCACCTGATTTCGTAAAAGATGCGACGGCGCCGGCAAAAGCCGGTGCCGGAGCAATCTTCCCAGCGCCGGCCTGCCTTAGACTCGAAGCCTCCCCCTGGCTCTCTTTTTCGAGGCAAATCCCATGTTCGGCATCGCTGACTACGGCGCATTCGTCGCCGCCATCGTCCTGTTCCTTCTGATTCCCGGTCCGGGCAATCTGGCGCTGATCACTTCGACCAGCAAAGGCGGGATTCGCGGCGGCCTGGCAGCGACCTTCGGCGTGATCCTGGGGGACCAGGTCCTGATGTGGGCGGCGGTGGCGGGCGTGTCTGCCGTGCTGGCTGCCTATCCGGCCGCCTTCAAGGCCGTGCAGTGGCTGGGCGCCGCCTACCTGGCGTGGCTCGGCCTCAAGATGCTGCTGGCCAAGCCCGGTGCAGCACCGATTTTGAACATCCGCCCGAGCCATTTCCTGCGCCAGGCGCTGACGATCACCTTGCTGAACCCCAAGGCGATCGTGTTCTACATGGCCTTCTTCCCGCTGTTCGTCGACCCGGCGCGCCACCAGGGCCTCATCACTTTCGGCGCCATGGCTGTGACCATCGCCGCGCTGACCTTCCTGTACGGCCTGACCTCGACGCTGCTCACGCACTTCCTGGCCGAGCGCATCCGCGCCAATCCCCGCATCTCGGCCACGCTCGAAAAGCTGGCTGGCACCTTCTTGATCGCCTTCGGCATCAAGCTCGCGATCTCGCGCTGAACGACCCCGACGACCCGCACTGACGACACATGGCCAAGATTTTCTGCATCGCCAACCAGAAGGGCGGCGTCGGCAAGACCACCACCACTGTCAATCTCGCCGCCGGCCTGGCCAAAGTAGGCCAGCGCGTGCTGATGATCGACCTCGATCCCCAAGGCAACGCGACCATGGGCTCGGGCATCGACAAGCGCCAGCTGGAGCTCACGGTGTACGACGTGCTGCTCGAATCGGCCTCGGTGGCCGAGGCGCGGGTGAAGTCCGACAAGCTCGTCGAGGCCGAAGCCAGCTACGACGTGCTGGGCGCCAACCGTGAGCTGGCCGGTGCCGAAGTCGAAATGGTGGCGCTCGACCGGCGCGAAAAACGCCTGCGCACCGCGCTGGCCGCGGTCGGTGCCGAGTACGACTTCGTGCTGATCGACTGCCCGCCGAGCCTGAGCCTGCTGACACTCAACGGCCTGTGCGCGGCCCACGGCGTGATCGTGCCGATGCAGTGCGAGTACTTTGCGCTCGAAGGCCTGACCGACCTGGTCAACACCATCAAGCAGGTGCACGCCAACCTCAACAAGAACCTGCAGATCATCGGCCTGCTGCGCGTGATGTTCGATCCGCGCATCACGCTGCAGCAGCAGGTGAGCGAGCAGCTCAAGTCCCACTTCGGCGACAAGGTGTTCGACACGGTGATCCCGCGCAATGTGCGGCTCGCCGAAGCACCGAGCTACGGCCTGCCGGGCGTGGTGTTCGACCCGTCCGCCCGCGGCAGCCAGGCCTTCATTGCCTTCGCAGAAGAGCTGGTCGCCAAGATGCCGCCCGCGAGCGCCTTCGCCTCGGGTGCGGTGGCACCGCCGGTCACGCCCGCACCGCGCGTGGTGCCCGACCTGCCGGTTCCCGACGACGTGCTGGCCGCTGCGCCTTCTGCTTCCGTCGCCGATACCGACCCAAACCCCGTCTGATGCTCGCCCGATGGGCAGCAGGCGCTATCAAGTTCGTAGCAACCAGCCATGAGTGAACCCCGCATCCTGCTGCTGCCCGGATGGCAGAACAGCGGCCCCGGCCATTGGCAGACCCGCTGGGAGTCGGTCTACGGCGACCGCCGCGTCGACCAGCACGAATGGATGCGCCCGCTGCGCGGCGACTGGTCGATCCGCCTCGAAGAAGAAGTGCTGGCCGCGCCGGGCCCGGTGGTGCTGGCCGCGCACAGCCTCGGCTGCATCCTCACCGCCGCCTGGGCCGCTCACTCGCGCAACACGCACAAGGTGCGCGGCGCGCTGCTGGTGGCGCCCGGCGACCTGGAGCGTGACGACCTGCGCCAACTGATTCCCGGCTGGGCACCCATCGTGCGCCAGCCGCTGCCATTTCCGGCCGTGCTGATCGCCGCCAACGACGACCCGTACTGCGAAGCCTCGCGCTCGAAGCAGCTGGCCAGCGACTGGGGCGCACGCTTCGTCGATGCCGGCAAGGGCGGCCACCTGAACGCCGAATCCGGCCTGGGCGACTGGCCCGAAGGCCGACAACTCCTGAACGACCTCTCGAAAGACACGCACTGATGGCGACCAAGAAACCCAAGGGCCTGGGCCGCGGCCTCGAAGCGCTGCTCGGCCCGACGGCCGCACCCTCCGCCGATCCGGGCGGCCCGCTCGGCGGCACCTCGGCAGAAGAGGGCGGCGCCCCGCAGAACCCCAACACCCTGAAGCTCGACCAGATGGTGGCCGGCGTCTACCAGCCGCGCACCCGCATGGACGAGGGTGCGCTGTACGAGCTGGCCGAGAGCATCAAGGTGCAGGGCATCATGCAGCCGATCCTGGTGCGCCGGCTCGATGCCGAATCGGCCGCGGCCAAGAACGCCGAGTACGAAATCATCGCGGGCGAGCGGCGCTTCCGTGCCGCCCGGCTCGCCGGCCTGGACACCGTGCCGGTGCTGGTGCGCGACGTGCCCAACGAGGCCGCGGCGGCCATGTCGCTCATCGAGAACATCCAGCGCGAAGACCTCAACCCGCTGGAAGAAGCTCAAGGCCTGCAACGCCTCGTCACAGAGTTTGGGCTCACTCACGAGATGGCGGCCCAGGCCGTCGGCCGTTCGCGCAGTGCCGCCAGCAACCTGCTGCGCCTGCTGAACCTCGCCGAGCCCGCGCAGCTGATGCTGATGGCCGGGGACATCGACATGGGCCATGCGCGCGCGCTGCTGTCGCTCGACCGCGGCACACAGATCACTGCCGCCAACCAGATCGCCGCCAAGAAAATGTCGGTGCGCGAGGCCGAGGCGCTGGTGAAGAAGCTCGCAGCCGAGTTCACGCTCACGCCCTCGCGGCGCGGCAATGCCGGCGAGAAATCGCGCGACCTGCAGCGCGTCGAAGAAGAGCTGGCCGACCTGCTCACGGCCGAGGTCGAGGTGCGCATCAAGAAGCGCACGAAGCGCGGCGAAAGCGGCGAGCTGGCGATCCACTTCGGCTCGATCGAAGCACTCAACGGACTCATCGAGCGCATCCGCCGAACGGCCTAGTTGTGAACGCGGGCCCCTGCGTTCGTTTGGTTGATTGATTCCTGCAATCCTTTCCGCGTATCCTCGATCGCGGTTTTTCTTCCAGTTTTGCAAGACCACCACCATCGAACCGAGGGAGTCCACCATGCCGTTCTTCGCCACCAAGTTCCCGTTCGCCGCGGTCGCCGTCGGCGCGCTGCTGCTCACGGGCTGCGCCACCACCGACATGCAGATGGGCAGCCAATCGGCCAAGACCACGGCCACGGGCAGCGCCGCCGGCGGTGCCACGGCGGGCGCGAGCAGCCAGCTCGAGCGCTGCGAATCGCCACTGGGCACCGTGTCGCTGGTCGAGAACGTCAACGCCGGCTGGTACACCATCCTCACGGGCGAATACCGCCTGCCGCCTACTGCAAATCTGTTGCGTTTGCTGGTGCAGCAGTCGAACTGCTTCATCGTGGTCGAACGCGGCGCAGCCGGCATGAACGCCATGACGCGTGAACGCGCACTGCAACAGTCGGGCGAGATGCGCGGCGGCAGCAACTTCGGCCGCGGCCAGATGGTGGCCTCCGACTACGGCCTGTCGCCCGAGATCGTGTTCAGCAACAGCGATGCAGGCGGCATCGGCGGCGCGCTCGGCGGCCTCGTGGGTGGTGGCCGTGGCCGCGCCATCGCGGCCGTCGGCGGCAGCATGCAGACCAAGGAAGCCAGCGCGCTGCTGACGCTCATCGACAACCGCTCGGGCGTGCAGGTCGCAGCAGCCGAGGGCAGTGCTTCCAAGACCGACTTCGGCGCCTTCGGTGGCCTGGCCGGCCGCAGCGGCGCCGGTGGCCTCGGCGGCTACACCAACACCGCGCAAGGCAAGGTGATTGCCGCGGCCTTCATGGACGCCTTCAACCAGATGGTTCGTTCGCTGCGTAACTACAAGGCGCAGACGGTGCGAGGGCAGGGCTTGGGCGGCGGTGGCCGCTTGGGCGTGGACGGCGGTGCTGCGCCGTCGCAGACCTACGTGCCGCCGGAGCCCGCACCGGCGCGTCGCCGCAGGTAAGTAAGAAACCGTCGGCCTTCGGGCCCACGAAAAAGCCCGGCGCTCTTGCGAGCCGCCGGGCTTTTTTACTGACGTGTGATCGCGAGAGATCAGAGGCTGAAGATCTTGCCCGGGTTCATGATGTTCTTCGGATCGAGCGCGCGCTTGATCGTGCGCATCATGTCGATCGCGCCTACACCCGCTTCGGTCACCAGAAAGTCCATCTTGTGCAGGCCCACGCCGTGCTCGCCCGTGCAGGTGCCTTCGAGCGCCAGCGCGCGAGTCACCAACTTGTGATTGAGCTCCTCGGCCTTCACGCGCTCTTCGGGGATGTTCGGATCGAGCAGGTAGCCGAAGTGGAAGTTGCCGTCGCCCACGTGGCCGACGAGGAAGTAGGGGATGCCGCTGGCATCGGCTTCGGCCACCGAGTCGAGCAGGCAATCGGCCAGGCGCGAGATCGGCACGCAGGTGTCGGTCGAGATCACGCGGCAGCCCGGGCGCGACTGCACGGCCGCGAAGTAGCTGTTGTGCCGCGCGGTCCACAGGCGCGTGCGTTCTTCCGGCGTGCTGGCCCATTCAAAGGCGTTGCCGCCGTGGCTGCTGGCCAGTTCCTGCACCGTCTCGGCCTGCTCCTTCACGCCGGCCGGCGAGCCGTGGAATTCCATCAGCAGCATCGGCTCTTCGCGCAGGCCCAGCTTGGCGTACGCGTTCACCATGCGCACCGTGTTCACGTCGATCAGTTCCACGCGCGCGATCGGCACGCCGAGCTGGATGGTCTCGATGGTGGTGCGCACCGCGGCCTCGATGCTCGGGAACGAGCAGATCGCGGCCGACACCGCCTCGGGCAGCGGGTAGATGCGCAGCGTGACCTCGGTCACCACGCCCAGCGTGCCTTCGCTGCCCACCATGAGGCGCGTGAGGTCATAACCGGCGGACGATTTCTTCGCGCGCGTGCCGGTGCGGATCACTTCACCCGCAGCCGTCACCACTTCGAGCGCCAGCACGTTCTCGCGCATCGTGCCGTAGCGCACCGCGTTCGTGCCGCTGGCGCGCGTGGCCGTCATGCCGCCGATGGACGCGTCGGCGCCCGGATCGATGGGGAAGAACAGGCCCGTGCTCTTGATCTCTTCGTTGAGCTGCTTGCGCGTGACGCCCGGCTGCACCGTCACCGTGAGGTCGTCGGCGTTGATCGACAGCACCTGGTTCATGCGCGACACGTCGATGCTGATGCCGCCTTGCACGGCGAGCAGGTGGCCTTCGAGCGAAGAGCCCACGCCGAAGGGGATGACCGGCACGCTGTGTTCGCTGGCCAGCTTCACCGCGTCGGCCACGTCCTGCGTGCTTTCGGCGAACACTACGGCCGAGGGCGGCGGTGCGTCGAACGACGATTCGTCGCGCCCGTGCTGCGTGCGCACCGCCATCGCCGTGGAACAGTTGTCGCCGAAGC
Source organism: Variovorax sp. 38R (assembly GCF_014843395.1). Classification (NCBI taxonomy): domain Bacteria; kingdom Pseudomonadati; phylum Pseudomonadota; class Betaproteobacteria; order Burkholderiales; family Comamonadaceae; genus Variovorax; species Variovorax sp. 38R. The sequence continues at coordinate 6,672,787 of NZ_CP062121.1, forward strand.
GCGCCTTCAGCCCGTCGATCAGGGCTGCGGGCACGTCGCGCAGATGGAGCGCCGGCATCAGGTGCGAGGTGGAAGTCGGGGCGTTCATCGGGCGTCTCCTGGAGGGGCTGAGGGGGATCGGTCATTTTACGGAGCGCGCACCATAATGCGCTTCAGTAGAAGACATGAACCCCACGACCCTTGCAGCCCTTGCGGCCTTTCCCTCGCAGCTCGAAGCCCACTACGCGGCCATTCCCCAGGCCTTCCGGCACTGGGCGCCGCCTTCGTGGGAGGGCGTGCCCAGCGAAGCCTTCACCGCCATCGAGCAGCTGTGCCACGTGCGCGACATCGAGATCGAGGGCTACCACGTGCGCTTTCGCCGCACGCTGGCCGAGACCCATCCGACGCTCGCATCGATCGACAGCGAGCCGCTGGCCATCGAGCGCCATTACGGCGCGGCCGATGCGGCGACCGTGCTCGCCGAGTTCCGCCTCGCACGCGTGCAGACGATGGAAATCGTCTCGCAGCTGAGCGACGTGCAGCTTGCGCGCACCGCCGTGTTCGAGGGCTACGGCCCGCTCACGATGCGCAGCCTCATCCATTACCTGTGCAGCCACGACCAGCAGCATCTGGCCGGACTGCAATGGCTGGCCGGCAAGATCGACGCCGCCAGCCTCACCACCTGAACCGAGAGGAGCGCCCATGGGCAATCGACTTTCCCAGATCGCCACCCGCACCGGCGACGACGGCACCACCGGCCTGGGCGACAACACCCGCGTGCCCAAGGACCACCTGCGCGTGCACGCGATGGGCGACGTGGACGAACTCAACTCGCACATCGGCGTGTTGCTGTGCGAACCGCTGCCAGAGCCCGTGCGCGAGCTGCTGGTCGATGTGCAGCACCAGCTCTTCAACCTCGGCGGCGAGCTCTCGATGCCCGGTTTCACGCTGCTCAAGCCCGAGGCGCTGCTGCAGATCGACAACGCCCTGGCCGACCACAACGCCGCCTTGCCGCGCCTGGCCGAATTCATCCTGCCCGCCGGCACGCGCGCCGCATCGCTCGCACACGTGTGCCGCACCGTGGCGCGGCGTGCCGAGCGCGCGGTGGTGTCGCTCGGTGCCACCACCGAACTCAACGACGCGCCGCGCCAGTACCTCAACCGGCTCAGCGACTTGCTCTTCGTGCTCGCACGCGTGCTCAACCGCATGAACGGCGGCGACGACGTGTACTGGAAGAGCGAGCGCATGGCCCGCGCGGCCGCCGCCGAATCCGAAGACCACTCCCAGGGGACGACGCCATGAAAACCTTCCACATCACCGCATCGCTCGCCGCCATCGCCGCCGCGCTCTGGCTGCCCGTCACCGCGCAGGCGCAGAGCGCCGACAACCCGCCGCAAGCCGAACGCGCCCACACCATTCCATCGCCGTCGCGCAACGGCAAGGTGGTGGGCAGCGTGCAACGCGGCACCAACGCCGCCGGCCGCGGCGTCAACCGCGCCGATGCGGCCACGCGGCGCGGCGTGAGCAATGTGTCGGAAAAAGCCAGCCGGCCCGTGCGCAACGTGGGCGAGTCTTTCGGACGCAAGCTGGCACCGGGCTCGAGCGGGCGCGCGGCACCGCCGCCTGTGGGGCCGCAGGGCAACGCGCCCTGAGTCTTCGCTGCTGCTGTTCAGGGCGGCACTCCCGCCGACGGGGTACCTTGCTCCGCGAATGTCCTCCGCCCTTCGGGCTCCCCCTTAATTTCGCTGCGCAAGGCACCCCATCGACGTGAGCGCTGGGCAGTGCGGCTGTTGATCGGCCCGCACAACGACAGCGCCTCTCGTGCTCAGGGCACTGGGTGCTTCCCGCAGCGAAATCAAGGAGGAGCCGAAGGCGGGGGACATTCGCGGAGGGAAGTACCCGGTGGCCTGTGCACGTGCCCCGAACACAGCCTCAAGAAAACGAGAAGACATGGCCAGAAACATAGAGATCAAAGCCCGCATCGACAGCGTGGACCGCATCGCACACATCGCCGCGACGCTCGCCGACCAGGGCCCCACCGAGATCGCGCAAGACGACACCTTCTTCCGCTGCGAAAACAGCGCCGACCGCCTCAAGCTGCGCACCTTCGCCCCAGACCGCGGCGAACTGATCTTCTACCGCCGCGCCGACAGCAGCGGCCCGAAGGAATCGTTCTACCTGATCACGCCCACCGCCACGCCCGATGCGCTGCGCGAATCGCTCACGCTCGCCTGGGGCCAGGCTGGCCGCGTGCGCAAGCAGCGCCGCCTGTTCCTCGTGGGCCGCACGCGCGTGCACCTCGACCGCGTCGAAGGGCTCGGTGAATTCCTCGAACTCGAAGTGGTGCTGCAAGAGGGCGAGCCCGCCGAGGCCGGCGTGGCCGAAGCCCATGCGCTCATGGCCCGGCTCGGCGTGGCCGAGGGCCAGTTGGTGCAGGGCGCCTACGTCGACCTGTTGCGCGCGCAGGCCGCCTGAGCCATCGGGCAGCCGGCGGGGACGCGCGCCAGCAGGTCTTGCCGCAGCGCGTTCAGCTCGGCGATCTTCTGGTCGATGACCGCGACCTTGTCGGCCAGCAGCGCCGCGATCGCATCGTCGGGTGCGGCCGACTCCCACACCGCGGGCAGGTTGTCGCCGATCTCGTGCAGGCTGAAGCCGAGCTTCTGCGCGGTGCGGATGTAGCCCACCATCTGCACGGTTTCCTTTGCATAGACCCGGTAGCCGTTGCTGCCACGTTGCGCGCGGATGAGGCCGCGCTCTTCGTAGAAGCGCAGCGTGTCGCGGCTCAAGCCCGTCGCCGAAGCCAGCTGGCCGATCTGCATGGTCGTTGTTCCTTCGCCGAAGAATGTGCTTGACCCTGGAGCGTACCCGAGGCTTTAGCTTCCGGGGCTTCTTCACTCGCTGCAGGGCTCTTCTTCATGATCGCGCTTCCCACCTACCAACGCATCGTCCGCGCCAGCGCCTGGTACGACCTCGTCGTGACCATCGGCTTCGCCACGCCGTGGACCTTTGCCGCAGTGCACGCCATGCTGCTGTGGACCATCCAGACGCTGCAGCTGCCGGGCAGCTTTCCGGCCTTCGACCCGGTCCACATGCTGATGGCCAACCTGCTCGGCTCGGTGGTCACCGTCTGGGCCGTGCTGCGCATCCGCGATCCGCGCTTGCGCTATGGGCGCTACGACGCCGTGGCGCGCTTCCTGTTCGCCACCTGGCAGGTCTACGCCGTGACGCAGGGCGCCAGCCTGATCATCCTCGGCTTCACTGCGATGGAGCTGTTGTTCGGCGTGCTGGAGAGCCTGCCGGTGCGCGGTGCCACAGCGCGCGCAGCGATGCGCTCCGACGACCGCGCCACAGGCCTCAGCGCCAGCCCGCAGTCTTGAGTTGCTCGGCGAGCTGCTCCGCCACCTTGGCGTAGCCCTTCGCGTTCGCATGGATGCGGTCCGAGCGCAGGGCCGCATCCGACAGCACGCCCGAATAAACACCCGCGACCAGCAGCGCCTGCCCCGACGTCGCGACCTCTTCGTAGAACGGCGCGTCGCTGAGCGAGCCGAACACCACGCGCATTGCATCGGGCGCCGGCGTGGCCAGCACCGCCACGTGCGGCGTGTGCGCGCGCGCCTGCTCGATCAATGCCGCGAGGTTCTCGCGCGTGCTGGCGGGCGACACGCCGCGCAGCATGTCGTTGCCGCCGATGCCGATCAGGATCGCGTCGTAGCTGCCGGCGGACAGCAGCGCGGGCAGGCGCTCCAGCGCACCCGCCGACGTGTCGCCGTTGACGCCCGCGTTCTCGACCTGCCAGCCCGTGAGCTCGCCCAGCTTCGCGGGCCATGCCGTCTCGGGCGACGCGCCGTAGCCGAAGGTCAGGCTGTCGCCCAGCGCCAGCACGCGGGCATCGGGCTTCAACGCGTTGGCTGAGGCCTTTCGTTTGCCGCACGCTGAGAGCAGCAGGGCGGTGGCCGGCACGCCGGCGAGCATGTGGAGGAGGTGGCGTCGCTTCATGTGGCGCGCAGCTTAAACGAGGCTGCGCAGCGCTTGGCGCTTGCCCCTTCGCTTGCTCGGAAAGCGCATAAGCCTCTCCGTTTTTTTTCGTTTCCGGCACGGGGACAGCGGCGAAGAATCGCGGCTCTGCACATCCCTTCACTGCCACCGAGGTCCGCCCCATGCCGCCGCTGTTCACCCGCCATCGTTTCCTGCGCCATGCGGTCGCACTGTCCGCCGCCTTGCTGGCCACGCCGCTCGCGGCCTGGGCCGCACCCGCCAGCGGCGAGCCCGTGTGGTTCGGCGTGAGCGGTCCGCTCACCGGACAGAACGCGCAGTACGGCGCGCAGTGGAAGGCCGGCTTCGACCTCGCGATCGATCACATCAACGCGCAAGGCGGCATCCACGGCCGTCCACTCGCCTACAACTTCGAGGACAGCCAGAGCGACCCACGCCAGTCCGTCGCCATTGCGCAAAAACTCGTGAACGACAAGCGCGTGCTCATCGAGCTGGGCGACTTCTCCAGCCCCGCCTCGATGGCCGCCTCGCCCATCTACCAGCGCGCGGGCCTCGTGCAGCTGGGCTTCACCAACTCGCACCCCGACTTCACCAAGGGCGGCGACTACATCTGGAGCCCGTCGATCAGCCAGGCCGACGCGCAGCCGCTGCTGGCCGACCTCGCCGTGAAGACGCTGGGCTTCAAGCGCATCGCGGTGCTCTTCCTGAACACCGACTGGGGCCGCACCAGCAAGGACGTGCTCGTGAAGGCCGCGCAGGAACGCGGCGCGCAGCTCGCCATTGCCGAGGGCTACCAGCCCGACGAGAAAGACTTCCGCTCGACCCTGGTGCGCGTGCGCGATGCCAACCCCGACGGGCTGGTGCTGATCTCGTACTACCCCGACGGCGCGCTCATCGCGGGCCAGGTGCGCAGCGTGGGCCTGAAGCAGCCGATCGCCGCCGTGGGCTCGGTCTACTCGCCCAAGTTCATCGAGCTCGGCGGCGCGGCCGTGAACGGCATCCACACCAACACCGCCTTCTATCCCGACGAGCCGCGCGCCGAAGTGCAGGAGTTCGTGAAGAGCTTCCGTGCGAAGTACAGCAAGGAGCCCGACGCCTTCAACGCCTATGCCTACGACGCCGTGGTGTACGCCGCCGCCGCGCTGCGCCAGGCCGGCCCGAAGGCCGACCGCAAGGCCGTGCGCGATGCGTTCTACAAGATCAAGGACGTGCCCAGCGTCATCTTCGGCAAGGCCACCTTCGATGCGCAGACGCGCCGCGTGATCGGCGTGAAGAGCGTCAACCTGGTGGTGAAGGACGGCAAGTGGGCGCAGATCGACGAGAAGGCGGCGGCGCTGGCATCGGCCAAGTAGATGAGTTTCACCTCCTTCTTCGACCACACGGTCAACGGCCTGATCATCGGCAACATCTATGCGTTGCTGGCGGTCGGGCTCGCGCTGATCTTCGGCGTCTCGCACCTCATCAACTTCGCGCACGGCTCGGTGTACACCGTGGGCGCGTACATCGGCTGGGCCAGCATCACCTACCTGCACACGCCGCTGCCGATCACCATCGCGCTGGTGGTGATCGGCTCGGGGGCGCTGGGCATGCTGATCGAGCGCGTGGGGCTGCGGCCATTGCAGGGCGCCGCGCGCATCGCGCCGCTGCTGGCCACCATCGGCATCAGCTTCGTGCTCGACATCCTCGTGCAGCTGGTGTTCAGCCCCGACCCGCGCGCGTTGCCCACGCAGCTGCCCGACTGGCGCCTGCAGATCGGCACCGGCACCATTGGCGCGCTCGACCTCTTGATCGCGGGCATCGGCATCACGAGCGCGGCCGTGCTGTTCGGCTTCCTGCGTTTCACGAAACTCGGCTGGGCCGTGCGCGCCACCGCGCAGGACCGCGATGCCGCGCAGCAGATGGGCGTGGACGTGAACCGCGTGAACCAGACCGTGTTCGCCATCGCCGCCGCGCTGGGCGGGCTCTCGGGCCTGCTGGTGGGCATGTACTACAACAACATCAGCCCGGCGATGAGCTTCCAGGCCACGCTCAAGGGCGTGGTGGCGACGGTGGTCGGCGGCGTGGGCAATGTGCCCGGCGCCATCGTCGGCAGCCTGCTGCTGGGGCTCATCGAAAGCTATGGCGTGGCGATCCTCGGCACGCCTTATCGCAACCTGTTTGCCTTTGCGCTGCTGCTGGTCATTCTGGTGTGGAAGCCGAACGGCCTCTTCGGCCGCAAGCGTGTGCTGCCGCCCGAACCGCTCACCGGCACCTTCATCGCACCGAGCAAGCCGTGGCGCGTGCCGCCGCGCGTGTTGCTCGCGCTGTTCGCCGCGGCCGTGCTGCTGCCGCTGTTCGATCCGTCGCCCTACGTGCTGCAGACGCTCACCAATGCGTGGCTCTACGGTGCGCTCGCACTGAGCCTCACGCTGGTGGCCGGCACCATCGGCCAGATCTCGCTGGGCCATGCGGGGCTGCTGGCCATCGGTGCGTATGCCTCGTCGCTGCTGGTGCTCGACCTGCACCTGCCCGTGGGCACGGGCATCGTCGTCGCGGGCGTGCTCACCTCGCTGATCGGCACGGCGTTGATCTTCCCGGCCTTCCGGCTGCGCGGGCACTACGTGTCGATCGCCACGCTGGGCATCGGCGAGATCGTGGCGCTCACCATCCTCAACTGGGAAAGCCTCACGCGCGGGCCGATCGGCGTGTCGGGCATTCCGCCGCTGTCGCTGTTCGGGCGCGATGCGTCGTCGAACGAGGCCATCTACTGGGCCTCGTTCGGTGCGCTGGTGCTGCTGGCTTTGCTGCAGTGGCGCCTCTTGCGCTCGCACCTGGGTCGCACCTTCCGCGCGGTGCGCGAAGACGAGGTGGCCGCGCGCGCCTACGGTGTGAGCCCCGACCGCTACAAGGCGCTGGCCTTCGGCTTCGGCGGTTTCGCGGCGGGCGTGAGCGGCGCCTTCACCGCGCACATGTACTCGTACATCAACCACGAGACCTTCGGCTCGCAGATCTCGATCCTCGCGCTCACGATGGTGATCCTCGGCGGGCTCGGGAACATCAGCGGCGCACTGCTGGGTGCCGTCGCACTCGTGAGCCTGCCCGAGCTGTTCCGCGTGACGGCCGAGTACCGCATGTTGATCTACGGCGTCGCGCTGCTTCTGTTGATTCGCTTCCGTCCCCAAGGCCTGCTCGGCACCGTCTGAAAGAACCACACACCATGAGCCACCTGAACGACTACCTCGCCGAGAAACGCACCGCCGTGCTGGCACGCAACGCCGCCGTCGCGGCCGGCACCGCACAGCCTTCGCAGCTCAAGGCCAGCGTGCGCGCCGAAGGCCGCAGCGGCGTGCGCCGCCTGCGCATCCGCGAGCACCAGGTCATCAGCGACAGCCCGCCCGATTTCGCGGGCTACAACCTCGGCCCGAGTTCGCCCGAGCTGCAGCTCGGCGTGCTCGGTACCTGCGTGACGCACATCTTCCTGATCCAGGCGGCCGAACGGCAGGTGCCACTCGAAAGCCTCGAGGTCGAGGTGACCGGCGTCATCGACCCGCGCGGCGGCAAGCTGGGCCACGAGCAGACGCCGATCTGGCCGCACGAGATCGGCTACACGGTGCACATCGATTCGCCCGCGAGCCGCGAGGAGATCGACGCGCTGTTCGAAGCGGTGGAGCGCAACTGCCCCATCCTCAACCTGCTGCGCAATCCGCAGGCCATCCGCGCCGAGGTGAAGCTCGTGAACTCGAAGGCCGCCCTCACTTCCGATCGAACCGCCGATGCCCTCGCCACTGCTTGAAGTGCGCGGCCTCGTGCGCCGCTTCGGCGGGCTCACGGCCGTCAACGCCGTCGACCTGCAGGTGGGCGAGGGCGAACTGCTGAGCGTGATCGGCCCGAACGGTGCGGGCAAGACCACGCTGTTCAACCTCGTCACCGGCCTCGACAAGCCCGACGCCGGGCAGGTGCGCTTCGACGGGCACGACATCACCGGCCTGCCCGCGCAGCAGCTTGCACAGCGCGGCCTCGCGCGCACCTTCCAGCATGGGCGCGTGTTCGCGAACCTCTCGGTGCTCGACAACGTGCTGGTCGGCGCGCACACGCGGCTGTGTGCCGTGAAACCGCGCGTGGGCGGCGTACCGGGCCTGGGTGCATTGGCCGAACTGGCGCTCGCGCTGGTGCAACCAAGCGCCGTGCGGCGCGAGGAAGAAGCCTTGCGCAATGAAGCCCGCGAGATCATCGCGCTCTTCGGCGAACGCCTCACGCCGCGCACCGACCATCCAGCCTACAGCCTCTCGTACGCCAACCGCCGCCGCGTGGAGATCGCGCGCGCTCTCGCGCTGCGACCGCGCCTGCTGCTGCTCGACGAGCCCACGGCCGGCATGAACGAGAGCGAGACGGCCGAGATGCTGGAGATCATTCGCGGCCTCAAGGCGCGCGGCCAGACCATCCTGCTGATCGAGCACAAGCTCGACCTCGTGATGCAGCTGTCCGACCGCGTGGCCGTGCTCGACGACGGCCGCAAGATCGCCGAAGGCCTGCCGGACGACGTGCGCAACGACCCCGCGGTGATCGAGGCCTACCTCGGCCATCGCCATGTGGGCGAAGCACAGAAAGAAGCGGTGCCCGCATGATCGCGACCGTCGCCCGCACCGGCCTGTCGCCTTCTTCCCTCTGGGGAGAGGGGAGAAACGACGATCTGCCTGAACGCGCCATCACGCAAGCTTCGGTGGGCACCGTCCCGCCACTGCTGCAACTCCAGAAGGTCAACAGCTTCTACGGCCCCGTGCAGGCCCACTTCGACCTCGACATCGAAGTGCGCAAAGGCCAGATCGTCAGCCTGCTCGGCGGCAACGCGAGCGGCAAGTCGACCACGATGAAGATCGTGCTCGGCCTGCTTAAGCCGCGCTCGGGCGAGGTCCGCTTCAACGGCGAATCGACGCTCGGCCTCAGCACGCCGCAGATCATCCGCAAGGGCATCGGCTCGGTGCCCGAGGCACGCCGCCTGTTCCCCGCGATGACCGTGCGCGAGAACCTGCTCATGGGCGCCTATGCACGCCGCGATCGCGCGGGCGTGGCCGAAGACCTGGCGCGCATGCTCGAACTGTTCCCGCGCGTGGCGGAGCGCCTGGGCTTCCTGGCCGGCACGCTCTCGGGCGGCGAGCAGCAGATGGTGGCCATGGCGCGCGCGCTCATGGGCCGACCGCAGCTGCTGTGCATGGACGAACCCACCATGGGCCTGTCGCCGCTGTACGTCGACAAGGTGCTCGAGCTCATTGCGCGCATCAACGCGCAGGGCGTCTCGGTCTTCATGGTCGAGCAGAACGCCAGCCTCGCACTGCAGATCGCGCACCACGGCTACGTGCTGCAGACGGGCCGCATCGTGCTCTCGGGCCCGGCGCGCGCACTGCTGGCCGATGCGCGCATCCGCGACGCCTACCTGGGCGGCGAGGGCGCCGCCCGCACCGCCTCCTGACCACGACACTTTTGCTGCGAGGAAGACCTTCACCATGCCCTTGACCCTCGACCACGTCGTGATCGCCGTGCACGATCTCGACCGCGCCATCGCCGACTACGTCGCGCTCGGCTTCCATGTGCTGCGCGGCGGCGACCATCCGGGCCGCAGCACGCACAACGCGCTCGTCGTGTTCAGCGACGGCAGCTACTTCGAACTCATCGCGTGGCGCGAACCCGCGCCCGCCGAGCGCTGGTGGCAGCTGTTGCAGCGGCACGGCGAAGGCATCGTCGACTTCGCGCTGTTGCCGCGCGACACCGCAGTCACCGTGGCCGACGCGAAAGCGCGCGGTCTCGTGCTCGAAGGCCCGCTCGACGGCGGGCGCGTGCGCCCCGACGGCGAACACCTGCGCTGGCAGACTGCGCGCGCCCCGTCGGCCGACCTGCCGTTCCTGTGCGGCGACCTCACGCGGCGCGCCCTGCGCGTGCCCGAGGGCGCCGCGCGCGTGCATCCCAACGGCGTGCTCGGCGTGGCCAGCCTGGCCATCGCCGTGCGCGACCTCGACGCCACGCTGGCGCGCTACCGCGCCTTGCTGGGCACCGTGTCCGACGACACGGCCACACACATCGGCGAACCTGTGGCCGTACCCGCCAGCCAGGTGCGCGTGGCGGTGATCGCATTGGGCAGCAGCGTGCTCGTGCTGTCGTCACCGCGCGACCGCGCTTCGACGGCAGAGTTGGGTGGCGACGCGCTCGCACAACGCATCGCCGTGCGCGGCGAGGGCCCGTATGCGCTGGTGCTGCACACCGACCGGCCGCAATCGACCGGCACCTTCGACCTCGCACGCGCGCACGGTGCATGGATCGAACTCGACCTGCCGCCGCTGGATGGGCTGGCAGTGCAGGGCAGCGCGCGCAACGACGCGGCGAGCAGCACGGTCGGCGGGTAGGGCGGCGCTCAGCCCACGCGTTCGCGCAGCTGGAACACGTTGCCCTCGGGGTCGTGCCCGTCGCAATGGCGGTAGCCGTTGAATTCCCATTCGGCCGCCACCGGCTTCAGCGCACAGCCGGACTCGGCGGCCAAGCGCCGTGCCTCCGCGAGGCTGGCCACTGGGAAGATGAATTTGAGCGCGGTGTCTTCGCGCGGCACCGGTGGCTGTGCGATCTGCACCCTGGCGGCGATGTCCGGATTCATCGCGACAATGAAGAGTTGCAACGCGGGTGATGCGAGGCTCGCATAGCCCGGCTCCGGTAACGAGAGCGTCAGCCCCCGCGACCTTGGCGTAGAACGCGCCCACGCGGGCCACGTCCTTGGCATAGATGACGGCGGCTGCGACGGCGTGGTCTGGCATACCTACTTCCTCGATGGTTTCTTCTTCACTGTCCGGCTACCTCGTTTCGATTCTGCCTGCGGGCGTGCTCGCGCTGGTCCTGCTGCTGCTGATTCCGCGCACGCAGGTCGGCGTGCGGCTGGCCGTGCACATCCTGTTCTTTGTGGTGGCGCGCGACGCCATGAGCCCCGCCGGGTTCTGGGCGTTGAATGCGGGGTCGATGCGTCTGAATGGGCCGGCGCCGGTGCTGCTCGCGCTGGCGGGCATGTCGGCCGCGCTGGTGGTTGGCGTGGCCTGGCTCGAGCGCGCCGCACGTGAGGGCATGGCGTGGTGGCGCCAGGGGGCGGTCGTGTCGTCGGTGCTCTGGGGCGTGGTGGGCGCCGTGGTCATCAGCGCCATCGCCGCGGCATTGAAGGCGGCGTTGGCGCTGCCCTCGTTGCCGGTGCCCGGGCCTGCCTTGTACGCACCGATCCTGATCTTCGCGCTGCTCGGCAATGCTTACGAAGAACTGCTGTTCCGCGGCCTGCTGCAGCAGCGCCTGGCGCGGCACATGCCGGCGAGTCGCGCGCTGGTCGTCGCGGCCCTGCTGTTCAGCCTGTGCCATGCCTGGTTGGCGTGGATCGTCACCCGCGTGGGTCTGCCGGTGCTGGTGTTCACGCTGATCGAAGGGCTGGTGGCCGGCTTCGTGTGCCGGCGTGCGGGGCTGCTGGGTGCCACGCTGGCGCATGGCCTGGCCATCTTCGCGCTCGCGGTCGGCCTGTACTGAACCGGGCGGGTCAGGTCGGGCGGCCGCCCAGGTGCGCCTTGCGCAGCGCGGCCCGCATCTTCTTCTGCAGCGCCGGCCCGCCCTTTTCCAGCGCGGCCGCGGGCGCACCGCTTTCGGCCGTCACCGGCCGGTGCTTGCGTCCCCAGATGCCGAGCTGCGTGATCACCGGCAGCAGGTCGATGCCCACGGGCGTGAGGCTGTAGAGCGCCTTCTGCTTGTGCGTGGGGTCGTCGGTCTTGCTGAGCACGCCGTGTTCGACCAGCGTGTTCAGCCGCTCCGTGAGGATGTTCGAGGAGATGCCTTCTTCGGACTGCAGGAACTCGCGGAAATGCCGCTTGTCCGCAAACATCAGGTCGCGAACGATCAGCAGGCTCCAGCGGTCGCCGACGACTTCGAGCGCGAGGTTGATCGGGCACAGGGACTTCTGCTGGATGGCCATCGGGATTCCGTCGGTTCAAGAAACTGCTTGCATTTTCGCATCGGTTTGAGAATACTGAAACTGCTTGCATTTCAAGATCGGTTTTCGCAAGCGACCTTCAGGAGACTCCGATGCGAAAGCTCATCGTGCAAATGCAGATGTCGGTCGACGGGTTTGTGTCGCCGGCCAACGGCGACATCGACTGGCAGCTGTGGGGCTGGGGCGACCGGTGGCGCTGGGACGCGGCGCTCAAGCGTGACTTCAATGCCGTGTTCGCGGGCGTCGACACGATTTTGCTGAGCCGCAAGATCATCGAAGAGGGCTACCTCGATCACTGGGGCCGCGCCGCGACGCGCTTTCCGGCGAACCCCGACTACGCCTTTGCTCAGCGGATCGTCGACGTGCGCAAGGTCGTGCTCACGAACAAGCTGCAGGCCTCGCGCTGGGAACGCACCGACATCGCGCGCGGCGCGATGGCAGACGAAGTGAATGCGCTCAAGCGCCAACCGGGCCAAGACATCCTCACCATCGGCGGTGTCGGCTTTGCGTCGTCGCTCACGTCGGCGGGGCTGGTCGACGAGTTCCAGTTCTTCGTGAACCCCACGGCCGTGGGCGCGGGCCGCTCGGTGTTTCACGACACGCGCCACGGTCATGCGCTTCGGTTGCTCGGATCGAGCGCCTACGACTGCGGCATGGTGGTGAACCGCTACGCGCCGGCATGAAGGACGCGCAGGACAACACGCCGCGCAGATACCTGCGCTTACCGTATTTCATCTGACGAAGACCTGATGCATCGCAAGCAGACACATGGGCTGCACACAATGGAGGCGTCATCACAGACAAACAAAAGGAGTTCCAGATGATCTTCCGTACCAAGCGCCTCACCACTGCCGCCGTTGCGGCGCTCGCACTGTCCCTGGCAGCAGGCAGCGCGCTGGCGCAAGATCGCCGGGGCGACGACCAACGTCCGGGCGGCGGCCGCTATGAGCAGCGTGACGACCACCGTGGCGCAGGCCGCTACGAACAGCGCAACGACCACCGTTCGCACCGCGGTCCTCACGCCGGTTACCGCGGCGACCAGGACTTCCGCGACGGCCGCCAGTTCGATCGCCGGGGCTTCCCGCAGCCGCACAGCGAGTGGCGCCGTGGTGGCCGCGTGCCGACCGAATACCGGGGCCGCAACTACGTGGTGAACGACTGGCGCGCCTACCGCCTGCAGCAGCCGCCGCGCGGCTACCAGTGGGTCGGCGTGGGCGGTGACTATGTGCTCGCAGCCATCGCCACCGGCCTCATCGCGCAGATCATCGCGGGCCAGTAAACCTTCACTCCGCGTTCACACCGCGCACATGCAAAAAACCGCCACAGGAGACTGTGGCGGTTTTTCTTTGGGGGACTGTCGGGTGGGCTGTTTGTCAGGCCACCGCGGTAGCGGCCGACTGGGCGCAGACGTTGCGCCCGGTGATGGTGAGGCGCAAACCGCCGCCATGCCATTCGAGCCAGTTGAGATCGACATACGCGTCGATGTCGCGATCGTCGATGCGATCGGCCTGGCGGCTTTGCAGCAGTTCAACGGTGGCAGGCAGGGCACGTTTCAGGCGTTCGCGCTTCTCCGCTGCATCGGCCGCCTTTTGGGCGGCCCGGGTGGCCTGTAGTTTCTGCTGCTGCTGCGAAGTCGATGCCATTGCTGATCCGTTCCGGGAGCCAAGGAATTAACCCGAATGTACGCCGCTTGTGTGAAGCCGCGCGCATTCTTTTCAACCCTGGAGCCGGAAGTGTCGATTTCGTTGCGCTTGAGCTAAATCTCGTAGTGAGAAACCTTGACCTCGTCGCCCAACGCCTTCTCGACAATCGCGCGCGTCAATGTCGGCGCAAACGACTCGATGAACGCGTAGACATATTTGCGCAGGTAGTTGCCGCGCCGCACCGCGAGCTTGGTGAGGTTGATGCCGAACAGCCGTCCCGCATCGAGCGCGCGCAATTGCGTGTCGCGCTCGGCCTCATAGGCCACGCCGGCGACGATGCCCACGCCCAGGCCCAGCTGCACATAGGTCTTGATGACGTCGGCGTCCATCGCGGCGAGCACGATGTTGGGCTGCAGGCCGCGCTGCTCGAACGCCTCGTCGATGCGCGAACGGCCCGTGAAGCCGGTGTCGTAGGTGATCAGCGGGTGCTGCGTGAGCGCTTCGAGCGTGAGCGGCGCGTCGAGCAGCGGATGCCCTGGCGGCACGATCACGGAGTGCGTCCAGCGGTAGCAGGGCAGGGCGACCAGCTGCGGGTAGTCGCCCAACGCCTCGGTGGCAATGCCCACGTCGGCCTCGCCGTCGAGCAGCATCTGCGCGATCTGCTTGGGCGAACCCTGGTGCAAGTGCAGTTTCACGTTCGGAAACTGCGCGCGAAATTCCTGCACCGCCACCGGCATTGCATAGCGCGCCTGCGAGTGCGTGGCCGCCACCGACAGCAGGCCGCTTTGCTGCGCCACGAACTCCTGGCCCGCGTGCTTGAGGTTGCTGCTCTCCATCAGCATGCGCTCAATGATCGGCAGCACATGGCCGCCGGGCTCGGTGAGGCCCGTGAGCCGCTTGCCGGCCCGCACGAAGAGCTCGATGCCAAGCTCTTCCTCGAGCTCGCGGATCTGCCGGCTCACGCCGGGCTGCGAGGTGTGAAGGGTGTGGGCGACCTCGGTCAGGTTGAAGCCGCAACGAACGGCCTCGCGTACCGAGCGCAGTTGTTGAAAGTTCATCGGGCGCGCAGGAGGTGAAAGGTCCGGACCCCGGACGGGGCCGACCGGCGATTCTCGGTAGAAGCGCTTATGCAGGGAACGATGCGTTTGTTGGTTTCACATGAGCAAAACATCTATGAGGCCATTCTTCGTGTAGAGATTGATGTTTCGCACGACTGTGCTAAAGTCCGCCGCATGGACGCCAAGACCCAGAAAAGCGAACTCACCCGCGCCGCCATCGTCGGCGCGGCGATGCACCTCGCGCTGGCCGAAGGGCTGGAGGCCATTTCGCTGCAGGCCGTGGCGAGCCGGCTCGGGCTGTCCAAGAGCGGCGTGTTCTCGCGCGTGGGGTCGCGCGAGGCGCTGCAGAAGGCCGTCATCGAGGAGTACGGCCGCGGCTTCCTGGCCGAGGTGTTCGTGCCCGCCATGCAGAAGCCCAAGGGCCTGCCCCGCCTGAACGACATCGTCGCGCGCTGGATCGCCCGCACGCGCGACGTCGAAGCACAAACCGGCTGCCTCTACGTGGCCGGGGCCTTCGAGTTCGACGACCGCGAAGGCGAGCTGCGCGACCTGCTGTTCGACGAGATCACGCGCTGGCGTGCCGCGCTGCGCCGCACGGTGCTGCAGGCGGTCGAGACCGGCGAGCTGCAGGCCGACACCGATCCCGCCCAGCTCGTGAGCGAGATCAACGGAATCATGATGAACCAGCTGCACGACGCGCGCTTCCTGCGTGACGGGCATGCGGCCGAGCGCGCGGGCCAGACCTGGCAGCGCCTTCTTTCCAGCTACCGCGCCTGAGGCGCACCCGCAGACGACGAACTTTGCCTCTTCGTTTGCCTTAATTTCGCACCATCGTGCGATAAAAAAGGAGAAGCACCATGCTGATCATTGCCCTCTTCCTCGCCGCCTACGCGGCCCTTCTCGGTGTGCGCGGCGTGCGGGACACGCTGCGCAGCCTGCCGCGCAGCAACCAGGACTGGGTCTGGTACTGAGCACTCAGTACTGAGCCCCGACAAGGAACCTCTTCGATGACCACGACCACCCCTTCCGTTCCCCCGGGCTACTACAGCGCCAGCCCGCTGATGCGCGCGATGCGCTTCGGCCTCGGCGCCTCGCAGCGCCTGTGGCCCGCGCTCGGCGTGCGCGCGGCGTACCGCGTGTTCGGCACGCCGCTGCCACCCAAATGGCTGTACCGCGGCCAGCACCCCGGCACCGACTGGCGCCGTGAGGCCTGGTCCTTCGAGGACGCGAACCTCGGCATCTACCACCTCGCCGCACAGGACTCGGGCGCCGAGTCGGCGCCGGTCGTGCTGCTGGTTCATGGCTGGGGCGGCCACGCGGGCCAGATGCTGCCGCTCGCGCAGGCCATCGCCGCCGAAGGCCTGCGGCCCGTGCTGCTGGAGATGCCGGCCCATGGCCGCAGCGCGGGCACGGCCAGCAACCTGCCGCAGTTCGCGCGCGCCATCGACTACGTGGCGGCGCGGCTCGGGGCCGACGGCCATGTGCTGCGCGCGGCGGTTGCGCATTCGCTGGGGGCCAATGCGCTGGCCTATGCGGCGGGGCGCGGGCTGCCGGCGCAGCGGCTGGTGCTGCTCGCACCGCCGGCTTCACCGCGCGAGTACACGCGCTACTTCGCGCAGGTGTTCGGCCTCAGCGAGCGCACGCGCGCGGGCATGCAGCGCCTGATCGAAGCGCGCGAAGGCATCCTGATGCAGCAGCTCGAGCCTGCCGCCGTGGGCCCGCGCATCGCGCAACCGACGCTCATCGTGCATGACCGTGACGACCGCGTGAACCGCTTCGCCGACGCCGAAGCGTTTCGCGATGCGATTGCCGGCGCGCGGCTCTTTCCCACGCAGGGCTGGGGCCATCGCCGCATCCTGAAAGAGCAGGCCGTGCTCGCGCAGGTCACGCAGTTTCTGATGTCGCCCGCGGCGGTCACGTGCGCGTGAAACGGCGCCTCTAAACTGGGCGCCACCCACGGCCTTCGCCGTGGACGACACACGCGACCACACATGGGCAATCGTTCCTGGCTCTATCTCGAACACAGACTTTCCGGCGACGACGACGTCGCTGACCCCGAAGAAACTTCGGCCGACGAAATCGCCGAAGCCAACAACAACTTCCCCGTGCTCTGGCAGCTCCTGCTGGCCGATGGCGCGGCCGGCGACGCCATCGACCACCAGCGCGTCTTCGGCGATGCCGGCACCGACAACCTTGCCAGCGACGCGCACGCCGCGCTCGCGCGCATCCGGCAGCTGCACGCCTTTGTCGAACGGCATCCGATGCTGCACACGCTGCCGCAGATCGCGCGGCAGTTCGAGGCGGTGGCGCTGCATCTGGCCGAATTGATCGACGACACGCCGGACGACAGCGCGCCGCGCTTCTCCGCCAACCTCGACGAACTGTCCTGGCTGGGCGGAGACACGGAAGGCGAAGACTTCATCGAACGCAACCGCCGCGAGTGCAATGAACTGTGGGCCGAGGTGCGGCGCTGCATCGACAGCGGCAACCATCCGGGTGTCGACGCGGCGCTGGGCATCAAGCGTTTTGCCGACTGGGAGTCCTGGGCCTGGCAGTTCGGCTTCGGCAGCCTCTCGCATCCGTACTTTGACGGCTACGAAGAGCCGCGCGACGAGCGCTTTGCCGACTTCGAGCCCGAAGAAGACGAGGACGACGACGAACGCCCCGACTACGACAACCACCTGGGCGGCGACCTCTGGCGTTTCGAGGTCGACGGCCGCTGGGGCGTGATGCGCCTGGTGTACGACGACGAGGGCGCCAGCCAGCGCACCACCGTGGTCGAGCCCGCGTGGGACGACATCCGCTACGCCGGCGGGAGCGACCGACGCCTGCTCTGGATCTCGCAGGGCGAGCAATCAGGCCTGCTGCTCGCCGACGTCGAAGCGCCGCGCGTGCTGCTCGAGCCGCAGCTCGACGAGGTCTGGGCTTTCGAGGACGACATCGCCACCGCCCTGGTCGGCGACCACGTCGGCCTGCTGCGCACCGACGGCAGCTGGCTGCTGGCGCCCTCGGTCGACGAGGTCTGGAGCTTTGTCGAAGGCCGGGTGCGTGCCCGCGTGGGCGAGCGCATCGGGTACATCGACCTGCAGGGCCGATGGGTCATCGCGCCGCGGTTCGAAGAGGCCGAAGACTTCACGCCTTTCGGCCTCGCGCCCGCGCGTGCCGACGCGGGCGGCTGGGGGCTGGTGCGCGCGGACGGCGAATGGGCCGTGCCGCCGGAGTTCGAAAACATCCAGTGGCGCCACGACTGGGAGGGCTTCGAAGCCACACGCGACGGCAAGAGCGGGCTGCTCGATGCACAGGGCCGTGTCGTGATCGAGCCGGTGTATGAGCAGGTCGACCTGCTCGAGGAATACCCGATCGAAAGCCTGACGAGCGAAGACAACGATCCGTCGAGCGAGCGTGGCACCCCGGCCCGGCCGAAGCGCTTTGCCGTGGAACGCGCCGACGGCCTGTGCGGCCTCGTCGACGGGCAGGGCCGCGTGCTCGTGCCCTTCGACTATGGCCGCTTCGAGACCCTGGAGCCGCTGACCGGCGAGGAGCGCGCGCACGCCATGGTCCGGCGCGACCTGGTGCGCGTGGCGTCCAAGGGCGGGCGCACGGCGAAGAACGCGCCGTGGCTGCGCGGCATCTACGACGTGGCCGCCGGCCGCGAGCTGGTGCCGTGCCGGCACCGCACGCTCCAGCCGCTGGCCTGGGGCACGCAGGACATCGGCTGGCTGGTCGCCGATCCGGTGCCGCGCAGCGCGAAGGCGGAGAAGGGGCAACTCGCCGTGGGCGTGCTGCGCGCCGATGGCGCCGTGCTGCATCCGCAGGCCTATCCGTGGATCAGCGCCGCCGTGTCCGTCGCTGACGGCTGGATGTCCACGGTGGTCCGCTCGGACCTGTGCAAGCGCTGGAGCGCGGGCGAGCCGGTGAAGGCCGTGCGCAACGACACCGGCCTGTACGTCTGGCTGCATGCCGACGGCCGCGAGCAGGCGCACACCGAGCACATGGCCGCGCGCCATGCCGCCGGCGACCTGCGGGCCGCCTACGAGCTGGCCTGCCACCTGCGCGACGGCGAGGGCATCGAGGCCGACCCGCGCGAAGCCCTGCGCTGGATGGCGCGCGCCGCCGGTGTGCGCGAACCCGGCGACGCCCCCGCAACCGCGTCACCCGAGGGCCTGCCCGTGGCCATGCGCGAGCTCTCGGTGATGCTGCGCTGGGACAAGGCGGGCCTCGGCGCCGACGCCCCCCTGGGGCGTGCGTGGCTGCTGCACGCCATCGCCCATGGCGGCGAGGACGACGCCGCCACGCAGGCCCAGCTCGGCTACATGCTGTGCGAAGGCGAGGGGGGCGAGCGCGACCTGGAAGGCGGCGTGCGGCATTACGAGCGGGCCGCCGAGAAGAACAACACGATGGCGCTCTACAACCTGGGGCTGGCCCGCAAGCTCGGCGAACCCGGGGAGCCCGACCTGGCGCGCGCAATCGGCTACTTCCGCCGCGGCCATGAAGCCGGCGACACCAGCGCCACGATGCAGCTCGGCCGCACGCTGTGCCGGCACGCAGGGGCGCTGGCCGAACAGGACCACCCAGAAGCGGAAGTGAACGTCATGTATGCCGAGGCCCTCTACGCGATGCAGAAGGTGGCGGAAGACAGCACCCAGCGCCAGCAGGGCTGGGCCTGCTACGAGCTGGGCTGGATGCGCTTTCAGGGCCAGGGCGCGCCGGAAGACGCGGCAGCCGCCGAGCGCTGGCTGCTCACCGGCGCCGCGCTCGATGACTGCGAAGAGAACCTCGAGAGCCAGCGCGCCTGCATGGAGGTTCTGGCGGAGCAGTTCTACGGCGACCCCGACAGCCCGCTCTTCGACGAGGACAAGGCCCGCGAGTGGACGCAGCGGGTGGAGGCGCTGCCCGCGGCCCAACCGGAGTGAGTGGGTCCGCCCTGAGGCTTCAGGGCGGCTGCCGGGTTCTGGCGCTCAGCGCGCCGGAATCGGATCGGGCAGTTCGATCTTGATGTCCAGCACTTCGAGGTTGTCCTGGGTTTCCAGGTGCACCTTGATGTCGTCGGCGTTGATCGACACGTACTTGGAAATCACCGCCACCAGCTCGCGCTGGAGCTCGGGCAGGTAATCGGGGCGCTTCTTGCCGCTGAGGCTGGAGCGCTCGTGAGCGAGGATGATCTGCAGGCGCTCCTTGGCGACGCTCGCAGTCTTCTTCTTCTCACCAAGCAGGAACGAAAGAAACGACATGCCTACTTGCTCCCGAAGATCCGTTTGAAGAAGCCGGGCTTCTCGGCGTCGACAAAGCGCATCGGCTTGTCTTCGCCAAGGAAGCGCGCGACCACGTCGCTGTACGCCTGGGCCACGTCGGTGTCCTTGTCGTGGATGGCAGGCACGCCCTGGTTGGAGGCGTGCAGCACGCTTTCCGACTCCGGGATCACGCCGATCAGCTTGATGCGCAGGATGTCCTGGATGTCTTCCAGCGAGAGCATCTGGCCGCCGGCCACCCGGTTCGGGTTGTAGCGGGTGATCAGCAGGTGTTCCTTGATCGGCTCGCCGCCGTCCTTGGCGCGCTTGGTCTTGCTGCTGAGCATGCCCAGGATGCGGTCCGAGTCGCGCACCGAAGAGACTTCGGGGTTGGTGACGATCAGCGCTTCGTCGGCGAAGTGCATGGCCATCATCGCGCCGGTTTCGATGCCCGCGGGCGAGTCGCAGATGATGTAGTCGAACTCCATGGCCGACAGGTCGTTCAGGATTTTCTCGACGCCTTCCTGCGACAGGGCTTCCTTGTCGCGCGTCTGCGAGGCGGCCAGCACGAACAGGTTGTCGCACTGCTTGTCCTTGATGAGCGCCTGGCTCAGGTTGGCCTCGCCCTGGATCACGTTGATCAGGTCGTACACCACACGGCGTTCGCAGCCCATGATCAGGTCGAGATTGCGCAGGCCCACGTCGAAGTCGATCACGGCCGTCTTCTTGCCGGCGAGCGCAAGGCCCGACGCGAAGCTGGCGCTCGTGGTCGTCTTGCCGACGCCGCCCTTGCCCGAGGTCACCACCACAATTTTGGCCATCGCCATTCCTTCTTGTTTCGATTCAGTTGTCGATTGATGCTCAGCGCTGCCGCGTTCCTGGTTTTTCATCAGGGAATCGCGTCGATCGCTATTTTTTTGCCGTCCAGGCGCACCTGGGCGGGCTTGCCCAGCACGGGCTCGGGCAGCGGCACTTCGTTCGTGCGATAGATGCCGGCAATGGCCACCAGCTGCGCTTCCATGCAGGTCGAGAAGATCCGCGCCTCGGTGTTCCCGCGCGCGCCGGCAATGGCCTTGCCACGCAGCGGCGCGTACACATGCACGTTGCCGTCGGCGATGACTTCGGCGCCGAAGCTCACGATGGCCGTCACCACCACGTCGCCGCCACGCGCATAAATCTGCTGGCCCGAACGCAGCGGCTTGTCGATCAGCAGCGTCCCGTTGGCCGGCACCGGCAGCTCGCGCACGATCTGCGGGGCCTCCGAAGCCGCAGGCGCCTCGGCGGGCGGGGCCGGCGATCGGGGCGCGGGCGCCGAGGGCATGGCGGCCACCGACAGGCCGGCTTCACGTGCCGCGGCATGCTGCTCGGGGCTGCCGCCGCGCACGGCGATCGGCTGGGTCTGGTGGCGCGCCAGCAGGCTGCGCAGGGCGGCAAAGTCGATCTCGGGGGCGGGAGTGTCGGCCTCGGCCGCCAGTTCCTGCAGCATCGAGAGGTCGATCACCACCGGCTCCTGCTCGAAGAAGTCGGGCGAATCCGCCAACTGGGCGTCGAGCGCCTCGGCCAGCACGTCGAGGTCGGCTGTCTTGAGGATCACTGCGATCAGCGGCAGTGTGGCGCTCTTGAATTCGAAAACCGCCTTGGTACGAGCGGCGGAAACATCGGCCATTGGAAAACGTGTGTGAACGTCGGTGCGAAAAGCGTTGGAGTCTAACGGGCGCCGGCCAAAGCCCGATGGCTGGTGTCGTGTTCACTGACCCTGCACAACACTTATTGCACGAGGTTTCATCTTGCTGCACTTCCAGGGATACCGCGGAACCGGCTTTGCCGGGCCGCTGGTATCGCCCCCTGCAAGGGGGTCGGAGGCCACACGAAGTGGGCAAGCCTGGGGGTTAGTTCTTTGTTTTGCCCAGCAGGGCGTAGAGGATGATCGCCCCGAAAGTGGCGGTTCCGATGCCGCCCAGCGCGAAGTCGCCGAACTTCAGCGTGAAGTCGCCGGTGCCGATGATCAGCGTGATCGCGGCCACGATCAGGTTCTTGTTCTGCGAGAAATCGACCTTGTTGTCGACCCAGATCTTGGCGCCTGCAATGGCGATCAGGCCGAACACCACGATGCTCACGCCGCCCATCACCGGCAGCGGAATCGCCTGGATCAGCGCGCCGAACTTGGGGCTGAAGCCCAGCACCAGCGCAATCACCGCCGCCACCACGAACACCGCCGTCGAGTAGATGCGCGTGGCCGCCATCACGCCGATGTTCTCGGCGTAGGTGGTCACGCCCGTGCCGCCCGCGGCGCCGCTGATGACCGTGGCAATGCCGTCGCCGATGAAGGCGCGGCCCATGTACGGGTCGAGGTTGCGGCCGGTCATGGCCGTCACCGCCTTCAGGTGGCCGAGGTTTTCCGCCACCAGGATGATCGCCACGGGCGCAATCAGCAGCATCGCGTTGGTCGTGAACACCGGCGCCGTGAAGGTCGGCAGGCCGAACCAGGCCGCGTTGGCGATGCCGCTCAGGTCGACCGGCTTGCCCAGGCCCATGCCGTTGGTGAGCGCCGCGTACACCAGCGTGGCCAGGATCAGGCCGATGAGGATCAACAGGCGCTGCACCATGCCGCGCGTGAACACCGCCACCAGGCCCACGCACAGGAAGGTCACGGCCTGCATCCACGCGTCGAAGTTGGTGGGCGCCATGTTCTTGATGGGAATGCTGGCCAGGTTCAGCCCGATGACTGCCACCACGGCGCCCGTGACCACGGGCGGCATGAAGCGCTCGATCCAGCCCGTGCCCACGGCCTGCACGATGGCCCCGATCAGGATGTACACCACCCCGCAGGCCACGATGCCGCCCAGCGCCACCGCGATGTTGGCGTTGGGCCCCTTGCCCGCATAGCCGCTGGCCGCGATTACCACGCCGATGAAGGCGAAGCTCGAGCCCAGGTAGCTGGGAACCTTGCCGCCGGTCACGAAGTAGAAGATGAGCGTGCCGATGCCGCTCATCAGGATCGCGATGTTGGGATTGAAGCCCATCAGGATCGGCGCGAGCACCGTGGCGCCGAACATGGCGATCACGTGCTGGATGCCCATCGCGCCCGTCTGCAGCCAGGGCAGCCGCTCGTCGGGCGCGATGACGGCGCCATTGGCCAGTGTGGACACCGGCTTTTCAGTCCAGTTGAACATGTGTTTTCTTCTCCTCGGTTGGTGTGTGTTGGGGGGTCGACGCGCTCCCTGGGGCGAGATTGTGGTCGATCCACCCCGTGCTGAACACGGGTTCCACCCGCAAGAGGCGTACCGGCGGGAGAAAGAAAACGAGGAGAAGAAAAGCGCCCGAAGGGGGCGCCCGCGCTCAGCGCGGCTGCAGCACCGCCATGGTGATGCGCGAGACGCAGGTCAGCTCGCCTGCCTCGTTCGTCAGGTCGATCTGCCAGACCTGCGTGGTGCGCCCGCGGTGCACCGGGCGCGCCGTGCCGATGACCCAGCCGCTGGTGGCCGAGCGGATGTGGTTGGCGTTGATGTCCAGGCCCACGGCGCGGTCGCCCTCGGGGGCCGAGTAGTGCGCGCCGCAGGAGCCCAGCGTCTCGGCCAGCACCACCGACACACCGCCGTGCAGGATGCCGTAGGGCTGGCGGGTGCGCTCGTCCACCGGCACGCGGGCGCGGATGAAGTCGTCGCCCACCTCCAGGAATTCGATGCCCAGGGCGGCCACGGCCGTGCCCACGTGGTTGGCGGTCAGCGATTCGACCGAGATGTCTTTCTTCCAGATACGCATGCGGGAGTCTCCGAGATACAGGGGGTGCGAGGGCACTATAGCGACGACGGCTGACAGGGACAGTCGCCTTTGCGTGCTACCTTGGCCCGATGACCTTCCCTTCGGTGCGACGCTGGCTCCTGGGCTCGGTGGCGGTGCTGCTGCTGGGCTTCGGCGCGCTGGTGCTCGTGGTGGCCGCGCGCCTGCCCGACGACGAGGAGGTGGCGGCCCGCATCGCCGCCGGCTTCTCGCAGCGCTACGGCGTCGACCTGACCGTGGGCGGCGCCCACTGGTCGCTGTGGCCGGTGCCCGTGCTGGCGCTGTCCGAGCTGGCCACCGACCAGCCCCAGCCCATCACCCTGCGGCGCCTGAGCGTGCGGCTGCACCTGTGGCCGCTGCTGCTGCACCGCGTGGTGGCCATCGACGAGATCGACGTCGATAGTCTGGTGCTGCCGCGCAACTCGGTGCGCGCCTTCCGAGGCAAGGGCCCCGCGCCGCAGGAGGGCGACCGCATCATGGTGCTGCCCGCGCCCTGGGCCTTGGCGCCCGTGCCGGTGGAGCGCGTGCGCTGGCGCGACGTGGTCTGGATCGACCGCCGCGAGATCGCGCTGGCCTACGACGGCGACGTGACCTTCGACGACAACTGGCGCCCGCGCCACCTGCGCCTGGAGCGCGCCGGCGCCGCGTCGCCCGTGCGGCTGCGGCTGGACCGCGAAGGCGGAGAAGACCGCTGGCGCACCCGCATCGACGCCGGCGGCGGCACGTGGAACGGCGAATCGCGGCTCCAGGTGCTGCCCGAGGGGCGGGGCTTGCGCGTGTCGGCCGAGCTCGACCCGCGGCAGGTCGACATCGAAGGGCTGGTGCAGGCTTTCGGGCGCCGCTCGGCGGTGGCCGGCAAGGTCTCGGGCCACACCTCGCTGGTGGCCGAGGCCCGCGAGGTGGGCGCGCTGATCCGCGGCCTGCACACCCGCACCACCTTCTCGGTGCAGCCCGCCACGCTGACCCGCCTCGACCTCGCCAAGGCCGTGACCACCGTCGGCATCAGCCGCGGCGGCACCACGGCGCTGGACGAGCTCACGGGCACGCTCGACACCCAGGGCACCGAGGACGGCATCGTGATGCGCTACACGAACCTCAAGGCGCGCTCGGGCGTGCTCACCGCGAGCGGCAACCTGCGGCTTTTCAATCGCCAGATGACGGGCGAGATGGCGGTCGATCTGGTCGACGGCGTCGTCGGCGTGCCGCTCAAGATCAGCGGCAGCGTGGCCGAGCCCGAGGTGTCGATGACCGGCGGCGCGCTCGCGGGGGCGGCCGTCGGCAGTGCGGTGCTGCCGGGGGTGGGCACGGCCATCGGGGCGCGTGTGGGGCAACAGGTGGAGAAGCTCTTCGGCGGGGATGAGCCTGCGAAGAGGAAGGCGCCGAAGCCGCCTGCATCGCCGCAGCGTTGAGCGGTCTGGCGTCGCGTTCAGGGCGTGTGCCCAGGCCACCGGGTACTTCCCTCCGCGAATGTCCCCCGCCCTTCGGGCTCCTTTATTTCGCTGCGGGAAGCACCCAGTGTCCTGCGCACACCGAGCGCGGTCGTTGTTCCGGTCGATCAACAACCGCTCTGAATCACGCTCACGTCGATGGGGTGCCTTGCGCAGCGAAATGAAATGAATGCGAAGGGACTTCTCGCTTTCTGGTCACGGCATCGAGTGCCAAGATTGATTTGCGAAGTCAATCTGAAACCTTTGAAAGGAGAAGCCCTATGAACGAGATTACCCGAGTCGGCGTGGATTTGGCAAAGCGCGTGATCCAGGTCTTTGCGGTCAATGCCGCGGGCTTGCGCGTCACAGGGGCGCGCCTTGGCACGCGATAAATTCCTGGCTTGGTGTGTGCAACTGCCGGCAGGCTGCCTGATCGCCATGGAGGCCAGCTCCAGCGCCCATTACTGGGCGCGCAAGCTGCTTGCTCTGGGGCTGGATGCCCGCATCATTGCCGCCCCGCACGTCGTGCCTTATCGCCTCCAAGGCAAGAGCGGCAAGAACGACGCCAACGATGCCGCTGCGATCTGCGAGGCGGCCTCGCGCCCGCACATGCACTTCGTGCCGATCAAGAGCGTGGAGCAGCAAAGCATGCTCTGCATCCACCGCCTGCGAGAGGGCGTCAAGGCAGACCGCACCGCCTGCATCAACCGCATCCGGGGCCTGTTGGCGGAGTTCGGATTGGTGTTCGCCCAAAGCCCCGAGGCGCTGCGCCAGATGCTTCCCGACGCGATGGAAGATGCCAGCAATGAACTGGGCGCTCTGGCCCGGTTGACGCTGCAGCGGGCCTATGCGCAATGGCAAGAACTCGATGCACACCTGCGATGGTGCGACGAGCGCATCGCCGCACACGGCAAGGCCAGCGATCAGGTGCGCCAGGCCGAGCAGTTGCTGGGCGTGGGACCGGTCACGGCATCCGCGGTGGTGGCCACGGTGGGCGACTTCAAGCAATTCAAGAGCGGTGCGCAGTTCGGCGCCTGGCTGGGTCTGACGCCTCGACAGAACTCCAGCGGCGGCAAGAACAACCTGGGGCGCATCACCAAGCGAGGCGACGCGTACCTGCGCACGCTGCTGATCCAGGGGGCCAAGTCGATCGTGCTGACGGCGCACAGACGCGACGACCCGATCTCGCGCTGGGTGCAGGCCTTGCGCGAGCGCTCCGGGTGGCAGAAGGCCGTGGTGGCGTTGGCCAACAAGAACGCGCGCATCCTGTGGGCCGTGTTCGCACGCGGGCGGGCCTTCGATGCGCACCACGTCAGTACCAAACCACCAGGCGCCATCGCTGCGGTCATCGCGGTGTAGCGCGAGCTGTTCGAAGAGCCTTTGTTGATGTTTGTTTGTTTGCCAGACGTGAGTTCCAAGATGCAATGAACAGGTCAGACCGGCAGCGGGCAAGCTCGACTCCCCCTTGGTGATGCCAACTGAAGTGGGCATCACGAGAAATGAATGGAGCCCCGCTGAGCGGTTCGTATCTGGGTCCGCACGGCCACAGGCCCGTGCAACAAGACCGTCGGTAGATGTGCAGTCTGTTCCTCGTTTCGTTGCGACTCGATCCTCACCGCCTTGCAGGCAATACAGCATGGCGAGAAAACAACCCTGAACCCGTGCTTGACCGCGCGAGAAGTCCCGGTAAAGGGGGAGGCCGCAGGCCGGAGGACATTCGCGGAGCAAGGTTCCCCGTCGGCGGGAGCGTCGCCCTGAACCGCGCGTCCAGCCATCAGGACAGTGCCTTGATTACCGCAGGCACCGTCAGCACCGCCGTGTAGTACCCCATGAACTGCACGCCCGTGTTGAACCCGATGGCGCGCGACAGCAGCCCGCCGAGCAGGCCCATGGTGAGGATCACCAGCAGCCCGAGCAGTTGCCCTTCCCACACGCTGATCACCACGATCAACCCGACGAAGGTCGCGATGATCGCTTCGTGGCTCACCTTGCGCGACACGAACAGTGCCGCGCGGCGCGCGAAGTTCATCGTGAACGGGTAGGCCACCAGCGCCGCGAGCACCACGGCCAGCATGCCGTAGCCAAGGAACTCCCAGTGGTTCAACAGGTTGTGCAGGTTGTGGGTCTGGCCCGTGGCCGAATCGATCGTGAACACCGGCGGTGCATTGAAGAGCGGCGCGGCCGGGCCTGCGGCCACGGGGCTCAGCGGCAGGCCGATGGCGATCAGCGGGATCAATGCTTCGGCGATGTAGGTGGCCTCGGTCACACCGTTGCGCGCGGCCAGCGTGGTGGTGAGGCGGTGGTACGCGTGCTTGATGCGCGAGCCGACCAGCTCGCCGAGCACCACCGTCATCGCGACCGGGCTGAACACGAAGGTGGCGCTGGAGATCGCGGCGGTCGCGAAGGTCCACTTCACCTGCGCGCGGTCGAGCACCTTGAACGGGTTCGGGAAGTAGCCCGTCCACCCCTTCACGTCGGGTGCGAGCGAGAAGGTGCGGACCTTGTCGCGCTTCATGCGCGCACGCGCGGCGGGCGAGATCACCGAGAACAGGTCCGCCACCAGCGGCCCGATCGCGATGCCCAGGAAATAGCTGATGCTGAGCTTCACGCCGTACTTGCCGGTGAGCGCCTGCAGCGCCACGATCACCATCACGAACGGAACCAGCGTGGCCACCGACGCCCAGCGTCCGCTCGAGAAGTAGGCAATGGCCACGGCCGCCACCACGAAGATCCACGGCGCCGCCTTGGTGATGGCCGCGCCATACGGCGCCAGCAGCACCGCGAACAGCACGGCCAGCGGCACCGCGAGAAAGGCCGCGATGATCGCGCCCGACACCATCTTGCGCAGCGCGATGTGCGGCACGCCCAGGTTGCGCAGCACGTTCGCGTCCTGCAGCAGTGGCGTGGCCATGGTGTCGCCCGGAATGCCGAGCAGCGCGGTGGGCACCGCGTGCGTCATGTGCTTGGCCACGGCCGCCGCCAGGAAGAAGGTGAACACGCCTTCGGGCGGCACGCCGAGCAGCACCACCAGCAGCGTGAGCGGTGCGAGCGTGGTGGTTTCGTCGGTCCCCGAGACGAGGCCGATGGCCGCGAACACGATGGCGCCCACGAGGCCCATGCCCGTGGCGACGAGGATCTGGTTGAACAGGGCAGCGTCGATCACGGTGCGGCTCCTTCGGCGCCCTTGGCGCGGGGCTTGTACGACGCGAACAGGTCGTAGATTTCCAGCTCCTTCATCTCGCGCACCACCGAGGGCGGCAGGTCGTCCACCGAGCCCAGGTCACCGTGCTCGCCGGCCAGTTCGGCCAGCACTTCCTCACGCCAGCGCGGATCGGGGTCGGTGCCTTCGACCACCTCGCGCTTGGGCGCGAAGAGCTTCGCGCAGATCAGGCCCGACACGACGCAGCCGCCGAGGCCTGCGAGCATCGCGTAGGCGCGCGCCAGCTCAGGCGTGCTGACCACGCTCGCGAGCACGCGGCTCGCCACGAGATACCCCGTGAGGCTCACCGCGACGCCGATCACGATCGACCACGCGAGGTGGCCCAGGTCGGCCGTGTCGCCCCATATCTCCACCAGCCGCCAGCGGGCGGGCGTTGCACTGTCTGCGTTCATTCGAGTTGTCTCCGTCTGGGTTGTGTGACAGCCGCGTGCGCAGCCGCCGCGGTGTCGGCCGCGGACCGTGGTGCGGGCTCCTCCCGCGTTGCTTACTTCTTGCGCAGCGCGTCGAGCAGTGCGACGGCGCGGTCGGTGCGCACGTCGTGCTCCGACGCCATCTGCTTGGCGATGTGGTCGATCTCGTCGCCGGTCGCACCTGCGACGAGCGCGATGTTGCGGGCGTGCAGCGCCATGTGGCCGCGCTGGATGCCTTCGGTGGCGAGCGCGCGCAAAGCGCCGAGGTTTTGCGCGAGGCCCACGGCCACCGCGACCTCGCCGAGTTCCTGCGCCGACTTCACGTCGAGGATCTTCAGTGCGAGCCGCGCGAGCGGATGCGTCTTCGTCGCGCCGCCGACCAGGCCCACGGGCATCGGCATCTCGATGGTGCCGACAAGTGCGCCCGTCGTGTCCTTCTCCCACGTGGTCAGCGAGGAATAGCGTCCGCTGCGGCAGGCGTAGGCATGCGCCCCGGCTTCCACCGCGCGCCAGTCGTTGCCGGTCGCGACGATCACCGGGTCGATGCCGTTCATGATGCCCTTGTTGTGCGTGGCCGCGCGGTAGGGGTCGATGGCCGCGAAGGTGTAGGCGTCGATCACGCCTTCGACCACTTCTTCGCCACTGCGCTCGCGCGTGGCCAGCACAGAAGGTGCAAGCCGCACGCGCGCACGCGCCAGCCGCAGGTCGGCCAGGTTCGACAGGATGCGCAGGCGCACCGTGCCGCCCGTGAGTCGCTCGACCAGCGGCGATACCGCCTCGGCCATCGTGTTGACGGTGTTCGCGCCCATCGCGTCGCGCACGTCGACGATCAGGTGCATCACCACCATCGCGCCGCGCGGCGTGTCACCGAACACATGCACCTCGATGTCGCGGCAGCCGCCGCCCAGGCCGATCAGCACCTTGTCGCGGCTGTTCGCCACGGCGAGGATTTCTTCGCGCGCACGCAGCAACGCGAGCCGCGCGCCGTACGGGTCGGTGATGCCGATCACCTGCACCTGCGCGCGCATCAGCGGCCCGGTGCTCGACGCCTCGAAGCCGCCGCCTTCGCGCGCCAGCTTGGCCATGAACGAGGCGGCGGCGACCACCGAGGGTTCTTCGACCGCCATCGGCACGAGGTAGTCGCGCCCGTTCACGGTGAAGTTGCCGGCCACGCCCAGCGGCAGCTCGAAGGTGCCGATCACGTTCTCGACCATGCCGTTGGCACGCTCCACACTCAGCGCGCCGGGTTGCGCGAGCAGCGCCACCTCGTCGTCGGTGAGCGATGCGGCCTGTGCGATGTGGGCCAGGCGTTGGGCGGGCGTGAGTGCGCGGAAATTGGGAATGCGGGAATCGGCGGCCATCGGTGCGTGTCTCTTCGGAAGGTGAATTCGGGAGCAGGCAATTTAGGCCAGCTGTACCGCCCGCGGAAGGCACAGTTTGGCGGGACAGTGCGGACAGTGGTGCGCCAGCGCGGCCTGCTGTGTCACAGTCGAAGCCCATGACCACGATCGCCGATTCGCTCGCCGACACCCTCGCGCGCCAGATCGCGAGCGGCGCCTACAAGGCCGGCGACAAGCTGCCCTCGCTGCGCGAACTCGCGCAACTTCACGGCTATGCCAAGAACACTGTCGTGGCCGCCTTCGAGCTGCTGGTGTCGCGCGGCCTCGTCGAGCCGCGGCGCGGTTCGGGCTACTACGTGCTTGCGCAGGCCACGGCCGCACCCAAGCCGGCGGAGGAAGACGCCGGCAGTCTCGGTCGCGCGATGGACATCGTGTGGCTCATGCGCGAGCAGCTCAAGACGCAGCCCGATGCGGTGGCCGTGGGCGACGGCTTTCCGCCCGTCGAATGGCTCGCCGATGTGCGGCTGGACAAGTACCACCCGAAGGTCGTGCGCACGGGGCTCGGTGCGCTGTTCCGCTACGGCAGCCGCTTCGGCTACGCGCCGCTGCGCGATCATCTCGTGCGCAAGCTCGCGGACTTCGGCATCGGCGCGGAGCCGCGCCAGATCGTGCTCACGCACGGCGCCAACGAGGCGATGGACATCGTCATCCGCTACTTCGTGCCGCCCGGCGGCAAGGTGCTGGTCGACGACCCGGGCTACTACCCGCTGTTCGGCAAGCTCAAGCTCGCGAGCGCGCAGATGCTGGCGGTGCCGCGCCTGGCCGACGGGCCCGACCTCGAGGTGCTGGAGCAATTGCTCATCGCCGAACGGCCGCGCCTGTTCTTCACGCAATCGCTCGCGCACAACCCCACGGGCTCCGACATCTCGCCGGCCAAGGCGTTTCGCGTGCTGCAGCTGGCGCAGAAGTACAACCTGCTGATCGTCGAGAACGACCCGCTGGCCGACTTCAAGCCGACCGCGTTGCCGCGCCTCTCCGCGCTCGACCAGTTGGAACGCACGATCTACATCGGCAGCTTCTCCAAGTCGTTCTCGGCCGCACTGCGCGTGGGCTTCATCGCCTGCGGGGCCGACCTGGCGAGCGACCTCGCCGACCTGAAGGCGCTGATCCACGTGAGCAGCTCGGAGTACAGCGAGCGCACGGTCGATGTCATCCTGAGCGAGGGCCACTACCAGCGGCACCTCAAGCGCCTGCAGCAGCGGCTGGGCGAGGCCACGCGCGACGCGCTGAAGCTGTTCGACGCGGTGGACGCCGAGGTCTTCGCGCGCAGCCCGCAGTCGCTCTACATCTGGGCCGCGCTGCCCGGCGTGGACGATTCGCTGGCCTTCGCGAAAGAGCTGCTGCCGCGCAAGATCGTGATGGCGCCGGGGCGCATCTTCAGCGTCGATTCGACGCATGTCTCGCGCTGGTCGCGCTTCAATGTCGGCGCCATGGCCGACCCGCGCTTCGCGAAGGCGCTGCGCACCGCGTTGCGGCGGCGATCCAGTCCTTGAACTAGCCCTTGAAGGTGCCGTGCCGGCCGGCGCCGCCGGCAAAGCGCGCGGCGCCGGCCTCGCCTTCGGCCGCGACGATCGGCACGCCCTGCGCGCCTTCGCGGCGCAGCGCCTCGGCCAGCGGCAGGTCCCACTGTTCGAACGCGGAGCGGCGATCGGCCAGCATGCATTGCTGCGGGAAGGCGGCGATCTGCCGCGCCAACTCTTGCGCTGCGGCGAGCGCGCCGCCCGGCGGTGTGGTGCGGTTCACCAGGCCCATCGCCAGCGCCTCGGCCGCGGAAACGGGCCGGCCCGTGAGGATCAGGTCGAGCGCGCGCCCCATGCCCACGAGGCGCGGCAGCCGCACGGTGCCGCCGTCGATCAGCGGCACGCCCCAGCGGCGGCAGAACACGCCGAGCACCGCGTCGTCGTCGGCCACGCGCAGGTCGGCCAGCAGCGCGAGCTCGAGCCCGCCCGCGACCGCGTAGCCGTTCACCGCCGCGATCAGCGGCTTGGACAGCGCCATGCGCGTCGGGCCCATCGGGCCGGCGCCACCGCCCTCGGGGTCGAGCTCATTGCGGCGCGTGGGGTCGCCGACCGCGCCCAGGTCGGCTCCCGCGCAGAAATGGCCGCCCGCGCCCGTCAGCACGGCCACGCGCAGCGCGTCGTCGGCCTCGAAGCGCTCGAAGGCCGCGCGCAATGCGGCGGCGACCACACCGTCCACGGCGTTGCGTTTGTCGGGCCGGTTCAGCGTGAGCGTGCAGACGGGGCCGTCCACGTCGAAGGTCACGCAGGGCGGGGTGGTCATGGCAGTGTCTCCGGGAGGCTGAAGTGGCGGGGCGATCCGGCCATCGTAGAAAACATTCCCGGGTTCTCCAACCCCGCCGCGCTCAGGTGGCGCGGATCACGTCCATGTCGCCAGTCTCTTGCGCATGCAGCCGTGCCACCTCGGCCGCGCGCTGCGTGAGCACCGCGCGCTGGTTGATGTAGCCCTTGTCGGTGATCTCGCCCGCATCGAGGCTGGGCGGTTCGGCCAGCACCAGCGCACAGGCCGGGCATTGCGACGAGCCCGCGCCTTCGTCGCGCACGGCGCGCAGCACCCCGGCGATGCGCGCGGCCAGCGCGTCGGGCGCGAGCGCCGCACCTTGCGGGCTGGCGAACACCAGCATGCCGATCGCGTCGCGGTCGTGGCCCGTGAGCACGATGTCCTGCACATGCGGCGCCAGCAGCGACACCAGCTTCACGCGCAGCGTGCCCACCGACACCCAGGTGCCGGTCGAGAGCTTGAAGTCTTCCGCCACGCGGCCGTTGAAGATCACGCCCTGCGCGGGGTCGCCGGGGTTCGCAAGAAAGCCGGCGTCGCCGATGCGGTAGTAGCCCTCGGCGTCGAAGGCCTCGGCGGTCTCGCGCGGCGCATCGCGGTAGCCGGGGAACACCGAGACGCCCTTGACGCGCATCTCCAGCTTTTCGCCGTTGGGCACGAACTTCAGCGCCAGCCCCGGCAGCGGTGCGCCGATGCAGCCGGCGCCGTCGAGCTGCCAGTGCGCCGAGGTGATCGCGGGCGAGGTCTCGGTCGCACCCCACGAGGTGGTGAGCCACAGCGGGCGCGTGGGCCGCACGCGCCGGGCCACTGCTTCGAGGCGTTGCCAGGTCGAAGGTGCGAGCGCTGCGGCCGCGTAGAAGGCCAGGCGCAGCCGCGAGAACACTTCGGTGGCGAGTGCGTCGTCGGCTTCGAGAAAGGGCAGCAGCATGTCGAAGCCGCGCGGCACGTTGAACAGCAGCGTGGGCTTCACCTCGCGCAGGTTGCGCACCGTCTTCTCGATGAGCCCCGGCGCGGGCCGGCCTTCGTCGATGTAGAGCGCGCCGCCGTGGCACAGCACCATGTGCAGGTTGTGGTTCGCGCCGAAGGTGTGGCTCCATGGCAGCCAGTCGACGAGCACCGGTTTTTCTTGCGCGAGGAAGCGCCAGGTCTGCGCCATCATCTGCTGGTTGGCGCACAGCATGCGGTGCGTGTTGATCACCACCTTGGGCTTGCCGGTGGAGCCCGAGGTCAGCAGGTACTTGGCGTGCGTGTCGGGGCCCACGGCGGCAAAGGCTTGCATGACGGCAGGCGTTTCTTTCGCCGCGAGCAATCGGTCGAACGCCATCGCGCCGGGATGCGCTTCGGCGTGGCGGCTGAACACCGTCACGGCCTCGATGCCGCAGCCGGCGAGCGACGCACCGTACACCTTCGCGTCGGACGCGTAGACCAGCGCCGGTTGCAGCGCCTGCAGCATGCCGTGCAGCCGCGACGGATCTTTGGTCATGCGCGAGTAGGCGCTGGACAGCGAACAGGCCGTGCGGCCGATGTGCATCGTCGCGAGCATCAGCACGGCGTGATCGATGGCGTTGTCCGAGAGGATCACGACCGGCCGGCCCGGCGGCAGGTTCAGGTCGAGCAGGCCCTGCGCCACCGCGCCGACGGCTGCACGCAGCGCGCGGTAGTTGAGCTTTCGCCAGCCTTCGCCCGTTTCATCGCGCTCGGCAAAGGCCAGCGCGTCGGGCGTTTCGCGCGCCCAGCGTTCGATCCATTCGCCGATGCAGCGTGCATACGGCTGCAACGTCGTCGGCGAGCGCAGCACGAACGAGCCGTCGTCGAGGTCGATGCGCACCGTGCGGGGCGGGGCGATCAGCGTGTCGTCGAGAAGGAAGTCGGTCATGTCAATCCAGCGACCCCGTCTCGGCCTTGGCGCGAATCAGGTTCAACAGCAGGGTGTCGCGCGCGGCTTCGAGGTCGGTGGTGTGGCGCGCGCCGAGTTCTTCGGCCACGCCTTGCACCACCTGCTGCTTCAACGCGTCCGTCATCGACGGCGCGCCCAGGTCCTTCCACCAGTCTTCGATCGGCCCGCCCAGGTGCGCGAGCAGGTGCTCGATGCCGCCCGCGCCGCCCGAGAGGTGCAGGTTCATGAACGGTCCCATCACGGCCCAGCGCAGGCCGGGGCCGTGCGCGATGGCGGTGTCGATGTCGGCCACGCTCGCCACGCCCTCGTTGACGAGGTGGAACGCCTCGCGCCACAGGGCAGCCTGCAGCCGGTTCGCGATGTGGCCTTTCACCTCGCGCTTCACGTGGATCGGCCGCTTGCCGATGGCCGCATAGAACGCCATCGTGCGGGCGATGACCTCGGCCGAGGTCTGCTCGCCGCCGATCACTTCGACCAGCGGAATCAGGTGCGGCGGGTTGAACGGATGTCCCAGCACCACGCGCTGCGGGTGCGTGCAGCCCGACTGCACGCCGCTGATCGCCAGGCCCGAGGAGCTCGACGCGAGGATGGTGTCGGGTGGCGCCGCCGCGTCCATGCGGCGGAACAGGTCGATCTTGAAATCCATGCGCTCGGGGCCGTTCTCCTGCACGAAGTCGGCCACGGCCACCGCGTCTTCCAGGCTGTCGTGAAAGCGCAGCCGGTCGACCGAGGCGCGCTCGGCGAGGCCGAAGCGTTCCAGCGTCGGCCAGTGCTGCGCCACGGCGGCGCGCAGCCGGTCTTCGGCGCCGGGCGAGGGGTCGGTCGCGTTCACGTCGAGCCCTTGCGCGAGGAAGTACGCGGCCCAGCTCGCGCCGATCACGCCGGTGCCGACGACGGCGACGCGCTTCACGTCGTTGATGAGGGTCATGCTTGTTTCCACCGCGCGCAGCGGCTCTCCGTCTTGGTGGTCCACGCGGCTTCGCCGGGGATGTTCTCGATCACCTTGTAATAGTCCCATGGCTCCTTCGACTCGGCCGGTGTCTTCACCTGCATGAGGTGCATGTCGTGCACCATGAGGCCGTCGTCGCGCAGCCAGCCGCCCTTGACGAACATGTCGTTGAACTTCGTCTTGCGCAGCTGCGCCATCACCTTGTCGGCGTCGTCGCTGCCCGCGGCCTTCACGGCCTGCAGGTACTGCAGCGTGGCCGAGTAGTCGCCGGCATGGAAAGAAGAAGGCATGCGCTTGTGCTTGTCGAAGAAGCGGCGCGCCCACGCGCGCGACTCGGGGCTCTGGTTCCAGTACCAGCTGTCGGTGAGGTACATGCCCTGCGAGGCCTTCAGGCCCAGCGCGTGCACGTCGTTGATGGTGATGATCATGCCGGCGAGTTTCATGTTCTTGCTGAGGCCGAACTCCGCCGCCGACTTGATGGCGTTCACCGTGTCGCCGCCCGCGTTGGCCAGCGCCAGCACCTGCGCCTTCGAGCTTTGCGCCTGCAGCATGAACGACGAGAAATCGCTCGCGCCCAGCGGGTGCTTCACCGAGCCCGCCACCGTGCCGCCGCTGGCCTGCACGGTCTTGGTGGCGTCGTTTTGCAGCGCGGCACCGAAGGCGTAGTCGGCCGCCACGAAGTACCAGCTCTTGCCGCCGGCCTTGACCACCGCGCTCGCGGTGCCGCGCGCCATCGCCACCGTGTCGTAGGCGTAGTGCACGGTGTAGGGCGAGCAGTACTCGTTGGTGAGGCTCGACGCGCCCGAGCCCACCACGAAGTACGGCTTCTTCTTGTCGGCCGCCACGCCCGCCATGGCAATGGCCGCGCCCGAGTTGACACCGCCGATCAGCATGTCGACCTTGGTCACGTCGAACCATTCGCGCGCCTTGGCGGCGGCGATGTCGGGCTTGTTCTGGTGGTCGGCCGTGACCAGCTCGATCTTCTTGCCGTCGATGGCGCCGCCCATGTCGGCGATGGCCATGCGGATCGCCTCGGCGCCGGCCGGGCCGTCGTAGTCGCGGTAGATGCCCGACATGTCGCTGATGAAGCCGATGCGGATGGTGTCGTCGGACACCTGGGCGAAGGCGCCCGATGCAAAGAGTGCGCCGAGTGCGAGGGCCAGTGCGGTGCGGGAAGTGTTCATATGTCGTGTCTCTGTTCGTTGTCGTTGTTGTCTTGTCAGCCGAGTGCGAACTCGGGCCGCGGTCCACCCACGCGCGGCAGGCCCATGATCTGCCGCGCCTCGGCCGGCGTGGCCACTTCCATGTCGAGCTCGCGGATCACGCGCACGATGCGCTCGGTGAGCTGCACGTTGGTGGCCAGCTCACCGTGGCGGAAGTAGAGGTTGTCTTCCAGCCCCACGCGCGCATGGCCGCCCAGCAGCAGCGCCGCCACGTTGGCCTCGAGCTGCGACATGCCGATGCCGCTTACGCCGAAGATGGCGCCCTGGGGCAACGTGTCGACCATCATCTGCAGGTTGCGCGGCGAGTACGGCATCGCGTTCTGGAAGTTGCGGTGTACGTTCATCACCAGGTTGATGAAGTAGGGCGCGTCGTCATGGCCTTCCTCGATCAGCGTGGTCGTGTCCTGCAGGATGTGCGTGGGGCTGAACACCTCCCACTCGGGCTTGATGCCGCGCGCCTTCATGCCGGCGGCGAGTTCGCGCCCGCGCGTGATGGGCGTGTCCATCAGGATCTGCTTGCCCTCGAAGCTCAGGTTGAGCGTGGTGGCGTCGAGCGTGCACATCTCGGCGCCGGCGTCCATGCCCTTGATGCGCTCTTCCCACGCAATCTCCCAGCGGTCGCCCGCCAGCGGCTTCACCATGTCGCCGTGCACGCCGCCGCCGGTGGAGTTGTTGAGCACGATGTCGCAGCCGGCCGCGCGGATGCGGCTGTTGATGTCGCGGTACACCTCGGCGTTGCAGGTGGCGCCGTCGTCGGGGCGGCGCGCGTGGATGGCGACCACGCTGGCGCCGGCGTTCCAGCAGCGCAGCACGTCGGCGGCAATCTCGACGGGCTGGGTGGGGAGGTGGGGGTTCTGCGACTTGTGCGCCATGCCGCCGGTGGGGGCGATGGTCACGATCACTTTGCGCTTCGACATGCTCGGGGCTCCTGGGGTCGGTCTGTCAGTCGTTCATGGGGGCGCGCCATTATTTTTTGTGATGCGTTTGTACTCAGTCATCGCGACGACATTCCGGGGCAGGGTTTACGCGGCGCAGGCGCTAAAGTCGTCGTCGCGCCATCGCGCACCAAGGAGCACCCTCTATGAAATTAATGCCCTTCCTGCTGGCCACCGCGGCCGCGTTCACCACCCTCGGCGCCGCCGCGCAACCCGCCGGCCCTGCCACCTGCGACGCCAAGCGCGAAGCCATCGGCCGCGACATCGAGATGGCCAAGTCCAAGGGCCAGAAGCAGCGTGTGCGCGGGCTCGAAACGGCGCTGGCCGAGGTGAACCGCAACTGCACCGACGCCAAGCTGGCGGCCGAGCACCAGCGGCGCGTCCGCAGCCAGGAGCGCAAGGTGGCCGAGCGCGAGCGCGACCTGCGCGAAGCCCAGCAGAAGGGACGCGCCAGCAAGATCGCCGACCGCGAGAAGAAACTGCACGAGGCGCAGGCCGAGCTGCAGCACCTCAAGGCCGCGCAGTAAACAAGCAAAAAAAGACAGCATGCCCCCGACCAAGCCGGCGATCCCCGCAGCCTCTTTGACCATTGCCCAGCTGCTGCAAGGCTCGGCCTGGTTCCCGCTGCTCGACGTGGGCGCGGGCGAGCGCGTGCTCGACGAGATGCGCGAGGTCGAGGTGGCGGCCGGCGCCGCGCTGTGCCGGCGCGGCGACACGCCGCTGCACTGGTACGGCACGCTCGAAGGGCTGCTCAAGTGGTCGATCACCTCCAGCGACGGCCGCTCGGTCACGCTGGGCGGCCTGTCGGTGGGCAGCTGGTTCGGCGAAGGCACGCTGCTGCGCGCCGTGCCGCGCTCGGCCGACATCATTGCGCTGCGCCCCAGCCGCGTGGCGCAACTGCCGCTGGAGACCTTCGAGTGGCTGCACCGCACGCAGCGCGGCTTCGATCACTTCCTGCTGCAGCAGATCAACGAGCGGCTGCACTGGTTCATGGGCAGCTACGCCGCGCACCGCCTGCTCGATGCCGACAGCCAGGTGGCGCGCGCATTGGCCGGCCTGTTCCATCCGTGGCTGCATCCGGGCAGCGAGTCGCATCTGCAGACTTCGCAGGAAGAGATCGCGAACCTGTCGGGTGTGTCGCGGCAGCGGTGCAATGCGGCGTTGAACCGGCTGAAGGAAGCGGGGTTCCTGCACATCGAGTACGGCGGGATCACGGTGACCGACCTCGAAGGCTTGCGGCGCTTCATCCAGGAATGAAGGATTTACTCCCTCTCCCCGAGGGGAGAGGGAACCGGGCCGCTCAGCGCTTGTGGTGCGACGCCGCCAGTTCGTACACCGGCGTGTCGATCCCTTCCATGCGCGCCTTCAGCTGCAGCGCCAGGAACTGCGAGTAATGGCGCGACTGGTGCAGGTTGCCGCCGTGGAACCACAGGTTCTCGACCTGCGTCGGCTTCCACATGTTGCGCAGCTCGCCTTCCCACGGGCCCGGGTCTTTCGGCGTGTCGGAGCCCAGGCCCCAGCACTTGCCGACCTTGTCGGCGATCTCGGGCGAGATCAGATCGGCGAGCCAGCCGTTCATCGAGCCGTAGCCCGTGGCGTACACCAGCAGGTCGGCCGGCAGCTCGGTGCCGTCGGTGAGCGTGACCGAGTTTGCGTTCACGCGCTCGATGTTCACGCCGCTCTTCAGGTGGATGCTGCCGTTGGCCACCAGCTCCGAGGCGCCCACGTCGATGTAGTAGCCCGAGCCGCGCCGCAGGTACTTCATGAACAGGCCCGAGCCGTCCACGCCGAAGTCGAGCAGGAAGCCTGCCTTCTCGAGGCGCGCGTACAGGTCGGCGTCGCGCTTCTTCATCTCCTCGTACACCGGGATGTGGAAGGTGTGCATGATCTTGTAGGGCACCGAGGCGAAGATGAGGTCGCCCTTGTGGTGGTCGATGCCGCTCTTCACCGCCTGCTCGGAATACAGGCCGCCCAGCGCCAGCTCCATGAGCGACTGCGAGGGCGCGATGTGCGTGGACGAGCGCTGCACCATCGTCACGTCGGCGCCGTGCTCCCACAGCGCCGCGCAGATGTCGTGCGCCGAGTTGTTCGAGCCCAGCACCACGCACTTCTTGCCCGCATAGGCCTCGGGCCCGGGGTGCTGGCTGGAGTGGTGCTGGTCGCCCAGGAAGTTCTCGGCGCCCGCCACCTTCGGCACGTTCGGGTAGCCCGACACGCCGAGCGCAAACACCAGCTGCTTCGGGCGCAGCGTCACGGGCTTGCCTTCGCGCTCCACCTGCACCTCCCAGCGCTGCGTGGCCTCGTCGAAGCGCGCCTTGGTGGCGTTCGTGGAACTCCAGTAGTTGAGTTCCATGATCTTCGTGTACATCTCGAGCCAGTCGCCGATCTTGTCCTTGGGCGCGAACACGGGCCAGTCGTCGGGGAAGGGCATGTAGGGCAGGTGGTCGTACCAGACCGGGTCGTGCAGGCACAGCGACTTGTAGCGCTTGCGCCAGGAGTCGCCGGCCTTGGCGTTGCGCTCCACGATGATCGTCGGCACGCCCAGCCGCCGCAGCCGCGCTCCCAGCGCGATGCCGCCCTGGCCGCCGCCGATGATCACCACCTCGGGCTGCTCGGTGTAGCCCAGCGCAGCCTCTTCGTCGCGGCGCTTCTCGAGCCAGTTCTTGCGGCCCTTGTGCACGCCGTGCTCGGCGCCCTTGATGCGTTGGTCGCCAGTCTTTTCCTCGAAGCCTTTCAGCTCGGTCATCGTGGTGAGCAGCGTCCAGGCCTTGCCGTTGCGCAAGCGAAGGTGGCCGCGCCCGCGCGCCACGCGCGTCTCGAAGGTGAACCATGCATCGACCACGCCTTCGGCCTCGGTCGCGTCGCCTTCGAGCGCAAGGGCCGTGGGCTGCGTGTCGGCCAGGCGCGCCTGCAGCATCGCGCGGATGGCGCCGGGGCCTTCCTGCGTGCGCAGGTTCCAGGTGAAGGCGACGAGGTCGCGCCAGTAGCTGTCGGCCTCGAACCGCGAAACGGCCGTGTCGATGTCGCCGCGTGCGAGCGCGGCGGCGAAGTCGGCCAGCCATTGGGCGGCGGCCCGGGTGGGGCCGGTGGTCGGGTCTGTCATTGCATGTCTCCGTTGTGTCGTTGAACGAATCGCGGCGCGGCAAGGCGCACGCAGGAGTCGTGGCGCAGCTTTCGTGCCGTGCGAGGGGCGACGAAGAATCAAGGGGTTGGCCGGGGTTTTGTCGCAGGCGGCGGGCGTGTCGCATGCGCCGTGCGACAGACATGCGACGCGGCTG
Source organism: Variovorax sp. 38R (assembly GCF_014843395.1). Classification (NCBI taxonomy): domain Bacteria; kingdom Pseudomonadati; phylum Pseudomonadota; class Betaproteobacteria; order Burkholderiales; family Comamonadaceae; genus Variovorax; species Variovorax sp. 38R. Next base: position 6,713,480 of record NZ_CP062121.1, read on the forward strand.
AGACGGGCCGGCGAGCCCACTGAACAGAGGAAGAAAACTTTTGAATTAACTTTTCTGCGGCCGCATCCGATGCGCCGCAAAAGCTGTGGCGCAGTGGCCACTTCGGCGTGAACTTTTGGTTATGAATCCAAAGCTTTCGTTACATTCGTGAAGCCTTTCGGCGCCGCCGGAAGCGCACAAAAAATCCATACAAAGGACGAGGGACACATGAGGGCAAACATCGGAACCGCGCTCGCCGCGGCAGTGGTCTTGGGACTGGCCGGATGCGGCGGAGGAGGTGGTGGTGGGGGCGGTGGAGGCGGGTTGCCGATCGGGTTCGTTCCGGCGCCCGCACCCACGCCGCCCCCCGCGGCAGAGCTGAAGCTCACCGTCGAAATCGCAGGCACCGTGGCCACCCCCGATGGCGCGGGCACGTACACCGTGCGGCCGGGCCAGGAAGTGGTGGTCAAGTCGAGCGACAGCGTCGCCTGGGCCGCCAGCGGTGGCGGCGGCACGGCCACCCTCACCAACGACGTCGACACCGGCGCCACGCAGTGGGTCTCGCGCTTCGCGAACAGCAGCAAGACAGACGCCGCCAGCTACAAACTCGAAGCCTCCGCCTCCGAAGGCCGCACGAAGCAGGTGAACTTCGCGGTCCAGACCGGCAGCTACGACAACGGCGACTACATGGTGTTCGCCGCCAACGGCTCGCGCCAGAAGCTGCACATCGACTTCGATGCGAAGACCTACGACGTGACCGATGCGGCAGGCGACAAGACCTCGGGCACCTTCAGTGCGAACGGCACCGGCTGGGTCTTTTCCAACAGCCGCGTTCCCGGCATTCCCAACAACGCGACCTTCCTGACGCTGAAGGACAGCTTCGCCGGCGGGTTCCCGTTCGCCGTGCCCTTCTCGTCGCCGGTGACCTACAAGAACGCGCCATTCATCGCAACGCGCGCCTTTGTCACCACGCAGGCCAAGCTGGATGGCACGTACGACCGCGCGCGCGTCGACTACACGAGCGCAGACCGCGAATCCGCGATCGCGCAGATCCGGATTTCCGATGGCGGCACGGTAATGAAGCAGTGCGTCGACCAGAAGATCTACCGCATCGAGAACTGCCCGAGCAGCAGCGTGGCGACCACGGCGGTCGCGGCCGACACGGAAGCCGGTCTGTGGACGCTGAAGGACGCCAGTGGCGCGGTCATCGGCAAGTTCGGCATCGCCATGGTGGAAGGCGAAAAGATCTACCTGAGCGCCGGCACGTCGACAGCCTTGGCCAATCAGGTGATGGCCATCGGTGTGCCCGCCGCCGCGACCTATGCGAACTTCAACGCCTCCGGTTGGGCCACGGACGGGGACATCAACCTCTCGAACGTGTCGACCGGGCTGTATTCGCTGTCGGCGCCCGCTGGTCCGGTGATCACCAAGTCGCTGGCGCTGACCGCGTTGAGCAGCGACGCCCCTGTCGGCATGCGGGATGCCATCGATGGTGCGGCTGCATCGGATCAGTACTTCGCCATGCGCTCGAGCAAGCTCGACGTTCTGATCGGCAAGCGGGGTCCTTCGTCGCCGACGCGCGGCTACCTGCACATTGGCGTGATCCAGTAACACCACGCTGACCCGAGAAGCCCGCGCGCCGTGACCGGCGTCGCGGGCTTTTTCATGCGCGACGCGACGGCGATGTATGGAATGTTGAACGACGTATAAAATTGCACGACGTTCAAATTCAGGGATGCATACCGTGACAGAACCCGATCCCGCCGGCCGCCGCGAACGCCGCCGCACCCAGACGCTCGACCACGTCGCGTCCACCGCCATGCGCCTGTTCGAAGCCCAGGGCTACGACGCGACCACCATGGAGCAGATCGCGCAGCAGTCCGACGTGGCCAAGGGCACGCTCTACAACCACTTCCCGACCAAGGAAGCGATCCTGGCGCACTGGGTGCACCTCGAACTCGTGGTCGATGCGCAGCGCCTGCATGCGTCGATCGATCCGAAAGCGGGTTTCACGGCGCAGCTCACCGGCCTGCTTGATGCCTCGGCCGAATGGTCCGAGCGCTACCGGGCCTACCTGCTCGACTACTTCCGCTTTCGCTTCCTCAACATCGAGAGCGAACTCGGCGGCGGCGACCGCGGCACGCCGCGCGACCTGTCGGGGCTGTTCGAGGCGCTGATCACCGCCGCCCAGCAGGCCGGCACGCTGCGCACCGACGTGTCGGCCGCGCACCTTGCGAGCCTGCTGCACCACCTGTACTTCGGCGCGCTGATGCGCTGGCTCACGCTGCCCGGCCTCGTGCTGCGCGACGAGTTCGCCGTGGTCGTCGACCTCTTCGTCGGTGGCGCACGCGCGGCCCCCAAACCCCCGGCAAGGAGGCGCGCCTCATGAAGATCGCCGTGCTCACCTACGGCACCGAGGGCGACGCGCGCCCGCTCGCCGCCCTGTGCCGCGCAATGGACGACGCGGGCCATGCGTCGGTGCTGCTGGCGGACGCGACCACGCTCGGCGCGGCCGAACGGCTCGGCGTGCGCTCGCAGCCACTGGCCGGCGACATCCGGCAGGCGCTCGGCGGCGTCATCGCGCAGGGCGACAAGCCGGCCGCCGCCGCCAAGGCGCTCGCGGACATCGCCAATGCCAACGCCACGCCCTGGCTGCGCCAGACCGTCGAGACCGCGCAGGGTTGCGACGCGATCGTCTGTGCGGGGCTCGCGGCCTTCGTGGGCCTGTCGGCGGCCGAGGCGCTGGGCGTGCCCGCCATCGGCGCGGGCATGTTCCCGCTCACGCCGACGGGCGCATTCGCCTCGCCCTTTCTGCCGCCCGCCCGCGTGCCGCGCTTTTTGAACCGCGCGAGCCATCACCTCGTCAACGGGCTGCTCTGGCGCGCCTTCCGGCCGGCCGTGAATGCCGCGCGCGCCGAGGTCTGCGGCCTGCCGCCGCGCCGGCGCCTGTGGACCAAGCACCCCGCGCTTTATGGCTACTCGCCGAGCCTGTTGCCGCGTCCGGCCGACTGGCCCGCCAACGCCGTCGTGTGCGGCCAGTGGCTCGCGCCCGTGCCCGACTGGCAACCGCCGGCGTCGCTGCGCGACTTTCTCGCGGCCGGCGAGGCGCCCATCTATATCGGCTTCGGCAGCATGACGGGCTTCGACAAAACGCGGCTGCTCGCGGCCCTCGTCGACGGCGTGGCCGGCCGGCGCGCGGTGCTGCACCCCGGATGGAGTGGTCTCGATGTGCAGCAACTGCCGTCGAACTTCCACGCCATCGGCGACACCCCGCACGACTGGCTGTTTCCGCAGATGGCGCTGGTGGTGCACCACGGCGGCTCGGGCACCAGCCACTCGGCCGCGCGCGCGGGCGTGCCCTCGGTGGTCGTGCCCTTCGCGGGCGACCAGGCGTTCTGGGCGCACCACCTCGCGCAGGCGGGCGTGGCACCGCCCGCGGTGGCGGGTGCCCGGTTCGGCGCCGACGACCTGGCGCGCGGCATCGCGTTCGCGCACGACCCGCAGGTGCGCGCGCGGGCCCGGGCGCTGGGCGAACGCATGCGCGCGGAAGACGGCCTGGGCACGGCCGTGCGCGCCATCGAGCAGATCCTCGCGCGTTAGATCGGATCAGCCGCGCTGCGGCGCCACGATGCCGAAGCGCTTCATGTGGCGGTACGCGGTGGCGCGGCTGATGCCGAGCGCCTGCGCGGCCCGCGCCACATGCCAGCGGTGGCGCTGCAGCGCGTCGAGCAGGCGCGTGGCGTCGGCGGCGCTGTCTTCATCGTCGACCGGCGCGGGTGCGGCGTCGCGGTGGTCGAGCGACGGCCGATGCGGCGCCAGGCGCAGCTCCTCGGGCGTGATGCTCGCACCCGTGCAGAGCGCCAGCGCCAACCGCAGCACATTGCGCAGCTCGCGCAGATTGCCCGGCCAGTCATGCGCCATCAGCCGCAGCATCGCGGCCTCCGACAGCCGCGCGGTCGAGCCCATCGCCGCCGCTTCTTCGTGGAACATCGCCTCGATCAGGTACCGCCGGTCACGCCGCGCGCGCAGCGGCGGCAGCTTCAGCACCGCGCCGCACAGGCGGTAGTACAGGTCCTCGCGAAAGCGCCCGGCCGCGACCAGCGCCGACAGGTCGCGGTGCGTGGCCGCCACCACGGCGAGGTCCACGCGCTGCCGCGACTCGGCGCCCAGCGGCAGCACCTCGCCTTCGGACAGCACGCGCAGCAGCCGCGTCTGCAGCGCTATCGGCATGTCGCCGATCTCGTCGAGAAACAGCGTGCCGCGGTCGGCCTGTGCGATCAGCCCCTTCATGCCCTTGGCGCGGCCGCCTGTGAAGCTGCCGGGCGTGTAGCCGAAGAGCTCGCTCTCGATCAGCGAATCGGGAATGGCCGCGCAGTTCACCGCCACGAAGGGCAGCGCCGCGCGCCGGCTCGCGCCGTGCAGTGCGCGCGCCAGCACCTCCTTGCCGCTGCCGGTCTCGCCTTCGACCAGCACATGGATGCCGCGGTCCACCAGGCGGCGCGCCTGCGCGATCAGTTGCTGCATCGCGGGGTCGTCGTCGCCCGCGATGCGTTCGAGTGGTGGCAGGCGGTCCGACGGTTGGGGCGCCGGTGATGCGGGCGTCGTGGCCGGCAAGCGCCGCAAGCGCGGCGCGATCAGCGAGGCGTGGTATTCGCCGCCGCCGGGCAGCAGCACCGTGTGCGCGAAGGGCAGGGCCGATGCACCGCCGTTGCCCAGGCGCCAGATCGCGTCCATCGGCAGGTGCAGCAGCTCCGACACCGCACCGCCCAGCAGGGGGTGCTGCAGCCCCGAGAAGACCTCGCGCGCGCCGCCGTTGGCGCCCACCACCGTACCGCCATCGTCGAAGGCCAGCATCACCTCGCCCGCCACGTCGACCAGCCCGAAGGCACTGCCCAGCCGCAGGATCCAGTGGCCGCGAAAGTGCCGCAGAAAGTCGGCGTCCTCGATCATCCGCGCGTACATCGACACCAGGTGCCGCACCAGGTGCTGGCTCTCGCGCGCCTCGGGCGAGCGCAGGGCCGACACGTCGAGGATGGCCGTGAGCTTGCCGCTGTGATCGAACAGCGGCGCCGTCGTGCAGGTGAGCGCGATGTGCGTGGCGTCGAAGTGCTCGGTCTGGTGGCAGGTCATCGGCTGCCGCTCGATCAGGCAGGTGCCCACGCCGCAGGTGCCGGCGTGCGCCTCGTTCCAGTCGGCACCCAGGTACAGGCCGGCCCGGCGCAACTGGTCGTCCCAGGCCGGGTTGCCGATGTAGTCGACCGTGATGCCCTCGGCGTCGGTCAGCAGCACCATGTAGCCCAGCTCGGCCACGCGGCGGTAGATGTCTTCCATGCCCGCACGCGCGGCGCGCAGAAAGTGTTCGAGCTGCTGCTGGTGCACGCGCACCTCCTGCGCCGGCAGGATGCGCGCCGGCGTCGGCCTCGACGGATCAAGCCCGTGGTCGCGCACGCAGCGCGCCCATGACTTGTGCACCAGGCTCGCCGCCGGATCGGCCAGCAGCGCCGTGCCGGTGGCGATCGAATAGACGTTGTCGATGTGGCGCGATTGCAGGGACGTCATGCGCAGCCTCGTGCGTGGGTGGGCGCGGCTCGGGGAGAGGCTGCGCAGCCGGACATGATTCGGCTGTCGCACTGTCGCAGGACAGAGGTGAAACCCGGTGGAACGGACGTGTTACTCCCCCTCACATCGAGGGCAATGCCGCCCGATCCGCCGCTGTTGCTTCACTGCGCTGGTTTGGCGCGCTCGGCCAGCCGCTTGCGGTACTCGGTGGTCGTCAGGCCCGCGAAGCCCCAGTCGTCGGTGTCGATCTCCTCGATCACGATGTGCGTCCATTCCGGTGGCTTCTTCAGCACCCGTTCGAGCGTTTCCGTGAACTCGGCAATGACCTGGGTCTTCTGCTCGCGCGTGACGCCGTCGCGCGTGATCTTCAGATTGATGAAAGGCATGGTGTGCTCCTTACCACTTGCCGGTGCTCATGCCGCCATCCACGGGCAGCACGACGCCCGTCGTGAAATCGGCGCTCGTGAGGTAGAGCACCGCATCGGCGATCTCCTGCACGGTCGCGATGCGGCCGGCGGGCGCCAGGCCATTGAGAAAGCCGTGCTGCTCGGGCGTGTACAGCGGCGTGTCCACGATGCCGGGTGCCACCGCATTCACCTTGACGTTGTACGGCGCGAGTTCGAGCGCCAGCGCGCGCGTCGCGGCATTGATGCCGCCCTTGATCAGCACCGGCAACACCGCCGGCACCTGCTGGTTCGGCTGCAGCGCGATGCTCGCGGTGATGTTCACGATGTGTCCCTGGCGGCGCGCGACCATGTGCTTTGCCGCGGCCTGCGAGGCGTAGACGAAGCCCTTGAGGTTGGTGGCCACCATTTGCTCGAGGTCGTCTTCGGTGTAGTCGACGAAAGGCTTCGCGTTGAAGATGCCCGCGTTGTTGATGAGCACGTCGACCTGGCCGAAGCGCGCCACGGCGCGGTCGACGAGCTGCTGCGCCGTGTCGCGGCGGCCGATGTCGCCCGCCACGCCGAGAAGGCGCGCCGGGTTGCCGAGCTGCTTCGCGGCGGCCGCGAGCCGCTCGTCGGTGCGCGCATTCGCGACCACGTTGAAGCCGCGCGCGAGGTACGCCTGCGCAAGGCCCAGGCCGATGCCGCTCGAGGCACCGGTGATGACCACGGTGAGGGAAGAGTTGTCCTGCATGTCGGTTCTCCAGGGAAGTTGATGACGTGGGGAGAACTGTATTGATGACGCATCCATAGATAAATCACTAGACTCGCACTTCACTTGATACGCGAGGTAATCAATCCATGCAGCGGCAGTTCGGCGACATCCTCCTGGGCAGCATCGAGTTGTTCTGCCTCGCGGCGGAGAGCGGCGGCTTCACCTCGGCGGCACTCGCGGCCGGCGTGACGCCCGCGGCCGTGAGCCGATCGATCTCGCGGCTCGAGAAGCGGCTGGGGTTGCGGCTGTTCGTGCGCACCACGCGCAGCGTGCGGCTCACCGACGCGGGCCGCGCCTACTTTGCGCAGTGCCGGCAGGCGCTGGCGCAGCTCGCCGAGGCCGAGCGCGAGGTGATGGGCCAGCAGGCGCTGCCTTCGGGCACGCTGCGCATCAGCGTGCCGACCACCTACGGCCACCACCGCATCCTGCCGATGCTGCCGGCGTTTCGCGAACGCTTTCCCGACATCCGGCTGCACGTGCACCTGAGCAACCGCAACATCGATTTCGTGGAAGAGGGCTACGACATGGCCGTGCGCGTGCGGGCCCAGCCCGACTCCACGCTGATCGCGCGGCACCTCGAGGATGCGGACCTGGTCGTGGTCGCCACGCGCAAATACCTGAGGAAGGCCGGCACGCCGCGCACGCTGGACGATCTTGCCGCGCACGAGTGCATCCAGTTCGAGCTGCCCAGCAGCGGCCGCCGCATTTCGTGGCTCTTCAAGGAGAACGGCAAGGACCGCGAAGTGTTTGCGGACGGCGCCTACAGCTGCTCCGACGACGTGCTCGGCGGCGTCACGCTCGCGAAAAGCGGCGCCGGGTTGTTCCAGACCTATCGCTTCGTCGTGGAGAAGGAACTGGCGGACGGCTCGCTTGTCGAGGTGCTAAAGCCCTTCGCGGGCCGTTCGCGGCCCTACACGCTGCTGTACCCGGACGGGCGCCACGTGCCGCTGCGCATGCGGGTGTTCATCGATTTCCTGATGGCGCAGCGAGCCGGGTGATGCCCGCCACGCAGGCTCACACGCCCAGCAGTTCTTCCAGCACCTTCGGCTCCGCCAGCAGCTCCGCCGAAGCCCCATGCCGCACGATCTGCCCCTTCTCCATCACCACCGCCAGGTCCGTGTGCGCGAGCACCTTGCGGTAGTCGCGGTCGACGATCAGCGTGGCGATGCCAGTGCTGCGGATCTCGCTGATCACGCGCCAGATCTCGGCCACGATCAGCGGGGCGAGGCCTTCGGTGGCTTCGTCGAGGATCAGCAGGCGCGGGTTGGTCATGAGCGCGCGGCCGATCGAGAGCATCTGCTGCTCGCCGCCCGACAGCTGCTGGCCGCCGTGCGAGAGCCGTTCCGACAGGCGCGGAAAGGTGGCCATCACGCGGTCGAAGGTCCAGGCGCGCTGGCCGTCGACGCCGGCGCGTTCGCTCATCACGAGGTTCTCGCGCACCGACAGGTTCGGAAAGATGCCGCGGCCCTCGGGCACGTAGCCGATGCCCAGGCGGGCCATCTTCTCGGGCGGCAGGCCGGTGACGGTGCGGCCATCGACCTGCACTTCGCCTGACGCCGGGCGCACGTAGCCCATGACCGTGCGGATGAGCGTGGTCTTGCCCATGCCGTTGCGCCCGAGCAGGCCGACCGAGGTCGCCGCCGGAATGCCGGCATGCACGCCGCGCAGGATGTGGCTGTTGCCGTAGTAGGTGTTGAGGTCGCGAACGATCAGCATTTTCAGTGTTGCTCCTCGCCGAGGTAGGCGGTGCGCACTTCGGGGTTCTCGCGAATCGACTTCGGGTCGCCGGTCGCGATGACGGTGCCGTTCACCATCACGGTGATGCGGTCGGCGATGCGGAACACGGCGTCCATGTCGTGCTCCACCAGCAGGATGGCATGCGTGGCCTTCAGCCGCGCGAGCAGCGTGAGCATGCGGTCGGTTTCTTCGGCGCCCATGCCGGCGAGCGGCTCGTCGAGCAGCAGCACGCGCGGGTGGGTGGCCAGGCACATCGCCACTTCGAGCTGGCGTTGCGCGCCGTGGCTCAGCGTGCCGGCGATGCGCCGGGCCTCGGCCGTGAGACCGGCGGCGTCGAGCGCGGCGTCGGCCGACGCGTTGCTGGTGGCGCAGCGCTGCGACGACTGCCAGATCGCCCACGGTTTTGCCGTGGCGGCCTGCGCGGCGAGGCGGCAGTTCTCGTGCACGCTGAACTCCGGGAAGATGGTCGTGCGCTGGTAGCTGCGGCCCACGCCGTCGCGGGCGCGGCGCGACTGCGCACGCGCGGTGATGTCCACGCCGTCGAGCGCGATGCGGCCTTCGGAGGCCTCGATCTCGCCCGAGAGCATGTTGATGAGCGTCGACTTGCCGGCGCCGTTGGTGCCGATCACCGCATGCACTTCGCCGATGTGCAGGTCGAGCGTGACGGCGTTCACGGCGGTGAGGCCGCCGAAGCGGCGCGTGAGTTTGTCGACGGACAGCAGTGCGGTCATGGTGTTGCTCCTTCCCCTTCCGGGGGAAGGTTGGGATGGGGGCACGCGGCCTTCGAGCCTGCGCGGCGTTGGAGGCCATCAGCCCCCACCCCGGCCCTCCCCCGGGAGGGGAGGGAGAAATTCAAAATCGAAGCCAGGACGCGGGTCATGCGCCTCCCTTCGGCGACAGGCGCTGCACGAGCCCGATCAGGCCCTTGGGCAGCAGCGCCACGAACACGATGATCGCAATGCCCAGCGTGAGCTGCCAGTGATCGGCCAGCGGCCCCATCACCGCATGCGTCGAGAAGATTTCCTTCAGCAGCGTGAATGCGACCGCACCGATCACCGCGCCGCGCAGGTGGCCGAGGCCGCCGAGGATCACCATCAGCAGCACCTCGCCCGAGTTGTGCCAGGCCATCAGCTCGGGGTTGACCACGCCATCGCGCGAGGCCAGCAGAAAGCCTGCAAGTCCGGCCAGCGCGCCCGCGAGCACGAAGGCCGCGAGCTTGTAGCCGTACACCGGAAAGCCCGCGGCGCGCATGCGCTGCTCGTTCACGCGGATGCCCGCGAGCGCCGCGCCGAAGCGCGAGCGGCGCACCAGCGCGAGCAGGCCGTAGGTGAACACCAGCGAGGCCAGCACCACGTAGAACAGCACGCTGCGGTTTTCCATGTCGAGCGCGCCGAGGGCGGGGCGCACGTACAGGTAGATGCCGTCGCTGCCGCCGCCGACCTTGGTGTCGTGGAACACGAAGAAGGCCATCTGCGCGAAGGCCAGCGTGACCATGATGAAGTACACGCCGCGCGTGCGCAGGCTCAGCGCACCGACGAACAGCGCATACAGCGCCGCCGCGCCCATCGACAGCACCAGCAGCACCGCGAAGTTGCCGCCCTCGCTGCCCGAGGCCAGCACGGTGACGTACGCGCCGATGCCGTAGAAGGCCGCATGGCCCAGGCTCACGAGCCCGGTCATGCCCACCAGCAGCTCCAGGCTGAGCGCGAAGATCGACAGGATCATCACCTTGACGATGAAGTCCGACGCGTAGTTGCCCAGCAGCGGACCGGCCACGGCGAGGGCGATGGCGCACAGCACGGGCACGACGAAGGCGCCGCGCCGGGGCGACGAAGGTGCGGATGCAACCACGGGGCTCATGGCCGCCTCCCCATCAAGCCTTCGGGCTTCCAGATCAGCACGATGGCCATCAGCAGGTAGATGCCGATGCCGCTGAGGTCGGCGAAGAACACCTTGCCGAAGGTGTCGACAAAACCCACCAGCAGCGAGGCGACGAGCGCCCCGGTGATCGAGCCGATGCCGCCGATCACTACGAGCACGAAGCAGATGATGAGCACGCTTGCGCCCATGTTCGGGTACACCGAGGACATCGGCGCGGCGATCATGCCGGCGAGCGCCGCCAGCGCCACGCCGGCCGCGAACACGATGCGGTACAGCCGCTTCACGTCGATGCCCAGGCCGCGCACCATGTCGCGGTTGCTGGCGCCGGCGCGGATCATCATGCCCAGGCGCGTGCGGTTCACCACGTAGTACAGGCCCACGGCCAGCACGATGCAGGCGGCCGAGGCGAACAGGCGATACCAGGGGTAGCTCATGACATTGCCCAGCGCGAAGCTGCCGTCGAGCCACGCGGGCACCTTCACGCCGTGCACGTCGTTGCCCACGAAGATGGAGCGCAGTTCCTCGAACACCAGGATGAGCCCGTAGGTCATGAGCACCTGCTGCAGGTGGTCGCGCTGGTAGAGGTAGCTGAAGAAGGCCCACTCGAGCACGTAGCCGAAGATCGCGGCCAGCACCACGCCGGCCACCAGCATCAGCAGAAACTGGTCGCCGAACAGCGGCGCCAGCGAGAACGCCAGGTAGGCGCCGATCATGTAGAAGCTCCCGTGGGCGAGGTTGATGACGCCCATGATCCCGAAGATCAGCGTCAGCCCCGAGGCCACGAGAAAGAGCAGCAGGCCGTACTGAACGGAGTTCAGGCACTGCACGAGAAAGGTTCCGAAATCCACCGTGAGATCCCAGTTGGTTGTGGTTGCCGCAAGGCGGCTCGCAGCCCCGTGAACTTGATCGGGGGCCGCGAGGGAACGAGACGAACGTCGGGGCTTGTGGCCCGCTACCTACTTACATCCGGCAGCCGCGAGCAGGATCAGACAGGCCCTTGATAGCTGTGCTGACGAGCTTGTTTTCCTTGCCATCGACCTTGCGCAGGTAGATGTCCTGCACCGGGTTGTGCGACTTGCTCATCGTGAAGGTGCCACGCGGGCTGTCGATCTTGGCCTTCTCGATCGCGCCCGTGAACTCGGCCTTCTTCGAGATGTCGCCCTTGGTGGCGTTCAGGCCCACGCCCAGCATTTGCGCGGCGTCGTAGCCCTGCACCGCGTACACGTCGGGCTGCAGCTTGAACGACTTGGCATAGGCCACGCGGAAGGCGTTGTCGCGCGGGGTGTTCAGGCCGTCGGCGTAGTGCAGCGTGGTGAGCATGCCTTGCGCCGATTCGCCCTGCGCGTCGAGCGTGCCGTCGGTCAGGAAGCCGGGGCCGTACAGCGGGATGGTCTTGTTCAGGCCGGCGGCCTGGTAGTCCTTGACGAACTTCACCGCGCCGCCGCCCGCGAAGAAGGCGTACACCGCATCGGGCTTGGCCGCCGCGATCTCGGTCAGCAGCGCCTGGAACTCCACGTTGGGGAAGGGCAGCGTGAGCTGCTTGTCGACCTTGCCGCCGTTCTTCTCGAAGCCTTCCTTGAAGCCGTTGACCGACTCTTCGCCGGCCGCGTACTTCCAGGTGATGGTCATGACCTTCTTCTTGCCCTGCTGCTTGGCCGCCACTTCGCCCATGGCGAAAGCCGGCTGCCAGTTGCTGAACGAGCTGCGGAAGATGTTGGGTGCGCACATGGGGCCCGTGACCGCGTCGGCGCCGGCGTTCGGCACGATGAGCACGGTGCCGCTTTCCTTGGCGGCCTTGGCCATGGCCATGGCCACGCCCGAGTGCACGGTGCCGACGATCACGTCGACGTTGTCGCGCTTGATGAGCTTGTTGACGTTGTCGGTGGCCTTGGCGGGGTCGGACTCGTCGTCGACCTTGAAGTATTCGATCTCGCGGCCCGCGAGCTTGCCGCCCTGCTGTTCCACGTAGAGCTTGAAGCCGTTTTCAATGGCCACGCCCAGGGCGGTGTAGGTGCCGCTGTAGGGCAGCATCAGGCCGACCTTGAGCTTTGCCGTGCCTTGCGCGCCGGCGGCGGTGGCCAGTGCGGCGAAGGCGATGGCCGTGAGCGCCAGGCGCGCGGTGCGAAGGTTCGTCATGGTGTCTGTCTCCTGTTGTTGGTGATGAAAGAAGCGGTCGCGACGATGACACGATCCGGCTGATCGCGATGCGGGGAATGCCCGCATTCAGGGATTTCGAGCAGCTCGCATTTCCCACTGACGCGCGGTGCGATGTCGCGGATCTGCGCGAGCGTGCCGTATTCGTCGTCGATGCCCTGCACCGCGAGCACGGGGCAGCGGATGGTGGCCAGCTCGGCCTCGATGTTCCATTCGCGAAAGGGCGGGTGAAGCCAGATGCGGTTCCAGCCCCAGAAGGCCGAGTCCGCGCTGTCGTGGTAGCGGCCGAGCTTGGCGGGCAGGTCGGTGGTGCGGTAGGTGCTGCGCGCGATCTCGATGTTCGCAACGGTCTTGTCTTCCACGAAGAGGTGCGGCGCGAGCACCACGAGGCCTTCGACCTTGTCGGGGAAGCGCGCGGCATACAGCAGCGAGATCGAACCGCCGTCGCTGTGGCCGAAGAGCCAAGGTTTTTCGTCGCCGAACTTCAGTGCGGCGAACAGCGCGGGCAGCACCTCGTGCGCCTGGCGGTGCATGAAGTCGACGTCCCAGATCTCGTCTTCCGCGCGCGGCGTGGAGCGGCCATAGCCGGGGCGCGAGAATACGAGGCCGCGTGCACTGGTGGCTTCGCAGACTTGCGCGGGGAAGTCCTTCCACATGGCGACGGAGCCCAGGCCTTCGTGCAGGAAGACGATGAGCGGGGTGTCGGGGCTGCGGTCCGGGGCGATCCATTGGCACTCGATGCGGATGGGGCGGCCGCGCCAGTCGATGGTGGCGAAGTCGATGCTCATCGCATTGCTCCTTCCCCTTCCGGGGGAAGGTGGGGATGGGGGCAAGCGGCCTTCGAGGCTGCGCGACGTTGGAGGCCGTCAGCCCCCACTCCAACCCTCCCCCAGCGGGGGAGGGAGGAAGAAAAAGACAGGGGTCGACTCATGCCTGCTTCTCGCGTTCGCGCAGCCGGAAGCGCTGGATCTTGCCGGTGGCTGTCTTCGGCAACTCGCTCACGAACTCCAGAAAGCGCGGGTACTTGTACGGCGCCAGCCGCTCCTTCACGAACGCCTTGAGTTCGTCCTCAGAAACGACGGCGCCATCCTTCAGCACCACGAAGGCCTTGGTCTTCGTCAACCCATCCGCATCGTCCTTCCCGATCACCGCGGCCTCGAGCACGGCCGGGTGCTGCATCAGCGTGGCCTCGACCTCGAAGGGCGACACGTAGATGCCGCTGACCTTGAGCATGTCGTCGCTGCGGCCCGCGTACGTGAAGTAGCCGTCGGCATCGCGCGTGTACTTGTCGCCGCTCTTGGTCCAGCCGCCCTGGAAGGTGTCGCGCGACTTCTCGCGGTTGCACCAGTACATGAGCGCCGAGCTCGGGCCGCGGATGTACAGGTCGCCCACCTCGCCGTCGGGCACGGGGCGGCCGTCTTCGCCGCGCAGCTCGACCTCGTAGCCGTCCACCGGCTTGCCGGTGGTGCCGTAGCGCACGTCGCCGGGGCGGTTGGAGATGAAGATGTGCAGCATCTCGGTCGAGCCGATGCCGTCGATGATCTCGCAGCCGAAATGCGCCTTGAAGCGCTGCGCGATCTCACCCGGCAGCGCCTCGCCGGCGGACGAGCACATGCGCAGTGCGACCGCCTCGCGCGCCGGCAGCTTGGGTGATGCGAGCATGCCCGCGAAACCGGTGGGTGCGCCGAAGAACACGGTGGGCTTGTGTTCGGTCCAGCGGCGGAAGGTGGCATCGGGCGTGGGGCGTTCGGCCATCAGCACGACGGTGGCGCCCACCGACAGCGGGAAGGTCAGCGCATTGCCCAGGCCGTACGCGAAGTACATCTTGGCGGCCGAGAAGCACACGTCGTCTTCGGTGAGGCCGAGCACCGGCTTGCCGTAGAGCTCGGCGGTCCACCACAGGTTGGCGTGCGTGTGCACCGTGCCCTTGGGCTTTCCGGTGGAGCCGGAGGAGTAGAGCCAGAAGCCAGGGTCGTCCGACGCGGTGGGTGCCGGTGCGGGCAGGGGCTCGACGGCGGCGAGCGCGGCCTCGAACTCTTGCGCGCCCTCGGGCAATGCACCCGTCGGTTGCGACACGAACAGCGTCTGCACTTCATGGCCACCGCGCGACATCGCATCCTGCAAGGTCGGCAGCAGCGCGCCCGACACCAGCACCGCCTGCGCGCGGCTGTGGTCGAGCATGTAGGCGTAGTCGTCGGGCGTGAGCAGCGTGTTCACGGCGACGGGCACGATGCCCGCGTAGAGGCAGCCGAGAAAGTTCACGGGCCAGTCGTTGCCGTCGAGCATGAGCAGCAGCACGCGCTCTTCGCGGCGCAGGCCTGCGGCTTTCAGCGCGGCGGCCAGGCGGCGCGCGCGGTCTTCGAGCGGGCCGTAGCCCAGCGTGCCGCGGTCGTCGATGTAGGCGGTGCGCTCGGCGCGGCCGCGGTTGAGGGCGAACAGGTGTTCGGCAAAGTTGAATCGTGCGGGCAGGCTGCTCATCGTGTGTCTCCTTGGGGCCTGTGCGTGGCGGGCTCTAGAGGCCGAGGGCGGCGAGCACGCCGGGGCTCGCCTGCACCGCGCTCTTGCGGTGATAGAAGTCGAGCGCGCGCAGGCCGCCCAGCTCGGCGCCGCCGCCCGCGCGGCCGGGTCCGCCATGCATCGACATCGGCATCACGTTGCCGTGGCCGGTGTGGGCCTGCGCGACCTCGGGCGTGATGACGTGCACGCGGCCGTGGCTCGGTGCGACCGACAGCGCGGCCTGGGCGAGCGCGGCATCGTCGCTGCCATAGAGAGAGGTGACGAGCGAGCCCTGGCCACGGTGCGCGAGCGCGATGCCGTGCGCGAGGTCGTTGTAGGGCAGCAGTGTGGCGACGGGGCCGAACACTTCGACGTCGTGCACGCGCTGCGCCGCGTCGGCGTCGCGCGCGCCCAGCAGCACGGGGCCGATGCAGGCGGCCACCGCGGGGTCGGCGTCGATGAGGGGCTTGTTGCTGCTGTCGTGCAGCACGGTGGTCTGCGCGGCCAGGGCGTCGAGGCCGTCGCGCACGGCGTTCAGCTGCGCGCGGCTCACGAGCGAACCCATGCGCACGTTCTCGTTGCGCGGGTTGCCGACGGTCACGCCCGCGAGCTTGGCGCCGATGGCTTCGGCGGCGGCGTCGTACACCTCGGCCGGCACCAGGATGCGGCGGATGGCGGTGCACTTCTGCCCCGACTTGACCGTCATCTCGCGCACCACTTCGCGCACCAGCAGGTTGAAGGCCTCGCTGCCGGGCGCGGCGCCGGGCAGCAGCAGGGCGCTGTTGAGGCTGTCGGCCTCGATGTTCACGCGCACCGAACGCTCGGCCACGGCCGGGTGCGAACGGATGAGGGCGGCCGTCTCGGCCGAGCCGGTGAACGAGACCACGTCGAAGGGCTGCAGCTGGTCCATCAACCCGGCCGAGCTGCCGCAGATGACCGACAGCGCGCCGGCCGGCAGCACGCCCGCATCGACGACGTCTTTCACCATGCGCTGCGTGAGCCATGCGGTGGCCGTGGCGGGCTTCACGATCACGGGCACGCCAGACAGCAGCGCGGGCGCGGCCTTTTCCCACAGGCCCCACGAGGGGAAGTTGAAGGCGTTGATGAACAGCGCCACGCCGTGCGTCGGCACCTGCAGGTGCTGCGACTGGAACACGGGCTCCTTGCCGAGCTTCACGGCGTCGCCGTCGCGCAGCGCGCGCACGTCGCCGAGCGCGTCGCCCCACTTGGCGTACTGGCCGAGCGTGAAGATCGCGCCGTCGATGTCGACCGCCGAGTCGTTCTTCACCGTGCCGCAGTTCGCGGTGGCGATCTCGTAGTACGCGTCGCGGTTCGCCTGCAGCACCTTCACGATGGCAGCGAGCAGGCCGGCGCGTTGGCGGTAGGTGAGGGCGCGCAGCGCGCGGCCGCCCTGTGCGCGGGCGAAGCTGAAAGCTTCGGACAGGTCGAGGCCGGTGGCGTCGACGCGTGCGAGTTCGGTGCCGAGCACCGGGTCGAACAGGGGCGTGCCGGCGCCCGTGCCGCTTTGCCAGCGGCCGGCGACGTGGTTGGCGAGAAGGTCGGTCATGGGGTGAACTTGATCTGCCCTTCGGGCAGCAGGTAGAGGACGAGCGCGCGGCCTTGGGCCACGGTCGGGCGGTGTGCGGTGCCGGGCCCGTAGACGCACCAGCCCGCGGGCCGTCCGTCGAAGGTGGCGGCGGGGGTGTCGTCCAGCGGCATGATCAGGTCGATCTCGCCGTTCGGGTGCGTGTGGTGCGGGCCGGCGAGGTCCTGCATGTCGACCACGTCGACCGAGAAGCGGTGCAGCGCGTCCTCGGCCTTGAAGACGCGGCCGTATTTGATGCCGCCACCTTCGCGGTCGCACAGCCAGCCTTCGGCGACGCCGCCGATGCAGGCCTGGCGCAGTTGCGCAAAACGGGCGCTGCCGGCGCCGTGGGTGGCGTTGAGCCACTGGTCGAGCGTGGCGTCCAGCGGCTGGCCGGCGATCTCTGCGGTCAGGTCGGCGATCAGCTGGTGAAATGCCGCCTTGCCGATGGCGGGCGTGGGGGTGTCGGACATCGTGGGCCTCGAACGGATGAACTATCGACTTCTTGCAGGAAGGCTGCGCGTGCAGTATCTTGCGTGTGATCGAACAATAAGCAGCGAGACAACAGGTGTCAAGCAATATAGTGCATCTATGGTGTTTACCCTGAGCGCGCACAATCCCGGCGAAGAACGAGGAATGGCATGAACGAGCATGTAGACGCGGTGCTGGCCACCGCGCCCGAGGGCGGCACCGGCAACCACGGCGCCGCCGTGGCCGGGGAGGCCAAGAACCCGCTGCTGGTGGCACTGGGCGACCGCGTGCGCAATCTGCGCGCGCAGCGCGGCCTCACGCGCAAGGCGGTGGCCCTGTCGGCCGACGTGTCGGAGCGCCACCTGGCGAACCTGGAATACGGCATCGGCAACGCATCCATCCTGGTGCTGCAGCAGGTGGCCGGGGCGCTGCACTGCTCGCTGGCCGAGCTGGTGGGCGACGTGACGACCAGCTCGCCCGAGTGGCTGCTGATCCGCGAACTGCTCGAGCACCGCAGCGAGGCCGACCTGCGCCGCGTGCGCGTGGCGCTCGGCGAGATGTTGGGCACGGCCTCGGTCGACCCGGCGCGGCACCGGCGCATCGCGCTCGTGGGGCTGCGCGGCGCGGGCAAGTCGACGCTGGGCCAGATGCTGGCCGAAGACCTCGAAATTCCGTTCATCGAGCTGAGCCGCGAGATCGAGAAGCTCGCGGGCTGCAGCGTGCGCGAGATCCACGACCTGTATGGCACCAACGCCTACCGCCGCTACGAGCGCCGCGCGCTCGAAGAGGCGGTGCAGATCTATAGCGAGGTGGTCATTGCCACGCCCGGCGGCATCGTGTCCGACCCGGCCACCTTCAACGAACTGCTGGCCCATTGCACCACCGTGTGGCTGCAGGCCGCGCCCGAGGAGCACATGGGCCGCGTGGCCGCGCAGGGCGACACCCGCCCGATGGCCGCCAGCAAGGAAGCCATGGAAGACCTGCGGCGCATCCTGAACGGGCGCGCCGCGTTCTATTCGAAGGCGGACCTGTCGGTCGATACGAGCGGAAAGACGCTCCAGCAGAGCTTCCAGGCGCTGCGCACGGTCGCCCGCCAATCCATAGGCCTGGTCTAGGCCTCTGCAATCTGAAAAAAAGCACAACAGGCATTGACTTGCCTGTTTGCATGCAGCATGATGCATGTCATCGGAACAAGGAAGTGCATTATTATTCCTGTTCACGGTTTTCTGAACACAGCCCCACAGGAGACTTCCGCATGACCGACACCACGCTCCAGGCGCCCCAGCGCGTCGACTACCGCATCGAACCTGCTCAGTACCGCCACTGGTCGCTGAGCTTCGAAGGCGCCATTGCGCGCCTCACGCTCGACATCGCGGAAGACGGCGGCATTCGCCCCGGCTACAAGCTCAAGCTCAACAGCTACGACCTGGGCGTGGACATCGAGCTGAACGACGCGCTCAACCGCATCCGCTTCGAGCACCCTGAAGTGCGCAGCGTGATCGTCACCAGCGGCAAGGACCGCATCTTCTGCTCGGGTGCCAACATCTTCATGCTGGGCGTTTCGAGCCACGCCTGGAAGGTGAACTTCTGCAAGTTCACCAACGAGACGCGCAACGGCATGGAAGACACCTCCAAACATTCGGGCCTGAAGTTCCTCGCGGCCGTGAACGGCGCCTGCGCCGGCGGCGGCTACGAGCTGGCACTGGCCTGCGACGAAATTTTGCTGGTGGACGACCGCTCCTCGTCGGTCTCGCTGCCCGAAGTGCCGCTGCTCGGCGTGCTGCCCGGCACCGGCGGCCTGACCCGCGTGACCGACAAGCGCCACGTGCGCCACGACCTCGCCGACATCTTCTGCACCAGCGTCGAAGGCGTGCGCGGCCAGCGCGCGGTCGACTGGCGCCTGGTCGATGCCGTGGCCAAGCCCGCGCAGTTCCCCGCCGCCGTGCAGGACCGCGCCACGCAGCTCGCCGCCGGCAGCGACCGCCCGGCCGGCGCCAAGGGCGTGGCCCTGACCCGCGTCGAGCGCACCGACAGCGCCGACGGCATCGCGTACGCCAACGTCAATGTGCAGATCGACCGGAGCAAGCGCACGGCGACGATCACCGTGAAGGCGCCCACTGGCGCGCAGCCGGCCGACATCGCCGCCATCGAAGCCGCGGGCGCTGCATGGTGGCCGCTGGCCGTGTGCCGCGAGCTCGACGACGCCATCCTCAACCTGCGCACCAACGAACTCGACGTCGGCACCTGGCTGCTCAAGACCGAAGGCGACGCCGCCGCCGTGCTCGCCTCCGACGCCGTGATGTTCGCCCACAAGGAGCACTGGCTGGTGCGCGAAACCATCGGTGGCCTGCGCCGCACGCTGGCGCGCCTGGACGTGTCGTCGCGCAGCCTGTTCGCGATGGTCGAGGCCGGCTCGTGCTTCGCCGGCACGCTGGCCGAGCTGGCCTTTGCGGCCGACCGCACCTACATGCTCGCGCTGCCCGACGATGCCGCGCGCGCACCGAAGCTCACGCTCAACGAATTCAACTTCGGCTTCTTCCCGATGGTGAACGACCAGAGCCGCCTGCAGCGCCGCTTCTACGAAGAGGCCGCGCCGCTCGAAGCCGCGCGCGCCGCCGCCGGCCAGGCGCTGGACGCCGACGAGGCCATGAAGCTCGGCCTCGTGACCGCCGCGCCCGACGACATCGACTGGGACGACGAGATCCGCATCGCCATCGAAGAGCGCGCCGCCATGTCGCCCGACGCACTCACCGGCCTCGAAGCCAACCTGCGCTTCGCGAGCAAGGAGAACATGGCCACCCGCATCTTCGGCCGCCTCACGGCCTGGCAGAACTGGATCTTCAACCGCCCCAACGCCGTCGGCGAAAAGGGCGCTTTGAAGGTCTACGGCACCGGTCAAAAAGCCGGCTTCGACCTGAACCGCGTTTGAGCACAGAGCAGTCCGCACAACCCAAGGAACAACGATGAGCACGATCAACTACAGCGAGAAGATCCCCAACAACGTCAACCTCGGCGAAGACCGCACGCTGCAGCGCGCGCTCGAAGGCTGGCAACCCAACTTCATCAACTGGTGGGACGACGTGGGCCCCGAAGGCTCGACCAACCATGACGTGTACCTGCGCACGGCCGTGAGCGTCGACCCGCAGGGTTGGGCGCAGTTCGGCCACGTGAAGATGCGCGACTACCGCTGGGGCATCTTCCTGAACCCGGGCGACGCCAACCGCGAAGTGCACTTCGGCGACCACAAGGGCGAGAAGGTCTGGCAGGACGTGCCCGGCGAACACCGCGCCAACCTGCGCCGCATCATCGTCACGCAGGGCGACACCGAGCCCGCGTCGGTCGAGCAGCAGCGCCACCTGGGCCTCACGGCGCCCTCGATGTACGACCTGCGCAACCTGTTCCAGATCAACGTGGAAGAAGGCCGCCACCTGTGGGCCATGGTCTACCTGCTGCAGAAGCACTTCGGCCGTGACGGCCGCGAAGAGGCCGATGCACTGCTGCAGCGCACCTCGGGCGACGCCAACAACCCGCGCATCCTGGGCGCCTTCAACGAGAAGACGCCCGACTGGCTCGCGTTCTTCATGTTCACCTACTTCACCGACCGTGACGGCAAGTTCCAGCTGGCCGCGCTGGCCGAGAGCGCGTTCGACCCGCTGGCGCGCACCACGAAGTTCATGCTGACCGAAGAGGCGCACCACATGTTCGTGGGCGAGAGCGGCGTGTCGCGCGTCATTGCGCGCACCGCGCAGGTCATGAACGAGCTGAAGACCGACGACGCGCAGAAGATCCGCGCCGCCGGCTGCATCGACCTGGGCACCATCCAGCGCTACTTGAACTTCCACTACTCGGTGACCATCGACCTGTTCGGTGCCGATCAGTCGAGCAATGCCGCCATCTTCTACAGCTCGGGCCTGAAGGGCCGCTACGAAGAAGGCAAGCGCGACGACGACCACGTGCTCAAGGGCCAGACCTACAAGGTGCTCGAGGTGAAGGACGGCCAGCTCGTCGAGAAGGATGTGCCGATGCTCAACGCACTGAACGAAGTGCTGCGCGACGACTTCATCAAGGACTCGGTGGCCGGCGTCGGCCGCTGGAACAAGGTGCTCGAGAAGGCCGGCATTCCGACACGCCTGTCGGTGCCGCACAAGGCCTTCAACCGCCAGATCGGCGCACTCGCCGGCATCAAGATGTCGCCCGAGGGCCGCGTGGTGAACGAGGTCGAATGGGCCGCCAAGCGCGACGAATGGCTGCCGAGTTCCGAAGACTTCGCTTTCGTGGCATCGTTGATGGGCCGTGTGATCGAGCCGGGCAAGTTCGCAGGCTGGATCGCACCGCCGGTGATGGGCATCAACCGCCAACCGGTCGATTTCGAGTACGTGCGTTTCGGTTGATTCGGGATTTCGGTATTGCTCCTTCCCCTCCCGGGGGAAGGCTGGGATGGGGGCCAGCAGCGTGACCACGACGAACGCCGCTGGCCCCCACCCAACCCTCCCCCGGAAGGGGAGGGCTTTCAGGAGAGAACAACATGGACATGGTCGTTGAAGCCGGGGTCATCAAGCAGCACCTGATCGACCCCGAGATCTGCATCCGCTGCAACACCTGCGAGGCGACCTGCCCCGTGAACGCGATCACGCACGACGACAACAACTACGTTGTGCGTGCGGACGTCTGCAATGGCTGCATGGCCTGCATCTCGCCGTGCCCCACGGGCTCGATCGACAACTGGCGCACCATGCCTTTGGTGCGCGCGTACACCGTCGAAGAACAGCTCACGTGGGAAGAACTCCCCGCCGAGCTGTCGCCCGAAGAACTCGAAGCCGCGGGCGTGTCCGGCGCTTCCGCTGAGGCTGCAGAAGCGCCCGCGCAGACGCAGGCCCAGGCGGCGGCAGAAGCCACCGAGCCGGTCTTCAACTCCGCGCAGTACGGTGCCAGCGTGCCGCCCTGGTCGGCCGCGCACGCGTACACCAACCTCTTTCCGCCGAAGACGCCGACCACCGCCACGGTGGTGGGCAACTTCAACTGCACCGAAGCCGGCTTCGACAGCGAGACGCACCACATCGTGCTCGACTTCGGCGTGGTGCCGTTCCCCGTGCTCGAGGGGCAGTCGATCGGCATCGTGCCACCGGGCGTCGATGCCATCGGCAAGCGCCACCATGCGCGCCAGTACTCGGTGGCCAGCCCGCGCAACGGCGAGCGGCCCGGCTACAACAACGTCTCGCTCACTGTGAAGCGCGTCACCGAGGACCACGAAGGCGACCCGGTGCGCGGCGTGTGTTCCAACTACGTGTGCGACCTCAAGGTGGGCGACACGGTGCAGGTGGTGGGGCCGTTCGGTTCGTCGTTCCTGATGCCGAACCATCCCAAGTCGCACATCGTGATGATCTGCACCGGCACCGGCAGCGCACCGATGCGCGCCATGACCGAATGGCGCCGGCGCCTGCGCAAGAGCGGCAAGTTCGAGGGCGGCAAGCTCATGCTGTTCTTCGGCGCGCGCACGCAGCAGGAGCTGCCGTACTTCGGTCCGTTGCAGTCGCTGCCCAAGGACTTCATCGACATCAACTTCGCGTTCTCGCGCACCGCAGGGCAACCCAAGCGCTACGTGCAGGACCTGATGCGCGAACGCGCCGCCGACCTGGCCGCGCTGCTGAAAGACGGCGCGAGCCATTTCTATGTGTGCGGCCTGAAGAGCATGGAAGAGGGCGTGGTGCTCGCACTGCGCGACGTGGCGAAAGAAGCGGGGCTCGACTGGGACACCGTGGGCGCCGCACTGAAGCGTGAAGGCCGCCTGCACTTGGAAACGTACTAAGCTGCGGCGGATGCAGTTCGCCGACTTCCATGCGGGCCAGGTCATCGAGGCCGGGCCTTATGTGCTCACCGAAGCCGAGCTGCTGCAGTTCGCGCGGGCCTACGACCCGCAGTGGTTTCACACCGATGCCGAGGCGGCCGCCGACAGTCCGTTCGGCGGGCTCATCGCGAGCGGATGGCACACCTGTTCGATCGCGATGCGGCTGGTGGTCGAGGCCGCGCTGGCCGGCTCCGAATCGTTCGCGTCACCGGGGCTCGAGCACGTGCGCTGGCCGAACCCCGTGCGGCCCGGCGATGCGCTGCGGCTCGTGGCCGACGTGATCGAGGTGCGCCGCTCCGAGAAGCGCCCCACGCTCGGCATCCTGCGCTGGCGCTGGCGGCTGTTCAACCAGCGCGCGCTGGTGGTGCTCGACACCGAAGTCACCAGTCTCTTCAAGCTGCCCGCACCCGGCCTCTGAACGACACAAGCCCGCAACGCACGGAGCGTTGCGGGCTTGATTTCTTTCGAAGCGATGCGCTGCAGCAGCCGCGTCCGGCCGCTGCAACGTGGCGTTGTGCGACCTGCTTACTTCTTGTGCAGGTCGACCGCGCCCGAGCCCTGGGCCTTGCCGCTCGCCTTGGCGCCGGCCGTGGCCGGTTTCACCGCGCTGCCCACTGCACCTGCGGCACCGGTCGCGCTGTTCACGGTGCTGCCTACGGTGTTGGTCACACCGCCGACGGCCTGCGTTGCGCCGCCCACGGCGCCGGTGGCACCGCCGACCGCACCCGTGGCCGTGCCGAGCACGCCACCGACGGCATTGCCCGCGCCGCCGGTCGCACCGGAGGTGGACGTGTCCGTGTTGGCATCGGCCGACGCACCGGTCTGCGAGCGTGCACCCGCTGCGCCGCCTTGCGTCGCGCTGGTGTTGCCCGAAGCCTTCACATCGGCGTTGACCCCCACGCCGACCCCGACGCCTTGCGCCTGGGCCGTTGCGCCGAGGGCCAGGAGGCCCGCCAGCATGGCGCCGATGAAGATGCGGTTGGTTGCATGTGTAGTCATGAGTGACAGTTCCTTTCGTTGCTGAGTCACGGTTTGCAGAACCGACCGGGGTTCGATCGATTCGGGGGCAACCATGACGGGCCGTTCGGTTGTCGCCATGTGCGGCGCGTTCGCTCGACGCTGTGGGAATCGGCCGTCGGCGGAATCGGGGGCTCGTGCGTTAGGGCGGCGTTCGCAAATCCCCGCGCGATCCGGGGTTTCTGGGCGCGGTGCGCCGCGTCAGTGAAAACATGCAACTCATAATGTTGCATGAAACGAGACAGCAAGCTTTCCGGCGTGCTCCACGTGCTGTTGCACATGGCCGAGCTGGACGCACCCATTACCTCCGAAGCGCTCGCCGCGGCGATGCAGACCAACCCCGTGGTCGTGCGCCGGCTCATGGCGGGGCTGCGGCAGGCCGGCTTCGTCAGTTCGGCGAAGGGGCATGGCGGCGGGTGGGTGTTGTCGTGCTCGCTGGGCTCGGTGACGCTGGGCGACATCCACAACGCCGTCGGCGCGCCCGCGCTGCTGGCCATGGGCAACCGCACCGAGAGCCCGGGCTGCATCGTCGAGCAGGCGGTGAACGCAGCGCTCGACGGCGCCTGCCAGGAGGCCGAGGCGCTGCTGCTGCGACGGCTCAACGGGATCACGCTGGCCGATCTTTCCAAGGACTTTCATCGCCGCATGACGGGCGGCGGCTTCACCATGAAGGACATCGCACATGCGTTATGACGCACTCATCGTGGGCGGCAGCTTTGCCGGCCTCTCCGCCGCCATGCAACTGGCGCGCGCACGCAGGAAGGTCTGCGTTGTCGACGCGGGCGCGCCACGCAACCGCTTCGCCGCCGCCTCGCACGGCTTCTTCGGGCAGGACGGCATGCCGCCGCTGCAGATGATTGCCGATGCGCGCGACAAGCTGCTCGCCTATCCGTCCGTCACTTTCGTCGAGGGCATGGCGACTGCGGCGACGGCCGATGGCGCGGACGGATTCACGGTTTCCTTGAACAATGGGGAGCGGCTGTCGACGCGCAAGCTGCTGCTGGCCTTCGGCGTGCAGGATGGCCTGCCGGACATTCCGGGCCTCGGCGAGCGGTGGGGCAAGAGCGTGCTGCACTGTCCTTATTGCCACGGCTACGAGTTCGGCGATCGACCGCTGGGCGTGCTCTTTCACAGCGCGCATCCGTCGGACCACGCGCTGCTGATCGCCGAGTGGGGCCCGACCACGCTCTTCCTGAATGGCGAGGAAGGGCCGGATGCCGAGGCGCGCGTCCGGCTGCAATCGCACGGCGTGACCCTCGAGCCCGGGCGCATCGTCGGCTTCGAAGGGCAGGGGACGGACCTGGCGGCCGTGCGCCTGGACGACGGCCGGCGCGTGCCGATCGAGGCGCTGTTCGTGGCGCCGCACACGCGGCCGACCAGTCCGCTGGCCGAACAGCTGGGCTGCGCATTCGACGACGGCCCGACCGGCCGGGTGCTGCGCGTCGATGCGATGAAGACGACCACAGTGCCCGGCGTGTACGCCGCGGGCGATGTGGCGATGGCTTTTTCCAACGCCACGCTGGCCTCGGCCGACGGGCTGTTCGCCGGGGTGTCGATGCACCGCGCGCTGGTGTTCGGGGCCTGATTTCAAATTTTTTCGGGGGAGGCTGGCAAACGGCCCCGAACCACCCTATAATCTGAGGCTCACGCGGGAATAGCTCAGTTGGTAGAGCGCAACCTTGCCAAGGTTGAGGTCGAGAGTTCGAGACTCTTTTCCCGCTCCAAATCGCATGAAAAAGGCCACCTCACCAGGTGGCCTTTTTCATTGGCGCGCCGCCTTTATCCCCGGGCCGGCAGCACGGTCCCCCGGCTTTCGCCGAAACCGATGCGCGCATGGCCGGGCTTCTCGCACCAGCCGCGCAACAGCACCGCATCCCCGTCTTCCAGGAATCCGCGCGTTTCGCCGTTGGCCAGCGCCACCGGGCTTTGCGCCGCGCGGGTCAGCTCGATGATCGCGCCGGCCTCGCCCTCGCCGGGGCCCGAGATGGTGCCGCTGCCGAACAGGTCGCCCGGGTTCAGGCTGCAGCCGCCGACCGTGTGGTGCGCCACCATCTGCGCAATGCTCCAGTACTGGTGCCGGAAGCTCGTGCCCGACAGGCGCGACGGCCCGGTCTTCTGTTCGCGCGCCTTTTCGCTTTCGAGCCACACCTCGAGCCGGATGTCGAGCGCGCCGCCTTCGCGGTTCGCGGTGCTTTCCAGGTACGCCAGCGGTTGCGGGTCGTTCGCGGGCCGCGTCCACGCCTGACGGTAGGGCGCCAGTGCTTCCATCGTCACGATCCACGGCGAGATCGTGGTGGCGAAGTTCTTCGCGAGGAAGGGCCCGAGCGGCGCCATTTCCCAGAACTGGATGTCGCGCGCCGACCAGTCGTTGAGCAGGCAGAGGCCGAAGATGTGCGCCTCCGCGCGTTCGAGCGGAATCGCCTCGCCCTGCGCATTGCCCTGGCCGATCCACACGCCCAGCTCCAGTTCGTAGTCGAGCCGCGCGCAGGCTTGGTAGGTCGGCGCCTTCGCGCCGGGCGCCATGGCTTGGCCCATCGGCCGGTGAAAGCGCTGGCCGCTCACGCCGATGGTCGACACGCGCCCGTGGTACGCCGTCGGCACCCAGCGGAAGTTGGGCGTGACGTCGCCGTCGGGGTTCATCAAGCGGCTGATGTTCAGCGCGTGGTCGATCGAGGTGTAGAAGTCGGTGTAGTCGCCGATGCGCGCGGGCACGGCGTATTCGACCTCGGCCTGCGGCACGAGGCAGCCGCGCAGATCATCCGCCGTCGCTGACGGTGCATCGCTACGCAAGAGCGCGAAGACCGCATGGCGCAGCGCCTGCCAGGCGGACGGGCCGAGCGCGAAGAAATCGTTGAGCGTGGGCAGGGCGGCGGCGCGCGCCGCATCGAGCGCGAGGCCGTCGACATGCGATCCGGCGGCCAGCGCCGCGAGGTCGAGCACCTGATCGCCGATCGCCACGCCACCGCGAAACGGCTCGGGGCTGCCGGTGCGACGGAACATCGCATACGGCAGGTTCTGGATCGGAAAGTCGCAGCCCGCGACGTTGGCCGATGCGACCCAGCTGCGGGCGCCAACGTCGTGCGTGTGGTTGAGTTCGATCATGTTCACACCGACGCCATCAGCGCGTCGTCGAAGATCGCCACCGCGCGCGTCCAGCCTGCCGAAGCGCCGCGGATCTTGTGCGGGAAGCAGCTGATGAAAAAGCCCGTGGGCGGCAGCACCTCGAGGTTGTGCAGCTTCTCGATGTGGCAGTAGCCGATGTCGCGCCCGGCCTTGTGGCCTTCCCAGATCAGCGAGGCGTCCTGCGTCTCGCCGTACTTCTTCGCGGTGTGCACGAACGGCGCGTCCCAGCTCCACGCGTCGGTGCCCGTGAGGCGCACGCCGCGCTCCAGCAGGTACATCGTCGCTTCGTAGCCCATGCCCGCGCCGGCCGACACATAGTCGTTGTTGCCGTAGCGCGAGCCGGCGCGCGTGTTGACCACCACGATCTCCAACGGGCTCAGCGTGTGGTTGATGCGCTTCAGCTCGGCCTCGACGTCGGCGGCCGTGACCACGTAGCCGTCGGCGAAGTGGCGAAAGTCGAGCTTCACGCCGGGCTGGAAGCACCATTCGAGCGGCACATCGTGGATGGCAATGGCGGGCTTCTTTTCGCCCAGCGCCTTGTCCATCGTCGAGTGAAAGTGGTACGGCGCATCGAGGTGCGTGCCGTTGTGCGTGGACAGCTGCACCAGCTCCACGGCCCAGCCTTCGCCATCGGGCAGGTCTTCTTTCTTCAGGCCGGGAAAGAAGGGCTCGATCTGCTCGAAGGTGTTGTCGTGCGTGAAGTACTGGATCTTCGGCGCGAAGGCCGGCGGATCGGACAGCACGTCGTTTTCGAGAAAGATCGACAGGTCGACGAACTTGCGTGGCATGGCGAGGCTCCTTGTGGGGTGTTGGATTTGATGGAATTGATCAGGGCTGCTGCCACCGCAGCAGGCGCTTTTCGGCAAAGGCCAGCAGCGCGTTGCTCACGAAGCCGATGAGCCCGAGCAGCACGATGCCGGCGAACAAATCGCTGGCGCGGAAGGCGCGGGCCGCCAGCAGAATGGCCTGGCCCAGGCCGCTTTGCGAGGCGATCATTTCGCCCACCACCGCGACGATCAGCGCGATGGTCAGCGCCAGCCGCATGCCGGCCAGGATGTCGGGCATGGCGTTGGGCAGGCCCATCTTCCAGATGTACGCGGCGCGCGACATCTGCAGGCAGCGCGCCACTTCCGACAGGCGCGGCTCCACCGCCGCGAAGCCGTGCACCGTGGCCAGCAGCACCGGCCACATCGCGCCGAAGGCGACCACGAACAGCACCATGCCGGGGTTCAGCCCGAAGATCGAAATGGCCAGCGGCAGCAGCGCCGAGGCGGGCAGCGGGCGGATGAACTCCAGCGTCGGCTGCACCCACGCGCGCACTGCGGGCGACACGCCGATGGCCGCGCCCAGCAGCACGCCGAACAGCGAGGCGAGCAGCCAGCCTTCGACCATGCGGCCCACCGTGGCCTGCGTGAAGGCGAGCAGTTCGCCGTTGCCATCGTTGCCCGCAGAGAGGTTGAGCCCTTCGAGCAGGCTCGCGAAGGTGGCCTGCGGCGTTGGAAGGAACACGCGGCTGACCCAGCCCGCGTTGCTGGCCACCCACCACAGCGCAACCAGTGCGAGCAGCACGCCCACCGAGCCCAACCACCCCAGACCCAGTCGGTCGTTGCGGTTGTTCATGGCTGCACCCCCATGCGGCGCGCGACGAAGGATTGCAGGCGCACCATGCCCGCGTTGACCGCGAAGCCCACCACGCCGATCCAGCCGAGCCACGCGAGCATCAGCGCGGGGTCGAAGCTCTGCTGCGCGATCATCATCGCGTAGCCCATGCCGTGCGGGTTCGCGGCGATCTCGACCGTCACGGCCACCACCAGCGCCACGGCCACACCGAGGCGCAGCGCGACGAACAGGCGCGGCACGATGGCCGGCAGCACGATCTTGAAGGCACGTTCGCGCGCCGACAGGCCGAGCACGCGGCTCACTTCGAGCAGCCGGGGCTCGATCTGCTGCACCGCCGACTGCACCAGCACCAGCAGCGGCCAGAAGGTGGCGAAGGCGACGATGGCCACTTCCATGCGCACGCCGAAACCGAAGCCCAGCATCGCGAGCGGGATCAGCGCGACGGAAGGCACGGGGCGCAGCACCTCGATGGAGACGGAGCCCAGCTGCGCTGCACGGCGCGAGAGCCCGAGCACCAGCCCGAGCGCAATGCCGAGCACCGCACCGAGCAGCAGGCCAAGTGCCGCCGTGCCGAGCGTGAAGCCCGTGGCCTGCCAGAGCGAGCCGTCCATCGCCGCGCCGACGAAGGCCTTGGCGGCCGCGGTCGGTGGCGCCAGTGCATCGCTGCCCAACGCTGCCGCGCGCCGCGCGTACCACTCGAAGGCGCCGACCAGCACCGCAGGAAACACCCACGGCCGCAGCCAGCGAAAGAGGCGACCTTCAGTCATGGCCCTGCTCGATGAAAGCGAACAGTTCACGCCGCAACTGCAGGTAGTCCGGATGCTCCTTGGTCGTCAGCTGGTCGCGCGGGCGCGGGATCTTCACGTCGATCATCCGTGCAAGGCTGGGCCGCCCCGGCCCGGGGTTGGCCTGCAGCGCGATCACGCGGTCGCCGAGGTAGATGGCTTCTTCGAGGTCGTGCGTGACGAACAGCACCGTGAGCCCGTCGTCGCGCACCAGCCGTGCGAGCTCGTCCTGCAGGCTCTGGCGTGTGAGTGCGTCGAGGGCGCCGAAGGGCTCGTCCATCATCATCAGCTCGGGCTTCTGCGCGAGGCAGCGCGCAATCTGCGCGCGCTGCTGCATGCCGCCCGACAGCTGCACCGGAAACTTGTGCGCGTGCTTCGCGAGCCCGACCTTGCCGAGCACGTCGGCGATGCGCGGCGCGCGCTCGGCCGTGGGCACGCCGGCCGCTTCGAGCGCGAGGCTCACGTTGCCTTCGACCGTGCGCCACGGCAGCAGCGCGCGGCCGTAGTCCTGGAACACGAAGGCCACTTCGCGCGAGGGCGCCGTCATCGCAACGCCCTTGCGCCGCACCTCACCGGCACTGGCGGTGACGAGGCCGCTGGCTGCGCGCAGCAGTGTGGTCTTGCCGCAGCCGCTCGGGCCGACGATGCAGACGAACTCGCCGCGCGCCACGTCGAATGACGTGGGCGACAGGATCTCGCGCCCGCCCAAGCGGATGGTGACGCCATCGAAGCGCAGGAAGGGCGTGGCTTGCATCGCCGAACTTGTTGGCGAGCCTGCAACGCTCGCGGAAAGCGCGGCGCGCGTGGTGATCGGGGCAGGTGCGGAAATCACTTGGCGATCAGCTTCGCAACGTCGATGTTCGTCTTGAGCATGTCCTGCTCTTTCATGAGCCCGGTCCAGTAGCCCAGCTGCTTGTCGGTGACGACCGGGCCCGGTGGCGAGACCTGCACCTTGGCCAGCACTTCGGCCGGCAGCTTGATGTACTTGCCGATGGCCGTGCGCACCTTGGCGTCGTTCTTCGTCTGCTGCATGAAGGCCGCGGATTCGACCAGCGCCTCGCGGAACGCGCGCGCCGTGGCGGGGTTCTTCGCCACCCACTCGCGCTTGGCCGCATGCACGATGGTCTGGTTGTTCTCGGGCAGGAAGGTCGAGTAGTACGAGGCCACGTAGCCCGCGCCGCTCTCGGTGATGCGGCTCATGAACGGATCGGCGGACACCACCGCATCGACCGAGCCGCCGCGCAGCAGGTCGGCATGCTGCGGGAACGCAGCCTCGATGAAGTTCACCTTGCGGTAGTCGACGCCGCTGTCCTTCAGCCACGCGCGGAAGGTCACGTGCAGGAAGGCGCCGAGCCCCGGCACGCCGATCTTCTTGCCCACGCAGTCCTGCGCGTTCTTGATGCCCGAGCCCGCGCGTGCCACGAGGCCGAAGCCCGTGATCGTCTTCGAGGTGAGGCCACCGCCGGCCACCAGCACCAGGTCGAGCCCGCCGTCCACCGCCTGCAGGAACACCGAAGGCGTGGGGCCGCCGATCTGCAGCGAGTCGGACTGCAGCGCGGCCGGGATGGTGGAGTTCAGCGGAATGAACTTCAGCTCCACGTCGAGGCTGCGCTTCTTGAAGTAGCCCTCTTCGGCCGCCACGAAGACCGAGGCGAAGTCGGTCACCGCCGTGTAGCCGAACACGATCTTCGGGTGCGCCTGCTGTGCGCGCGAAGGCAACGAGGCGGTGGCCGAAGCGGCCGCGAGCGCCGACAGCAGGGTGCGTCTTTTCATCATGGCTGGGGTCTCCTGGGGATGGTCTTTTTCGTGCGTGAGGACTTGGCGGCGGGGGCCTTTGAAGTCGCCTTCGGTTTCGGCAGCGCGGCGCGCAGGCCACCGGCAATGAAGTTCACGAGCATCGGCGCCACGGCTGGGTCGGCGCGTGTGTTCTCGCCGCGCGAGAGCCGTTCGATGCGGCTGTCGGTCAGGTGGTGCAGCAGCGCGCCCAGCGCGAACTGGTAGCCCCACGCGACCTGGCTGCGCGTGGCGTGCGGCAGCGCCACATGCAGCGCGTCGATGTAGGCCTCGGCCAGCGGATCGAAGTAGCCGCGCAGCACGCGGTCGGCTTCTTCAGTCGCGTGGTACAGCTCGCGCGCCACCAGCAGTGCGTAGTACTCGCCCTCGGTGCTCGCGCGCAGCGCCAGCACGGGCGCGGTGAAGGCCTCGATGATGCGCGGCAGCGTGCGCGCGTCGTCGGGGTCGATGGTCATGGCCGCGAGGCGCGCGAGCCGCTCGTCGATGCTGTGGCTCCAGTGTTCGAAGATCGCGTGGAACAGCTCGTGCTTCGGGCCGAAGTAGTAGCCCACCAGCGCGAGCGGCACACCGGCTTCTTCGGCGATCTGGCGGATCGTCACCGCGTGGTAGCCGTGCTGCGCAAAGAGCTTCTCGGCCGCCAGCAGGATCGCCTGTCGGCGGTCGGGTCGCGCGGCCTCGGGCGCGGCGCTTGAGGCGGCTGAGGCGCGTGAGGTGCTGCGTTTGCGGGCCGTCGGTGTGCGAGCGTTCATGGGGCGTATTGAACGGCTGTACAAAAATGTTGAACACACGTACAAACCCTGAGGTCAACCCTCATTGAGCCGGGCCGTTCGCGGCGCTAACCTCGTGGCATGCCCGCTCCCCACATCCCCCAGATCCGCCTTTATCAGAACTGGCTGCGCGACACGCGCGGCCTGGCCTTCGACAGCTACGACGCGCTGTGGCGCTGGTCCGTCACCGACCTCGATGCCTTCTGGCAGAGCATCTGGGACTACGCCGGCCTGCACTCGCCCACGCCGCACACCGCGGTGCTCGCTGAACGGCGCATGCCCGGTGCGCGCTGGTTCCCCGGTGCGCAGGTCAACTACACGCGCGAGGTGCTGCGCCACGCCGACGCGGCCCATGCGGCCGGCCTGCCCGCCATCGTCAGCGACAACGAACGCGGCGAGGTGCGCGAGCTGTCGTGGCCCGAGCTGCGTCGGCAGGTGGCCGCGGTGGCGCTCACGCTGAAGTCGCTCGGCGTGCGCCGCGGCGACCGCGTGGCCGCCTACATGCCGAACGTGCCCGAGACCATGGTGGCGTTTCTTGCGTGCTCCAGCATCGGCGCGGTGTGGAGCGTGTGCGCGCCCGACATGGGCACGGCCGCCGTGGCCGACCGCTTCCGCCAGATCGAACCCACGCTGCTCATCGCGGTTGACGGCGTGCACTACGGTGGCAAGCCGCTCGATCGCAGCACCGTGTTGCAAGAGCTGCGCGGCCAGCTGCCGAGCGTGCAGAAGCTGCTGCTCGTGCAGACGCCCTTTGCTGCGAACGCGGTGGCGCACGACGTCGAATGGCAGCAGGCCATTGCGCGCGACGACGCCGAGGTCGCGGCCTTCGAGCCCGAGTGGCTGCCTTTCGATCACCCGATCTGGATCGTCTATTCGAGCGGCACCACGGGCCTGCCCAAGCCCATCGTGCACGGGCAGGGCGGCATCCTGCTGACCATGCACGCCTGCGGCCTGCACAACGACGTGGGCGCGAGCTACGGCGCCAACAACCTCGGCGAGCGTTACCACTGGTACAGCTCCACGGGCTGGGTGATGTGGAACTCGCAGCTCTCGGGCCTGGCCTTCGGCGCCACCATCTGCATCTACGACGGCAACCCGGCCGGCAGCAAGGAGAAGCCCGACTGGGGCGTGCTGTGGCGCTTTGTTGCGAAGCACCGCGTCACCTTCTTCGGCGCGGGCGCGGCCTACTTCACCAACTGCATGAAGGCCGGTCTCGTCGCGAAAGACTGCGGCGACCTGTCGCGCGTGCGCGCACTCGGCAGCACCGGCTCGCCGCTGCCCGACGAGGTGCAGCGCTGGGGCTCGCAGCAGATCCTCGATGCGGGCTCGAGCGGCGTGTGGTGGTGCAACATCTCGGGCGGCACCGACTTCTGCGGCGCCTTCGTCGGCGGCAACCGCGAGCTGCCCGAAGTGCCGGGCCAGATGCAATGCCGCGAACTCGGCCACGCGGTCGAGGCTTGGAACGAGCAGGGCCAGCCGGTGATCGGGGAAGTCGGCGAGCTGGTGTGCACGCAGCCCATTCCCTCGATGCCGCTGTACTTCTGGGGCGACGAGGGCAACGCGCGCTACGTGTCGAGCTACTTCGACACCTACCCGGGCGTGTGGCGTCACGGCGACTGGATCAAGATCGGCAGCGACGGCGGCTGCATCATCTACGGCCGCAGCGACGCCACCATCAACCGCCAGGGCCTGCGCATGGGCACGAGCGAAATCTACAGCGCGGTCGAGGGCCTGCCCGAGGTGCTCGACTCGATGGTGGTCGACCTCGAGTACCTGGGCCGCGACAGCTACATGCCGCTGTTCGTGGTGCTGCGCCCCGGCGCGGCGCTCGACGACGCCATGCGCACGCGCCTCAACAACGCCATCAAGACCTCGCTGTCGCCGCGCTTCGTGCCCAACGACATCTTCCAGGTGGCCGAGATTCCGCGCACGCTGTCGGGCAAGAAGCAGGAGCTGCCGATCAAGAAGCTGCTGCTGGGGCAGCCCATCGAGAAGGTCGTGAACCGCGAGGCGATGGCAAACCCCGGCAGCCTGGATTGGTATGTGGCTTTCGCCGCGGAGCGTGCCTCCGCATAATGGGCCGATGAAAAGACGCACCAGCCTCCTCATGCTCTCCGCGATTGCCGGAGCCTCCGTCCTGAGCGCCTGCGCTTCCCCGGACACGTCGGGCACACCCAAACCGGGCGCCGCACCGCTGCGCGTGACCGGCACCGTGGCCTACCGCGAGCGCATCGCGCTCGACCCTGCAGCCGAAGTGCGCGTGCAACTGCTCGACGTGTCGCGCATGGACGCGCCTTCGGTCGTGCTCGCTGAGCAGCGCATTCCCGCCAACGGCAAGCAGCCGCCCTTCGCGTTCGAACTGAGCGTCGATGCCGCACGCATCGACCCGCGCATGCGCTACGCCGTAGCGGCGCGCATCACGCGTGGCGAGCAACTGCTGTTCATCAACGACACGCAGTATTCGGTGCTCACGCAGGGCAACGGCACGACCGCCAACCTGATGCTGGTGCGCGCGACCACGCCACCGCCGCCGCCGCGTCCCTCGCGCTGATCGACTCCAACCCGCGCGACGTTCGCGCGGGTCCGTCCCGATCAAGTCAGCAGTTCGTGCAGCACCATGCGCGTCTGCCGGCCGCGCAGCTCCACCAGCTCTTCGATGCGCCGCGTGGCCAGCCGCCCCTTCAGGGCCGCGTAGGTGACTTCCGAGATCAGCATGCGCGTGCCCAGCTGGCGGTTCGCGCCTTCGATGCGGCTCGCCACGTTCACCACGTCGCCGAACGCCGTGTAAGACAGCCGGTCGTTCGACCCCAGCACCCCCGCCACCACCACGCCCGTGTGAATGCCGATGTGCGTGCGGAACTCGGGCAGGCCCTGTTCGGCCCACTGCCGGTTGAGCGCGTGCATTTCGGCGTGCAGTTCCAGCGCGGCGCAGCAGGCCTTGTACTCGGCGTCTTCCAGGTCGGCCGGCGCACCCCACAGCACCATGATGCCATCGCCGATGAACTTGTCGATCACGCCGCCGTGGCGCGCGAACACGTCGGCCGCGAGGTTGAAGTACGCGGTCAGCTGGCGCACCAGCACGTCGGCCGCGATCGATTCGGAAATCGACGTGAAGCCTTCCACGTCGGTGAACATCACCGTCACCTGGCGCGGCGAGCCGTTGGGCGCGAGTGCGTGGCCCTGTGCCACCAGCTGGTTGATCACGTCCACCGGCACGAACTTGCGGAAGGCCTTGAGGCTGCGCGCCGAGTCGTCGAGCGCCTGATCGAGGTGCTGGATTTCGAGCACGCGGCTCGGCTCGCGCGGCAGGTCGTCAAGCTCGAGGCGGCCGATGCGGTGCGCGATGCGCGAGAGGTTCTCGACCGGCGCCGTCACCAGCTTCGACAGCTTCAGCGACATGTACAGTGCCAGCCCCAGGAACACCAGCGCCAGCAGCAGCGACCACGCCACCGCACGCCGCAGGCCACCCAGCAGCAGGTCTTCGGGCACCCAGCTCACCAGCTGCCAGCCCGTGGCGGGAATGCGCGAGGCTTGCACCAGGTAGCGCTTGCCTTCGTGGCTGAACGCGAAGGCCCTGTCGCTGCCGCTGCCGGCGATGCCGTCGGCCGCCATCTGCGCATCGAGCGCGCCGAGTGCGCCGGTGGGTGCCTCCAGCGTGTGCAGCACGCCCGGCATGTCGCTGCGTGCGAGCACCTTGTGGTCGGCACTGAGCAGCGCGCTGTTGCCATTGCCGTTGCGGCTGAACAGCCGCACGAACTCCGACAGCCGGCCCAGCGACACGTCGCCCGCCACCACCATCGCCTGCGGGCTGCCCTCGGCCTGGCGGCGCTGGCTCGGCAGCGCGTAGGTCACGCCCAGCTCCTGCGCGGCGGCGAACACATAGGGGCTGGTCCAGACCGGCGCCTGCGTCTTGCGTGCCTGCACGAACCAGCTGCGCTGCGTCGGGTTGTAGTTGCTGCGGTAGGCCTCCACGCGCTGCGTGGCAAAGCGCTGCTGCACATCGGCCTCGGAGCCCAGCGGCAGCTTGTACTGCCAGGTCTCGGTGGTGAAGTCGGCGCTGCGCGCAATGTGGCGGATGGCCGGCACCGGGTAGCGCAGCGCCATCAGCATCTTGCCCTCGACGTTCGCCACGTAGACGCTGTCGAGTTCGGGCGACTGCTGCAGCAGCGTCCACAAAAGCTCGGCCGTGCGCTCGACGTTCTCGCCCGCGGGCGTGAGGCTGGGCGAGCTGCCGATCGCGCCGACCGCCGATTCGGCCTTGGACAGGAAGGCCAGCACCTTGTCTTCGATGCGGTCGTGGTTCGACTTGTGCGCCGAGCTGCCGATCGTCGTCACCAGCCGCTGCGAGCCCCAGTAGCCCAGCGTCACCAGCAGCAGCGACTGCGCAAGCGCCACGGCACTGACGATGGAGCCGACATCGACCCGGAAGCGACGCGGTCGCCGGGGCACAGGAGGTTCAGCAGAAGAGGGGGACGAAGGCGGTGGCAACGGCGTGGTGGCGTGCGCGAAAGACGGGCGACCCGCCACATCCGGAGGCCCGGACGATTTCTTGTACATACAGCTCCCTGACGACAACTCGGAACGGACCTCGGCTCCTCCTCACGAGGTCGTGGTCCGACGTCCGGAGGGGGTTGCGGGGCCGATCGTGTGCGCCGGCCATCCTGGCAATCCCCCCAGATGCGCGCGGGATTTTCGCCTGTAATTGGTACATATGTGCAACTTTGCACGCTCGGTGCAACGTTGCCGCGCCCGAGGGCTTGCTTGCGAACGGGCGTTCGTTTTGGTTAGCGCGCGTCGTGAAAGATCAGGCCCAGCGTGTGGCGCCGTCCGCTGCGCACGCGGCTCACGCCATGGCGCATCGTCACGCGGTAGCTGCCGCGCGTGCCGGCCACGGGCCGCTGGTTCACCGCGAAGATCACCGCTTCGCCTTGCGCGAGCGGCACCACCTCGGCACGCGACTGCATGCGCGGTCGCTGCTCGGTCAGCACGAACTCTCCACCCGTGAAGTCTTCACCGGGCCGGCTCAACAGCACCGTGAGCTGCAGCGGAAATTGCAGGTCGCCGTACAGGTCCTGGTGCAGGCAGTTGTAGTCGCCTTCGTCATAGCGCAGCAGCAGCGGCGTGGGGCGCAGCTGGCCCGCCGCGTGGCAACGCGCGAGGTAGGTTGCGTGGTCCGGCGGGTAGTCGGCCGGCTGGCCCATCGCAGTGGCCCATGCATTGGCCAGCGGCGCGAGGCGTTCGTACAGCGCGCTGCGAAACGCCACGAGCTTGGACGGCAGCGGGTTCGCGAAGTACTGGTACTCGCCCTGGCCGAAGCCGTGGTGCTGCATGACCACGCGGCTGCGGAAATGCTGCGGCTGTTCGTACATCGCGGCGAGTGCGGCGCATTCCTTCGGTGTGAACAGCGCGCCGATGGCGGCGCAGCCGCGCGTGGCGAGGTCGGCGTCGATGCGGGGCCAGTCGAGGGCGTCGACGCGGGAGGGGACGGGGGAGGTCATGGGGAGCAGTGTCGCGCTGCTGCGGAATGCGGGCTCGCCGTTTTCGGACGCGGGTTTCGAAGCGCTGGACGGCAGTGTTCTTGTTGTTTCGCGAAGGGATCGCATGGGCTTTGAATCGGCTGACGAAGCGGGACACGTCTTGAGCGATCATTCTGAAAATCAAGCCAGAAAGCACCTCATGAGCACCCAGAGCAACGCCCCTCAAGACACCGCCAGCGACTGGCAACTTCCGTGGAGCGGCGGCTGCCGCTGCGGCCAGGTGCGCTTGCGCATCGCCGCACCGCCGCTGCTGGCCATGGCCTGCCACTGCACCGGTTGCCAGCGCATGAGCGCCAGCGCGTTCTCACTGTCGTTGGCGATCCCGACGCCGGGCTTCGAGGTGGTGTCGGGCGAACCCGTCATCGGCGGCCTGCACGGCGACTCGCACCATTTCTTCTGCCCGCACTGCAAGAGCTGGATGTTCACCCGTACCGAAGGCATGAACGAGTTTGTCAACCTGCGGCCCACGATGCTGGACCGGCACGAATGGGTCGTGCCCTTCGTGGAAACCTGGACCGACGAGAAACTGCCCTGGGCGACGACGCCGGCGGTGCACAGCTTTGGCAAGCTGCCGGAGTTCGCGGCCTTCCCGGCGTTGATTCAGGCGTATGCGGAGCAGGGTGCGCGGCCGGCTCCAATGGCCTGATCGGACCTGGCCCGGCCCGGGTCCCAGCTCAAGCGCCGGGGCTGCGCTTCGTGCGAGGTGTTCGTGGCAGCAGGGCCTTGATGTGCTTGCGCAGCAGTGCCGGCGGAATCGCGGTCATCTGCAGCATGTGCATGCATCGCTCCATGCGTCCGGGCCGCGTCAGCAGCGCATCGGCCGCCTTTGCAAGATCGGCATCGATGCTGTCCCCGTAGGCGAGGCGGGCCTTGCTTGCCGCGCGCTGCAGCAAGGGCTTGCCGGGCTGCATCATGGCCAGGTCGATCAGGTCGCGGCTGAACACGCTGTCGTCGGCCCAGCGGTCGGAGTTGGCGAGCAGCTTGCTCGCCGCCATGTCCAGCGGCGTGAGGGTGGCGATGCCGTCGATGCGGTCTGCAGCGCCGGGCACTTCGAGTGCGATGCGCGCCTCGAGCACGATCTCGAACTTGATGTCGGTCTCGCCCACGCGCACGGCACTGCGGATGCCGTATTGGTCGGCGCGCACGTCGCGCACCTGCTGCAATGTCGCGCCTTCCCGGGCGAGCGCGCGCAGCCCTTCATTGCCGGTGGCCAGCTGGCGCAGGCAACGGTAGCCCGCCACATCGGACACGAGGAAGTCGATGTCGACCGACTCGCGGTATTCGCCATGGCGCAGCGCGATGGCCGTGCCGCCGCCGAACAGGCACTGGTTGTCCACCAGCAGGGTCGCGTTCAGCGCCGCGAGCACCTCGGCGACCTGGCGATGGTGCGCGCGCTCAAACATCCAGCGGCTTCCGGCCCAGCATGCGGGCCAACTCGGCCAGCAACTGGCGCTCGTTGTCTTCGAGCGCGGACGGATTGGCGTGGCGCCAGTTGCGTTCGTAAGTGCCCCAGGCCTCCTCGGGTGTGAGCTCCGCGTCCGCCGGCAACTGCCAGGCCAGGCGACGCAGCTGCGCGAAGTCGCCGACCCGGACGGTCTTCGTCGGCGTGCGCGAGGGCGCCGGCGTCACCATCTCTTTGGCGGTACCTTCGACCGGTGCGGTCACTTCGACATCCAGACCCAATGCCGCCAGCGCGTTCATGTAGGCCCCCATCGTGACGGAGGGCTCTCCGCGTTCGATGCGATGCAGCGT
Organism: Variovorax sp. 38R; assembly: GCF_014843395.1. Lineage (NCBI taxonomy): Bacteria > Pseudomonadati > Pseudomonadota > Betaproteobacteria > Burkholderiales > Comamonadaceae > Variovorax > Variovorax sp. 38R. The sequence continues at coordinate 6,752,740 of NZ_CP062121.1, forward strand.
CATGCGCGACATGCCCGCCGCTTCGGCGGCCGTGGTGGCGCTGATCCTGAGCGACTTCCGCCGGGCATGGATATGCCGGCCGAACGCTTCAAGGCGTCGGCTGGCTCCTTCGAAGGTCGGCGGTGCGGTGGATGGCATATGTGTATCTCATATTAGGCAAAACTAATGAAATGTCTAGTATGAGATGCATTTTTTTGGCCGAGTCAGACCTCCCGAGCCTGCCCCAGCAACCAGTCACTGAACAACTTCAACAACGGCCGCTGGTCCGCCCGCTCCGGCGTCACCAGGTAATAGCTGCGCTCCGCCGACAGCGCCCGCGGGCAGGCCACCACCAGTTCGCCGCGCGCCAGCTCGTCGGCCACCAGCATGGTCGGCATCAGCGCGACGCCGAGCCCGTGTGAGGCCGCCGCCGCAAGGATCGAGAACAACTCATAGCGCGGGCCGCCACGTGCGTTGGGCGCATCGATCTGTTGCGCGTCGAACCACTGGCGCCAGCCGTCGGGGCGCGTGCTCTGTTGCAGCAGCGGCATCTGCGCGATGGCGTCGGGCGACACGGCCTGGCCATCGGGCAGCAGGGAAGGGCTGCACACAGGCACCACGTCTTCATGCATCAACAACACGGCGCGCGTGCCGGCCCAGTTCTCGACCTGCGCGGGTGTGCCTGCGTAAAGCGCGGCGTCGAACTCCGCGTCGGCGAACAGGAAGGGGCGGGTGCGCGTCTCGATGTGCACCACTACGTCGGGTTGCAGCGCCGCAAAACCGCGCAGGCGCGGCACCAGCCAGCGCGTGGCGAAGGTGGGCACCGCGGCCAGCGACAGCGAACCGCCTTCGCCCTGGTGGGCCATGGCGTCGAGCGTGTCGCGCTCCATGGCTTCCAGGCGGCGGGCGATCTGGCGCGCGTAGGCGGCGCCGCTGGCCGTGAGCGCCACGCCGTGCCGCGTGCGGCGGAACAGCGCCACGCCCAGGAAGGCCTCGAGGGACCCCACCTGGCGCGACACCGCGCTCTGCGTGAGCGCCAGTTCCTGCGCGGCGCGGGTGTAGCTCTCGTGGCGCGCGGCGGCGTCGAAGCACACGAGGGTTTGCAGGGGTGGGATCTTCCGGCGCATGTATGCCGGGAGTGTATGACTGGCGTCATGGTTTCACCAGTAAATCAACAAGATGTATCTCTCAAGATGTGCGCTAGACGCATATCTGGGTGAGGATTCATCGTTTGCGCCGAGCCCCCTGCGTGGCTACGATCGACCGCATTCCCCTTCTTTTGTTTCTTCTTCCTTTTCCGGAGACATCCACATGGCCGCCAAAGCGCAATTCCACTGGGACGACCCCTTTCTTCTCGATCAGCAGCTGACCGACGAAGAACGCATGATCCGCGACGCGGCCAACGCCTACTGCCAGGAGCGCCTGGCGCCCCGCGTCATCGAAGGCTTCCGCAGCGGCGAAACCGACCCCGCGATCTTTCGCGAAATGGGCGCGCTCGGCCTGCTCGGCCCGACGATCCCCGAGCAGTACGGCGGCCCCGGGCTGAACTACGTGGCCTACGGCCTGATCGCTCGCGAAGTCGAGCGCGTCGATTCGGGCTACCGCTCGATGGCCAGCGTGCAGAGCTCGCTGGTGATGGTGCCGATCTTCGAATTCGGCAGCGAAGCGCAGAAGCAGAAGTTCCTGCCCAAGCTCGCGACCGGTGAATGGATCGGCTGCTTCGGCCTCACCGAGCCCGACCACGGCTCCGACCCCGGCAGCATGGCCACGCGCGCCAAGAAGGTGCCGGGCGGCTACTCGCTCAGCGGCTCGAAGATGTGGATCAGCAACTCGCCCATCGCCGACGTGTTCGTCGTGTGGGCCAAGGAAGTCAGCGAAAGCGGCACCGTCGGCCCGATCCGCGGCTTCGTGCTCGAGAAGGGCATGAAGGGCCTCTCGGCTCCCGCCATCCACGGCAAGGTCGGCCTGCGCGCCAGCATCACCGGCGAAATCGTGATGGACGGCGTGTTCTGCCCCGAAGAAAACGCGTTCCCCGAAGTGCAAGGCCTCAAGGGCCCGTTCACCTGCCTGAACAGCGCCCGCTACGGCATCTCGTGGGGTGCCATCGGTGCCGCCGAAGACTGCTGGCACCGCGCCCGCCAGTACACGCTGGACCGCAAGCAGTTCGGCCGCCCGCTCGCCGCCAACCAGCTCATCCAGAAGAAGCTGGCCGACATGCAGACCGAGATCACGCTGGGCCTGCAAGGCAGCCTGCGCCTGGGCCGCATGAAGGACGAAGGCATCGCCGCCGTCGAGATCACCTCGATCATGAAGCGCAACAACTGCGGCAAGTCGCTGGACATCGCCCGCATGGCGCGCGACATGATGGGCGGCAACGGCATCAGCGACGAGTTCGGCGTGGCACGCCACCTGGTGAACCTCGAAGTCGTGAACACCTACGAAGGCACGCACGACATTCACGCGCTCATCCTCGGCCGCGCCATCACCGGTATTGCCGCTTTCGCGAACTGATCAGACGCATGATCACCAAGCCCGCAGCTCTCGACGGCATCAAGGTCCTCGATCTGTCCCGCGTGCTCGCGGGCCCGTGGTGCACGCAGATCCTCGCGGACCTGGGTGCCGACGTCGTCAAGATCGAACGCCCCGGCGTCGGTGACGACACGCGCACCTGGGGCCCGCCGTTCGTGAAGGACGCGAACGGCCACGACACCGACCAGGCCAGCTACTTCACGTCCTGCAACCGCAACAAGCGCTCGGTCACCATCGACATGGCCACGCCCGAGGGGCAGGCACTGCTCCAGCAGATGGCGGCGCAGGCCGACATCGTGGTCGAGAACTTCAAGACCGGCGGCCTCAAGCAATACGGCCTCGACCAGGACAGCCTGCGCGCAGCCAACCCGCGCCTCATCTATTGCAGCGTGACCGGCTTCGGCCACGACGGCCCGTACGCCGAGCGCGCGGGCTACGACCTGATGATCCAGGCCATGACCGGCATGATGAGCATCACCGGCCGTCCCGACGGCGAACCCGGTGGCGGCCCGTTGCGCGTGGGCGTGGCGCTCACCGACCTGTTCACGGGCGTGTACGCCAGCACCGCCATCCTCGCGGCGCTGCAGGTGCGCGACCGCACCGGCGAAGGCCAGCACATCGACATGGCGCTGCTCGACGTGGGCATGGCCATCCTCGCCAACCAGGCGAGCGCTTTTCTCAACACCGGCAAGGCGCCGGGCCGCCAGGGCAACACGCACCCGAGCCTCGCGCCTTACCAGGACTTTCCGACGCAAGACGGTTCGATGCTGCTGGCCATCGGCAACAACGGCCAGTTCGCGCGCTTCTGCGAAGCCGCCGGCCATGCCGGGTGGGCCGCCGACGAACGCTTTGCGACCAACACGCTGCGCGTGAAACACCGCGGCGTGCTGATCCCGATGATGGAAGAGCTCACGCGCACCCGCACTACCGCCGACTGGGTCGCGCTGCTCGAAGACAAGGCCGTGCCCTGCGGCCCCATCAACGACATCGCGCAGGCCTTCGACGACGCGCAGGTCAAGGCGCGCGGTCTGGCCGTCACACTGCCGCGCGATGCGGGCGACGGCATCGCCAGCATCACCGGCGTGGCGAGCCCGCTGCGCCTCACGGCCACGCCGCCCGTGCTGCGCCGCGCACCGCCCGCGCTCGGGCAGCACACGCAAGAGGTGCTGGCCGAGATGGGCGTCGACGCCACGCGCTTCGAGGCATTGCGCGCCGCCGGGGTGGTCTGACACACTGGCGGGCATGACGCGCCCGCCTGCTCCGTCTCCTGTGGTTTCCGCTGCCGATGCAGCGCCGTTCGCGGTGCTGCGCATCGACCACGTCGTGCTGCGCGTGCGCGACGCCGCGCGGTCCATGGCCTTCTATTGCGACGTGCTCGGCTGCGCGCTCGAGAAGCGTCGCGATGACCTCGGCCTCGTGCACCTGCGCGCCGGCAGCAGCCTCATCGACCTCGTCACGCACGACGGCAAGCTCGGCAGCCAGGGCGGCGCGCTGGCTGGGCGCGAGGGCCGCAACGTCGATCACCTCTGTTTGCGCGTCGAGCCTTTCGACGAAGCGGCGATCCGCGCGCGCATGGCGCGGCACGGTGTGCCGGTGCACGGCGAGGTGCAGAACAACTTCGGGGCCGAGGGCAACGGGCCTTCGATCTATCTCGAAGATCCCGATGGCAACGGCGTGGAGTTGAAGGGCCCTGCGGCCTAAGCGCCGCGCCCCATCACCGCCACCCCGAACACCACCACGCCCAGCGCGAGGTTCAGCGTCACCAGCTGGCGCACGGTGTTCAGCCGAGCAGCCGCCACGGGCCAGGCGCTGTCGTCCACCGCACGGCGCAGCGCGCGGAACACCGAGGCGCGGATGTAGACATAAATCGCCGCCATCACAAGCGCAATGCCCATCATGGCTTCGACGCGCCAGTGCACGGCGCGAAAGCCGCCGGTCGCGTGGATCAAACCGATGCCGGTCACGAACAGCAGCGTGACGGACGCGTCCACCCCGATGAAGAAGCGCCGGAGCGTCGCGGCCATCATGCGCAGGCGCAGCGGCGGCTCCAGCGTGGCGACGGCGGCGGGGCGCACTGCGAAGTGCATGACGGCCATGCCGCCGACCCAGAAGGCGGCGCACAGCAGGTGAATGAAGAGGGGAGCGAGGTAGGACATGGGGTCCGATCAGAACACCGAACCGTGCGCGCACGCAACGCAAGCCCCCATGGCCTTCAACCCGTCGCGCCGCGCCCGCGCGTGCTCGTGTTCGCGCGGGGCTTGCTGGTGCCGGTGCCTGCGATCGAATCGGCATAGCGCTTCATGTCCGCCACCACCTGCCGCAGCAGCGTCGCAGCGGCCGGCGGCAACAGGCGGCCGTGGCGCGACACGATGTGCGAGCGCCCTTGCGACAACAGCGGGTTCTTCATCGGCAGCTCGACCAGCGCCGGATGGTCGGCGTTGGGCGTGAGCGAGATGCGCGTGCCCAGCGTGTAGCCCAGGCCCGCCGACACGAAGTGGCCCAGCGCGCTGAACGAGGTGGTGGTCAGCAGCGCGGGCAGCCGCACGCCCTCGCTGATCTCGGCCGCCTCGATGTGCTGGCGCACGCCGAAGTTGCGGTGCAGCGTGGCGCCGGGGTAGGGCAGCAGGTCGGTCAGCTTGAGCGGGCGTCCGAGCTGCGCGAGCGGGTGCGAGCCCAGCACCATGGCCTGGATCGGCTGCGCGTGCGACTGGTGCGAGGTGAGCCGCTCGTCCTTCGGCGGCTGGAACAGCATGCCGATGTGCGCACGCTCCTCTATCACGCGGCGCACGATCTCGTCGGTGCTGGCGACGTCGAGGTTTACCGTGATCTTCGGGTGGCTGGCCATGAAGATGCGCAGGCTGTGCCGCATGAGCCAGTCGACATAGCCTTCGCCGGCCACGATGTCGATGTGGCCGCTCTCGATCTTGCGGATGCTGTCCATCTGCGCCAGCAGGTGCTGCTTCTGCCCCTGCTGCCTTCGCACGTAGCCGGCCAGCAACTGGCCCGCGTCGGTGGGCACCACGCCGCGTCCGTGGCGCTCCAGCAGCGGCAGGCCGCACTCGGTTTCCAGGATGCCGATGGCGCGGCTCACGGCCGAGGGGTCCATGTCGAGCACGTCGGCCGCACCGCGCACCGAGCCGCTGTCGAGCACCTGCATGAAGTAGCGCACCCGGCGGGTGTCGAGCTTGTCGTCCATGGCGGTCGTCTCCGAGTGTTGCATTCAATGCAACGAATATCCTTATTTGCGGTCATTGATGCAAGAGGCTCATCGCCTGAAACTCGCCGGCACCCCTCGAAAACGCCCACCCATGACCTCCGCTGCCTCCACGATTGCAGCCGTAGCGCCTTCCAGCGCCGCCGGCAAACTCAAGCTCCTCGTCGTCACCCTGGTCCTCGTGGCCGTGGCCGAACTCATCGGCCCGACGCAGTTCAGCGTCGGCCCCGGCAAGGTGGTGCTGCTGCCGATGCTGTGGGCGCTGCTCATGGCCGCCGCCTGGGGCATCGCGCACCGGCGCGTGCCGGGCGTGGTGCGCGTCGCCACGGCGCAGCAGTCGCTGGCCGGCGGCCTGCTCAACGCGGGCCTGCTGCTGTTCGTGGTGAAGCTGGGCCTCACGGTCGGCGCTGCGCTGCCGCAGGTCAAGCAGGCCGGCTGGGCGCTGCTGTTCCAGGAGTTCGGTCATGCGCTGGGCACCCTGGCGCTGGGCCTGCCGCTGGCGCTGCTGCTGGGCATCAAGCGCGAGGCCGTGGGCGCCACCTTCTCGGTGGGCCGCGAGGGCAACCTCGTGATCATTGGCGAGAAGTACGGCATGGCCTCGCCCGAGGGCCGCGGCGTGCTGGCCGAGTACATCACCGGCACCGTGCTGGGCGCGCTGTTCATCGCGGTGCTGGCGGGCTTCATCGCCAGCCTGCACATCTTCGATCCGCGCTCGCTGGCCATGGGCGCCGGCGTGGGCTCGGGCAGCCTGATGGCGGCGGCGCTGGGCGCTATCGCCGCGCAGAGCCCGCCCGAGATGCTGCCGCAGCTCACGGCGATTGCCGCCGCGTCGAACCTGCTGACCACGGTGGCTGGCTTCTACTTCACGCTGTTCCTGTCGCTGCCGCTGTGCTCGTGGCTCTACGGCAAGCTGGAGCCGGTGCTGGGCCGCTTCTCCAAGCACGGCGCCCAACAGGGCGCCGCCGTGGACGCGGGCGCGAACGTGTCGAGCGCCGACGTGGCCCACGCCGCACCGACCTCGCTGCGCGACACGCTGCTGGCCTGGCTGGTGGTGGGCGGCGGCGTGCTCATCGGCAATGCCGTGACCTACAAGGTGCCGGTGCTGGTGTCGCTCGAAGGCGTGCTCGCCGTGGTGGCGATTGCCGGCGCCGTCGAAGCCATCAAGCGCTTCGTGCCGCGCCTGCCGATGGTGCTGGTGCTCTCGGTGGTGGCCACCGTGGTCGGCATCCCGGGCCTGTTCCCGTTCTCCGACGCGCTCATCGCGCTCACCGCCAAGCTCAACTTTTTGGCCTTCACCACGCCGGTGCTGGCGCTGGCCGGCTTCTCGGTCGCGAAAGACCTGCCCGTGTTCCGCCGCCTCGGCTGGCGCATCGTGGTGGTGTCGCTCACCGCGACGGCCGGCACTTTCCTCGGCGCGACCTTCATCGCCGAGTTCTTCCACTGATTTCATCCCACGAGAGATTCACGCCATGTACCGCGACCCCGAGATTGCCGAAGACACCCGTGCCCGCATGCTCAGCTGGCGCCGCGACATCCACGCCAACCCCGAGACCGCCTTCGAGGAACACCGCACCGCCAACGTGGTGGCCAATGCGTTGATGCTCATGGGCCTGCCCGTGCACCGCGGCCTGGCCGGCACCGGCGTGGTCGGCACGCTGAAGAACGGCGAGGGCCCCAGCATCGCGCTGCGCGCCGACCTCGACGCGCTCAACATGCAGGAGCTGGGCACGCAGGCGCACGCCTCCAAATGCGTCGGCAAGATGCACGCCTGCGGCCACGACGGCCACACCGCCATGCTGCTGGGCGCGGCCGAGCACCTGTCGCGTCACAAGCCTTTCCAGGGCACGGTGCACTTCGTGTTCCAGCCCGCCGAGGAAAACGAAGGCGGCGGTCGCGTGATGGTGGAAGAGGGCCTGTTCGACCAGTTCCCGGCCGACGCCGTCTACGGCATGCATAACTTTCCGAGCCTGCCGCGCGGGCGCTTCGCGATCCGCAAGGGCACCATGACGGCCTTTCTCGACACCTTCGAGATCGTCATCACCGGCAAGGGCAGCCACGGCGCCATGCCCGAGACCGGCATCGACTCGGTGGTGATCTCGGCCCAGCTCATCAACGCGCTGCAGACCATCGTGAGCCGCCGCACCGGCGCCACCGACGCGGCCGTGGTCAGCGTCACGCAGATCCACGGCGGCGACACCTGGAACGTCATTCCCGAGACCGTGGTGCTGCGCGGCACCGTGCGCACCCTCGACGCCGGCATCCAGGACAAGACCCAGGCGGCGATGCAGCAGATCTGCGACGGCGTGGCCGCCACGCACGGCGCCAAGGTGGCGCTGGAGTACCGCCGCGGCTACCCCGGCGTCGTCAACACGCCGGCCGAGACCGACGCAGCCATCGCGGCGGCGGCCAGCCTGGTCGACCTCGAACAGGTGCACACCGACATTCCGCCCGCCATGGGCTCGGAAGACTTCGCCTTCATGCTGCAGAAGCGCCCCGGCGCCTACATCGGCATCGGTGCGGGCGAGGGCCCGAACGACCCGAACGTGCACAACCCGTACTACGACTTCAACGACAACATCCTGCCACTCGGTGCGGCCTACTGGGTGGCGCTGGTCAAACAGCAGCTTCCGGTCGCATGATGCGCTGATGCTCTCCGCCTTTGACATCTTCAAGATCGGCATCGGGCCGTCCAGCTCGCACACCGTCGGGCCGATGCGCGCCGCGCTGCTGTTCGCGCAATCGCTCGAACGGCGTGGCCTGCTCGCGCAGGTCGCACGCCTGCACGTCGACCTGTTCGGCTCGCTCGGCGCCACCGGCCACGGCCACGCGACCGACCAGGGCGTGATCCTCGGGCTCTTCGGCGACGCGCCCGACACCGTGCGGCCCGAGACCGTGCAACCGCGCCTGGACGCGCTGCGCCGCAGCGGTCAGCTGAGCCTGCTGGGCACCACGCCCATCGCCTTCGACCGCGTGCGCGACATCGCCTTTCGCGGCGAAGAGTCGCTGCCCGAGCATCCGAACGCCATGCGCTTCACCGCCTTCGCGGCCGACGGCGCCGTGCTTGCCGAAGGCACCTACTTCTCGGTCGGCGGCGGCTTCGTCGTCGAGGGCGGGCAGGCCGTGGCGCAAACGGCCGCTGCCGCGGCGGCCGTGCCGCATCCCTTCACGACCGGCGACGAACTCATGGCGCAGTGCCATGCGCACGACATCTCCGTGGCCACGCTGGTGATGCGCAACGAATGCGTGTGGCGGCCCGAGGCCGAGGTGCGCGCGGGCCTGCTGCGCATCTGGGGCGTGATGCAGCAGTGCGTGCAGCGCGGCTTCGGCATCGACAACCCGCTGGCCGCGCACGCGCTGCCCGGCCCGCTGCGCATGCGGCGTCGTGCGCCCGAGCTGCACCGCGAGCTGCTGGCGCAGGCCGGCGCCGCCGATCCGCTCGCGGCCATGGACTGGGTCAACGCCTTCGCGATGGCGGTGAACGAAGAGAACGCGGCCGGCGGCCGTGTCGTCACCGCGCCCACCAACGGCGCGGCCGGCGTGGTGCCCGCCGTGATGCACTACTACCAGCGCTTCGTGCCGCAGGCCAGCGACGAAGGCATCGTCGACTTCCTGCTCACCGCAGCAGCCATCGGCATGCTCTACAAGACCAACGCCTCCATCTCGGGCGCCGAGGTCGGCTGCCAGGGCGAGGTCGGCGTGGCCTGCTCGATGGCGGCCGGCGCGCTCGCCGCCGTGCTCGGCGCCACGCCCGCGCAGGTCGAGAACGCCGCCGAGATCGGCATGGAGCACAACCTGGGCCTCACCTGCGACCCGGTCGGCGGCATGGTGCAGATCCCCTGCGTGGAGCGCAACGCGATGGGCGCCGTGAAAGCCATCAACGCCTCGCGCATGGCACTGCGCGGCAACGGCAGTCACTACGTCTCGCTCGACGCCGTGATCCGCACCATGAAGCAGACCGGCGAGGACATGAAGTCCACGTACAAGGAGACCTCGCTCGGGGGGCTTGCGGTGAACGTGGTGGAGTGCTGAGGCAGCAAGGCTGGCGTCGCTGCGTCAGAATGCGAGGCTCGTCGCGCCGGGCTCCGCAGCCCCAGGTTCCCACGTCGTTTCCAAGGCGCACGACTTTCAGGAGTCGAGATGCCCATGGCCGGTCTTCCGTGCAGTTTCTTGCCCGTCGTGTTGCGCACCGCGCTGTCTGCCGTGCTGCTGCTGTGCGCCGCGCACGCCGTGCCTGCGGCCGGCGTGTTCCCCTCCGAGCAGTGGGCCACCCCGAGCGCGACTGAGCCGAGCCATTGGTCCGAAGCGAAGCTCAAGGTGGCCGATGCGTTTGCCGCATCGATCAAGTCCGACGCCTACCTCGTGATCGACAAGGGCGTGCTCGTGCATGCCTACGGCGACATCGACAAGCCGATGAACCTGGCCTCGGTGCGCAAGAGCGTGCAGAGCGTGCTCTACGGCATTCACGTCGGCCGCGGCGAGATCGACCTGGACCAGACGCTGGGCCAGCTCGGCATCGGCGACAAGGACGGGCTCAGCGACACCGAGCGCACGGCCACCGTGCGGCAGCTGCTGCAGCTGCGCTCCGGTGTCTACCATCCGGCCGCCTACGAGACCGCCCAGGCCAAGGCCGAGCGACCGGCCCGGGGCAGCCATGCACCCGGCGAGTTCTGGTACTACAACAACTGGGACGCCAACGTGCTGGGCACCATCTTCGAACGCCGCACCGGACGCAGCGTCTTCGAGGCGCTGAAGACCGACCTGGCCGAGCCGCTGCAGTTCCAGGACTTCCGCTACCCGCAGGACACCGAGGCCCGGCTCGAACGCAGCTCCGAGCATCCGGCCCAGGTGATGCACCTGTCGGCGCGCGACCTGGCCCGCATCGGCCTGCTGATGGCGCGCGACGGCTTGTGGCAGGACAAGCGCATCGTCCCGGCCGGCTGGGTGACCGAAAGCACCACCTCGTACACGACCGTCGGACCAGGTTGGAGCGGCTATGGCTACCTGTGGTGGGTGCCGCTCAAGGGCTTCCCGTTCTGGCAGCGCGGGCCCAACCAGCTGCTCCTGGCCGTGGGCGCCGGCGGCCAGTTCATGATGGTCGATCGCAAGCGCGACCTCGTCGTGGTGCACCGTGTCGACAACAGCAAGGGCTGGCTGCGACGCAGCGAGGTCCGCACCGACCAGTTCGCCGTGCTCGCGTCACACATCCTCGCGGCGGCACCGGTGGCCGCACCTGTGGCCGCAACCCCTCCCTGAACCCCGAAGGAAAGATGAGGCTCTCATGACCCGCTCCATCGCGCAAAAGCGCGCCGCCTTCCGTGCCCTCCACACCCAAGGCTGCTTCGTCATCCCCAACCCCTGGGACACGGGCAGCGCGCGCTACCTCGAAGGCCTGGGCTACCAGGCGCTGGCCACCACCAGCTCGGGCTTCGCGTGGTCGCGTGGCCATGCCGACGGGGCGCTGTCGCGCGACCAGATACTCGCCCACCTGCGTGAACTCGTGGCCGCCACCGACCTGCCGGTGAACGCCGACTTCGAGAACGGTTTCGCGGCCGACGCGCAGGGGGTGGCCGAGAGCGTGCGCCTCGCGGTCGAGACCGGCGTGGCCGGCCTGTCGATCGAGGATTCGACGGGCAACCCCGACGATCCGCTGTTCCCCATCGACGTCGCGGTCGAGCGGCTGCGCGCCGCGCGCCGGGCCATCGACGAGGCGGGCGGCGACACGCTGCTCGTGGGCCGCGCCGAGAACTTCTTTGCCAACCGCCCCGACCTCGACGACACCATCGCGCGCTTGCGTGCGTACGCCGAGGCCGGCGCCGACTGCCTCTATGCGCCCGGCATCAAGACGCGCGAGCAGATCGCCGCCGTGGTGGCCGCCGTCGCGCCCAAGCCGGTCAACCTGCTGGTCGGCGCGACCAGCGAGCTCACGATGGCGGACATCGCCGCGCTCGGCGTGCGCCGCGTGAGCGTGGGCGGTGGCATGGCGCGCGCGGCCTGGGGCGGCTTCATCCGCGCCGCGCGCACGCTGGCCGAGCAGGGTCGCTTCGACGGCTTTGCCGATGCCACGCCGGGCACTGAGCTCAACGCCTTCTTTCGTCCGTTCGCCGATTAGTTTCAGCACCGTGGATGCACTGCTCGCCGAGATCCGCGCCTGCCGCGCGTGCGAGGCCCATTTGCCGCTCGGGCCACGCCCGATCGTGCAGGCCAGTGCGAGCGCGCGGCTGCTGATCGTCGGCCAGGCGCCCAGCCTCACGGTGCACCAGACCGGCGTGCCGTGGAACGACAAGAGCGGCGACCAGCTGCGCCGCTGGCTCGGCATCGACCGTGAGCTGTTCTACGACGCGGCGCGCATCGCGATCGTGCCGATGGGCTACTGCTACCCGGGCCGCGGCACCAGCGGCGACCTGCCGCCGCGCAAGGAGTGCGCGCCGCTGTGGCACGACCGCCTGCTGGCGCAGATGCCGCACATCGCGCTGACCTTGCTCATCGGCCAGTACGCGCAGCGCCACTTCCTCGGCAAGACTGCGCGCGGCGGCGTGACCGAAACCGTCGAAGCCTTTGCCGACTACGCGCCGCGCTTCGTCCCGCTGCCGCATCCGTCGCCACGCAACACCGCGTGGTTCCAGCACCATCCGTGGTTCGAGCTGGACGTGTTGCCGGTGCTGCGCGAGCGCGTGCAGCAGGCGCTCAGCGCACCTTTTTCTTAGGTACCGCCGGCCGCCGCGGCGGCTTCGCCTCCAGCACCAGCTCGGCCGGCAGCGCGTCGTTCCACGACTCGGTGAAGTAGGCGCGGTCGCTCGGCACAAGCTGCGGCAGAACCTCGCGCAGCAGGCCCAGCGAGTGCTCGGCCGCTTTCAGGTCGCCCGCATGCGCCGCGTACCACGCGTGCTCGAACAGCAGGCTGCCCTGCTGCAGCCCGGGGTAGCGGCGTCGCCCGGCCTGGTGGTCGGCCAGCCGCGCCTGCGCCACGTCGACCCAGCGCGCGGGCCAGTTCGCGGCGTCGAAGGCATCGGCGAGCGGGCCCGCGAGCTTCGAGATCGCGGCCGGGTCGAGCGGCTTCTGTGCGCGGAACTGCGCGAGCGTGGGCTGCTTCTCGGGCTTGCAGTGGCCGCGCGCGATGCGCATCAGGTAGATCGCGTTCCATGCCGAGCGGCCCTGGCCGTCGGTGTGGCCGCACAGCCATTCGCTGAAGGCGATCCACTGCACCGCGCGGCGCGTGGTGTCGGCCCGGTGGCCGTCGTGCGCGAGCGCCGGCAGGTCGCCCAAGCCCACGCGGTCGAACAGCCACGCGGCCATGCCCATGTTGGCGGCCACGTGCTGCGCGGCATCGAAGGAGTGCGATTCGAAGGCCGCCGCCAGCGCTTCGCCGAAGCGCTGCAAAGATTCTTCAGCGAGTGCCGCCGCGGCCGGGTGGTCGTCGGCGGCCAGCGCGAGGGCGCGCGAGCGGCAGGCCAGTGCCCACAGGTTGCACCACTCGAAGCGCACGTCGGGGTGGTGGCGCAGCACCAGCGCGCGCGCCGGGTCTTCGGCCATGCCGCCCAGCAGCGACTGCGCCAGCGGCAGGTCGCGCGCGGTGTAGGCGCACCAGGCCGAGACGATGCACTCCATCGCGCCCAGGTAGTCGTTGCCCGCCACGTGGTGCGCGAGCCGCTGCTTCTTGAGCGCCTGCAGCCGCCGGCGCGCCTGCTCGTTGTCGCCGAGCCGGCGCCACAGCATCGCCTCGTTGAGCGTGACCAGCGCGCGCTGGAAGTCGCTCGCGGCCAGCGTGCCGGCCAGGCGGATGGACTCGAGCGCGCTGCCGTTGCCGTTGCCGCCCGCCACCGGCGACATCAACCGGCCCTGGCGCGCGGCCTGCTGCGAGGCGACCAGCTGTTTCCAGAACGCGGCGTCCTGCAGGTGCACGGCGTCGGGTGGCGTCACCGTGCCGGCGGCCTGCGCCTTGCGCGAACGCAGGCCGAGAAACGACGCGATCTCTGCAGCGGTGGCCGGGCGGTCGTCCACGAGCAGGCGCAGGCGCTTCGCTTCAGCAGCCGGCAGCCAGAATGGGCCCTGGCTGCGCCGCTCGGCGTTGAGAAAACGCGGCTCGCGCTGCTGGTCTTCGCCCCAGCCGACCTCCAGGCCCCAGGCCTTGAAGTCGCGGAACGCGCGGCTCACGACCATGCGCAGCGTGCTGGCGTCGGACACCTCGCCGCGCAGGTCGGCCAGCCGCACGACACCACTGCCGCCGCCGTGGGCATGGGCGTGCTGCATGCGCACCAGCAGCCACAGCGACTGGAAGGCCGCGCGCCGTCCGTTGACGGACTGCGGCGAGGTGAGTTCGATGGAGAGAAGGGCAGGGGTGGCGATGGAAGGCACGCCCTGGATTGAACCTCAAATCGCATGCGGTCCCTGAAGAAACCGCACGCGCGTTTCGGTGAATCAGTAGCGGTGCCTGTCGACCAGCTCGGGCACTTCGCTGCGGCCGATGCCGAGGTCGCGCAGGTCGTGGTCGCTCATGCCCGCCAGCAGTTGCACGTCGTCGCGGGCGCGGCGGCGTGTCACGGCGCGGCGGCGCCAGTCGTGCAGGGCGTGCAGCAGGCGTTGATGAAAAGACGGTGGCTTCGGCGCGGTCACGGTGGGCTCCTGGTAGGGGAGCGCTCATCTTCCGGCGGCGCGTGCTATTGTGGAAGTTGAGATTTCTGACACCTTCAATCAGCATTCCTGATGAGACAGCTCAACCTCGATCAACTGCGTACGCTCATCGCCATTGCCGACCTGGGCTCCTTCTCGGCCGCGGCCAAGGCGCTGCACCTCGCGCAGCCGACGGTGAGCCTGCACATCAGCGAACTCGAATCGCGCCTGGGCGCACCGTTGGTGGTGCGCGGCAGCCGCCGCGTGCTGCCCACGCCGGCCGGTGCAGCGTTGGTGGAGCGCGGGCGCAAGCTGCTGCGCGACACCGACGACGCGGTGGAGGCCGTCAAGCGCCAGGCCGAAGGCCGCACGGGCCGCGTGCGGCTGGGCACCTCGACCGGCGTGCTGGTCGACCTGCTGCCGCAGGTGCTCGAGGCGCTGGGCGCGGAGCACGCAGGCATCGACGTCGAGGTGAGCATCCGCGGCTCGTACGAGGCCATGGAGCGGCTCGCGGCGGGCACGCTCGACATCGGCCTCGTCGCCATTCCGCAGCCGCCGGTGCGCGGCATCGTGGTCACGCCGTGGTGCGAGCAGCCCATGATGGCCTTCGTGCCGCAGCGCTGGAAGGCACCGAAGCGCGTCACGCCGGCGTGGCTCGCGGCGCAGCCGTTGATCTTCAACGAGGCGACCACGCACATGTACCGCCTCACGATGGAGTGGTTTGCCGCCGCCGGCTTTGCGCCGCGTGCGCGCATCGAGCTCAACTACGACGCGGCCATCCGCAGCCTCGTCGCAGCAGGTTACGGCGCCGCGCTGTTGCCGCTGCAGAAGTCCACCGACATGGCACGCAACGACCGCATGCAGATCGTCCCGGTGACGCCCAAACTCACGCGGCGCGTGGGCATTGCGCACCGCCAGCATGCCGTGCTCGACGGTGCCACGCAGAGCGTGCTGAAGGTGCTGACGGGCTTTCGCCAGCTCTGAGTTCGTTCAGCCCGGCCCGGGCTTGTTGCCGCGCGCGCCGAGCGAAAGAATTTCGTTGGCGTTGACGATGGCCGCGGCAATGTCTTCCATGGTGGTGCGCTTGCTCATGGCCTGTTCACGGATCAGGTCGTGCGCCTGGCCTTCCGACACGTCGTGCGTCTTCATGAGGATGGCCTTGGCTTCGGCCAACTGGCGCACGCCGAGCAGCTTGGCCTCGGTCTTGCGCAGGCGCCGTGCGAGCGAGCGGCTTTCCTTGTGCGCCTCGCGTGCGACGACGAGTGCCGAGAGCAAGCCGAACGAACGCACCGGCGACGGCAGCACGGCCTTGGCGCCGATCTCGAGCACGGCCTCGACGATGGTCGGGTTCTCGTAGGTCACGACGGCGATGACGGCGGGTGCGTCCTCGCTCTGGGTCCATTCGAAACGCAGGTTGATGAAGTCGGGCAGCACGGCCATGAAGGCCACGTCGATGCCCTCGGGCAGGTGCTGCACGGGTGGCCAGAAAGCCTGCACCTGGCAGCCGATGCGCTGCAGTTGCTGGGTGAGCTGCCGGCCGTCTGCGTCGTCGGGGTGGATCACCGCGATCTTCAGCAGCCGCAGCTCCTTGAGCTGCGGTGGCGTCACCCGCAGGGTGTGTCGCTTGGGGGCTGTGCTGTCCACGGTCAGCTCTTTCTCAGGGCGCCGCTGTTGCTGCTGTTCGGGGCGTGTGCGCAGGCCACCGGGTACTTCCCTCCGCGAATGTCCCCCGGGCTTCGCCCTCCTCCTTGATTTCGCTGCGGGAAGCACCCAGTGCCCTGCGCCCACTGAGCGCGGTCGTTGTTCCGGTCGATCAACAACCGCACTGAACAACGCTCACGTCGATGGGGTGCCTTGCGCAGCGAAATCAAGGGGGAGCCCGAAGGGCGGAGGACATTCGCGGAGCAAGGTACCCCGTTGGCGTGAGTGCGCCCTGAAGCATTCCCTGCAACGTGGAAAAAGCAGCGCGACGTCATCCTAGAGCTCCAGCGTGTCGAGCCGTGCCGTCCAGTCGCCCAGCGAGTGGGTGACGAGGTAAGGGTCCGGGTACACCGCGCGCGTCGCCTGCCGGACGATGGTGAACTGCCCGTGCGCATCGACGCGGCCGATGCGCGGGTACAGGCAGGTGTGGTGGTTCGTCGGGTCGATCTTCACGCGGCCCTGCGGCGCATCGAACTCGCTGCCCAGGATGTGCGGCAGGATCTCCGCGATGCCGTCGGTGCCCGCCTGCCGGAAGGCGTTGGCGAAGATGTGCATCTGGAAGTACGACGCTTCCCAGCACAGGTTGGGCACGCAGCCGTCGCCGAAGCGCGCGCGCAGCCTTGCCAGGCAGCGCTGGTTGGCGGGCGAGTCGATCGACTGGAAATACGGCGCCGCCGTGAAGTGGCCCGTGGCCACGCCAGGGCCCATCTGCGAGATCTCGGCCTCCGACGTCGTGAGGCTCGAGATGGGCATCGTCTTCGGATCGAAGCCCGCTTCGGCATACGCGCGGTACAGGCTGGCCGTCGAATCACCCACCACCGTCGAGAAGATGAAGTCGGGCCGCTTGTCGCGGATGTCGTCCATGATCGCGCGGTAGTCTTTTTCGGTGGCGTCGAGTGCCACGTAGCGCTCGCCGAGTTTTTCGCTGCCGGGCCGCTGCATCACCAGCTCGCCCATGATGCGGTTCGACTCGTAAGGGTAGATGTAGTCGGAGCCGATCAGGTACACGCGCGAGCCGAAGTTCGTGGTCATGAACTCGGCCAGCTGCACGCTGTTCTGGTTGGGCGCCGCGCCGGTGTAGATCACGTTGCCCGAGTACTCGAAGCCTTCGTACAGCGTGGGGTAGAACAGCAGCTTGTTCCACTTTTCGATCACCGGGATCACGGCCTTGCGGCTGCTCGACATGTAGCAGCCGAAGATCACGTTCACGCGGTCCTGCACGATGAGCTTTTCGGCCAGCTGGGCGTAGCGCACGGGGTTCGATTGCGGGTCGTAGCGCACGCCCACGAGCTCGCGGCCATCGACGCCGCCGGCCGCGTTGATTTCCTCGATGGCCAGCAGCGCGCCCTGCAGCTGCGACAGGCCGATGGTCGAGGTGACGCCGGTCTCGGAATACAGAATGCCGACGCGAAGAGGGTCCCTGTCAGCCACTGGGGTGTCTCCTGGATGTGTGGACCCTCATTGTGTGCTCCTCCGTGTCTTTCTTCACGCGTTCCATCAATGGGCGGCGGCCAGCCGCGTGCTCATGCGGGCCAGCCGTGCGGGCAGGCTGCGCGCATCGTCGGCGATGCAATAGTTGCGCCAGCCGAAGATGCGCCGCACATACGCGTCGGCCGCGCCGTCCAGCGCGATGCACGCGCTGCGCACGCCGGCATCGCGCGCCTCGGCCACGGCCTGGCGGGCGTCTTCGATGAGGTACTTCGGGTCGTGCACGTCGATGTCCGACGGCGCACCGTCGGTCACCAGCAGGATCGCGCGCGGCCCCGCCGGTTCGGCCTGCAGGTGCGAGGCGGCATGGCGCAGCGCGGCGCCCATGCGCGTCGAGTAGCGCCCGTGCACCGCGCCGATCATGGCGCGCGAAGGTGCGGCCAGTGGCTGGCCGAATTCGAGCAGGCGGTAGTAATACACCTCGGCGCGCGTGTTCGACGAGAAGCCGTGGATGGCAAGCCGGTCGATGCCGCGCGCATTCGAGGCAGCGAGCAGCAGCGCGGCCTGCTTCTCCAGGTCGAGCAGCGAAACGGCGCCATCGCCGTGGCCCGCGTCGTTGGCCGACTCCGACAGGTCGAGCAGCACCAGCACGCTCGACGGGCGCGGCCCCTTGCCCGGGCGCATGAACAGCCGCGCATCGGGCCGCAAACGCAGGCGGCGATCGACCAGCACCTCGATGGCCGCATTGAGGTCGATGTCGTCGCCTTCCCACTGCCGGCGCAGGCGGTGCGTGCGGTCGAGGTGGCGCGCGCGGGGCAGGGCGAGCGGCACGATGCGCTCATGGCCCGCCGCTGTTGAAGTGCCCATCGCGCCCAGGCCCTGCCACGCGGGCAGCTTCTCGATCACCGTGCACCAGTCGGGTCGCAGGCGCTCCTGAGTGCGGTCCCATTCGGGGTAGGTGTAGCGGCCGAGCTCCATCTCGGCGATGCCTTCGGGTGGCGCTTCGTTGCCTTCGTTCGGTGCATCGGAAGATGGTGGCGGTGGTCGCGCGCCCGTCTGCTGCAGTGCGATGGCTTCGTCGGGCGGTGTCTCGGCCTCGCCGAAATCCCACAGGTAGCTGTTGTCGTCGCGCCAGGGCGCGGGCACGGCGTAGTCCTGCGGCTCGAAGCGCACGCGCATCTGGCCGAGGTCGTTGGCGAGGATCGAGGCGACGGCGCGGAAGGCGTCGTAGTCCTCCAGCCCCGCGCGGTCGACGGTCTCGTCGAACAGGCGGCGCGCCTTGTTCACCCAGTGGTTGTCATCCGTCGCTTCGGCGCGCAGCAGCACGCGGTCCATGCGCGCGACCAGTGCAGCAAAGCGCAGGTCCAGCGGATCGGGCGCGGGCGGCAACGCGGCGGTGAACCAGCCGTGCAGGCCGGGAAAGTCGCGGCACAGCAGCCGTTCGACGCGCGCGTCTTCGAGGGCCGAGACGATGGCGATGCCCATCGGCTTGAGCGTGCGCGCCGGCCGCGCGGGCGTCGAGTGGCGCAGGTGTGCGACCGCATGCGCCACCATCGCGCGGTGCAGGCGCGCGGCCTCGTCGCCTTCGGGCAACAGCAGCCGGCGGCCCTTGAGCACGGCGCGTGCGCCGGCCAGCGGCTGCACGTCGACATCGATGCCGGCCAGCCCGCGGGCCAGCAGCGAGAGGGCGCCGTGCCCGTCGTTCATCCGAACTGCGCCTCGACAAAGCCCTGCAGCGCGCTCGCCATGTCGGGGTCGTCGGTGAGGGCGCGCGTCATCGTCATGTCGCAGCTGTCGCGCGGCGACACGCCGTCGCGGATCAGCACGCCCGCGTAGATCAGCATGCGCGTCGACACGCCCTCGTCGAGCCCGCGGTGCTTGAGTTCGCGCGAGCAGTGCGCAATGGCGACCAGCTTCGCAGCGAGCGCGGGTTCGACGCCGGCCTCGTGCGCGACGATCTCCGCTTCGAGCGCGCCGTCGGGGTAGTCGAATTCGAGCGCCGCGAAGCGCTGGCGTGTCGACGGCTTCATGTCCTTCGCGCTGCTCTGATAGCCGGGGTTGTACGACACCACGAGCTGGAAGTCGGGGTGCGCGTGCACCAGCTCGCCCTTCTTGTCGAGCGGCAGGATGCGGCGCGCGTCGGTCAGCGGGTGGATCACCACGGTGGTGTCCTGCCGCGCCTCGACCACCTCGTCGAGGTAGCAGATGCCGCCGTGGCGCACCGCGAGCGTCAGCGGACCGTCGTGCCAGGCCGTGCCGTTCGCATCGAGCAGGTAGCGCCCCACGAGGTCCGACGCCGTCATGTCCTCGTTGCACGCGAGCGTGACCAGCGGCCGCCCGAGCGACCACGCCATGTGCTCCACGAAGCGCGTCTTGCCGCAACCGGTCGGCCCCTTGAGGATCAGCGGCATGCGGTGGCGGTAGGCGTGCCGGTACAGCGCCACCTCATTGCCTGCGGGCCGGTAGAAGGGCTCGGTCTCGATGCGGTAGCTGGCGAGCGGGTCGTGGACGGGGGCGTTCATGGCGTGGCGAGCAGTTCCTTGAGGGCGTTGTCGATGAAGCGGGTGTCGACCGGGCTGCTGCCGCCGCCGGCAAAGTGGCCCCACACGCCCGGAATCGGGCGGCACTCGGCGTTCGGCATGTGCGACACCTCCCATTCGTTGTCGGCCACGGGAAAGTACAGGTCGCGCTCGGCCGGCATCACGAGCGCGCGCGCCTGGATGGCGCCCAGCGCTTTCTTGAAGTCGCCCTTGAACACCGGGTTGTCGCTGATGTCGCCGTGCTGCCACGACCACAGCATCGCGAGCAGGTTGTTCGCGTCCTTCTGCAAAAAGAAGCCTTCCCAGTAGCCGACCAGGAAGTCTTCGAGTGAGCTGAAGCCCAGCTCGCGCCACAGCTCCTGCATGTAGAAGGGCTGCGACAGGCCCCAGCCCGCGTACACGCGGCCTACCGCGCGCAGGCCCTTGCTCGGCGGTGTGGTGTACCAGCCGCCGTTCCACGCCACGTCGGCCTGGAGCGCGGCCTTCACGCCTTCGAGGAACACGATGTTGTGCGGCGCCGTCTTCGCCGAGCCGCAGAAAGGCGCGATGCGCTTCACCATGTCGGGGTACAGGCAGCCCCACTGGTTGGTCTGCTGCGCGCCCATCGACCAGCCGACCACCAGCGCGACCTGCTGAATGCCGAACTTCTCCGTCACCAGCCGGTGCTGCAGCGTCACGTTGTCGTAGAGCGTGATGTCCGGAAAGCGCGACAGGTTGTACGGCTCGGGCGTGTTGCTCGGCGACGAAGAGAGGCCGTTGCCCAGCATGTTCGGCACGATGATGAAGTACTTCTCGGGGTCCAGCGCCATGCCCGGGCCGATCAGCCATTCGTTGTCGTAGTGTTGGCCCGAGTACCAGGTCGGGTAGACGATCACGTTGCTTTTGTCGGCGTTGAGCTTGCCGTAGGTCTTGTAGGCGAGTCGCGCATCGCGCAGCGTCGCACCGCGTTGCAGGGGCACGTCGCCGAGGTCGAAGATCTCGTAGTCCATGGTCGTTGTCGCTTTCGAAAGAGGTGTTCAGTTCTTGATGGAAGGCGTGGCCGCCGCCACCGGCGCGGCGCTGCCGATGTGCAGCACGAAGTAGCAGACGCCTGCCGCGATGAAGGCCGCCACCGCAGTCGACAACTGCGGCGCCATCGTCTCGGTGGCGTAGGCCACCAGCGAGCCCACGCCCCAGGCGATGAAGGCGCGCGGGCGCCAGTCGGCACCGATGGCGGCGCCGGGCCGCACGAAGTACAGGTCGGCGATCAGCACGGCGCCGATGGGCGGCACCAGGATGCCCAGCAATGACAGCCACGGAATGAACAGCGCCCACACGTTGGCTGCGGCAATCGCGATGCCCACCGCGGCGAGCGCCACGGCGAACACGCGCATGCGCCCGTTGCCGATGCGCGACCAGCCCACGGCCGAGTTGTAGAGGCAGTGCGCGCACACCGAGCCCAGGTTGCACAGCAGGAACACGAAGGCCACCACGGCCAGCCACGGCGCGTTCTGCGCGAGCAGGTAGCCGAACATGTTGTCCAGGCCGAAGGGCTGCGGTTGCGGCAGCGCCAGTGCGGCCGTCATGACGCCGCCGACCAGCATCGCGACCAGGTTGGCCACGGGAAAGGCGCAGGCCGTGGCGATCAGCGAACTCTTGCGGTCGGCGGCCCAGCGGTTGAAGTCGGCCGTGACCGTGCCCGCGTCGATGAACAGCGCCACCACGATGGTCAGTCCGATGCCGAAGGACATCGGCAGCGCGGGCTGCGTGCCGGCGTACGAGAGCACCTTGTTCCACCCCGCCGCGCCGGCCGAATGCAGTGCGACCCAGCCGCCCAGCACCACGAACAGCGGCACCGACACCATGCCGATCCAGTGCAGGCCGCGAATGCCGACGAAGGTGATGCCCAGGTACAGCACGCCGGCCGCGATCGTCATCGTCAGGTAGTCGAACTTGAAGGCCGTGTGCATCAGGTTGCCCGTGATGCCGGTCTGCACCGCGTACCAGCCCAGCAGCAAGGTCGACAGCAGGCCCGACGCGAACACGTAGCCCTTCTTGCCGAAGCTGGCACTGGCCAGCAGCGCGAAGTTGTGGCCGCGCGCCGTGCCCAGCGCGCCGAGCGCCCCGACGTACGCGAACATCAGCAGGTTGCCCACGACCATCGCGAGCAGCGCGGACCGGAAGCCCATGCCCGCCACCAGGATGGAGCCGGTCATGGCCCCCGTGATGATCATCGGGAACCCGAGCCACACCATCGAGACCGAGAAGGTGCTGCGCCGCTTCGAGAGCGGCACCGGGTCGTGCTCGTACTCGTCGCCGAGTACCGTGTCGTCGACATGCGTCTGACTCATGGCATACCTCTTTTTCTTGCTTTTGACGTTGAAGGGGGAAAGGCGGAAGTGCGGGATTCGGCGGCGGCTCAGCGATGCTTCGCCGGCTCGTTCGGAATGCCCTCGATCGGGCACTCCGGCGTGCCGACGGTGGTGCGCGTGAACGACTCCACCATCTCGCGCGTGCCTTCAGGGTCGTTGATCCACTGCGTGTAGAAGTTGTAGGGGCAGGCTGCCACGCCCTTGTCGCCGTCGCCCGAGTTGATGGTGCCGGTGTAGCCGCGGTGCACGAGCTTGAACAGGTGGTTCTGCGACTGGCCGTTCTTGCGCGCGTCGCGGATGAGGCTCATCGACAGCTCGGCGTAGTTGATGCCCATCTCTTCCTCGCCGCATTCGCCGAGCGTGCGGCCGTCGAAGCCGATGAGCGCGGAGTGGCCGAAGTACGAGTACACGCCGTCGAAGCCGGCCGCGTTGGCCACCGCCACGTAGGTGTTGTTCATGAAGGCCATGGCCTTGGACACCAGAATCTGCTGCTCCTTGGCCGGGTACATGTAGCCCTGGCAGCGGATGATGAGTTCGGCGCCGCGCATCGCGCAGTCGCGCCAGATCTCGGGGTAGTTGCCGTCGTCGCAGATGATGAGGCTCATCTTCATGCCCTTGGGGCCATCGCTCACGTAGGTGCAGTCGCCCGGGTACCAGCCCTCGATGGGCACCCACGGCATGATCTTTCGGTACTTCTGGACGATCTCGCCCTGGTTGTTCATGAGGATCAGCGTGTTGTAGGGCGCCTTGTTCGGGTGCTCCTCGTGGCGCTCGCCGGTGAGCGAGAACACGCCCCACACGTTGGCGCGGCGGCAGGCGTCCGCGAAGATCGCGGTCTCCTCGCCGGGGATGGCCGACGCGGTGTCGTACATCTCCTTGGCGTCGTACATGATCCCGTGCGTGGAGTACTCGGGAAAGATCACCAGGTCCATGCCCGGCAGGCCGCGCTTCATGCCGACCAGCATTTCGCCGATCTTGCGTGCGTTGTCCAGCACCTCGGCCTTGGTGTGAAGGCGGGGCATCTTGTAGTTGACGACCGCGACGCCGACGCAATCGTTGCTGCTCGAAATATCACCATGTCTCATGACGCTGCTCCTGAAGGGTGGTTGAGGAAAAAGAGGGAAGGGCTACACGGTCAGGAAAGACCTGACCTTGTCCTGGTCGAGCGTGGCGCGTGCTTCGTCGTGCACGATGCGGCCGCGATCGATGACGAGAAAGCGGTCGGCCAGGTCGAGCGCGAAGCTCAGCACCTGCTCCGACACCACGACGGCGAAGCCACGCTCGGCGCGCAGCACGTTCAGCGTCTGCGCGATCTCCTTGATGATCGAAGGCTGGATGCCCTCGGTGGGCTCGTCGAGGATCAGCACCTTCGGCTCCGAGATGAGCGCGCGCGCAATCGCCAGCATCTGCTGCTGGCCGCCCGAGAGGTTGCCGGCCTTGCGCTGCTTCATGTCCTTGAGCACGGGGAAGAAGGTGTAGAGGTAGTCGGGCACCGTGCGGTGGCCCGACCTCGCGGCCCCCGCGAGGATGTTCTGCTCCACCGTGAGGAACGGAAACACCATGCGCCCCTGCGGCACGAAGGCCAGGCCCTGCGCCACGCGCTGGTAGCTGGGCAGCTTTGTGAGTTCGGCGCCGCCCAGGCGGATGTGGCCGCCGCGCGCGGGCAGCAAGCCGATGAGCGACTTCAGCAAGGTGGTCTTGCCCATGCCGTTGCGGCCCATGATGGCGACCGCTTCGTCGGGTGCGACGCGCAGCGACACATCGCGGATGACGTGCGATTCGCCATACGCCACATTGAGGTCGGAGACTTCGAGCATGTGAATTTCTCCTTCTTCTCAATGGCCGAGGTACACGTCGATCACGCGCGGGTCGGCCTGCACTTCGGCGGCTGTGCCTTCGCTCAGCAACTTGCCCTGGTGCAGCACCGTGACGCGGTGTGCGATGCGCTTGACGAAGTCCATGTCGTGCTCGATGACGACCACCGACTTGCCGGCCGAGATGCGCCGCAGCAGGTCGCCCGTCTGCTCGCGCTCGCGCGGACTCATGCCGGCCACGGGCTCGTCGAGCAGCAGCAGCTCGGGCTCCTGCATGAGCAGCATCCCGATCTCGAGCCACTGCTTCTGCCCGTGGCTGAGCTGCCCGGCGCGATGGCCGAGCCGCTCGCTCAGGAAGACCTGCTCGGCCATCGCGTCGATGCGTTCGCGCACGGCGGGCGTGCGGCGAAAGGTCAGCGACTGCAGCAGGCCGTGCATGCGCGGCAGCGAAATCTCGAAGTTCTCGAGCACCGTGAGGTCTTCGTAGACCGAAGGCGTCTGGAACTTGCGGCCCACGCCGGCGCGCACGATCTCGTACTCGTTCAGGCGGCCGAGGTCCTGGCCGTTGAACAGCACGCGGCCCGCGCTGGGCTTGGTCTTGCCGCACACCATGTCGAGCAGCGTGGTCTTGCCCGCGCCGTTCGGGCCGATGATCACGCGCAGCTCGTTGCGCTCGACCGAGAGGCTCAGCCCGTCCACGGCCTTGAAGCCGTCGAAGGACACGGTGAGGTCTTCGATGCGCAGGATCTGTTCGTTCGAGTGCGAGAACGCCGCCGCCGCTTGCGGCATGCCCCCGTTGGGCATGGTCATCGTGGCGTTCATGGCGCCACCTCCACTCCACGTCGGCGCATGAGCTTTTCACCCAGGCCCGCGAGCCCGTTCGGCATCGCCCACACGACGAGGATGAACACAGCACCGAGGAAGTACAGCCAGCCTTCGGGAAAGGTCTCCGACAGGTACGACTTGAGAAAGCCGATGAGCAGGGCGCCGATCACTGCACCGGGGATCGACAGCCGCCCGCCGACCGCCGCGTAGATCACCATCTCGACGGAAGCGACCACGCCGATCACGCCCGGCGCAATCAGCCCCACCTGCAGGCTGTAGAACGCCCCGCCGATGGCCGACAGCACGGCTGCCACCGCGAACACGAAGGCCTTCATGTGCGCCGTGTTGTAGCCGCTGAAGCGCACGCGATCTTCCTTGTCGCGGATGGCGATCAGCAGCTTGCCGAAGCGGCTGCGCACGATGGCGAGCGACACCATCATCACCAGCGCGATGGCCGCGACCTCGACGAAGTACATCGTGCGCTTGGCCTCGTCGGTCGCGATGTCCCAGCCCAGCAGTGTGCGGAAATCGGTGATGCCGTTGGCACCGCCGGTGTCGCCCTGCTGGCCGACCACCACCACCGTGAGCGTGAGTGCGAGCGACAGCGTGACGATCGCGAAGTACACGCCGCTCACGCGCCGCTTGAAGATCGCGTACGAGAACACATAGGCCAGCACCGCGGGAATCACGAGGATGCCCACGACCGTCCAGCCCAGCGAGTGGAAGGGCTGCCACCATGCGGGCAGCTGCTCGACGCTGCTCCACACCATGAAGTCCGGCAGTTCGGGTGCGGAGGCTTCGAGCTTGAGGAACATCGCCATCATGTAGCCGCCCAGGCCGAAGAACATGCCCTGGCCCAGGCTCAGCACGCCGCCGTAGCCCCAGGTGAGCACCACGCCCACCGCGACGAACGCAAAGGCCAGGTACTTGCTGATGAGGTTCAGGCGGAACGGATCGAGCGTGAGCGGCAGCACCACGGCCAGCAGCACCAGCACCGCCACCATCGCGCCGAGGTCGCGTGTGCGTTGAGGAGAAAGACCGTGCATGCGTCAGCTCCTCGCGCGCGTGGCGAACAGGCCGTTGGGCCGGAAGTACAGCACCGCGATCACCAGCAGCAGGATCGTGGCCTTGGCCATCGAGCCGCTCATGAGGTACTCGAGCCAGGTCTGCGACTGCGCAATGGCAAAGCCCGAGAGCGCGGTGCCGATGAGGCTCTGCACGCCGCCGAACACCACCACGATGAACGAGTCGACGATGTACAGCTGGCCCGTGCCGGGGTTGGTCGAGCCGATCATCGTGAACACTGCGCCCGCGATGCCCGCCAGGCCCGAGCCCAGCGCGAAGGTCATCGCGTCGACGCGGTGCGTGTCGATGCCCACCGCGCCGGCGATGGCGCGGTTCTGCGTCACCGCGCGCACCTTCAGCCCCCACGGCGTGCGGTACAGCAGCAGGTACACGCCGACCGCGACGAGGGCCGTGAGCCCGACGATGAAGATGCGGTTCAGCGGCAGCTGGATGCCTGCCGTCGGCTCCCATGCCCCCGCCAGCCACGAGGCGAGCGGCACGCTCACTTCCTGCGCGCCGAAGATCGAGCGGTAGGCCTGCTGCAGCATGAGGCTCAGGCCCCAGGTGGCCAGCAGGGTATCGAGCGGGCGGTCGTAGAAGAAGCGGATGAAACCCCGCTCCAGCACATAACCGAACGCGAAGGTCACGGCGAACGCGAACGGAATCGCGGCGAACAGGTACAGGTCCATGAACCCCGGCGCGTAGTGCGCGAAGAAGCGCGCCGCCAGGTAGGTCATGTAGGCGCCGAGCGCCATCAGCTCGCCGTGCGCCATGTTGATGACGCCCATCAGGCCGAACACGATGGCCAGCCCGAGCGCCATGAGCAGCAGGATGGTGAACAGGCTCACGCCGTTGAACACCTGCATCACCGCGATGTCGAAGTTCATCGCGTTCAGACCTTCGGGAAGGGGTTGGGCTCGACCAGCTGCGGCGATTCCCACACGATGTCGAACTGCCCGTCGGGCCGCGCGCGGCCCACGCGCACCTTCTTCCACACGTGGTGGTTGGTGGCGTGCACGCGCACCGTGCCTTCGGGCGCCTCGATCTCCACGCCCGCGGCGGCGGCCGTGACCTTGTCGACCTCGAAAGACTTGGCCTTTTCCACCGCCAGCTTCCACAGGTACACGCTGTTGTAGGCCACCTCCATCGGATCGCCGATCACGCGGTCCTGCCCGTACTTGGCCTTGAAGGCCTTCACGAACTTTTCGTTGGCCGGCGACTTGATGCTCTGGAAGTAGCCCATGCAGGCGTAGTAGCCCGCGGCGTTGTCCTTGCCGATGCCGTCGATCTCGTTCTCGGACACCACGGTCGACAGCAGCACCTGCTTGGCGCCGTCGAGGCCCGCCGCGCGCAGCTGCTTGTAGAAGGCCACGTTGGAGCCGCCCACCACCGTGCTGTAGATGCAGTCGGGCTTGGCGGCCTTGATCTTGTTGATGATCGACGAGAACTCGGTGTGGCCCAGCGGTGCGTACTCTTCGCCGAGCACCTTGCCGCCGGCTTTCGCGATGGCGGGCTTGGCGATCTTGTTGCAGGTGCGCGGATAGATGTAGTCGGAGCCCACGAGGAAGAAGTTCTTGCCCTTCTCGCGCGCCATCCACTCCACGGCCGCGATCACCGACTGCGTGGCTTCCTGCGAGGGGTAGAACACGCGCTTGTCCTGCTCCTGGCCTTCGTAGTAGGTCGGGTAGAACAGCAGGCCCTTGGCCTGGTTGAGCACTGGCAGCAGCGCCTTGCGCGAGGCCGAGGTGTAGCAGCCGATGATGGCCGCGACCTTGTCGCGCTCCAGCAGCTTGCGGGCCTTCTCGGCGAACACCGAGTTCTCGCTCGCGCCGTCTTCGACCACGGCCTCGATCTTCTTGCCCAGCACGCCGCCCGCGGCGTTGATCTCTTCGATGGCCAGCTTTTCGGCATCGACCAGCGAGGCCTCGGCGATGGCGATGGTGCCCGAGAGCGAGTGCAGCAGGCCGAGCTTCACGGTGGCGCCGTCCTGCGCGCGGGCCAGGCCGGCCACGCCGCCGGCGGCGCCCAGCACGATCATCGAGCCGCCCGTCTTCACGATCTGGCGGCGGTTGAAAGCGTTCGTCATGTCAAATTCCTTTGCTTTGGTTTTGTGCGAGTCATCAGGAACATCCGACCTTCGGAACCGCGGGGTGGGTGTCTCCTCCCGCCGCGCGGCCCCTGCAAACGAGCGCAGTGCTGCCAGTGCTTTTTCTTCGGGCAAAGCTGCGCCACCGGATGACGCGCATCCGTTTTGAAAAGGCGTTGTTGCGACCGAAAAAACAAAAAAGCCCGAACCGGTGGTGAAACCGGTTCGGGCTTTATTGCCCGACACCTCGCTGGCAGCACTGGCAGCGGGCGTCGTATGACTGGGAACGATTGCTCGTTGGGGCGGATTCTTCTCGCCTCACCCCGGCGTGAACATACGCTTTTTCGCTAATTGGCGAAAGGGCGGTGCGTGTGCTATTCGCGCGCAGCGCCTGCGTGAATCAGAGGCGGCTAGCTGCGCGGGCGCGCGTAGTCCGACTCGATCCACGCGGTCGCGCTCGAGGTCGTGAGCCGGAACGCGGGCGACACGTTCACGCTCGCCAGTTCCGAATCGTCGGCATCGTCGTACGCCGTGAGCGTGGCCGAGGGGTTGTCTTCGTCGGGCACGATCGACAGCGCCACGCGAATGCGCTGGTCGTTGCGCGCGGTGACCGTCACGCTCTTGTTGAGCGTGGCGTGCAGCTGCTGCTCGTGGCGGCGGATCACCTCGGCGGCGGTCTTCACCAGCGTGTGGAAGGCGGGGGTGTCCAGCGGCTTGGGGTTCTTCTTGTCGCGGCCCATGGTCCAGGGGCCGACGAGCGCGGGCTCGGGGTCGCCGTGGCGGGTCATCTCGACGGCCCAGCCGTCGTCTTCCTCGTTCTTGATGATGCGGGCGGTCCAGAGGTCGTCGCGCCAGAGGCGGGGTTCCTGCAGGGGGAGGTGGTCGGGGGAGTCGGTCGTCGTCATTCAGGGAGAAGCTTTGGGTCTTGCGCGGGGCATTGTCGCCCGGGGCGCGGGGGCCGCCGCCGCGCCAACGTACTGTTGCAAGCCCTCGACCAGCGCATCGAAGGCCACGCGGCAGCGCGGGCTGTGGCGCAGGTCTTCGTGCATCGTGACCCAGGTGTCGAGCTTGAGCGAGAGCGCGCGCGGCAGCAGGCGCACCAGCGCGGCGTCGCGCTTCGCCAGGCCCACCTGGCACACGCCGATGCCCGCACCCGCGCGGATGAGGGCCAGCTGCGCGAGGTCGCTGTCGGTGCGCAGCGCAAAGGCGTCGCGCGTGAAGCCCGTGGCCGACTTGAGCGACTTGATCGCCTCGCGCACGAAGGCCGAGGGCTGGTCGTAGCCGATGAGCGCGTGCGCCGCCAGGTCGTCGGGCGTGCGCGGCGTGCCGTGGCGTGCGAGGTAGCTCGTGTGCGCATGAAAGCCCAGCTCGATGTTCCCGATGCGGCGCGCCACCAGCTGCGCCTGCCGGGGCCGCACCATGCGCACGGCGATGTCGGCCTCGCGCCGCAGCAGGTCTTGCACGCGGTTGGTCGACACCAGCTCGACCTTCAGCGCCGGATGCGCCTCGCGCAGCCGCGCCACGACGGGCGGCAGCACCTCCACCGCGACCACCTCGCTGACCGACACCCGCACCACGCCGCGCACGCCGTCGCCCTGGCTGCTGGCCGCGCGCTGCAGCGAGGCCGCGGTGCTTTCCATGGCCTCGGCGTGCGTGCGCAGCGCCAGCGCCACCTCGGTGGGCAGCAGGCCCACCTGCGAGCGCGTGAAGAGCACCACGCCGAGCGCCTCTTCGAGCGCCGCCACATGGCGCCCCACGGTGGGTTGCGTGATGCCGAGTGCGCGCGCCGCGCCCGAGAGCGAGCCCTCGCGCAGCACGCCGAGGAAGGAGCGGTACAGCTCCCAGCTGATGTTCCATGTCATACAGAAATGTATGGCCGATGGCATATGTTCGGCAATTCCATTCGAACCCCATCCTGCCCAGAATTCGTCCATCGATCACTCTTCTGGAGCATTTCATGGCAGGCAACGACAACACGGTTCTGGTGCTGGGCGCTACGGGCGGCATCGGCGGCGAGGTGGCGGGCCAGCTGCGCGATGCAGGCTGGCAGGTGCGCGCGCTGAAGCGCGGCGCCACCGAGGGGAAGCGCGACGGCATCACCTGGATGGCCGGCGACGCGATGGACGCGCAGGCCGTGCGTCAGGCCGCCAAGGGCTGCGCGGTCATCGTGCATGCGGTCAACCCGCCGGGCTACCGCCGCTGGTCGGAGCTGGTGCTGCCGATGCTCGACCACAGCATCGCCGCCGCCAAGGCCGAAGGCGCGACCCTCGTGCTGCCCGGCAACGTCTACAACTTCGGACCCGACGCGTTCCCGCTGCTGGCCGAAGCGTCGCCGCAACATCCCGCCACGCGCAAGGGCGCGATCCGCGTCGAGATGGAGCGGCGCCTCGAGGCCGCGAGCCGCGAGGGCGCGCGCGTGCTGATCGTGCGCGCCGGCGACTTCTTCGGCCCGAAGGCCGGCAACAACTGGTTCTCGCAGGGGCTGGTGAAAGCGGGGCAGCCGGTGCGGGCTGTGAGCTACCCGGGCGATGCGGGCGCGGGCCACCACTGGTCGTACCTGCCGGACGTGGCGCGCACCATGGTCGAGCTGCTGGCGCGGCGCGACCGGCTCGAAGCCTTCGCGCGTTTCCACATGGCCGGGCATTGGGACCCCGACGGCACGCGCATGAGCACCGCCATCCGCAGCGTGGTGGCGCGCCGCACTGGCGCCGAGGTGCCCGTGCGCGCCTTTGCGTGGGGGCTGCTGACGCTGGCCTCGCCCTTCGTCGCGACCTTTCGCGAACTGCGCGAGATGCGCTACCTGTGGCGCACGCCCGTGGGCATGGACAACGCGAAGCTGGTGGCTTTTCTGGGACGCGAGCCGCACACGCCGCTCGAAGAAGCCGTGGAGGCGGCGCTCGACGGCATGGGGTGCCTGCCGACGGCACCGGTGGCCGTCGCGGCCTGAACGTGCGTCAGAACACCGACAGGCCGGTGCGCGCCACGAACATCTCCAGCGCCTTCATGCCCAGCAGCGAATTGCCCGTGGCGTCGAGTGCCGGCGACCACACGCACAGCGTGAGCTTGTCAGGCACCACGGCGACGATGCCGCCGCCCACGCCGCTCTTGCAGGGCAGGCCGATCGAAAAGGCCACGTCGCCGGCCGCGTCGTAGGTGCCGCAGGTGAGCATCAGCGAATTGATGCGGCGCGTCTGCCGCTCGCCCGTGACCTCGGGCTCGCCGGCGATCGGGTGGGCGCCGTCGCGGCACAGGAAGGCGGCGGCGCGTGCGAGCTGGCGGCAGCTCATGCGCAGCGCGCACTGGTGAAAGTAGGTGTCGAGCACCTCGGCCACGTCGTTGTCGATCTTGCCGAAGCTCTTCATGAAGTTGGCCAGCGCCACGTTGCGAAAGCCCGTGTCGGCCTCCGACTGCGCCACCTCGCCGTCGAAGCCGATGCGCTCGCCGCACAGGCTGCTCATGAGCGCGAGGATGTCGGTCTTGGCGCTGCCGCCCTTGGCTTTGGCCTGGCTCACGAGCCGGTCGGCCACCGCGATGGCGCCGGCATTGATGAAGGGGTTGCGTGGCTTGCCCTGTTCGTTCTCCAGCTGCACCAGCGAGTTGAAGGGGTTGCCCGAGGGCTCGCGTCCGATGCGCTCCCACAGCGCGTCGCCCATGCGCTGCATGGCGAGCGTGAGCGTGAAGAGCTTGGACACGCTCTGGATCGAGAAGGGTGTTTCGAAGTCGCCCGCGCCGGCTTCTTCGCCGTCGCAGGTGCGCAGCGCAATGCCGAACTGCCGCGCATCGACGCGCGCCAGCGCCGGGATGTAGCTGGCCACGGTGCCGCCCTGGCCGAGCTGCAGGCGCAGGGTGGCGACGATCTCGTCGAGGACGGGCTGGAATCGGGTCGGGGTCTTCGTGCTCATGCCGAGCGTTGTACCGCAGGCCGCCGGTTCACCAGCACGATGCCCAGCGCCACGCCGATCAGCGCCACCACCAGCTGCAGTGTGAGCGGCTCCTTCAGCAGCGCCACGTCGAAGATCAGCGCGAACAGCGGCGTGAGGAAGGTGAAGGACGACATCTGCGTGGCCGGGTAGTGCCGCAGCAGCCACATCCACGTGAGGTAGCTGGCAAACGCGCCGACCACCGTCTGCAGGCCGATGGAGGTCCAGGCCCAGGCGGAGTACGACAAGCCCCAGGTCTCGCCCAGCGCGAGCGACAGCAGGGGGCACGCGGCGGCGGTCACGGCCACTTGGTAGAACAGCGTTTTCTCGGCGCTGGCCGTGGCCAGGCGCGTGGTGCGCAGCGTGAGCGTGGTCAGGCCCCAGAGCATGCCGGCCGCCAGGGCCATGCCGTCGCCGATGAGCTGCGACGAACTCATGTGGCCGAAGCCCTCGCTGAAGGCCAGCACCACGCCCGCGAAGGCGATGAACAGGCCCAGCCACTGGAAGCCGCGCAGCCGTTCGGCCGGCACCCAGCGCGGCAGCAGCAGCGACACCCAGAAGGGCGCGGTGTAGAGGAACACGGTGAGCCGCGAGGCGCTGGTGTGCTGCAGGCCCAGGTAGATGCCGGCGAACTCGCCCGCGAACAGCAGGCCGGCCAGCAGCCCGGGCCACAGCGTGCCGTCGCGCTCGAACAGCGGCACGCGCCGCACCGCGCACCACAGCCACAGGAGCGCGACCGCGCCGACCATGCGCACCGTGGCCTGCCACAGCGGCGGCACCTCGGTCACGGTGGTCTTGATGAGGATCTGCTGCAGGCCCCAGAACGCGCAGCAGACGATGAGCAGGCCGATGGCCAGGGAGTCGAGGTGGGTCTTGCGCTGGATCATTCGCGGTCAATCGGTGGCGGCAGGGGCGGCGGAAGGGCCGCCGAATTCATCCGATGATCGTATCGCGACGGCGCCAACGCCGTGCGACGTCGCTCAGTGCCCGGCCAGCGGGTAGGGCGGCTTGCCGCGCGTGCCCACCATCAGGTCGGGCACCACGGTCTCGACGTCGGGCACGGTGCGCGCCGCGCGTTCGAGCTTCCGGGCCAGGGCCGCATCGGGCACGCAGCCCTGCAGGTAGACCCAGCGGCGCTGCACCGTGACCCACACGCTGCTGCGGCGCACGCCGGGCACGGCCAGCAGCGCGGCGCGCACCTTGGGCGCGAGCGGCTTGTCGTAGCGGTAGGCGTTGCTGTCGGTGCACTTGCCGGCGAGCCAGCAGCTGGTGCCGCGCTCCAGCCGCGAGTGGGTTTGCGCGCGGCGTTCCTCGGCGGTGTAGTACGGGCCCTGGGGCATGGGACAGGCCGGCAGGCCCGTGGCGACCTGGAAGAAGGGGTCGTCGAACCAGTTCTGCCGCAGCGGTTGCGGCGATGGCGGCTCGGGCGTGCCCTGCGCCGTGGCAATCCGCGCGGCGAGCAGCAGGACGGCCAGCAGCGTGGGGCGGTTCACAAGGGATGCTCTGTGTAGAAGCGCCCGCCGTGGAACAGCAGCGGCGAGGCGTCGGGGTCGTGCATGCAGCGCTCCACCTCGCCCACGAAGATCACGTGGTCGCCTTCGTCGTAGCGGCTGCGGTTGAAGCACTCGAAGCTGGCCGCCGCGCCTTGCAGCACCGGCGCGCCGCCCAGGCCTTCGGTGTAGGCCACGTCGGCCCAGCGGTCGATGTTCTTGGTGG
Organism: Variovorax sp. 38R; assembly: GCF_014843395.1. Classification (NCBI taxonomy): domain Bacteria; kingdom Pseudomonadati; phylum Pseudomonadota; class Betaproteobacteria; order Burkholderiales; family Comamonadaceae; genus Variovorax; species Variovorax sp. 38R. Next base: position 6,786,515 of record NZ_CP062121.1, read on the forward strand.
CGAAGCGCTCCGCCAGCGTCTTCTGGTTGGCGGCCAGGATGTTGACCGCGTAGTGCGAGCCGGCGCGCAGCGCGGACATCGACGCGGCCGCGCGCGCCAGGCTCCACAGCACCAGCGGCGGCGCAAGCGACACCGAGTTGAACGAGTTGGCCGTGAGGCCGACCAGGCTGCCGTCGGCCGCGCGCGCGGTGACGATGGTCACGCCGGTGGCGAACATGCCGAGTGCCTTGCGAAATTCGCCGGGCGAGAAGGTGGGGGGCTGGGCCCGGCGGGAGGTGGTCACGGGAGAACGGACGGCAAGGCGGTGAGCGGCAAAGGAGCGGCCATTTTGGCTCAGGCCTTGCCGGGCTGCTTGGCGGGGCCGAGCAACTCGGTCACCAGCCGGGTATAGACCGTGGCGGCGGCCGTGGGCGTGCGGCCCGCCAGCGTCACCAGGCTGTAGTGGGTGCGCATGCGCGACAGGCCCGTCACCGCCAGCGGCGCGAGCGCGGCGGTCTCGGGCGTGAGGCCGGGTGCGTGGGGCGCGAGGATCACCGCGTGCGCGGTCAGCGCCAGGTGCCGCAGCGTGTCGGCGTCGTCGCAGGTCACGTTGAACACGCCGCGGTCGGTGCGGCGGATCTGCCGGTCGAAATACGCGGCCACCTCGCTGGGCAGGTGCGGGCCGGCCACGGGGTAGTCCATGAGCTGTTCGAGCGTGAGCGGCGCCGGTTGCTTCAGCAGCGGGTGCCCGGGCCGCACGAAGAAGGACACCGGCACGTTGGGCAGCCGCACGAGCTTGAGGCCCGACGGTTTCTTCAGGTCGCGGGTGTCGGCAATGAACAGGTCGATCTGGCGTTTGTGCAGCCGCTCGCACAGCGTGACGGTGTCGGCCACTTCCATGCGCATCAGCAGCTGCGGGTGGCGCTGCGTCATGAGCGACAGCGCCGCGCGCCCGAGCAGGCCGGCCGCGAACGGGCCCAGGCCCACGTCGAGGCTGCCGAGCGTGAGGCCTTCGAGCTGCTGCACCTCGCGCTGGATCTGCCGCGCGTCGGCGACCAGCTCGCGGGCCCGCGCCAGCACCAGCTCGCCGGCCTGCGTGAAGCGCACGGTGCCGTAGGCGCGGTCGATGAGGCGGGCCTTCAGCGCCTGCTCCAGCGCGTCGATGCTGCGCGACAGCGCGGGTTGCGACAGGTGCACGGCCTGCGCGGCACGCCCGAAGCTGCCTTGCTCGGCGAGGGCGATCAGGTGCTGGAGGTGGCGCAGCTGCATTTTGCGTTCTGGTTCAAAAGCAAGATCACATTTTGCATTTGCCAAGGGGTTGGGTGCTTCCGAGAATCGGCCACGGCTTCCCCGTGCTTTCCCGTGCCCCGTCGTTCGACAGACAACAACCCCGAGACATCGATGACCCGCATTGCTTCCGTGCCTACCCGTTTCTCCCTGGCCCTCGTCGCCTGGGCCTGTGCCTTCACTGCCATGGCGCAGCCGGTGGTGGCGCCCAAGGCGGCCGAGGCCGTCACGCTGAAGGCCAACGCCGACATGGCGAAGGCGCTGCCGTTTGCCAACAAGCAGGACTTCGAGGACGCGATGCGCGGCTTCATCGGCACCGTGCCCGACGCGCTGGTGACGGGCAGCGGTCCGCGCCCGGTCTGGAACATGAAGCCCTACGACTTCCTGAAGGCGAACGAGGCGGCCGACACGGTCAACCCGAGCCTGTGGCGGCAGGCGCAGCTCAATGCCATTCACGGCCTGTTCAAGGTGACCGACCGGGTCTACCAGGTGCGCGGTTTCGACCTGGCGAACATCACCATCGTCGAAGGCGACACCTCGCTGATCGTGATCGACCCGCTGCTGGCCGCCGAGACGGCGCGCGCCGCGCTCGAGCTGTACTACCAGCACCGCCCGAAGAAGCCGGTCGGCACGGTGATCTACACGCACGGCCATGCCGACCACTTCGGCGGCGTGAAGGGCGTGGTCAGCGAGGCCGACGTGGTTGCGGGCAAGGTGCAGGTGATCGCGCCTTCGGGCTTCATGGAGTCGGCGGTGGCCGAGAACATCCTGGCGGGCAACGCGATGAACCGGCGCTCGCAGTACCAGTTCGGCACGCTGCTGCCGCCGGGTGCGCGCGGGCAGGTCGACACGGGGCTGGGCAAGGCGCTGGCGCGCGGCAGCGTGACGCTGATCGCGCCCACCTCGACCATCGAGAAGACCACCGAGGAGCGCACCATCGACGGCGTGCAGATCGTGTTCCAGCTGGTGCCGGGCTCGGAGGCGCCGTCCGAGATGCTCATGTACATGCCGCAGTTCCGCGTGCTCAACATGGCCGAGGACGTGACGCACAACATGCACAACCTGTACACGATCCGCGGCGCCGAGGTACGCGACGGCAACCTGTGGGCCAAGTACATCGACGAGGCCCGCGTGGCCTTCGGCGACAAGACCGACGTGCTCATCGCGCAGCACCACTGGCCCACCACGGGACGCGCGCGCATCGTCGACCTGCTGAAGAAGCAGCGCGACATGTACAAGTTCATCAACGACCAGTCGCTGCGCCTGCTGAACCATGGCTACACGGCACCCGAGATCGCCGAGACGCTGCGCATGCCCGCGAGCCTGGAGCAGGAGTGGTCCACGCGCGGCTACTACGGCACGCTGCGCCACAACGCGAAGGCGGTCTACCAGAAGTACCTGGGCTGGTACGACGCGAACCCGGCCAACCTGAACCCGCTGCCGCCGGTGGCGCAAGCGAAGAAGACGGTCGAGTACATGGGCGGCGCCGACGCGGTGGTGGCGCGTGCCCGCGACGATTTCAAGAAGGGCGAGTACCGCTGGGTGGCGAGCGCGATGAGCCAGGTGGTGTACGCCGACCCGGCGAACCGCGCGGCACGCGAACTCGGCGCCGACGCGCTCGAACAGATGGGCTACCAGTCGGAGGCGGGCACCTGGCGCAGCGCCTACCTCGTGGGGGCGATGGAACTGCGCAATGGCGTGCCGAAGATCCCGGGCGGCAGCAGCGCGAACGGCGACACGCTGAAGGCGGTGAGCAACGAGCTGTTCTTCGACTACCTCGGCGTGCGGCTCGACGCGGCCAAGGCCGAAGGCAAGACGATGGTGGTCAACTGGAACTTCACCGATTCGAACCAGAAGTTCGTGCTGACGCTGGAGAACTCGGCGCTCACGCATGTGAAGAACCAGCAGGCCGCCGGTGCGGACGCTACCGTCACGTTGAGCCGGGCGACGCTCGATGCGATCACGCTGAAGCAGACGACCTTTCCTGAGGCGGTGCAGTCGGGGCAGGTGAAGATCGATGGCAACCGCGCGAAGCTGGGTGAGCTGTTCGGGATGCTCGATAACTTCGACCTGATGTTTCCTGTGGTCGAACCTCGGAAGTAGGTTTTTCAGGGCGCGTGCACAGGCCACCGGGTACTTCCCTCCGCGAATGTCCTCCGGCCTGCGGCCTCCCCCTTGTACCGGGACTTCTCGCGCGGTCAAGCACGGGTTCAGGGTTGTTTTCTTGCCATGCTGTATTGCCTGCAAGGCGGTGAGGATCGAGTCGCAACGAAACGAGGAACAGACTGCACATCTACCGACGGTCTTGTTGCACGGGCGTGTGGCCGTGCGGACCCAGATACGAACCGCTCAGCGGGGCTCCATTCATTTCTCGTGATGCCCACTTCAATTGGCATCACCAAGGGGGAGTCGAGCTTGCCCGCTGCCGGTCTGACCTGTTCATTGCATCTTGGAACTCACGTCTGGCAAACAAACAAACATCAACAAAGGCTCTTCGAACAGCTCGCGCTACACCGCGATGACCGCAGCGATGGCGCCTGGTGGTTTGGTACTGACGTGGTGCGCATCGAAGGCCCGCCCGCGTGCGAACACGGCCCACAGGATGCGCGCATTCTTGTTGGCCAACGCCACCACGGCCTTCTGCCACCCGGAGCGCTCGCGCAAGGCCTGCACCCAGCGCGAGATCGGGTCGTCGCGTCTGTGCGCCGTCAGCACGATCGACTTGGCCCCCTGAATTAGCAGCGTGCGCAGGTACGCGTCGCCTCGCTTGGTGATGCGCCCCAGGTTGTTCTTGCCGCCGCTGGAGTTCTGTCGGGGCGTCAGGCCCAGCCAAGCGCCGAACTGCGCACCATTTTTGAATTGCTTGAAGTCGCCCACCGTGGCCACCACCGCGGATGCCGTGACCGGTCCCACGCCCAGCAACTGCTCGGCCTGGCGCACCTGATCGCTGGCCTTGCCGTGTGCAGCGATGCGCTCGTCGCACCATCGCAGGTGTGCATCGAGTTCTTGCCATTGCGCATAGGCCCGCTGCAGCGTCAACCGGGCCAGAGCGCCCAGTTCATTGCTGGCATCTTCCATCGCGTCGGGAAGCACCTGGCGCAGCGCCTCGGGGCTTTGGGCGAACACCAATCCGAACTCCGCCAACAGGCCCCGGATGCGGTTGATGCAGGCGGTGCGGTCTGCCTTGACGCCCTCTCGCAGGCGGTGAGTGCACAGCATGCTTTGCTGCTCCACGCTCTTGATCGGCACGAAGTGCATGTGCGGGCGCGAGGCCGCCTCGCAGATCGCAGCGGCATCGTTGGCGTCGTTCTTGCCGCTCTTGCCTTGGAGGCGATAAGGCACGACGTGCGGGGCGGCAATGATGCGGGCATCCAGCCCCAGAGCAAGCAGCTTGCGCGCCCAGTAATGGGCGCTGGAGCTGGCCTCCATGGCGATCAGGCAGCCTGCCGACAGTTGCACACACCAAGCCAGGAATTTATCGCGTGCCAAGGCGCGCCCCTGTGACGCGCAAGCCCGCGGCATTGACCGCAAAGACCTGGATCACGCGCTTTGCCAAATCCACGCCGACTCGGGTAATCTCGTTCATAGGGCTTCTCCTTTCAAAGGTTTCAGATTGACTTCGCAAATCAATCTTGGCACTCGATGCCGTGACCAGAAAGCGAGAAGTCCCTTCGCATTCATTTCGCTGCGGGAAGCACCCAGTGTCCTGCGCACACCGAGCGCGGTCGTTGTGCGGGTCGATCAACGACCGCACTGCCCAACGCTCACGTCGATGGGGTGCCTTGCGCAGCGAAATCAAGGAGGAGCCCGAAGGGCGGGGGACATTCGCGGAGCAAGGTTCCCCGTCGGCGGGAGTGTCGCCCTGAATGACCCTGAGCTATCCGAAGAACCAGTAGCAGACCGCAATGGCGGCCACCACCCCCGCCAGCTCGGCCAGCAGTGCGCACGCCACCGCATGCCGCGCGCGCTGGATGCCTACGGCCCCGAAGTACACCGCCAGCACGTAGAACGTGGTCTCGGTGCTGCCCTGGATGGTGGCGGCCACCAGCGCGGGGAAGCTGTCGACGCCCTGCGTCTTCATGGTCTCGATGAGCATGGCGCGGGCCGCGCTGCCCGAGAAGGGTTTGACGAGCGCCGTCGGCATCGCGTCGACAAAACGTGCGTCCCAGCCGCCCGCCTGCACCAGCCAGCGCAGGCCGTCGAGTGCGAAGTCGAGGGCGCCCGAGGCGCGCAGCACGCCCACCGCGCACAGCATCGCGACGAGGTACGGCAACAGGTTCTTCGCGATGTCGAAGCCTTCCTTCGCGCCCTCGACAAAGGCCTCGTAGACCTTGATGCGCCGGATGGCCCCGGCCGCCAGGAACACGATGATCACGCTGAACAGCGTCAGGTTGCCCAGCAGCGACGACAGCGAGGCGATGGCCGCGGCCGAGAGCGTGCCCAGGAGCGCCATGAAGCCGCCCAGCAGCAGCGCGCCCGGCACGAGGTAGGCCAGCACCACCGGGTCCCACAGCCGCAGGCGCTGCGCCACCGCCACCGTGAGCAGACCCACCAGCGTCGACGCGCTCGTGGCCAGCAGGATGGGCAGGAACACCAGCGTCGGGTCGCTCGCGCCCTGCTGCGCCCGGTACATGAAGATGGTGACGGGCAGCAAGGTCAGTGACGAGGCGTTGAGCACCAGGAACAGGATCTGCGCGTTGGTGGCCGTCACGGGGTCGGGGTTCAGGCGCTGCAGCTCGCGCATGGCCTTCAGGCCGATGGGGGTGGCGGCGTTGTCCAGCCCCAGCGCATTGGCCGCGAAGTTCATCGTGATGAGCCCGAGCGCCGGGTGCCCGGCCGGCACGCCCGGCATCAGGCGCCGGAACAGCGGCCCGAGCAGACGCGCGAGCCAGCCGACGAGGCCGGCGGCTTCGGCGATGCGCAGGAAGCCCAGCCACAGCGTGAGCGTGCCGAACAGCAGCACCATCACCTCGACGGCCAGCCGCGCCATCGTGAACAGGCTTTCGACCAGCGCCGCGAACACGGTCGGGTCGCCGCCGACGAGCCAGCGTCCCAGCGCTGCCAGCGCCGCCATCCCGAAGAACCCCAGCCACAACCCATTGAGCACGCGTTTTTTCCTTCTTTTCGTTGGCTGCCGTGTGTGCCGTTGATCATAGGGCGGAGCTACAGTGCGACCCATGGCCGCCGCGCTCTCCCGCCTCCGTCGCTTCGTCGCCCTGGTGTCGACGGGGCTGGCCATCGCCTGGCTCGCGGGCTGCGCCAGCCTGCCGCCGCCGCAACCGCACCCGGTGCTCACGAATGCGATCACCGACGTGGCCGACACCGACCTGGGCCGGCTGGCCGCCAAGGACGCGCCGCAGGGCAGCGCGGTGCCGCTGTCGGGCTTCCGGTTGCTGCCCGAGGCGGCGTTTGCGTTCGACGCGCGCATCTCGTTGGCGCGGCACGCCGAGAAGTCGCTCGACGTGCAGTACTACCTCATCAGCAACGACGACGTCGGCCTGCTGTTCCTCAAGGAGCTGCGCGAGGCCGCCGCGCGCGGCGTGCGCGTGCGGCTGCTGGTGGACGACCTCTACACGGGCGGCGAGGACGAGGTGTTCAGCACCCTCTCGGCCTTTCCGAACATCGAGGTGCGGCTGTTCAACCCGCTGCCGTCGCGCGCCAGCTCGCTGCCCGCGCGGCTGCTGTTCTCGCTGGGCGACTTCGGCCGCATCAACCACCGCATGCACAACAAGCTGCTGGTGGCCGACAACAGCTTCGCGGTCTCGGGCGGGCGCAACATCGCCAACGAGTACTTCATGCGCAGCACGGCGGCGAACTTCATCGACATGGACGTGCTCTCCAGCGGGCCGATCGTGCGCCGCATGTCCGAGGGCTTCGACCGCTACTGGAACAGCGACCACGCCTGGCCCATCGAGCGCATCGTGCCGCAGCGCCTGCCGCTCGAAGAAGCCCAGCGGCGCTTCGATGCCCTGGCGCGTGCGGCCGTGCCCGACGTGCCGATGCAGCCGCGCGACGTGCTGGGCAAGTCGCCGGTCGGCGAGCAGCTCACCACGGGCCGCATCGACCGCTACTGGGCGCCGGCCACGCTGTTCGTGGACGACCCCGACAAGATCACGCGCAAGGCCGAGGCGGCCTACGGCGGCAGCGTGACCGAGGGCGCGCTCGGCGTGATCCAGGCGGCCAAGCACGAGGTGAAGATCGGCTCGCCGTATTTCATTCCGGGCGCGCGCGGCATGGCGATGATGAAGACGGCCATCGAGCGCGGCGGGCGCATCACGGTCATCACCAACTCACTGGGCGCCACCGACGAGCCGCTGGCCTACGCGGGCTACGAGCGCTACCGCGCCGACATGCTGAAGATCGGCGTGACCATCTACGAGATCGCGCCCACGCTCTCCGGGCGTTCGGGGCGCTTCGGCGATTTCGGCAAGTCGATCAGCCGGCTGCACGCCAAGCTGGCCATCGTGGACGACCAGCGCTTTTTCGTCGGCTCGATGAACCTCGACCACCGCTCGGCCGCCGTCAACACCGAGATGGGGCTGGTCATCGACAGCCCGCGGCTGGTGCAGGACTACGACAAGCTCATGAACGGCGAGCGCGTCAACCTGGGCTACCGGCTGCGGCTCGCGCCGGGCGGGCGGCGCGTGCAGTGGCTGGAATACGACGATGCCGGCGGCGACATCGTGCACGAGGACGAACCGGGCGAATTCCTCTGGCTGCGCTTCAAGAACTGGCTGCTGCTGCCCATCGTGGGCGAGGAGCTGCTTTAGGGTTTGTCATGACCGATCCAGTGAGGTGCGTTACATTTCTGTTTGAAATGTGAACTTTTGTCACCGACTATTGGAGGCTTTGATCATGACCGTCCCCGTGCCGCGCGAGTCGACCGCGCCGCTTTCCACCAGCCGCCGCCGTGCCCTTTCCGGGCTGGCCGCCACGACGGCCGCCGCGGCCGGCGTCGGGCTGGGATTTCCGGCGTTCGCGCAGAACCGTGCGATCCGCATCGGGACGACCTTCGACAACAGCAGCGTGGAAAAGGCCAACGGCCAGGGGCTGTACCAGGGCTCCAGCGCGTTCTTCAACGCGCTGAACAAGGCCGGCGGCCTGCACGGCAGCAAGGTCGAACTCGTGATGGCCGACGACACCTTCAAGCCCGACGTGGCCAAGGCCAACGCGCTGGCCTTCGAAAAAGACAGCTCGGTGCTCGCGCTGGTGCACCCGCTGGGCACGCGCCAGACCGCCGAGGTGATGGACGCGGTGCCCGGCATGGCCGTGGTCGGCCCGATCACCGGCACCATCGCGCTGCGCAAGAAGACCTCGCCCAACACCTTCTGGGTGCGCGCCAACTACGACCAGGAGGTCGACAAGCTGGTGAGCACGGCCGCCGTGCTGGGCCAGACCCGCATCGGCCTCGTGCATTCGAACGACCCGCTGGGCCAGTCGGTGCTGGCGGCGTTCAAGAACGCGCTGGCCAAGGCCAAGCTGGAGCCGGCGGTGATCGCCACCACGCCCAACACCACGAGCATGGAAGTGGGCCCGGCCGCCGAAGCCATCGCCAAGGCCAAGCCGCAGGTGGTGGTGGTCGGCCTGGCCGGCACGGCGCCGGTGTTTTTGAAGGCGCTGCGCGGCGCGGGCAACAGCAGCTCGGCCTACGGCCTGTCGATCACGGCCAGCGCGCTGTCGGCCATGGGCGACCTGGCACGCGGCCTAGGCTTCGTGATCGTGGTGCCGTCGCCGTACTCGACCAAGTTCGAGATCGTGCGCCGCTACCAGGCCGACATGGTGGCCAACGGCACCAAGGACTTCTCGCTGACCAGCCTGGAGGGCTACATGAACGCCGCCGTGCTGGCCGAAGGCCTGCGCCGCGCCGGTCCTTCGCCGACGCGCGCCGCCGTGCTCGGCGGCATGGCGAGCATCGAGAACTTCGACCTCGGCGGCGTGAAGATCAACTACGGCCGTTCGAACCGCGAAGGCGGCCAGTTCGTGGACGTGGCCGTCATCGGCAGCCGTGGGCAGATGCTGAGCTGATGCCGGTGAGGCGTACCGCGCGCTGCGGCGTGCGGTAGCGCCTGCCGGTACGCCGGCACCAGCGCGCGCCTTTCGCCGGGCGACGTGCTTACAGTGCGGCCATGACCCTCGAACTCATCCTGGGCCTCGGCCTGCTGGCCCTGGTGTTGATGGACCTGGCCCTGTTCTTCCTCGTGCGCTGGGCCGTGCTGCGCGAGCACCTCGGCCCGCTGGCGGCCAGCCTGGTCTACGGCCTGTGCCTGGCCGCGCTGCCGTACTTCGTGTGGTGGGGCCTGGGCACCCACGTGCTGTTCGGGCAGGACACGACCTTCCTCGCGCGCGTGGTGGACATCGGCCTGGCCTTCATCCTCTACACCTGCCTGTGGCTGTCGTGGGGCGTGAGCCTGATCGCCGCAGGGGTGGCGTCGTGGCGTTTCTTCGCCGGAGCCCGGCGGATCGGCCTGCTGGTCTGACGGTTCAGCCGGCCGGCGCCTCGGCGATGCCGACGCCCAGCAAGCCTTCGAGCAAGTCTTTGTCCGCCGCGAGCACCGCGCTCGGGCCGGCATGCACGACGGTGCCGCGCTCCAGCACGATCGCCTGGTGCGTCATGTCGAGCGCCAGCACCGGGTGCTGCTCGACCACGATCGAGGCCAGGCCTTCCGATTCGCACAGGCGCCGGATGGCTGCCGCCAGCTCTTCCACGATGATCGGCGCGAGGCCTTCCATCGGCTCGTCGAGCAGCAGCAGCTTCGGGTTGGTCATGAGCGCGCGGCCGATGGCGAGCATCTGCTGCTCGCCGCCCGACAGCTGGTTGCCGTAGTTGCCGCGCCGCTCGCGCAGGCGCGGAAAGAATTCATAAACCCGTTGCAAGGTCCAGCTGCCGGGGCGGGCGATCACCGTGAGGTTTTCTTCCACCGTGAGCGACGGGAACACCTCGCGCTCCTGCGGCACCCAGCCCAGCCCCGCGCGCACGCGCTGGTGCGAAGGCCAGCGCGTGATGTCGGCGCCCTGCCAGCGGATCGCGCCCTGCATCACGCGGGTGTTGCCCATCAGCGTTTCGAGCAGCGTGGTCTTGCCCACGCCGTTGCGCCCGAGGATCGCCAGGCTTTCGCCGGGCCGCAGCGAAAAATCGAGGCGGTCGAGGACCACGGCGTTGCCGTAGCCGGCGGTGACGCGGTCGAAGGCGAGTGCGGCGGTTTCAGCCATGGTGGTGCGAGCTTCCCAGGTAGACCTCGCGCACGCGCGGGTCGGCGCCGATCTCGGCGGGCGTGCCTTCGGTGAGGATGCGTCCACCCACCAGCACCGAGATGCGGCGCGCAAAGCGGAACACGAGCTTCATGTCGTGCTCGATGAAGAGCACGCTGATGTCCGCCGGCAGCGCCGCGATGGCTTCGAAGAGTTCGCCGCTCTCGTCTTCCGGCACACCGGCGGCGGGCTCGTCGAGCAGCAGGATGCGGGGCTTGGCGGCGAGCGCCAACGCAATCTCGAGCAGCCGCTGCTTGCCGTAGGCCAGCTCGGCCACGGGCACGTCGGCCAGGGCATCGAGCTTCAGTGTGGCGAGCAGCGCATGCGCCTCGTCGAACACGGCCGTGCAGCCCTTGAGCGGCCGCCACCACGTGGCGCCCAGGCCTTCGCGCTCGCTGATGGCCAGCACCACCGACAAGAGCGGCGTGAGGCTGGGGAACAGCGTGTTGATCTGGAAGGTGCGCGCCAGCCCCATGCGGGCGCGCTTGTCGCCGGGCAGCCGCGTGATGTCGCGATCGCCCAGGCGGATCGATCCGCTGGTGGGCTTGAACACGCCCGTGAGCAGGTTGATGAGCGTGGTCTTGCCGGCGCCGTTGGGGCCGATCAGCGCCTGCCGCGCACCGGGCTCGAGCGACAGGTTGACCTCGCTCACGGCCTGGAAGGCGCCGAAGCGGATGCCCAGGTTCTGCGTGCGCAGGGCGTGCGTGGTGTTCGTGGTGGTGGAGGATGTCATCGCGCCTTCCCCGTGCGAACCACGCGCGAGAGCGCACCCATGATCCCGCCGCGTCCCAGCATGACGGCCGCGATCAGGAAGATGCCGAGCCAGAACATCCAGTACTGCGGGTTCATGTCGGCGAACCAGTCGTGCACCAGCATGTAGACGATGGCGCCGATGAGCCCGCCATACAGCCGCCCGGTGCCGCCGAGCACGAGGATGATCAGCACTTCGGCCGAGCGGTTGAAGCTGATCGATTCGATGCCGACGAACTGCGTGGTCTGCGCCAGCAATGCGCCCGCCACGCCGGCCACCGCGGCCGACATCGCATAGGCCATGCGCAGCCGCGCTTCGACCGGCGAGCCGATGGCCGTCATGCGCTTGCGGCTGTCGTGAATGCCGCGCAGCGCCAGGCCGAAGGGCGAGCGCAGCACCAGCCGCACGAGCAGGAACATCGCGAGCACCACGCCGAAGGCATAGCCGAACGCGGTCTTGCCGTAGAGGTCGAAGTCGAACAGGCCGAGCACGGGCGCGATCACCACGCCCTGCAGGCCGTCGGTGCCGCCCGTGATGCCCGAGAGCCGGTTGGCCAGCTCGAACAGCAGCACGCACACGCCGATGGTGATCATCAGCCGCGTGAGGTCGGCGCCGCGCACCACGAGGTAGCTCAGCACGTAGCCCAGCAGGGCGCACACGGCGAGCGCGAACACCAGGCCGCTGAAGGGCTCGCTCCAGCCGTACTTGGCGAGCAGGCCGGCCGCGTAGGCGCCTGCGCCGAAGAAGGCGGCGTGACCCACGGTGAGGATGCCCGCGTAGCCCAGCGCCATGTCGAGCGACACGGCAAAGAGTCCGAAGATCATGATCTGGCTCATCAGCGTGAGCTTGTCGGGCAGCAGGAAGAAGCTCGATGCGAGCGCGAGCCAGAAGGCGATTTCGGCCACGCGCAGTTGCGCAGGGGAGAGGCTCAGCGGCTTCATGCGAGCCCCTTCTTGGCGACGATGCCATTCGGGCGCACCAGCAGCATGACGATCATGAACACGTAGATGAGAAAGGCGCCGGTTTCAGGCAGGTAGTACTTGCCCGCCACGTCGACGATGCCGACCAATAGCGCCGCAATGAAGGGCCCGGTGACGGTGCCCGCACCGCCCACGCACACCACCATCAAAAAGTAGACGAGGTACTTGAGCGGGAACGACGGCTCCAGCCCCAGCATGCCCAGGCTCAATGCGCCGCCCAGGCCCGCCAGGCCGCAGCCCAGCGAGAAGGTGAGGAAGAACAGGCGCTGCACATGGATGCCCGTGCCGCCCGCCACGCGCTGGTTGTCGACGGCGGCGCGCACCATGGCGCCGTAGCGTGTCTTGCCCAGGCCCAGCAGCAGCGCGACCAGCACGGCCACGCCGCAGCCGATCAGGAACAGGCGGTAGCGGCCCACTTCGAGGCCGAGCAACGACACCTGGCCTTCGAGCGCCTTCGGCAGCGTGAAGGGCTGCATCGTCGGGCCGAAGAAGTAGGTGAACGCGGCGATCGAGACGAACACCACGCCGATCGACAGCAGTACCTGGTCCAGCGGGTGCGCGCGGTACAGCCGCCGGTAGAACACGAACTCCAGCACCGCGCCCACCAGCGCTGCGGCCACGAAGGCCGCCGCCAGAGAGAGCCCGAAGCCCAGGCCCCACTGGTTCATGAGCACGCTGGCCGCGTAGCCGCCCACCATCGCGAAACTGCCGTGCGCGAGGTTGACGAAATTCATGAGTCCCATCGTGATGGACAGGCCCACGCCGATGAGAAACAGGAGCATGCCGTAGGCCACTCCATCGAAGATCACGATACCCATGAATTTCCTGCTTGCTGCTGCGTGCTGGCTGGCGTTGGCTTACTTGGCGGCGGCGGCTTCCTTGGCCGGGTCCTTGACGCGCTCGAACTTGTCGAACTCCACGTTCACCAGCTGGCCGTTGGCGCGCTCGGTCTTGCGGATGTAGACGGTCTGCACGATGTCGCGCGTGACCGCGTCGATCTCGATCGGGCCGCGCGGGCTCTCGAAGCTCAGGCCCTTGAGCGCGTCCATGAACTTGTCGCCGCCGGTGTCGCCCTTGGTCTTGGCCAGTGCGAGGTCGATGGCGGCCATGGTGTCGTAGGCGGTCACGGCGAAGTAGCTGGGGCGCAGCTTGGTGCCGTTGTCGGCGGCGAAGTCTTTGACGAACTTCTGGTTCTTCGGCGAGTTGTGCGCGAACGAGTAGTGGTGGCTGGTAACGAGGCCCAGCGCCACGTCGCCGGTGGCGTCCAGGTAGCTGTCGTCGGTGGCTTCGCCGGTGGCGAAGAGCTTGATGCCGGCCTGCTCCATGCCGCGCTCCTTCCACACCTTGAGGAAGGCCGGCGGCATCACGCCCGAGGGGAAGAAGAAGAACACGGCCTGGGGCTTGGCGTCCTTGATGCGCTGCACGTAGGCCGAGAAGTCGGGGTTGTTCATCGGCGTGCGCACCTCGCCCGAGACCTTGCCGCCGCCGGCGGTGAAGGCCTTCTTGAACGCGGTCTCGGCATCGACGCCCGAGGCGTAGTCGGCGACCACGGTGTAGGCGTCCTTCACGCCCTGCTTGAGCATGTAGCGCGCCATCGGGTCGGTGACCTGCTGCACGGTGAACGACAGGCGCGCCACGTAGGGCGAGCTGGTGGTGATGGCCGAGGAGGCGGCGTTCATCACCAGCGTGGGGATCTTGGCCTGCGTGGCGATGGCGCCCACGGCGTAGGCGTTGGGGCTGAAGTCCAGGCCGGTGAGGATGCTCACCTTGTCGCGCACGACGAGTTCCTGCGCGATGCGCTTGGCGGCGTCGGGTGCGGGGCCGGCGGTGTCCTTCTTGATGATTTCGACGGTGCGTCCGCCCACCTTGCCGCCGTGCTCCTTCAGATAGAGCGCGATGCCGGCGTCGAACTGGCGGCCGTAGTCGGCGTAGGGGCCGGAGTAGGTCGCGATGAGGCCGATGCGCAGCGGCTCGGTGGTCTGGGCTTGCGCAGCACCCGCCATGCCGAGGCCGGCGAGCAGCAGGGTCGAGAGGAGGGTTCGCTTGGTCATCGTCGTCGTCATGAAAAAACGCCTTTCTGTGGGAGTGGAATGCGCCGCGCGGGCGTCGCTGGCTTGTAACCGGATGTTTGGCAGCGGGCGATGATGCCCGACGCGCTGGTCAGACCTGTGTATCGGGCACACGCACCGTGAGGCCATCGAGGGCGGCGCTCACGCTGAGCTGGCAACTCAGGCGCGAACCGGGCCGGCGCTCGGAGGCGACGGCATCGAGCAGCGCGCTTTCCATGTCGTCGGGCGGCGGCAGCAGTTCGAGGAACGCGTCGTCGACGTAGACGTGGCAGGTCGCGCACGAGCAGCAGCCGCCGCACTCGGCGTCGATGCCGCGCACGTTGCCGCGGATGGCGGTTTCCATCACGCTGGCGCCGACCTTGGCGTCGACCTCGCGCGTGGTGCCGTCCTTGAGGATGTAGTGGATCGTGGGCATTGAATGACTCAGAACATGTCGAAGTACTCGCGGTGTTCCCACTCCGAGACTTCGAGGTTGAAGCGGGCGATTTCCGCTTCCTTGATGTGGCAGAGGTAGTCGACGAAGACCTTGCCCATCTGCGCGTTGAGCATTTCGTCCTTGCGCAGACAGGCGAGGGCGTCGCTCAACGATCGCGGCAGTTGCTCGGCCGGTGTTTCGTAGGGCGCATCGGCCGAAGGGCCCGCGTCGGTCTGGTGGCGGATGCCGTCCAGGCCCGAGAACAGCTGTGACGCGAGGTACAGGTACGGGTTGGCCGTCGGCTCGCCCACGCGGTTCTCGATGCGCGAGGCGTTCTGGCCCGGGCCGCCAAGCACACGCAGCATCGCGCCGCGGTTGTCGCGTGCCCAGATCGCACGGTCGGGCGCGAGCGAGAAGGGGCGGTAGCGGCGGTAGCCGTTGATCGTCGGGCTGGCCAGTGCCGCTGCGCCGCAGGCGTGCGCCTTCAGGCCGCCGAGGTAGTGCATGCCGATCTCGCTGAGGTCGCGTCCGCCGGGCTCGGGCATGAAGGCGTTGACGCCGTCGCTCTTGCGGCGCAACGACTGATGCAGGTGCCAGCCGCTGGACATCACGTTGGGGATCTTCGGGCGGCACATGAAGGTGGCGTGCAGGCCGGCACGCTGGCAGATCTGCTTGATGGCACTGCGCAGCAGCACCATGGTGTCGGCGGGCGTCACGCCGGCCGTGGGGCCGAAGGTGAGCTCGAACTGGCTCGGGCCGAACTCGATCTCGAGCGAGCGCAGCGGCAGGCCGAGCGCCACGAGCTGCGAGCGCAGCAGCTCCATGAGGCCGTCGACGCGGTCGTAGCGCAGCTCGGTGAGGTACTGGTGGCCGTGCGACAGCAGCGACACGCGCGGCGGTTCGCCGGGCTGGCCCGAGTCGGACAGGCCCATGCGTGCGTCTTCGAGCTTGAAGACGTGGAACTCGACCTCGAGGCCGGCGATGAAGTCCAGCCCCAGTTCGTCGAGCTGCGCCACCGCGCGCTGCAGGATCTGCCGCGTCGCGAAGGGGCAGGGCCGGCCGTCGGCCATGTAGGCGTCGCACAAAATCCAGCCGGTGCGCGGCGCCCAGGGCAGCACCTTGAAGGTGGCGGGGTCGGCCACGATGGTGAAGTCGGCGCCGCCCTGCAGGCCTTCGATAGCGAAGCCGCCGTTGGCGCTGAACACGGGGAACACGGTCTTGTGCGAGGTGTCCTTGGCCAGCAAGGTGGAGGTGAGGTTCACGCCCTCCCACAGGGCCGAGCGCGCCTCGCTCGCGACCAGGGTCTTGCCGCGCAGCAGGCCGTGCTGGTCGGGCCAGGCGAAGCGGACGGTGTCCACCTCGCCGCTGTCGATGCGGCGCACGAGTTCGCGCGCTTGCGCATGCTGGTCGGCCGACCAGAGGCCGAAGCGGTCGACGAAGGTGTGGCTGTTCATGGCGCGTGCTCAGGCCGTGGCGGCCAGGCGTGCGGACGCCCAGTCGGACTTCAGGCGGCGCGCGCGGTCGGCGTCCTGCCAGTAGGCCTCGGTGGCAGCTTCATCGACGACCTTGCCGATGCCGTCGATCGACGGCGGGCCGGTCATGGCGCTGGCCTGCGCGGCATCGATGAGCATCGGCGCGCTTTCGCCTGCGAGCGTGGCCTCGATGGCTTTCACGAGCACGCGGCGGTAGGCAATGATGCCCTTGTCGGTGCTGCCCAGGTGCTCGCGCGTGCGGTCCTGGATGGCGCCCTGCGACTCCACCGCCCACTGGTCGTGCACGTTGATGTCGTCGCCCATGCCGGTGTAGGTTTCGGTCAGCTGCTCTTCGATGCTGAAGCCGTAGTTGTTGCGTTTGTTCTTGCGCGAGGTGTAGTCGGGCAGCTCGTACAGCTTCAGGCGCTGGTCACGCATCTGCTGCTTGTCGACTGGTCCGGTGAAGCTGGTGAACACGGCATACCAGTAGCAGTGCGTGTCGTCCACGGGCACGTGCCATTGCGAGATGGTCATCTCGGCGCTCATCGGGATCACGAAGGCCTGCGGGAACACCACGTTGGTCACGCGCACGTGGGTGGTGTCTTCCGAGAGCTTGCGCAGCGCCTTGAGGCGGAAGCCGTAGTCGGTGGGCTCGACGCTGATGTCGGGGCGGTCGTACTCGCGCAGCACCTTGGTGATGGGCATGTCGGAGTCGGCCGAGGCGCCGCGGAACTGCTTGCCGTAGCTTTCCGACGTGTCGGCATCCTCGAAGAAGCGGTGCAGGTACGAGGCGTGCGCGGGGTCGATGCCCACTTCGAGCGCCTGCAGCCAGTTGCATTCGAACAGGCCCTTGAACGCGAAGGTGTGGGTGTCGGGCGCGACGAAGCAGTCGAAGTCGGGGAAGGCCGGGGGCTCGCCCTCGCCGATGTACGCGAAGACCACGCCGGCCTTCTCGACCACCGGGTAGGCCGACTGCTTGATGCGACTGCACAGCTTGCTGGTGGCGGGCTCGGCAGGCGTCTCCAGGCAGTTGCCCTTGGCGTCGAACAGCCAGCCGTGGAAGGCGCAGCGGATGCCGCCGTTTTCGAGTCGGCCGAAGGCGAGGTCGGCGCCGCGGTGCGGGCAGTCGCGGTCGAGCATGCCGAGCTGGCCGCTCTCGTCGCGGAACAGCACGAAGTCCTGGCCCATGAGCTTCACGGGCTTGACCGGGCGCGGGCCCGCCAGTTCGTCGGCTAGGGCCACCGGCTGCCAGTAGCGGCGCAGCAGCTTGCCGGCGGGTGCGCCGGGTCCGACGCGGGTGATGAAATCGTTTTGCTCGGCGCTGATCATCGTGCGGGCTCCATCGAGAGGTCTTTGTCAGAAGGCCTGCAGGCATTGCATGCAGTTGTATGCATTGTCTTGGTGATTTTTGACAAAGGTCAAACTTTCATCGACTCGTTCGCCCTGCTTTGGGGCTGTGAGGCGCTATATATAGGGTTAACGCTGAGGTGTTTGTGGGTTTTTGACACACATCTATTTGCACTGCATGCAACAAACGCGCCCGTTTGGCTATGCTGCGTGCAGCGGCGGGCGGTTCTCCTAGAATCCGCCCATTCATCCCTCTCCCTGCTGCCCTGGCGCCTCCCGATGGACTCCCAACGATCCCGCGTGCTCGTGCAACTGCGCGACCTGATCCTCAAGGGCGAATTCGTGCCTGGAGAGCGGCTGGCCGAGATCCCGCTGGCCGAGAAGCTCGGGGCCTCGCGCACGCCGGTGCGCCTGGCGCTGGCCAGCCTCGAGCACGAAGGCCTGATCGAGCAGTCGCCCAGCGGCGGCTACCAGATGCGCCGCTTCACCTCCCAGGAAGTGGCCGACGCGATCCGCGTGCGCGGCGTGATCGAAGGCTTCGCCGCACGCTTGCTGGCCGAAGACGGCGTTTCGCGCCAGTTGCTGCGCGATCTGAAAGACTGCCTGGAAGACGGCGACCGCGCCGTCAACAAGTCCAGCATGGAGATCGACGACTACGCCGCGTACGTCGAGATGAACGACCGCTTCCACAAGCTGATCCTCGAAGGCTGCGGCAACCTCGCGCTCAAGCGCGTGATGGACATGCTCGGCGGCCAGCCCTTTGCCGCGCCCAGCGCGATGCTGCCGATGCAGTCGTCGATGGAAGAGGGGCAGCAGTGGATGCGGCAGGCGCATCGCACGCACCACGCGATGGTGCAGGCGATCGAGCGCGGCCAAGGCTCGCGCGCACAGGCGCTCGGCGAAGAGCACGTCGAGATCGCGCGCATGAATCTCGACTACGCGCTGGAGCGGCCCGAACTGGCCGCCGAACTCATGCCGGGCATTCGCCTCGTGGCGAAGGGCCGCAACGCCTGACGGGCGAAGCGGCCGGTCAGCGGACCTCGATCAGCAACTGGGGCTGGTAGCCCTCTTGTTCGCCGTTGCTGCGGTAGCCCAGTGGATTGGCGACCACGCGGCAGCCGTCCTTCACGTAATCGAACGGGCAGTGCAGGTGACCGTGCAGCCAGAGTTGCGCGTGCGGCAGCAGCTCGTCGAGCGAATTGCAGAAACCCGCGGTGCCGGGCGTGAGCCCGTAGCGGGGGTCGGCGCTGGCGAGGCTGGGCGCGAAATGGGTGATGGCCACCGTCGTGCCGTCGAAGGGTTGGGCCAGCGCGTCGCGCAGCCAAGTCTGGCAGGTGAGCGCTTGCTCTCGCATTTCGGCAGCCATGAAGGGCAATCCGTTTCGCGTTCCGGCCATTTTCTCGAGGTAGAAGTCGGCCGCACGCATCGCCTTGCCGCGCTTCTTGAGCGCTTCGGCGAGCCCGTCGCGGGGCTCGACCAGCGCGTCGAAATCGGCCCACAGCGTGGTGCCGATGAAGCGGATGCCCTCGATGACCAGGGTCTCGCGCTCGAGCCAGAGGATGCCGAGCTCGTCGCACAGCGCACGCAGGCGTGCATGCGTGGCGTCGAAATCGAGATTGTCGTACTCGTGGTTGCCCGGCACATAGACCACCGGCGTCGGCCAGCCGTTGCGTGGCGAGAAGCGGCCCAGGCCGAAATCGGTGTCGGTCAGGCGGGAGCCTTCTTGATAAGAGCCGATATCGCCCCCGAGCACCAGCAGGTCGGCGCCCGGAATGGGGTCGGCATGGAAGCGCGGGTGGGATTCCAGGTGCAGGTCGGAGAGCAGTTGCAACTTCATCGTCGGATCAGTCTAGGTGAATCGCACTATGCGCGAGATGCATAACGTGGGGCTTGTTTTACTAGGGATTACCCTTAATCTACATCCATCGTTAATCAACTCTGTCGCAGCCACACGCCGCGTACCGTCATGTTCAGTCTTCTTGCCCAAGTGGCCCGTTTCTTCCGTTCGTCGCCGACCCAGACCCCCAGCCACGCCGCTGCGCTGATGGAAAGCGCCGACAGCCGTGCCGGCCGTGGCGCGCACCACGCGCAAGAGCTGCGTGCTGCGGCTTCCGCCTGGCTCAGCGTCGTCAGGTAACTGACTGACCCGCGCCGCCTCGAGCGGCGCACCCTGGTTCAAGGGGCGGGTCACGCCTGCCCGTGAACCGAGCCCGCGAACGCCGCGGCCGCCGAGCGCAACAGCGCCGTTCGCAGCCACTCGTGGGAATGCCCGTGCTGGGCGCGCCGATGCCAGATGGCATCCACGTGCACCGGCGGTTGGTCGAACGGCAGGTCGTGCACCACCAGTTGCTCCTCGATGCCGGTCACGCTCACGAAGTGGCGCGGCAGCACCGCCAGCAGGTCCGAATTGGCGACCACGCGCCCGGCGGTGAAGAACTGGTTCACCGTCACCGCGATCCGCCGCTCGCGCCCCATGGCGCCCAGCGTCTGGTCGATGAAGCCGTAGGGGCGGCCCGAAAAACTCACCAGCAGGTGACGCGCCGCGCAGTAGCTGTCGAGCGTCAACGGCGCACCTGCCAGCGGATGGCCGCGCCGCATCACACATACATATTGGCCCAGGTAGAGCCGCTGGGTCTCGAACGGCACTCCCACCCCCGACTGCCCGCGCGCTGCGAGGCTCGCGATCACCGCCGGAAAGTAGCCGACGGCCATGTCGACCTCTTCATGTTCCAGCATGCGGCGCGGGTCGCGCGTGGTCAGCGGCAGCACGCGCAGTGAAATGGCGGGCGCTTCTTCTTCTGCGATCTTCACCAGCCCCGGCATCAGTTCGGCGGCCGTGGCATCGGCCATGGCCAGCAGGAAGGTCGTGTCGGCTGTGCCGGCATCGAATTCACCCGGTGCCAGCGTGTGCTGCAGCTGGCGCAAGGCGTCGCGCACGGTCGGCCAGAGGGCTTGCGCCCGCGGCGTGGGCTCGACGCCCGCACCGGAACGCCGCACCAGCTCGTCGCCCAGCAGCTCGCGCAGGCGGCGCAGCGAGTTGCTCACGGCCGGCTGGGTGATTGCGAGGTTGCGTGCGGCGCGCGTGAGGTTGCGCTCCGCCATCACCTCATCGAAGACGCGAAGCAGGTTCAGGTCGAATGTGCGGAAATTGACATCCATCAGCGATGTGAATGATAAGCATCAGAAAGATAAAGTGGCCAAACACTGGGGTAATCCCTAATATCGACCCATCGGCCTTGTTCGCCACCACTGATTACCACTTATCCCTAGGAGGGATGCATCATGACCAGCTTTGTCCACGTTGACCAACCCACCGAACATCCCGGCGTCCGTCGCGCCGAAGTTCTCTTCGGCCAGATCCAGGCCGCCCGTGCCGGTGCCCATGGCGCCCGTCCGCTGATCGCACTGTTCGTGCTGGCCCTCGCGGCCGCCGTGCT